>JBBSIA010000001.1:0-222136 GCA_038232335.1 Chthoniobacterales bacterium
CCAAACTTTTTCTTTCATCGCAGCTCCAGCGACATTGCCTCCGACCGCGCCGCTGACTGCATCAACAATCAAACTGGTGATATCCATTGTTATCTTTCTTGGTTTGTTTTCTGTATTGCTCCCAAGGCTGCCCTGTAAAAATGTTTACTGCGGCGTTTCGTAAGGCGGCTCGTCCGTCGCGATCGGCGTCGTTTGCGCAGCCGGATTGATCAGGTTGAAAACAAAAGCCGCCACAATTGCAGCGCCGAAATTCGCCGCGAGATAGATCCAAATGTTATTCCAGCTCGAGATGCCAAGCAGCGAAATTCCAAGAGCGACCGCGGGATTGAAGGCGCCGCCAGAGATGTCGCCCACGGCAAACGCGCCCGTCATCACCGTCATCCCGATGGCGAGACCATAGAAGGAATTTCCGGACGTGCCTTCCGCGGTCGCGGCGTTGAGCACCACGTAGACCAACGCAAAGGTATAGAGAAATTCCGCCGCCAAAGCGGGACCAATTTTTGGAGTGATTGGCGTTACCGCGATGCCGGCGCGAAGCAATTTGCCCACCACCAGCGCAGCAATTGCGGCCCCGGCAAACTGCGCGATCATGTACGGCACGACGTCAGTTGCCTTCACCTTGCCTCGAATTAATACGCCAAGGGTGACCGCCGGATTGTAATGCCCTCCCGAGATATGACCGCCGGCGAAGACCATCACCATCAGCGCCGCGCCGATGGCGAGCGGGGCGATCACGGCCGGCCCCGCGCCGATGCCGGTGCAGCCAATCGTCAGGACGAGGAAAAACGTTCCGATGAATTCCGCGATGTATTTATTCATGTCTCAGCGCTGTTTAGTAAAAGAGCCTCGGAAAAGCAAGACATAGCGGCGATGGGACTTTGGTCTCGACACCAGAGAGGCAGGCGCAATGGGCATCTTGGCCTCGACAAGCATCGCTTAGGCGAGTTGATCGTCCTGATCCAACCGGTCATCGCGGCTCTGCGGGTCTTCTCCGGCCCCGTGAAGGGGTGACACATCGCGCGCGTTAAGAGGCTCGCTGGCGCGCTGGCGATGCACAGGCTCACGAGGGCGATCATCACTGTTCGAAAGCGACCTGAAGAGCATAGAACGTTTCCGCACTCGGGGAAGCGCGTTGTTTCGGCATGTTGTTCCGATGCAAGCATTCCTGAAAAATGCGCGGGGTTGGGAATTTGATGTTCCTGTACGCGCCCGGCTATCGCGTTGAGAGCGCCCGCCCGCTGTCTTGCCCGCGCAAAGGCATTCAAAACCGCGTTTTCTGGCGCGGCCTATTGCAGCGCATTTTCTGGCCTCCAAACCGATTCTCGGAAGGGGTGAACGGTCGCCGCTGCCTAAAATTCTCTCCGGCTGCGGACGCCGCTGGCTTCAAAGAAAACTGATACCATCGCTCTCTCGGATCGCGTTCCTTTTTAGTGCGGCCATAGGAATTGCTGTCTTATAGGAATCGTCGTCGCCGAGAAAAGCCGCAGCTTATTGCTAAGCCGCGCTGAGGTGTTACACCGCGCTTGGATGCGGACACGAAAGCGCGGCGCGCCTGCGCCCGCTACGGGGTGCTAGCTGGTTTGCCTGTTCTTCGCGCTGATCATTATGAAAAAATTCGACCGCGCCGAATCCCTTTAAGCAGAATTTGCACAATTGCACAATTGCCGCTTCGACACTCGTTGCACGTCCACGCGCTTGTTGACGCTGGGATTGCGCTTGTTTTCGACACGCGCACAATTCAACGCGCAATCAGCCACGGCTCAACTTCGCGAGCCGGTAAGCCGTCGTCGGGCGTCCCGCTCCTTCCGCTGACTTTCGCTCGAACGCCGTCAGTTTGCCTTCACTCACCCAGAGCGTGAGCAGTCGCTGCGCAGCCTCGGCATCGCGGCAGACGCGCCGGCCATTGTAGAGGTCACGCGCGGTGATGCCGTGAGCTGGCGCGCGCTCGCGCAGCATCGCTTCTGCTTTGCTCCACGCGTCATCGTCCGCAGCCGCTCGCTGTGGCGTCCGCAACGCCTCTTGGTGCAGAGTGAACCAGTCGCGAATTGTGAGGGCGTCACGTGCCGTCTGTTCGTCCAGCGAATGCTCGTGGGCGCGCATTCGAGCGTTGTACGTCGCCTCACCGCTTTGCTTCATCTCGACGTGTTTGTAAACGTGAAGCACGAGCGCGATTCGGATGGCGTTCTCCGTGTGTCGCGCTTCAAAGGGCAAGTCCTCTGTGCCGTTGCTCTGTTTGTAGAAGCGATTCCAGTCCTCGAAGAACAACCGACGCGCGGCAGGAGTCATGTCGATCTCGTCGGGATCATCCGCATCGGAAAAACGGTATCGGTGAATCGCGGCGAAGATCGCCGCTTCGTACGGCTGGGACACGTCGCTTGGCAGGATGTGTGCAACGTCAGCGTCACTTATTTCCAGCGGAACAGGTCGCGCTCCCGGATCGCAGACCAGGAAGCGCGGCAACAATCCGCCGCTCGTTAGGCGCGGGGTGCGAAACAATTCCTGCACTTTGTCGGGCGTGACAACGAACAGCACGGCGAGGCACGGAGCGGTGAGATGGATCGCTTTGCTGCCATTCTGCTTCGTGTTCTTGCGTTGTACGACGGACGCCTCGCCCGTGTAGCTCTTCAGCCAGACCGATTCCTGCGTGTGCTTGCCGTCGCTGTAGCGCGTCCCCACGATGATTCCGAGCGCGTCGGACGCGTCGCTGTCGATATGCGCGAGCGTCTCGCCGTGCTCTGAAAGCATCTCCGCGAGTTTTTCTGGCGTTATGTCCGTCACGTAGAGCAGCGGCCCGACCCGCTTTTCTATTTCCGCCAGCCTCTCGTTGAGTTGCGCAAGTTCCTCCATGATCGGCTCACGCTCCTCAATCTCGGCGCGCTTATATTTACGTTTCAGTTCGGCGATCTGCGAGGAAAAGGCCGCGTTCTCCGCGTCGATGCGCGGTTTCGCCTTCTGCTCGAATTCGCGCCGCAACGTTTTCTGCATTCCAACCAGCGGAGCGGTCGCGTGCTTGAAGGTGAGACTGCCGCCACTCCCGCTCGTTTTGCAAACGAGCACGTAAAGGTTCGCTGGCGTCACCTTCCCCGGAAGGCTGCGCACTTGCAGACCTTTGCCGACGCTGATGCTCGCCGTCGCGAGAACCATCGGCGCACTCATCGCAAGCGGCACACCGCACAATTTAACGATGCCGCTTGCCTGGCATTGCAAAAGCGTCGGCAAACACTCGGCCGGAAAATCAGGAATGCGGTCTTCTGTTGGTTTGTCGGATTCGTCAGGCTTCTCGCCGCCGTTTGCACGTTCCACTGCCGAGTAAACGCGCTCAGCCATTGACGATCAAAAACTCGTGATCGTCCACAGCTCGCGGTTCGCCTCGAAGTCATCTGCACTGACGCGAGTCAAGTCGTTCAGGTCTTTCACGGGCGCGTTGTCGCCGCGCGTGATTCCGGCAAGATCGTAACAGTGCGCGTCGATTCCCGCTGCGCGCAGTTGCGATTCCCAGCGCAGCGCCGCGCTAGCTCCCGCGCCGTCCAGGTGCGGGAAGATGCGAATACGCTTTCCGGCGAAGTGTGGAATCGCATCGGGAGCGATCCGCTGCGCCGCGCCGAGCATCGCCACCGGCTGCAACGCGTCGAGAGTTTCCTCGATTACGGCAAAGTGATATGCGGCCAGAAAGTCGCCGCCGCCTTCGCAAAGCATCACCCGCGTTGCAGTGTCCGCGTCCGTTGCGCCTACGGGCCAACTCGCACACGCTCCGCGGATGGTGAGCGCCTTTACCTCTCGCCGCCGCGCCGTCGAAATTTCTCCCCACAAAGCTGTCTAACCTGTGCGTTTCGCCGCGCGTTATCCGTGATGATCCAGCAACGCGCGCCGCCCCAGGTTGCGCAGAAAAGATGTTTCCGCGCCGCCGCTGCTTCACACGCTTCGATGTTGACAACGCGAAGCGCAGCGAGTTGCCGCAGCTCGGCACAGCTAGGAGAATCCATCGGCGGTAATTCGATTTTTGCCCGCGTTTTTTCGATCCGTTGCGGTTCGCGCTCCGGTTCCGCTGCCGCGGTCGCACCGCCAGCCAATTGAATGAACAACCGGCAAGCGTCGTGTGCCGTCAGCTCCTCCACGCGCGCCAGTAATCCCGGTGCATCGAGGGTTTCGCCGCTGCCAAAATCGTGAAACAACCGGCCATCAGCGAGCACGCTCCCACTCGGTGCGCGATCCTCACGATATGGCACACGGCATGAGCGCCCCGGCTTTCCCTGCCAGCCGCGCACTTGCCAAAGGTCAGGAATCGCGAGCTTCTCTTTTGCGATCTCCAAGGGCCTCATTCGGCGCCGGGTTTGCCACAACCCTTTTCCAGCCGCGCGCGCCATTTAGAAAACTGCTCGCAAGCGGCGTGTGCTTTAGCGTGAGAGCTGTAAATGCCGAGCGGGATGAAATCCATTCGGCGCATGGCGCGAAACGCTCGCACGTTTATATCCAACGCATCCGCCACTGAACCGATGTGGAAGCAGCGTTGCTTGAATGACCATTCGACCAGGCACAGATTATCGCTGCTCACTTCGCACCTTCTTTCACGCCGGAGGGATTCTGTTCCTCGCGAAGTCTGCGGAGATATTTTCGCAGGCTGTCGCCAACGATGAGCCGGCGGCCTCTTGCCCGTCCTTTGCGGCGCACCGAAATTGTTTCGATTTCACCGTCGCGCCAGAGGCAGTACATTGCTCCGCGACGTAAACCTTGGCAGGTCTGCCCTGGTCCGGGCATGCTATAAAACTCCGGCTCGTTAGCCTCGGATTCCTTGTGTGCGAGAACCGGCACAGCTACGGGCGCGGAGGTGAATTGTTCGCCGCCTCCGCTCGCGGCTTTGTTGTTGTGCATCATCAGCGGCTATATTGCCACCGTGCTCCTGCATGCCGCTACTCAGCGGCGGTGACAACTACAGCGCGTTTGCGAACCGTTTTTGTCACCAGCCGCCGAAGCGTCTGGCACGCGCTTTGCGAAGGCCGCGCGAGATGTCCTTGTTAATACGTTTTCGGCGCGACTCGGAAATGATTTCCACATTGCTTGTCACAGGCGGAAATGCATCGAGTCGTTCGAGACTCTTGTGTAGCGCGTTAGCGTCGTGCCCGTGCGTCGCCGCGAGCTGATGAATCAACGTTCTGCGCCGCAGGTTGCTTTGCGGGTTACTCTTTAAGTCGCCCCACGTCTTGAAGCATTTTGCGAGAAAGCCGAATAGAGCTTGGTCGTCGCGCAGCCATTCGACTGCCAGCACGTGAAGCAACGGCAGGTGTTCCACCCACGCGGCTCGCTTCTCCCTGGCGAGCAGATAACGTCGGATGCAGCTCGCGAGGTCTGCGAACAGCTTCCGCTCACCACCGTCGCGCTCCCGACGCGCCAGCAGCCGGTGAGCGGTGGTGGCGGTTCCTGCCAGCGCGCCAGTTCCTCTGCGATCTTCTGGCTGCCACGTGCCGCCTACGCGCTTCGCTGCGATGCAATCGGTCCTCAGGCGCGCGGCGCGAGCTTCAACTTCTTCCCACAAAGCCGCGCGCTCTTTCTCCGCGCTGCGCCGCTCCTCGTCGCTGCTGTTACGATTGCTCTCGACGCGGCGCAGTCGCGCTTCCGTTGCCGCCTCTGCTTTCGTTAGCTGAGCACCGCGCAGCATCCTTCCCTCGGCCGCTTTGAAGGACTTGACCTGCTCGGCAGAAAGCGGCTTCGGCCGCAGCGCGATAAGCGTTAACGCGATTTGCTCGTAACGGCGAACGGTCAGCACGCGTTGCGCGGGCGGCGCCGTCGCATTCGCGATCTTCCATGCCTGCTTGCGACAGAGTTCCTCCGTTTGTAGCTCCAAGCTCGCCAGCTGGCGCAGCTCCTCGATCGAATAGTCGCGCACGTCAGAGAAGTTACAGAACGCCAGAAGCAAAGGCAATCGCGCGCCGTCGAAATTTCTGGCGCTGCGCTGATTCCGCTCGGAATCTGCGAGCGCAATTCCCCAAGCGCAATTCTGCACGTCAACGATGCGCGCTACGGTCACAGACATTCGCGGAAGCGAATTGTGCGATTATGCAATTCTGCCTCTAGCGATCCCGTAATTGCGTGACCAGCCTTTCTGTCAAGAGCCCGCACGTATGGTCGCTTCGATTCTCGCTACAAGCACCAGTCGATATTCAATTTGGCGAACCGACGGCTGCTCGGCTAAAAATGGATCGTGTTCGAACAAGTCTTCAAGAACATCGACGAGGCTGTTCATGAGCTTCACGAGACCCCTGCCGTGGAAGAAATTTGTGAGGCCCTTTACACGAAGCAAAACCACTGGCGCGGCCCGGTAAGTTGAGAGCGAGGTCTATTTCGCGAAGTCACGGGATGGATTCAGCTCGTGAGCCGGAGTTCTGGCCATAGTGGCTTCAGATCGGGATCATCCAGTGCCATCACTTTGAAGCGAGTGTCTGCCTCGATTGCACGTTGCAGGTGCTCTTTCGCGGCGGGCCGGTTGCCCAACTGCGCTTCGTAACAGGCCAGGTTGAACTGGATCAATCCGTCTGCAGGATGGAGCTGCTCCGCCCGAACTAGGACCTGTCGCGCTTCGCTGAGCGACTTTGCCCGGCGTGTCGCGTAGCCAAGTTGAATGAAAAAGCCGGGCTCGTCAGGATTCCAGTCAACGAGCGCGGTCGCAATTGCCTCCATTGCTTCCCATTTTGCAGTTCCCTGGTAGATGAGCAGCCGAGCCTCCAAGATCTCTGGCACGTGTCGAACATCTGGCGTGATTTTCTCCAATTCCTCATTCGCATCGATGTACATTCCGAGGTCGATGTAGCCGTGCGCAGCGCGAAGATGCTGCTGGTCGCGAGTCTCTAAAGGCACAAAAGCAGTGAGATCGGAAATGATAAATGCAAGAACGGACTCGACATGGCCACGGGTTAAATCACTATCGCAGTCCGGCATGAGCCGCTGTACTGCCATTCGGGTCGCTTTGGTATGCGGAACCTGAAGCAATCGGCCATGCAATCGGTTACGCAAAGTTCTTCAGTCGCTCACATCCGGCAGAGATTCGCGTTTACGACGAAGCCGGAAAGGTGGTTGCAAAGCACGGACACGTAGGCGATTTCCGCGAGCCGTGATTGAACACTGGTCTGACGCTCGGATTGGTGATTTCACCTTTCTTCTTCCCAAATTTTCGCTCATCCCTACTCTGCGTCTCATGGCCTCAAAACTTATTACCTTCGTCTGCGTCACTGCGCTGACCGGCACTTGTCTTGTGAACGCGCAATCGCCCACGCCCGGCGATAGCGCCAGTCCCGCTGCATCCGCATCACCCGCTAAGCGGCGCGCTCACAAGAAAGCCAGCCCTACGCCCGCTGACCAAGCTTCTGCCTCGCCGGCACCGACCAGCAGTCCGGCGCCTTCGTCCTCCGCACATCGCACTCGCAGGAAGGCCAGCCCCACGCCTACTCCGGCGGAAACCGCCGCCTCGCCTACCCCTGCAAGTAGCGGATCCCCTTCACCTACCGCGCATCGTGCTCGGAAAAAGGCAACGACTACCGCCTCAGCGACCCCCGCCATCTCAGCAACGCCAAGCAATCCGCTGTCGAAGATCGGCGAATTGTTCAAAACGAAAACCAGCCCAACACCAGAAAGCGGTGGCGCAACCTCCGGTACTGCAGCATCGAATGCGCCTCCAGCCCGCGGCGGCGGCAACGGTCAAGTGTGGGTTAACACCGACACCCACGTTTACCATAGGGAAGGTTCGCGCTTTTACGGTACGACCAAAAAGGGCAAATACATAAGCGAATCGGATGCGATGAAAGAAGGCGATCGCGCGGCTAAGAGGGAAGTTAATCCGGCCCCATCGCAATAATTAGCCAGAGCGGGCAAGCGTGATTTAGTTCTCGCGAAGGCTTACCTCCGGCTTTCCAGCGGTCGGTTGCCCCCACTAGCGGGTTTGGTTTCGCCTGGTTTCAGCAAAGCATTCCCCTGCGACGCTGCTGGCCGCTGAGCAGCGGCCAGATCGATATCGCATGTGAGCGAGCGGTGATCAGAGATTTCTGAGCCCGAGATATTCGGTGGAGAAAACCGTCGTGCGCCTTTGACAAAGATGTAGTCAAAGGTCGCATCGGGATATCCGTGTGTTCCAGGGTGCGTGATACGGCTTGCAAGCGGAAACGGGGCAAGAACATCGCGAAATCCCGCATCGGAGATGACATCAAGCGTTCTTTCACTGACAAAAAGGGACTGGTCTTTGTTGGTGTTGAAATCTCCGGCAATTACGACTTGGCTGATCGAAGGCATGACGCGTGTCTGCATCTCCCTGACGTGATCAACGATCTGTTGCACAGCGACTTCTCGCTTAGCGATATTCATTTCCGGCTCCAACGGGTCGTTTCTTCTGACGAGATTGCTTTTCAAATGTACACAGTAAAAGCCCACCTCGAAGTCTCCGAATTGTATCGAGGCGAATGCAAATCCCCGAGGAGGGTCCACGCGACCGCTTGCATGCCACTGTTCGGCCCATGCTGCTTGAGCCGACCGCTTTGCAACGACCGCAACCTGCTGCCGCCCGGCGGCTCCGCTAAATCGATCGCGAAATGCGGAACAGACGAGCACTTCGTATTTTAATGGGAGCAGTGCGTGAACCAAGCGCTCGCACGTCTGCCAGTCCCGTACTTCCTGTAGAAGCAGAACGTCTGAATCGAGTGCTTGGAGATGGTTTGCCGCCTCGCCAATTCGCGCAGTTTCAATTGCTTCCGACACGCTGCCCGGAGAGCCACTTGGGAACCATTCCATGTTCCATGTGGTGACACGAACGACTTCGGCGCCGATCGCGGCGCGAAGCGCGAGTACAACTGCAACCGATATGGCGGCTAACCGCCGCATTTCAGGCAGGGCGTTCCCTCGTCGGCACCGCAAGGTCTGCCGTGCGTGGTGCCAAACCATCGGCAACGGCTGTTATGCCTCTTACCGCTTGATAGGGTGATCCAATGCAATGCCGTCTGATCGGCAGCTTGGGCGCGCGTCGCAGGAGCCTGAGCTTGAATGATTACGGCGGGTGACTGTGAAGCCGCCAGCGAGCTACTCGGAAGAGACGCTACATGCGCCTGTGGCGCTGGCTGGGGCAACTGCGCTGTGGCCGAGACGGGAGCAGTGACGCCTTGCGTAATCAGCTGCCTGAGCAGTTGATTTTCCGCCCGCAGAGCGGTCACTTCAGCTTTCAGCCGGTCGGCTTCTGGAGCGGTCGGCGATTGGCAGTAGCCGCTAACATCTGCGATCAGAAAAAGCAGGAAGACTAAATCCCTGCGCAGGTAAACACGGCCAGCCATGATTCAAGAGCATATCAAAATCTCGCAGCGATGAGCAAGAACAGTCTACGACCGCTGCTGGCGAGATCCCGCTTGTCCGAACCTCTATGAAGCAATCACGCATTAGCGCCGGTCTTCTTATGTTTCGCAGGCGGAATGGACATCCCGAGGTTTTGCTCGCACATCCCGGTGGCCCCTTTTTTGAACGAAAGGATGATGACGTCTGGACGATTCCCAAAGGCGAGGCCGCCGAGGGTGAAGATTTGCTCACTCGCGCGAGAATCGAGTTTGAAGAAGAAGTCGGCATTCCCCCTCTTCCCCCTTCCGGCGTCTGGATCGAGATCGGATTTATTAAGCAGAAGGGCGGGAAGGTCGTGCACGCGTGGGCGTTCGAGGGAGATTTGCCCGGGGACTTCACGCACCAAAGCAACACTTTTGAGATGGAGTTGCCGCCTCACTCGGGAAAGCTACAGGAGTTCCCGGAGATCGACCGAGTCGCTTTCTTTTCGATTCAGGTAGCTCGGAAAAAAATGAAAGCTGCCCAGACGCAGTTTCTCGACCGGCTGAGTGACGTTTTAAAGTCGAACGGTTGACATCAAAACCGCTTTCACCTCTAAGGTTAACGATGAGCTTTTAAGATGCTTCCTCGATTGGGATCTCCGTTTGGCGCCAATTGCGCACTGCAGCCTCGTCTGATGAACGAAACGCATGTTTTATCCGGCCCTTTTTCGCTGGCAGATGCGGAGTCACTAATGGGGTTTAGACCACACTGAGACCCGACGTAAGAGGGTAGAGCAACCCCTGTGCTATTGCGCGAGTGCGACGGCGGAGTGGATGCGCTTTGCTCACGTTGACGCTCTGAATGGGCAGAAGGTGACTCAGCTAGTCCGCTTACACGGCCGGCGAGTCGCGCGCTCGCGGAGCGTGTAAAATTTCTGTCGGCCCGAAGGTCAGCTATGGGTCCCCGACGTTCAGAAAGTCCGATTGTGCAATTCCGCTTCTTAGCAGTCCGCGACGAGTGACGAGTTCTTTTTTGCAAAAAAAATCACTGTCTCCCACCCCCGTCCCACCACCTCGCTTGGCGCCATTGCGTTCAAAGCGAAGCTCGGCGGGGCCAAACGCCAGACGTTCCTTGGCGTAATTGACCGCTTCCTTCTTGTTCGGGAAGTACGCGTGAACGGTGCCGATTGTCTCGGAGACTTCCCATCCGCCATGGTGCTGTGTTACTTCGATAATCGTCATCCTGGTGCGCTCATCACCACGTGCTGCGGGCTTTGAGCTGCGGCTGGACACTTGCACCGGGTGGAACTTCCATCTCCTTAGCATTGTTAATGCCTATGGGAACTCGCGTAGGGAAAATGATCAACTAACCCTTTCGTTTACAGACGAATACGTGGTTTCACTATAAATTCCATAAGAAGTTACGCTGAGGCATTTTTGCAAGTTGTGTAAACAAATGCGACAGATTGACGTTGAGAGGCGCTTAACGCGCGCGGACACTCCCCGGAAATCTTCACCGTGAATAACTGCGTGCGCTGCTTGAGGCCGCACAGTGCAAGGAACCTGCCGTTGTCCCCATGCTCGTGATTGGGGCATTTGCGGGGCTGCGTGATGCCGAGATTAAGCGCCTCGACTGGAGTGAAGTTGACCTCGTGGGCGGACATCTTGAAGTAAAGGCAGGCAAGGCTAAAAGCGCACGGCGGCGACTCGTGGACATCCAGCCGAACCTTGCCGAGTGGCTACGCCCTTACAGTGGCAACAGTGGCCGCGTAGTGCCCGAGGGATACCGGGGCAGCCTTGGCCGTGTGCGCAAGGCAGCAGGCATCACTAAGTGGCCGAACAATGGACTCCGCCACAGCTTCGCTTCGTATCTGTTGGCCTTGAATGGCGATGCCACGCGCGTTGCTTCGTATCTTGGGCACACGTCCACGGCGCTCCTGTTCAATACTTACCGAGAACTAGTTAAATCGGATGCCGCGGCGGAGTATTGGAAGCTAGCGCCCGCGGGTCCTGACGTTTACGAAACCGAATTGTGTAATTGTGTAATTCCGCTTCCTCGTATCTGAAGCGAAGAGGCATCCCATTTGTTAAAAAAATTCTGAGTGGCATTATCGATCAGAAACCAACCACCCCCTTTAAGCATCGCCCCCCCGCCCCTAGCCTCTTCAGAGCTTGCACTGCCCGGTAAAAGTATAGCGGTTTTTCTTTAAGCCGTCCAACAACCTGCATCCGTGAGCACCGTTGAGATTTGGCCATATAGAGGTGGATGGCAGTGCCGCGAAGGTGTCGTCTAAAGGAGTGGCGAGCGAGGCACAGATCGAGGCGTTTGAGGATACGTGGCATTGAAACGAGCAGGCGGAGCGCGAGTTGCGACGAGTTGCTGCATAGCCGATTCTCATGACGCGCTCGTCAGCGCGCTCGGCCTCCTCCCACTGGCCCTGGGCGCCGGCGATCCGGGCCGCGAGATCGAAGGGCCGATGGCGATTGTGATCCTTGGCGGCCTGATTACATCCACGGCGCTTAACCTTTTGGTGCTGCCGACTCTCGCGCTGCGCTACGGCCGATTCAGTTCCGTCGCGCAAGGCGGTACAGCCAGTGTTGGAGCGTGATCAATCGCGGTGCGATACGGAATTCTCTTCATTCTGGCGCTTTGCGGCTTTGTCACGTCATTCGGAGCTCACATCGTCGCGACGAATTTGCCTCCGTATGCAGAAGCGATCGGCGTCGGCGCGTTTGTGATTGGACTGCTCATCGCGGTCTACGATTTCGCGGAGCTATTCGCGAAGCCGCTGGCCGGTTTTATCGCGGACCGAAGCGGCATGAAGCTCACCCTCCTCGTGGGCCTCGGCATCTTTATTCTCGGCTCGCTGCTATTTCTGGTGATCAGTCCCAAACTCTTGCTGCTCGTGCGCTTCATTCAGGGAGTGGGCGCAGCGGCGCTGTCGACGGTCTCAATCACGCTGGTCGCGAAATATTTTGGGACAGGCCGCGGAAAAGCCTTTGGGATCTACAATGCAATCAAAGGCGCGGGCTATGTGATCGCTCCCGCGCTCGGCGGGTTTCTGATCAGTGGCTATGGCTTCGCGATGATCTTCATCGTCTCGGCGGGAGTCGGGGTGTTGGCTTTGCTGCTGAGCCTACTACTGCCGCGCGACCCGAACAAAGGCGACAGCCTGGATGATGACGACGACATCACGCTGCGGCAGTTTTTCCTCATCTTCAAAGAACCGCGCTTGCTGCCGACCTATGGGGTGATCGTCGTCAACATGTTCATGGTCGGCATCCTATTCGGGTTTCTGCCAGTCTATCTCCACTCCATCGGATACTCGCCACTGCAATCGGGCAGTGCGGTTAGCGCCTCGACTCTTAGTTATCTCCTCGTGCAGCCACTCGCCGGTTATCTGGCGGACAGGATTTCTACGAGCGTGACTGTCATCGTTGGTCTAACACTTGCAGCGCTCGCGATCATCCTAACGACATTTACCACTGGCATGTTGCTTCTCGCGGTCATCATGGCGGCTGGGCTCGGAGTCGGAACGGTCTGGACAAATTGTGATGCGCTCGTCGGCGCGCTGGCGGAAAAAAACAAGCTCGGTGCCAGCATGGGTGCAGCACAATCATTCAAGGAATTCGGCGACATGGTTGGGCCGCTGCTCGTGGGGCTGATTACGCAAATCTATGGTGTCCGCATTGGTTTCGTTAGCTGCGGTGTGCTCGCAGTGATTTGCCTCCTTCTCGTCGTCAGGTCCGGAGCGCTGGGAACGGCGCCTCCTGCGCGCGAGATTGCCCGCACAGACAGAGAGTAAGAGCAAGGAGGGTCGCGCCACCGAGATGCACCTCGGCGTTACCGTCGGGCCCGCGCTACCGGGAAAGGGTTTTCGCGCACGAAAAGGAATGTTCGCCTTGTGATTAGGTGTCGCCTAACTGGGGAGAATGCAGCCGGATCTTATGAAAGGAGGTGCTGCCCAGTCGCCGCCGGGCCGGCGGAGTTTGCTCAGAAATTTTTTGGAGCGCTCGGTCCCGGTGTGATCACGGGCGCGGCCGACGATGATCCCTCCGGCATCGCGACCTATTCCATCGCGGGGGCGCAGTTGGGCACTTCGTTGCTTTAGACGGCGCTCTTCACGTGGCCGCTCATGAGCATGGTCCAGATGATGTGCGCGCGGATCGGAATGCACGCTACGCGTCGAGCATCCCGGTTACGAGCCGGACCTCAACTTCAAGAAAGCGAAGACGGAAGCGTTGGACGAGCAGCGGGTGCTGATCTAGGCCGCGGACCGGGTCGGAGGCTAGTTAGGGCTTCTGCCGCATCCGTCACTCGTTGCGCGTCACCCGAGCAATGGAAGCGCGCGCTCGATTGATCTGTCATTCGCCCGGCTCATGCAGTGGCCGCAGATGTGCGAGCGCGCGGCGCTTGGTGTCCACGTCCAAGTGCGTGTAACGCTCGTGAATCTTCTCGTCGTTGTGGCCGCTGATCTGGCGGCGCACATCAGCCGGAACATCGGCATTAGCCAGCTCGGAAACGAACGTGTGACGGAGCGAGTGAAAGCCGAGCGTCTTAAACTGCCGCCCTTTGCCCTTCTTCTCCGCTCCACGATCCGAATGAATCCCGGCCGCAGCCATCACGCGCTGGAACATCGAAGAAAGGCCACGATTTCCGCCTGTGCTCTTGCTAGCAAACGTCGGGCAAAGCTTTGCTGCCGGATCGTCGCTGCTCGGCAGTGCGAGCAGGTGCGCTTCCACTTCCGGCATCAACGGCACTTCCAATTGTCCGTTGACGTGCTTTTTCCAATCCGGCCGGCGTGCCAGTCCGCGATTCGCTTTGCGCGGGAAATAGCGAATCTGCCGCAGCTCAAAATTCACATTCTCCCAGGAAAGGCTTACCGCGTCGCTGAGCCTCAGACCTGAGTAATAGGCGAGCAAAATCGGGGTTCTCCATTCCGGCGTTGCCTTCGCAATCAGCGCTCGAAGCTGCTCGTGCGTGAACACATCGCGTGCTTCCTTCTCAACATCAAAGGTTTTAACTGCCTCCGCCGGATTTGTCGCAATCAACCCCTCGCGGCGCGCGTCGTTCAACAAGCTGCGCAGCGTTTTCAACGCGAGATTTGCGGTCGTCTGCGCCTTGCCTTCCTTCACATGAAAATCGCGAAACGCCTTCACGTCCTGCGCCGTGAGAGCCTCCACGCTCGCCGCGCCGCGCTGCTTGCCAGCGTGCTTCAAGAAGTCGTTCAGGACTCCGCTATAGCGGATGAACGTAGCCTCGCTCGAAGTCACCTGCTTTGATCGCAGCCATTCCGCGGCGTAGTCCGCAAGCGATCTGAAACGAATCGCGCTGTCACCGCTCAGCTCGCGAATCTCGTTGAGAATTTTCCGCGCCTGCTCCTCAGAGAAGTTGCGCAACACGGCCTTGCGAGACGCGCCTTCCATCCGCAGGCAAAACTCCATTGCCGCATTGCGATCCTTCAGCTTAGTGGATTTGAAGCAGCGTTTGCCATTCGGAAGCGTGAACGCGCAGTAAAAGAATGGAGATTTGCCGCGCGGGTCTTTGTGAATCGAAGCCATCGGACATAACGATAGTCATAACGATTCAGACGGTCAAGCATGTTTCAGATGTTCCTTTTAAGAGGGAAGATGCAATTGTCGGAGGCCGTGTTTCGAGTCGGGGGTTCAATTCCCTCCCCAGCCACACCTCGTAGAATATGAAAGTGTAGTAAATGGGCTTCGGAGCCCGGTGAATGGTGGCCGAGTTTCCTACTGGCTGGCAACGCGCGCTCCGGAAGACAAGCGTCTCGCCTGTTTGTTCTGACCTGAATCTGCACCCACCGCAGGACGCCCCCGTTTAGGTCGGCATATGCCTCGCGCCGTTCGATCAATTGTGCAGCTGGCCCATACGGCTCGCACCTGAACGGCTGTTATCCCGACGTCGCCTCAACTGCCTCCGCCATCTCTGTTGGCGGCGGCTGGCCGCTTGCCGGGTTGATTTTTCCGTTTTCCCAACGCCCCTTGTTCACTATCGGGCGGCGACAGTCGTTACAACCTGTCATGCACTTTTGGGTGAGAACGCTGGGAAGAACCCCCAGAAAGCAGCCGGTCCACTGACTCAAATTCGCTTCACTACCGGTCATCTCCTTTGCCTCCCGATGCGGTCGCGGTTGGTCTCCACGTGGCCGTGCGCTCTCCGCAAGATCCCGCGGGTTGTAGCCCCGAATGCTTTCGGAACTTTCCTCAGCAGATTGCTCGTACGACGGCGCAGCCCGGGGAGAACGATGCGCTGATTAAGATAACAAAGCTCTTTAATCACCTGGGATGAGCGAGCCTTTTAAACCGCGGACGCGTTCGCTCCTGTAGGCCCGCATTAGCTGTGTGTAAACGAAATTACACGCGACGGGCTTGCCATCGCGATAGCCGGGTACGAACCGTGCGTTCTGGAACTCTTTCATGGTTGCGGCTCCGTACTTGTAGCCCGGGGGATGCTCGGATATGAGCCGCATCCCTTTCACAGAGCCGGCGGTGTCAACGTCGATTGCAACTTCCGCAGAGCCATTTTCCAACAGGGTTCTTGGCCCTTCGAGCATTTGCCTCACACTATCCCAGTCCTCTGTCCCCAGAATAAGTTGCGGAGCGACGAAGTCTTTTTGCTGTTTAAGATCGTCGAGGCTCTGGTTTGCGAAAACTCGCAGGTGCGGTTTGCCATCACCGACATAGAACATCGCTGTTCCGAAAAACTGGACCGCGATCGGCTGGCCGTTGTTGAGCGCCGGCATAAAACGACACTGCTCAAGAGTGCGACGCACTTCCTTTGCTAAAGCCTTCGAGTTAGGCGTGTCGCGAAAGGTCACTCCATTTGTCGCAACCCCTGCGCGCGTGACGCCGCACTGGAACATGACGAGGGCATCTTTCTAGCCCTGAGCCATAAGCTTCTGCGTATCTATCTGGTTCACGAGCGCTTGTGGCCGATTCCCCACTAAGGCTGGTCGAAAGTCGGCCTGCGCCGCAGCCGCGGTTAACAGAAGGCAGCTTAGCGATAGCAAGTGGTAAGAGGAAGGCCTCCTGAATACTTTCATTTCTCGACTCTGTCAGGGCCTGGCGCTGTTGTCCAACTATCTAAGGCGTTTAGGTGAGGTGTAGAATTCGCGCCTGCGCCGCTAACGTCTGGTGCTGTCATAAGTACTCCCGCCATAGGCGCACGCAAATACAATCTTACTTCGCCAGCAAGATCGCACGGCTTTACCTGCTTCTCACTCTTATGGTTGAAGCGATTTTCCGGTTCCCAAATGATATGATAGGTGTCCCGTCGATAGGGGAAGTTGGGCGCTGGAGATTGCCGCAGCCCCCGAAGACCCGTCGCAGAGGCCGGCGTTAGGAGGTTCGGGCGGAACGCGACCGAGAAATTTCGGTGTTGTGCGGGGGTGGATCTCCTGTTCGAGATCGTAAGCGAACGCCAGAAGCCGCGGTTCGGAAAGATAACCACTATACATCCAGAGACCAGCTGGCCTTCCTCGCGAGGAGATACCCACTGGAATTGAGATGTCTGGATAACCGGCTACAGCGGCCGGCGTGGAGGCAAAACTATAAGTTGGTGCGACGATGGCATCGAGATTTCCACGCTGCAGTGCCAGGTTAATACCGTTGCGCGCAAAATCCACATTCGCGTTTCTGGCATTCAAATAAGCGGGATCACGCAGATTCCCACTGGTGGCCTGAGCCATCTCAAAGATTTCCTGCCCGAAGTATTTCAGCTCGGTCGAGCAGTGCTCGATATTAAAGGCGATCAGGTCTGAGAGCGTGCGCTCCGAGGTGTTCTTGAGTGGAGCAAGGTATTGCGCGATCTGCACTTTGAACTCAAAAAGCAGGACGGTGAGTTCATCGTTATAGAATTTGAAGTCGTCCTGGAAGGGATCGCCGGTATCAGTGTTCACGAGGGTAGCTCCGAGGCTCTTCATCGCGGCGAGACCTTGCCGAGCGACCGCGACCAAGTCGGATTCACCACCGTAATCGAAGGTAAAATAGCGGCGGTCAACACCGATGCGGGCGCCTTTAAGAGAGCCGCGGCGGAGAAACGTCGTGTAGTCAGAGGGAAGTGAACGCTCTGCGACGTCGCCAAAAGGCGACTTCATGACATTGAGCATGATCGCCACGTCGGTAACGGTGCGGCACATTGGGCCAGCGGTATCCTGACTGTGCGCGATGGGGATGATACCCTCCTGTGAGATGAGTCCTACCGTAGGCTTGAGACCGACGATTAGATTATTTCCGGAAGGGCATACGACCGAGCCATCGGTCTCGGTGCCCACGGACGTTGCGCATAAGTTCGCTGCGGTCGCCGCCGCAGAGCCCGAGCTCGACCCGCAAGGATCAAAATCCAAGCGATAAGGATCACGGGTGAAATCGCCGCGCGCGCTCCAGCCATTAAAAGGTGCAAAGCCGCGAAAATTTGCCCACTCTGAAAGGTTCGCCTTCCCAAGGATTACGGCGCCGGCGGCGCGCAAACGCTGGACCACGACAGAATCCGAGGGCACTTCACTATAGAGGAGCGCAAGAGACCCGGCGGTCGTCTGCATCGCATCATGCGTGGCGATGTTGTCCTTCACGAGGACCGGGATGCCGTGCAGCGGGCCCCGCACATGCCCGGCCAGGCGCTCGTTATCGCGCTTCTCGGCGATGTCCAGTGCATCGCAGTTGGTTTCGATTAGCGCGTGGAGTAGAGGATTGAGCTCGGCAATTCGCTTCAAATAGCTTTGAGTTAATCCCCTGCTGGTAATCACTCCGGAAGCAATTAGCCTGCGGAGCTTAGGGATGTTCGCCTCGATCCAAGGCGCATCATCAGCAAACACTGCTTGGGCGGATGTGCTTGGGAAAAGCGAGGCCAGTCCTCCTGTTAATAGCGCGGCGCCGCCTCCGATCGTTGTGCCGAGAAATGCTCGACGGCTGACGCCACCAGAATCCGAGTCATTGTGGAATTGTCGCGTGTGCATGGCCACAGCGTGGAAGGAGACAGCTTTTCGCGTCAAGCAGCAAATCACCGTGCAATTGCGATTTTTCTTCATCAAAGATTCACGAGCTGTTCGATTTTTTTGGCCCTCGTTTCAAGGGACGGCAGTTCGCCGCCCCCCGCGTGAGCTGATTCGACCTAATTTACAGCACGGCGACGTGGGGGACGCGCTATCAGAGCAATCTCTCGCAAGGGCACTCATTCGAAATTCGGCGCCCGTACAACTACTTCCCAGCAACGCGAAAACGGCTCGCTCCGCTGCGTCTGTTTCCTGATGCTCAGCCAAGAAATGGCTGGATCGCGCGGCCAGGTGTGGGCGCGTTCCCCGATGCGAAAGCTAAATCGCGAGCGCGAGCCAGTTCTTTCCTGCGCACATTCGGGGCGGTCAACAGGTCCGCGTGGCATCGGCTTCCAGCCGATGATTAGGAGACGGGCTGGAAGCCCATGCCACACTGCACGCGAAAAGCTTGAATATTTGCGCCGCTGCGCGCTTCTATAGATGCATGAAAACAAACACACTACTGAGTCTTGTTGCGGCCGGATCACTGGCCTTTAGCGGCGTTGCCTTTGGCGCCAGCGCCAAAACGTATCAAGTCACGGGTCCGATTGTGGAAATGAACGACAAGATGATTGTCGTCACGAAAGGCAAGGACCGATGGGAGGTAGATAAGGATTCCAGCACAAAAGTGACGGGCGATCTCAAGGTCGGCGAAAAGGTGATGATTACCTACACGATGATGGCGAAAGACGTAGAAGTGAAGGCCGGCAAGGGAGCAAAAAACGAGGAGCTGAAAGCCGCTGCGACCGCGAGCCCACCGGCGTCTCCGAAGAAGTAGCCGACGTTGCTGGGCGCGCTTTAGTGGCGCAAGTTTCCCAACTTGCGTTTCCGTGAGACTCGCAAGTTCGAAACTTGCGCCACTAAAAGCCGGCAGCCCGTCCTTTCACCGAAAGCTAGCAGGCTTGAGAACTTTCCAAGCCCGCACCTTGTAAAGTTGCGCCACTACTACCGACGGTCAGCGTCGCCCGCCGCCGAAGAGGCTGCCCATAATCCCGCGCACCACCTGACGGCCGACCTGGCTGCCAACGGCTCGCGCGGCACTTTTTGCCATCGCGGTTGCCAAGGTGTCCCGCCGGCCGCCGCGCGGACCGATTGTTGGTTGAAAAACCGATTCGGCGCTGCCGAGGACTTTGCTGAAAATTGACGGCGGGCCGGCGGCGGCACCTGTAGTCGCAACTGGCGCTCCAGCTGCTGCCGCCTTCTCCCCTGCCCTTGCGAGCAGTTTCTCGTAGGCTGATTCGCGGTCGACGGTCGTATCGTAATGACCCTCCAGAACCGATGATTGAATAATTTGCTTCCGCTGCTCGGGTGTGATCGCGCCAACCTGGCTGTGCGGCGGAACGATCTTTGCGCGTTGGACAATCCCCGGGGTCCCATTTTCATCGAGCATGGAGACCAGTGCTTCTCCGACCGCGAGCTGCGTCAAGGCCGTCTCGACGTTAAGGTTGGGATTCTGACGAAAGGTCTGGGCCGCCGCGGCGACAGCTTTTTGATCGCGCGGAGTGAAGGCACGCAATGCGTGCTGGACCCGATTCCCAAGCTGACCAAGAACGATGTCCGGAATATCGAGCGGGTTCTGACTAACGAAGTAAACGCCGACACCTTTCGAGCGGATGAGCCGAACCATCTGCTCTACTTTCTGTTGCACCGCGGGTTCGATGTCCGCAAACAGGAGGTGCGCTTCATCGAAAAAGAAAACCAACGTTGGCTTGTCCGGATCACCGATTTCGGGCATCCGCTCGAAAAGTTCTGAGAGCAGCCAAAGCAGAAACGTGGCGTAAACTTTGGGCGACGATTGCATGAGCTTCTCGGCCGCGAAAATGTTGATCACGCCGCGCCCTTTCGCATCAGTCTGAATCAAATCATCGAGGTCGAGAGCTGGTTCGCCAAAGAATTTGTCCGCGCCCTGACTTTCGAGCGCGAGCAAGTTGCGCTGAATCGCTCCCGCGCTCGCCGCCGAGACGTTGCCGTATTGGGTTTTGAACTGGTCCGCGTTCTCCGCGACGTATTGCAGCATCGAGCGCAGATCTTTCAGGTCGAGCAGCAAGAGCCCGTTCTCATCCGCGACTTTGAAAACCATGTTCAGCACGCCTGCCTGCGTTGCGTTCAGGTCGAGCAAGCGGCTGAGCAGGAGCGGCCCCATTTCCGAAACCGTGGCGCGAACAGGATGCCCCTGTTCTCCGAAGACGTCCCAAAACACGACCGGATAACCTTCGGCTTTCCAGTCCGAAATTTTGAGCTCCTTCACCCGTTCCTGGATTTTCAAATTGCTCCCGCCCGGCTGGCTCAATCCCGCCAGATCTCCTTTCACGTCTGCCATGAACACCGGCACGCCACGAACGCTGAAATTTTCGGCGAGAGTCTGGAGGGTGACGGTTTTGCCGGTTCCCGTCGCACCCGCAATCAAGCCGTGGCGGTTCGCCATTTTGGGCAGGAGATAAATGGGGTCCTTAGCCTGCGCGACAAGGATTGGATCATTCATACAAAATCGATCTTCGCTGAATGAACGCCGATGTCCAGACAGCCGGCGCGCTGAAAATTTCAAGCTCGCCAGCAGCCCGGAGCGCATCCATAAACAGCGGCATGTTGCCGATGACGCTCTTCGCCGTGGTGTTGCTGATCGCGATTGCCATCTACGCGTTCAGTGGCCGGAAGGCGTTGCGCGCGCCAGGTCTACGCGAAGCCCTCTTTATTATCGGCACGCTCATCGTCCTTTTTGTGATCTGGCTGACGATGATGCGTTAAACGACAAATCGATGTGTTCTCGGGAATGTTCGGCACAGCTTATTTCCCGACGCCGGTGCGCTGACTCTGCGCGGGCAGAAGAAATCGTCCGGCCGCATGGGTATTTCGGCGACTGCTACGACTCAGCCGCCGTGAAAGAATCCAACAACCTGGCCGGCAGTTCCGTGCGGAAAATCGCCAAGTGAGGCAGTGGGATTTATCTCTTCCCGTTCGAGAAAGAAAAACCACATCCCCCGCGGTCATCATCTCCAACAATGAACGTTGTCTGAATGACGATCTCGAATACGTGAATGCGCTCATATGCACTCCGCAGGACTCAATCGTGACGCGAATAAAAACGAAGTGATTCTCAATAGCGCGGACGGTCTCGCTCGGAAAACCACTGTGCGCTCTGACGTCATCTACCTGTTGCCGAAAGCCAGATTCAGAGAACTGCGCGGCAGTCACCGTGCTCCGCCGCGTTGCGACCGCGCGCAAGCTCGCCGAGACGCTCCGGCTGCAAATCGGCTAAGGGAAAAAGACAATCACTCAACGAAACCCAGCACGTATTCGCCCCGCTCTTCGCATTTCAAACTACCGTCATCCCGCGCAGCGCCGAAGGGATCCCGTTGCGAAACCTTAAAGATAACAACTCGGGATCCCTCGCCGACAGTGTTCGGGCTCGGGATGACCGAGTCGGCGTGCCGTTACTGACTGTCAGCTCCTCAAACTCACAGATCAGATCCTTTCGACAGAGAAAGTCACGCTTCTCACGGCAAGCGCCAGTTCTTCATCATGGATGATAAGAGGCAGTGCCGCTTCCTGCGGTTTGGCGGCTTGAAATCTTCTGCTTGGCGCTACGCGCGATTGTTCCGCAGCGGAATCGCAAGCCAGAGGCATGCGCTACTCGAAGGCGTCGGCGCCCACTAATCCCCGTCCATTGTGAACGGAGGCGGCTTCTTCCTCGGCCGCACCCGGAAGTTCTGGCGGCATCACATCGGTCGGCGCCGGCTCGATCGAAATAATCTCGAAACCTCCGGCACCCTGATCGGCTTGCAGCGTGATCACTTCTCCCACGCGATGGCCGAGCAGCGCTTGTCCGATGGCGGTTTGATACGAAATCACCCCCAGTTCCGGCACGCTGTCCCAGGCTCCGAGTAAGGTATAGGTCTCGTCTTTTCCTGAGTCGCGCTGCCGCAAGGTCACAGTCGTCCCGATCGAAACTTGCGAGATGTCGGGATTCGAGAAATCCGTTCCGCGCGCGCGATGCAGGGCCGCTTCGAGTTCGGTTTTGCGTCGCATCAAAACGGCCTGCATCTCCTTTGCCGCCTTGAATTCAAAGTTCTCCCGCAGGTCGCCGTAGGAGCGTGCCACTCCGATTTCCTTGCTGTTCTCCGGGATTTTTTTGTTGATCAACTCCTCGTACTCGGCCTTGCGTTTATCGAGGCTGCTCCACGAGACCACGAGCGAGTCGCTCTTTTTTTCTTCTTTCTGGTCACCGGTAATCACGCTCTCGAGGGCCGGATAAAGTTTGATGATGCGCGCCATCAGCGAGCGTTTCGTCAGTTCGTCGAAAACCGGCGTCAGCATCAAGCGACGCATCGAATCACGCGCGACGCTGGTTTCGGCCCCAGCGAACATATCCGGAATCAACTCGCGGTCGTCGAGCAGCAGTTCGCGCAATTTATTCCCGCGGCTGTTCTCGTTGTGTTGATCACGTTCGATCGCAGAGAGAATCGCGCCGAGCAGCTCAGGCTTGACTAAATCGCGCCATTCCCCGTCGCGTTCCTTGCAGAGCCAGACAAGCGCTTCACTCGTAACGGAATGCTCACGAATGCCGCGTTCAAGCGCGGCGCGAAGTTCCGCCTGCTGCCCGGTTTCGACGAAGATGCGCGGGATCTGCGAAACCATTCTCGCATGACTCGCCTGCATGAGAAGCAGAGCGCGCGCGGTCCATTTCGCGCCCAGCGCCACCGGCAAGGCCTGCAAGACGCGACGTTCCTTCGCCGACGGGAGTTTCGGCAGGATCAGACTCAAACGCGGCTCTTCCTCGGCAATCAACCGCTCAAGCGTAAGTTCCGCATTCGTGCTTTTTAGCTCTGGGAAACGCAGGATGAGATCGTCGCGCGCGATGATCAATTCGAAAACGAGAGCGGGATTCAGCCGTTGATTGCGTGCGGCGGTCTCTTCGATCGCGACCACGATCGGCTGGAGTTGCGTCGGATCGTCGCTGAATTCCGTGTGGAACTTAATGATTTCATCCAGCGCCGTTGCCTGCTCCTTCGGCTGGCGGGCCTGATCGAAAAATGTGATTAACTCGCTTGCGCGCGACACCTTCTCCGCCCGGAGTTGAATAGCCTCGTTTTTTTTTGCCGGAATCAGGAAATGACCATCCTTTTTCAGCACCCTCTTGGTCGAATCCCACCAGCGTTTCCACTCCGCCTCCTGAAAAACGTCGCCCACTAACATTTGACTGATCTGCGTCTGTGTCGCCGTGCCTCCCACGCTTTCAAGAATGTTGCGGACCACTGCGGCGGGATTTTCTTTCAACTGACGTTTGACGGAAGCCAGGTCACTGGCCTTGCGCGCGAGGAAATGCTCCGGCGGGATCGGCGTGAGATTCTCCGCCGCGTAGAGCAGTTGCATCGCGTGCGCCTTCTTCCCCTGAAAATCAATCACGATCTGATTCAGAAGGAGATTCCAGTCTGCGACCCGGCCGAAGCCCCAGCTTTTGTGCAGGCAAAATGTTCCCGGTTGCAATTTTTCAAGCTGATCGGCTGCCTTCGCGCTCAGCTTGCCGGATTCGACGATTTTTTCGAGTTCAGCGTCCATGCGGGACGCCAAAAGTACGATGAACGTCGCACTTGGCGAGAGAAAACTCGTTGCGTGAGGCGTTTGCGTTTGCGGCCATCACTGGTGCATGAAACCGTTGCCGACCGTGGGCACCAGTATCTGGTTTTGGATCGCATTCCATATCGGCGTCTTCGCTGTCCTCGCGATCGATCTGTCCTGGCAAAGGCGCAGTCCAGACCCCGTCACGATGTGGGAATCGGCCGCCTGGAGCGGGATCTGGATCGCTCTTTCGTTAGGCTTCAATGCCCTTGTTTGGTACTGGAAAGGTCCGCAGCCGGCGCTCGACTTCTTCACCGGCTACCTCATCGAATACTCCCTCAGCGTCGATAACATCTTCGTTTTCGTCCTGATCTTCTCCTACTTCAGTGTGCCGCCGGAACACCAGCATCGTGTCCTGGTTTGGGGAATCATCGGCGCGCTCGTCATGCGCGGACTGATGATCTGGGTTGGGATCGCGCTCGTGGAACGCTTCGACTTCGTTCTCTACATCTTTGGTCTCTTTCTCATCGTGACGGCGGTGAGGATGCTCTTTGCCGGAGATTCGAAACTTAATCTCGAAAAAAATTTCATCCTCCGGAGCGCCCGCAAATCGCTCCCGCTCACCAAAGAATATCACGGCTCGAAATTTATTGTGCGAAAAAAGGACAGCTGGTGTTTCACGCCGCTGGCGCTCGTCCTCATCGTCATCGACGTCATGGATCTGGTGTTCGCGGTCGATTCGATCCCGGCGGTCTTCGCGATCACACGTGACCAGTTTATCGTATATACCTCGAACGTCTGCGCGATCCTGGGTTTGCGTTCGCTCTATTTCCTCCTCGCCAATCTGGTCGATCGCTTCATTTACCTGAACATCGGTCTCTCGATCGTGCTTGCGTTCGTTGGCACGAAAATGATCGTCGCCGATTACTTTTCCCTGCCGAACTGGCTCTCGCTTGCCGTCATCGTTCTCGTCCTCGGAACCACAATTACTGCGTCTTTGATTGTGACAAAGAACCGCCGCCAGCCTGAGGCGCGAAACTGAAGTGTTGCTTATGCACGTCCGATTTGGTCATCTCAGAGTGCTGCTATGAAGACTTTACTCATCGCTCTCGTCGTCGGCGGATTCGCCAGCTCGTCATTTGCCGACATTCAGGATCCGCCATCGAACGAATACGGCCCCACGCGCAAGCTCGGGCGCGGAGTATCGAACATGCTTTTCGGCTGGTCCGAATTGCCGACTACGATCGCAAAGGTCAACGATACCGAGGGGAACTCCGCCGCTGGCGGCTACGGCGTCGTGCGCGGGCTTGGGCGCAGCTACATGCGATTCCACGCCGGGTTATTCGAAGTGCTCACCTGGCCGATCCCGGCACTGCGAGGGACCTATTTCCCGATCCTTCCGAGCGACATTCCACACATTCATGGCGGTTATCAGGAATTCCCGCCGGAACTTGGTTACGAATCCAAGTATCCTTACGTGCGCGAATACTAACAGCTAGATTTGTAGCGCTTGCTTCATCAGCGGAAAGCGTTCGCTGTCTTCAGCAGAATGATGCGGTGAGGACAGCGCACTACAAACCGGCGGCGCAGCATCGGCTCGACGGGCTTCCTCCGCTGCGCGACCGTCTCGCGTGCGGGCGCTGGAACTCACGATCGAAGACGTCGCTTTCGGCGGCAAAGGTGTCGCGCGCGACAACGGCAAGGCGGTTTTCATTCCGTTCACGATCGACAGCGAACGGGTCGCGGCGCGGGTAATTCGCGACAAAAAGCAGTTTGCGGAGGCCGAGCCGATCCGCATCATCGAATCGTCGCCTGAACGGGTCTCACCGCCCTGCCCGTACTTCGGAAGGTGCGGTGGATGCAGTTACCAGCACATCAGCTACGAGCATCAGCTGAGACTAAAAACCCGGCAGGTCGAGCAGGCCCTCCGCCGAATCGGAAAATTCGCGCAGGTGCCGATGCGAGCGATCATTCCCTCACCGCTTCAATATGGCTATCGCAACCGAATCACCGTGCACGTCGAAAACGGGACGCTTGGATTTTATCGGCACAACGCGCATCAGCTGATCGATATTGCGCACTGCCCGATCTCGGGCGACGAGGTCAACGCCGCGCTCGCGGAACTTCGCGCAAATCGTCCGCGTGATGGTCACTTCGCCTTGCGCTCCACGCCGGACGCTCGCGTCTTTCGACAAACAAATGACGGAGTTGCTGCGGCTCTGCTCGCGCTCGTCGAGAGACTGGTTCCAACCGGAGACGAACTCCTGATCGACGCTTATTGCGGCGCGGGATTCTTCGCCAAAGGGCTCCTCGCGAAATTCGATCGCATCACCGGCGTTGATTGGGATCGATTTGCGATTGAGGCGGCGCAACGTGATGCGAGCGACAAGGAAACTTACGTCGCTGGCGACGTCGCCGTCCATGTTGCAAAGCTTCTCGTCGAAGCCGACCCGGAGCGGACCACCGTGATCGTAGATCCACCGGCGACCGGACTGACACCGGAAATCCGCGACGCGCTTTTCGAATTCACGCCTGCCACACTCATCTACATCTCCTGTAATCCCCCCACTCTCGCGCGCGACCTCGCCGGACTTCGTGCTCGCTACAAAATCGAGTCAGTCACGCCGCTCGACATGTTCCCGCAAACCGCCGAGATCGAAGTCGCGGTGCATCTCGCAGCGATGAATCCAAGGGACACTGCTTAGTTGCGTTGAAAAGCTACCCGCGAGCGGCGGCTGGTCGAGATCTTGCCCGCTGAAAATGCGATGTGAACAGGCACAATCTTGATGCTCCGCCACGTTCGACAGGCCGATGTGGCAGCGGCAGGCTGATGCTGCACAACAGCTCGCTTGCGGTTTGGGCTAGAACCAAGCGCTGCCAAAGGTGAGTCTCGGCACTGTGTTACCCATTCATCGCGCTCGCGAATCTGCCCGGCAGCCGCTCGAGGAGAGCATCGCCACGAGTTGGCGCGAGGCGATGCTTCGGGGTGATTTCGAGGTCGCATGGCGGCAGACAGATCGACTCGAATTGCCGCGGCGCGAGGCGATGAGGCGCGGATCGTTTGTGCCGACGCCGAGCCATCTCCTCTGGGACGGCGCGCTGTTCGATGGACGCGCGGTTCTCATCACATGCGAGCACGGTCTCGGCGACACGATCATGTTCATCCGCTATGCGCCAATCGTACGGGCTCGCGCAGCGAAAGTCATCGCTCGTATGCAACCGGTGCTGCTGCCACTGTTCCGCGGAGCCGCAGGCATCGACGAACTCTCGAACGGCTGGACCACTGATGCACTCCCTCCTCACGATGTCGCGATCGAGTGCATGGAGTTGGCTTATGCCTTTCGCAGCACCACCGCGACGTTACCGGCCGCGGTTCCATACCTGAAGATCAATCCCGTTCGCGCGGGCTCTGTATCATTCACTGATCCCGCTCTCTCCGCGCGCAAGGTCGCACTGGTGTGGGCGGCGAGTCCGTGGGACCCGAGTCGTTCGATTTCACTGGCAGAGCTTGCACCCTTCGCGGCGCTGCCAGATGTGTGTTTCTACAGTTTGCAGCAAGGGGCGGAAGCGATTGAGGCGGCAGACGCGCCATTCGCGGTTAAGTCTTTGTCTCACCGCACGACAGAGATCGTCGACGCCGCAGCAGCTATGCTCGAAATGGATTTGATCGTAACGGTGGACAATATGGTTGCGCATCTGGCGGGCGCGCTCGGGCGGCCTGTATGGGTGCTGCTCAAAAAAGAGGCGGACTGGCGTTGGATGCACGATCGCGCCAACAGCCCGTGGTATCCGACCATGCGACTATTCCGCCAGGAGCAAGCCGGGGATTGGCAGGCGCCGATCCGCGCAATCGTCGCTCAGCTTCGCGACGCTCTCTGATCATCAAAGGGCACGCGAAGCCTGTGCAATCTCCTGGAAGTGAAGGAAAGCCGACTAACGAGTGGACGCTGGCTGTTCTCGATTTTATTCCTGCTAGTGCTCCTGCTTTTAATCATTTCTTTTGTCCGCAGATTTCGCAGGTTTCCGCAGATTTCCAGCGGCTTATTGATCACAATATCATCGGCGTCCATGCAGAACTCCTTCTGCGCGCGCTCGACGTCTTCCGGAGTTGGCTTGGTTTGCTCCCTCATGGTGTTATTAGCTTCAGTGTGGAATGAGTTAATGTCTTCTGTAGCGGCTGCGATGGCCAGAATTGCGACGCAGGTTGCGACGAAGTGTCGGTGATAGACCGCTGCTCCACGTCGCCTCGCAAGATCAGATGACTCCTCAGCAAACAACGATGACTAACGACCGAACACCTTCACCGGAACTGTTTTTCCAGACACTGACCGCCTACCAGAAAACGGCGGCCTTGAAAGCCGCACTCGATTTGAGCCTTTTCACCGCAATCGGCGATACACCTTCAACGGCGGGCGAACTCGCGGAACGTTGTCAGGCAGCGGAACGTGGCGTGCGGATTCTTTGCGACTACCTGACGATCATGGGCTTCCTCGAAAAATCGGATGATCGCTACGGCCTGACACACGACAGCGCGGTTTTTTTGAATCGTAAATCTCCCGCCTATGCCGGCGAGACGGCGGCGTTCCTGCTCACCCCCACCATTCGCGGCGCGTTCGACAACCTCACGGCGGCGGTGCGCAAAGGCGGCACGCCAGAACCAGAACACGGCACGATCGCGCCCGAGCATCCCGTCTGGATTCAGTTCGCGCGCGGCATGGCGCCGATGATGTTCGCACCCGCGCAGGCGCTGGCCGAACTGGTGCCGCTGGATGGCTCGCGCGACACAAAAGTGCTGGACATTTCGGCGAGTCATGGCGCCTACGGGATTGCCTTAGCGCGCAGGAATCCTCGGGTAAAGCTGGTCGCGCTCGACTGGGAGCCGGTTTTAAAGATCACCCGTGAGAATGCGGAGACCGCCGGCATTGCGGAACGCTTCAGCACGATTGCAGGCAGCGCATTTGATGTGGATCTGGGAAAAGATTACGACCTGGTGCTGGTGCCGAATTTTCTCCATCATTTCGACGTCGCAACCTGTGTTGGGTTCCTGCGCAAGGTGAAGAGTGCATTACGCGAGGATGGCCAGATCGCGATTGTGGAGTTCGTCCCAAATCGAGATCGTATCACCCCGCCCGAGGCGGCAAGTTTCAGCCTCGTGATGCTCGCGAGCACGCCAGCTGGTGACGCTTACACATTTTCGGAGTTTGAGCAGATGCTGAATGAAGCCGGTTTTCGTGAGATCACGCAACAACCCCTACCGCCGGGTTTCACGACCGCGGTGCTGGCGAGGAGGTAGATTCGAAGGAAAGATCGCAAGTTAGAAACTTGCGCCACATCTCACAGCGCAGGATTGTTGGACACCTGGCATTTGTCACCAACCTACAAACGAGATCTCATCATGAACTTCCAAAAAAATATCGGCATGCTTTTGCTTGCCATTTTTCTCATTCTTTACGGAATCGCCACTGCCTTCAGCATCGCGGTTCCGGTCGTGATTCTCGGCGTCCTGGCGTTGATCGCAGGGATTCTGATTTTGATCGGCAAATAAATCCGGCGAGTCGCGTAAACCGCGTTCGCGCATCTGAGTTTCGCCCTTTGCCGCCGGAGCGCTACGGAACGTTGTAAACTTCGACGAGCGCGATGCCGGTGGTGCCGTCGCGCCCCCGTAAGATTGCGGTATAAGTGCCCTGCGCGAGAATCGTCGCGATCGCCGATTCCCGATCGTCTTTCGGCGCGAGGCCAGTTGCCGCGATTTCGCTTTGTTGCGCGTCTTTCCAATTGTCGTCAAAGGCAACGAGGGTGCCGTTGCTATTGTGCAACTCCAGCACCGGATCCTGCAGCGCACCTGAGATGCCGGATTGCGTCAAGGTCGGTCCGATTCCGCGCACAATCACGCGCCCGCTGCCATGGCCGTTCACTCCCAAGCCTCCGCCGATAATGAAGCCGCCAATCATGACGTTGTCGCCGAGGCCGACCACGCCTCGTGCGCTGATGTTGCTGAGCCGCGGCGTAGAACTTTGCTCGAGATCATAAACCTCGATCAGGCCCACGCCGGTCGCATCGCCTTTGCCGCGCATGAGCGCAGTATACCTGCCGGTGGCCAGTGTTTGCAGAATCGCGGACTCACGGTCGTCGGTGGGCGGAGCGCCGGTCGCCTGAATCGCCGCTGCCTGTGAATCTTTCCAGTTGTCATTGAAGATAACGACATTGTTGTTGTGCAGCTCGAGGACAGGGTCGTCGAGAGCGCCTTGCACTCCGTTCGCCGCGAGCGACGGACCGATCGCGCGGACGAGAACTCTTCTCGATAAACCCGGCGCACCGCCGATGATGAAACCGCCGATCAGAACGCTGTCATTAGTGCCCACGAACGCGCGTGTGGAAATATTCTGAGGTCGCGCGCTGCGCACCACCGAGTTCGGATTGCGCGGGTCGGTTCCCGAATTGAATTCGGAAAGATTGTCCTCCTTGTCGAGGTCGGGGTCGCTGCCTGCTGCGCCGAACGCCGGGTTGTTGATCTGAGCGAGAGAAAAACGAGCCGCGCGCCAGGCCGTGAAATTCACCTGCGGCGCAATTCCGACGCGCGCAACAAACGGATCGGGATTTCCGGTGCGCGTATCGACCCAGACCGGGATCGCGGGGACATCGAGAGTGGTCGATTCCGCGACGGCCAGATAATCGCCGAGCATGTAGCCGGTGTCGGTGAGCGGAGCGAGCGAGGCATCGGTGGAAACCGAGGTCAGACGGATGTTGGGCTGCCAGGTGGAGCCCCCATCAAACGATTGCGCGAGATACATATCGACGAGCGTGCTCGATCCCGGATTCGCTCGGTGATCGTAGAACCCGACGGTGAGTGTTCGCCCGTCGGGCGAAGCAGCGATCGCCGGATTGAAAACGCCCGAGCCGAAAGGATTATCGCTGATTGCGATCGGAAAGGTCCAGGTCGACCCGCTGTCCGTCGACTTCGTAAAGAGAATTCGTGGCGATCCACCCAGGATCGATTGATAGACAACGTAGAGGTCCCCTGCACCCGGTTTGCGGTCGGTCGTGGCTGACGGAAGGAAGCCGCCGGTGCGAATGCGAGGCTCGTTGTACTCGACCGCCGGCCGCACGAGCCTGGGTGTGGCGAAGGTGATCCCACCGTCGTTTGATACTACGACCTCAATCCGCTCGCCCGGGCTGGCATTCGTCCCGAAATTCCAATACACCACCGCGAGTTTTCCGTTCGGCAGGAAAACGGGCTGCGAACCTTGAGAACTTGTCGCCAATCCATTGATGAATGCCGGTGCGCTCCAGGTGATCCCGCTATCGTTGCTGTAGGAGCGAGCGATCGGCGAAACTTTCCCGAAAAATTCCGTGAAGGTAACAACGATTCGGCCCACGGTCGCGGTCCCCGGAAACGTGTTGATCGCCATCCAGTTTTTATCCGGAAAAATGGTCGAATTGGGCGGCCGGTAAACGATGGCAGGCGCGCCGAAAGTTTGTCCGCCATTGGTCGATCTGCTGACGAGCACGATCCCGGTGTTGAAGCTCGCATCGGTCGCTCCTTCAATGTTGAGAAAAATTCTGTTGTTCAGATCAAGCCCCGCAACTGGGTCGGTTGCGCGATAATAAGGTCCGCCGACAGCCTGCGTGACGCCGGGAATCAGCGCGCGAGACCACGTCAATCCCCCGTCGTTGCTGACCGAGTAACCGCAATCGACTGCTCCGCCATCGGTAAAGCGGCCCTCCTGAAAAGTCGCAACCAGAACGTCAGGATTGACGGGCGACCGCGCGATGTGCGGCTCGGCCTGCGCGCGCATGTTCAAAGGCAAAGCGGGAGGATCATCTCCCAACCGAATGTTTGCGCCCACTCGGGGATCCAGCGCAATCGGCGCCTGTTGCGCCAGAGCGCTCCCGTTCGGAGTTGCTGGCCCTGGCGCGGGTGGCTGAACAAGATTGTTCTCGCGATTGAGAAGCAGCAGTGCGCCAGACGACAGATGCCGGAGATCCGCCTGCTCAAGCGCTTTTGGGAGTTGAGTCCGGTCAAGGGCGGGAAGTTGCGCTTCGGTGTGACTGCCGATGACCAGGAGAATGGAACCGAGGATCAAGGCGCGCTTAAGCACACTCGTAATTACGCAGAAAACCGAACTACCGCAAAGAGCCGACGATCGGAAACTCGCAGCTTTTGCATCAAGAGATTGTAAAGCTCTTCGCCCGAGCAGCCGAGTTTTCAAATAAGTGTAGATCGGTTTGTCTTGGGAAAATCCACAGCCGTGGAAAATACTTCGGTGGCTTCGAATCTATCTCCATCCGCCGCAGAAGTGGCAACTTCTCCACCCCTCCGTCCGGCACTGCGTGTGCAACCATTTTGTGTAACGTGCAAAAAACCGCGCATGCTAAAAGCGCGATCGCGATCTTCGCAGAAGCGATTGCCGTCACGCATTGCAGCTGGAATTCGAGATGACGAAAGTGAAACAAAAAGACAGAAACGCCCGGCCGGCAGTTAATCGGCGCTACCCGATCGGTGCTGAGCTTTCTCCGAATGGAGAGACGCGTTTTCGCGTCTGGGCGCCGAAAGCAAAGCGCGTCGAGGTGGTGTTAGAGAGCGGATCGTACAATCTCAATGCGGAACCTGGCGGTTACTTTTCGGGGGCGGCACGATCGGACCCAGACGCCCTTTATCGATTCAGATTGGATCAGGGCGAGCAGTTGTATCCCGATCCGGCATCACGTTTTCAGCCCGAGGGACCGCAGGGCCCTTCATGCGTAGTTGATCCTTTTGCCTTCGATTGGAGCGACGCAAAATGGGCGGGCGTTCGGCTGCCTGGTCAAGTCATCTACGAGTTGCACGTCGGCACTTTCACGATGGAAGGAACATACCGCGCGGCCGCAGCGCAGTTGCACGAGCTTGCGCGTATCGGCATCACCGTAATTGAGCTGATGCCGCTCGCGGACTTTGCGGGAAAATTCGGCTGGGGTTACGACGGAGTTAATCTCTTCGCGCCGACCCGCCTCTATGGATCGCCGGACGACTTGCGCAGTTTTGTGAATGACGCGCACGCGGCCGGAATCGCTGTCATCCTCGACGTCGTTTACAACCACTTTGGCCCGGAAGGAAATTATCTCGGATCGTTTTCCGACGACTACGTCACCGACAGATATACGAACGATTGGGGTCAGTCGCTCAACTTCGACGGACCCAACTCCTGTCCGGTGCGTGAGTACTTCGTCAGTAACGCTCGCTACTGGATCGACGAATTCCACTTCGATGGGTTCCGCTTCGATGCGACCCAGGACATCTGCGACCGGTCGCCGGAATATATTATCGGAGCAATCGGGCGTGCCGCGCGCGCTGCCGCCGGCGAGCGTCCCCTCATTCTCGTCGCGGAAAACGAGCCGCAGGAGACCAGACTCGTTAGGCCGGAGAGCGACGGCGGCGATGACCTCGATGGCCTTTGGAACGACGACTTTCATCACAGCGCGATCGTGGCGCTGACCGGACGGAACGAGGCCTATTTCACCGACTACGCAGGTGCGCCGCAGGAGTTTATCTCCACCGCGAAGCGTGGATATCTTTTTCAAGGGCAACACTACACGTGGCAGAGCAAGGGGCGCGGGACGTCAACCGCCGGCCTGCCGCCAGAGGCGTTCGTCGCTTTTATTGAAAACCACGATCAGGTTGCAAATGGCGCTTCCGGGGAGCGCGTTCGAGTGCAGACTTCGCCGGGAAAATACCGCGCCATGACCGCGCTTCTGCTGATGGGGCCGTGGACGCCAATGCTCTTTCAGGGCCAGGAATTCGGCGCCACCACTCCATTCATTTTCTTCAGCGACATGTCAGCCGATCTGCGCGATGCGATCCAAAAAGGACGATTTGAATTTCTGATGCAGTTTCCTTCCGCGGCGACGGAGGAGGCGCAGGAGAGACTCCCGGCTCCAGCGAATCCCGAAACGTTCACGCGCTGCAAATTGAATTTCGCCGAACGTGCGACGAATCAGCATCTTTATGATCTGCACATTGATTTGCTGCGCCTCCGGCACGATGACGCTCGCTTCCGCCAGCAACCGATTGGCGCCGTCGATGGAGCTGTGCTCACGGATTCGAGCTTCGTATTACGCTTCTTCGGCAGCGACGCAGAAACTCGATTGCTGATTGTGAATTTCGGCCAACGCATCGAACTGCCGATCATCCCGGAGCCGCTGCTGGCCCCGCCGACGGCCCACGGTTGGGATACACTTTGGTCGAGTGACTCTCCCCGTTATGGCGGACCCGGTGCGGTGCCGCTGGCGGCCGGCCGCGAGTGGGTGCTCTCGTCGGAATCAGCCGTGGTATTGCACCCAGTCCGAAAACGGAAACCCCGGCGCGTGCGAAAGCCATGAAGCTATCGAGCAAGACGAGAGAGCCGGTGGTGGTGCGATCAATGAAATGGGATCGCGCGGAAGCCTCGCGCGAGATTCTGCTGAATCGGGAGTGGATCGTAACGAATGGACTGGGTGGATACGCTTCCGGGACGGTCTCCGGCGCAATCACTCGGAAGTATCACGGGCTTTTGATTGCCGCGCTACCAGCACCGCTGGGACGAATCGTGATGTGGAATCACGTCTCTGAGTTTCTGCGCTTCGGTGAGAGCGACGTCGTCTCGCTTGGCGCGGAAGAGCGCGCTGGCGGCCAGTTAAGTTTGGAGGGCGCTGAATATTTGCGCGAGTTCCGGCTCGAGGACGGAATGCCGGTGTGGATTTACCAGGTTCGCGAGGTCACGATTGAAAAACGAGTTCTGCTGCCGCATCTGCAAAACACCGTCCATGTCAGTTACGCGGTCAGAGGAATTGGAAAACTCCCGCGCCTCGAGTTGCGGCCTGCATTTCATTTTCGGCATCACGAGGCGCCGGTAGATGAAGGTCTCGCGGCGCCTTATCAGCTGACCGCCGTCGAGGACCGCTACGAGCTGATCGCCGCGAGCGGACATTTGCCGCCGCTCCACATGCGGCTTTGCGGACACGAATTCGGGTTTACGATCGCGCCGACGAAGATTCATCAAGTCGTCTATCGAACCGAACAACAGCGGGGTTACGCTTACGAAGGTGATCTCTGGAGTCCCGGTTTTTTTCAGGCCGAGCTTGCCGATCAAAGCACCACCACCCTGGTGGCATCGACGGAGAACTGGTCGATCATCGATGTCTTAAGTCCGGCCGCAGTTCTCGCGTCGGAACGGGAACGCCGGGCCCGTTTGTTGGAGGATGCGGCGCCCGAAGCGCGCGACGGTGTCGCCGCGGAGCTGGTCTTCGCGAGCGATCAATTTGTGATCACGCCGGCAGGGCGCGCTGAGGAAGCGGCCCGCGCGCATGCCGCTGGTGATGAAGTCAGGACGGTGATCGCGGGCTATCATTGGTTCACCGATTGGGGGCGGGACACGATGATCAGTCTGGAGGGGCTGACGCTCTCGACGGGCCGTTGCCTGGAAGCGGGCTATATCCTGCGAACCTTCGCGCATTACGTTCGGGATGGCCTTATTCCGAACATGTTTCCCGACGGCGAGAAAGAAGGGCTCTACAACACCGCCGACGCCACGCTCTGGTTCTTCCACGCCTTGGCTCGGTACCTCGAGCGAACCGACGACCGGATTACATTGAAGTTGCTGCTGCCGACTTTGGTCGATATCGCCGAGCACCATCTCCGCGGGACAAGATTCAATATCCATGTCGATCCCGACGACGGCCTGCTCGTTCAAGGCGAGGAAGGTTATCAGCTCACCTGGATGGATGCGAAGATGGGCGATTGGGTGGTCACGCCGCGGCGCGGAAAGGCGGTCGAGCTCAATGCGCTCTGGTTCAATGCGCTGCGCTGGCTCGAAAAATGGCTGCACGATTCCGGCGATGACGTTGCCGCGGCGCATTACGCGGAACATGCGCGACGGGCGCGCGAATCGTTCAACCAACGCTTCTGGTATGCCGCGGGCGAATATCTCTACGATGTCGTCGACACGCCCCCTGGGAACGCTGATTCCGCTTGCCGGCCGAATCAGCTATTCGCAATCTCACTCGATCATCCTGTGTTGGAAGAGAGCCGATGGCCCGCAGTGATGAAGGTTGTTGAAAGTGAATTGCTGACGCCCGTCGGTCTGCGGTCGCTTTCGCCGAAAAACGCAGATTACAAGCCCAGTTATCATGGCGATCTGCGGACCCGTGACGCCGCTTATCACCAGGGCACCGTCTGGGCCTGGCTGATCGGCCCGTTCATCGATGCCTGGCTGAAGGTGCATCCAGGTCAGCACCGCGAGGCTCGTCATTTTCTTTCGAAATTTCCCGATGACCTCGGCGAAGCCGGGCTCGGAACGATCAGCGAAGTTTTCGACGCCGAAGAACCGCACACCGCGCGTGGTTGTGTTGCGCAAGCCTGGAGCGTTGCGGAAGTGCTGCGTTGCTGGATTAAAACCAGCGTCTCTTAGAACTCAGCTCCTATGTAAGCATGTCATCCCGAGCGAAGCCGACTGCCCGCGCGCGACCCCACTCTGCCCGCGCGGTGACTTTGAAGCGGTTGTTGAAGTTGCCCTGGGTGTAGGTAGTCGTCGGCGCACCGAACTCATCGTAGCTGTACTCCTCGATGACCGCGCCTTGGAAGCTGGTCAGACGGGTAACGCTGCCGATGCTATTCTGCTGGTAAAAGTAAACCCTGACCGCCCGGCGCAACGACGTAATCACCCCGCATCAGGATCTCGTCCACGTTGTATCCGATCCGGGCAACCCGACAGGTCCTGGGTCTCGGAAATCAGTTCGCCAGTATTGTTGTAGCCTCGAGTGATGTTGCTGTAGGTGTTATTGGCGGTCGCGAGACTGTTATCGTCCTTATATGTGAAGTTGTTCCAGTCGATGCTGTTGCTCCAGGTCATCGAGGTCACCCGGTCCCGCACGTCGTAGCCAAACCTCTGCACCGTGCCATTGACGGTGCGCCGGTCAGTGAGACGATTGACATTCGTCGTAAATGTACGATTGATAGCTGCCGCCCGGGTAGGTCTTTTTCGAGTCCAGACCATTGAGGTAATGATCAATGGTCGTGATCTGCCCTTTGGCATCAGTGACGCTCTCGAGAGCGCCGCAAGGACAGTAGCCAAAGGTCGTGGTGCGGCCCATTGGATCTTTGGCGGTCCGAACACGGTTCATCTGGTCGTAGGTTTTCGCCGCTGCCAGAACGGCCGACGGGTTCGTCTCCGGGGTGGTGAGGTTGAGGACGTTGCCCGCGGGATCATAAACCCAGCGCCTCGCAGAGGAAGAACGCGGCGAAACCATGATGGAACGCGTGAAGGCTTTCGCGAATTGCTCGCGAGAACGCCAGTGACGAACTGGAGGTCAACGAGAGGCCGCGCGTTATCTTCCGGGTGAACGAGAACACCTGGCTGAAGCGAGCGTGCGTTATGTCGTCCCGCCGCGGAGGCTGGCGGCGTGAAGACGCGGCCCATCAAGAAGCTTCTCGCCGCGCTCAATGCCGCGCCGGAACGCGTCATGTTCCCGGTCGGCGCAAATCGCTAAGTACGCGCCCACTGCGCGCAGTGCGTCGCCACACGCCGGAGTTGTTTGCATCAAAAGCATTTGCAGCCGAATACTTGCGACCAAATGAAAGGGATAGTTTTCGCGATCGTGGCGCTCGGGGTTTGCGGCGCCATCGCCGCACAGGAGGTCCGGAAAGCGTTGCCGGTGTCTTCTGTTTCACCGGCACGCACGGAATACTCGAGACCCCTCGTCGCGATGCCGTACTACGATGAGGAGACCAGCACACGCCTCCAGATTTTTCTCGATAACAACGACTTCGGTCCGGGCAAAATCGACGGGAAGATGGGCGAGTTTTTCCGCAAGGCGCTCGTCGCGTACAAACGCGCGCACGCCATGCCGCAAACCGGCGCGGTCAATGGCTGGCTCCTGGACCAGGTGCCGCAGACTTTCACGACCTTCACGATCACGCCCGAGGCGCTGAAGTTCGTCGGACCAACGGCGACGAAACCATCGGAGCAGGCCAAATTGAAGGCGCTGCCCTATGGCTCCTTACTGGAACTCGTCGCCGAGCGGTATCACTCGGCCGAGGATTACATCCGAAAACTCAATCCGAGTCTGAAGATGGAAGAACTGAAACCGGGCGACGTGGTCAAGGTGCCGAACGTGCTGCCGTTCGAAATCGAGAAGCTCACGGAAGCGTTCATTCCGGACAATCCCGCCTTTGCCAGGCGACAAGTTTACATCGACACAAAAGAGCGTTTCCTCGAAATCCACGATGGGCCGCAGCTTGTCGCCGAATTTCCCATCACCCCCGGCTCGAAGACATTGCCGGCACCGCTGGGAACGTGGAAGATTCTCGGCGTCGCGACCCTGCCCTGGTTCAGACACGATGAGGGCGTGCTTTATCATGGAGTGCGCACGAGCGATTTCTTCAATCTGCCGCCCGGGCCTAACAATCCCGTGGGAATTCTCTGGATGGGATTGAACAAACCCGGGATCGGAATTCACGGCACGAACAATCCGGAGACGATTGGCCGGGCCGGCAGTCATGGTTGCATTCGCACCGCGAACTGGGACGCGGCGCGTGTGAAAAAGCTCGTCACGATTGGCAACGTGGTCTCGATTTTTTGATCGCTACCGCGGCCTCGCTGTCATCCTGAGCCCGGAACGCTTCGGCGTCGAAGGATTTCGCGAGCTGGACTTTGGCAAGGGAGGCGCGGCAGTCGTGCGCCTTCGGCAGTAGTTAAGGCGGAGTCGATGGGTTCCGTGGCAGAGCTTGCAGGTTACGCGACGGGACCCCTCGACTGCGCTCGGGATGACGGTGTTTAGTCGCAGGGACAGCAGCGATGCTCGATCAGAGCCGGATTTCGGTCTTCGAGGACACCCGGGCGTTGCTGCGGTATGGCTTTGGTTGACATCATTCGGCAGTCATAGACCGCCGCAACAGAAAGAAAATTCGCGCGGAATCGCCAAGTCGCACGTCTAGGCTGTTAGATCGACCAGATGGATGCGACTGAACGCGAGACTTATCGGGCGGCCATTCACGGCGATCGCGATGCCTTCGAAATGATCATCCGCGCCCAAAGTCGTCCGCTCTTTGCGATCGCCTATGGCATCTTGCAGAACCGAGAAGAAGCCGAAGACGTGGTGCAGGATGCATTGATCAAAGCATGGAAATCGCGCTGGCGCGTGCGTGATCCGGAGAAACTTCCGGCGTGGCTGGGGGCCATCGCCCGGCATCGCGCGCGTGATCTTGCTCGCCCTCGGCGCAGCGTTCCACTCACGTCAGAATTGGACGAAGACATCGATTCCGCAGCAATCAGCTCAGACCGGGAGCGCGAGCAGGGGCTTACGAATCATCAGGTGCTTTCTGCGCTGGCCAGGCTGCCGGAGCTGCACCGGATGGCGCTCACGCTCCGCTACTTTGAAGCCATGGATTACAAGACGATTGAGCGCACGCTCGGCATCACCGAGGGCGCGCTTCGAGGCATCCTCGGGCGCGCGCTGCAAACGATGCGCAAAAATCTTCGGCCATTACTCGCCGCCGCCAAATAATCGTATGCCCACAATACACGAAGAGATCGAAGGGTGGCTCGCAGCTGACGTGCACGACGAGCTTTCGCCTAACGAACGCGCGTCCTTCGAAGCGCATCTCGCAGGCTGCGCGACGTGCGGCAGCCTCCAAAAGGAAGAACATGCCATGAACAAGCTGCTGAATGAGACACTTGCGGAGGAAAAGGCGGATCCGGCATTTGAAGAGCGGATGCTCTCTGGCTTTCGCCGCGGCGCCAGCGCACGAACGCCCGGCATTCTCTCGCTCATTGCCGACTTGCTGCGGACTCGATCGGCACAGCTCGCTGCGGCCGCCGCGGTGCTGCTGACACTTGTGCAGGTGGGGCGGATGGTGACTAACGAGGAGAGGTTCCCCGGGGAAACACGTCAAACTCTCTCAGGCCTGAGCCGAGCCTCCAACCGTCTTGAGAAGTCCACCAGTACCTCGTTCACATCAGCATCGGCGGCGAAAGAACCAGCATCGGAGCCTGCAGGGGTGACTGTCGAGCAGGAGCCGCAGCCGGCGCCGGTCGGCGGAGATAGCTTCCGGGCTGACGCATTAAAGACGGCACCGCTGGAGCCGCGCAGCAAGAAAGCAATGGCAGATGCTCAAAATGCGAAGCAGGCGAGAGATGAAGTGCGGCCGTCCCAGGAGACGGAAGCGGAGCGAACAATCGTTACCAGTTCGAACATGCCGAGAGCAGACGAAGTTGGACCCAGCTCATCGCCTGCTTCAGTCACGGACAATCGGAAACTAATTCGCAACGCGCAGGTCGAGCTCGAGATCGTTAGTTTCGATGTGGCCGTGCAAAAGATCACCGGATTCGCAAACGAAGAGCGCGGCTACATCGCCACCAGCAGCTCGAAGAAGCAGGCGAACGGAAAATTGCGCGGCAACGTCGTGGTCAAAGTGGTTCCAGAAAACCTCGGTCATTTCCTGCAAAAACTGCGCGGCGTCGGCGAGCTGAAGAATCAGACACTCGGGAGCGAAGATGTGACGAAGCAGTATTTCGACACGGATGCGCGACTGAAAAATGCGCGCGTCATGGAGCAGCGCCTGATCGAGATGCTGAAGACGAAGAGCAACGACGTCGCTGATTTACTGGCGGTGGAAAAGGAACTCGGTCGCGTCCGGGAGGAAATCGAGCAAATGCAGGGAGGGCTGAAGTTTATGGATGCGCAGGTGGAGTTCGCGACCGTGACGATCGCCCTGGCAGAAAAGGATATGAACGTTCCGGCGGCCTTCCTGTTGAAAGAGCGCGCGCAGCTGGCGTTGTATTCGCCCAATGTGGAAAAGATTTACAATGACATCAAAGCGCTGGCGTCTCTCAAAACGCAGATCACGAATGCGCAGCTAGACCGCGATAATTCCGGTCGCGTTTCAGCGCGGCTGAGCATCTTGATCGCGCCCGAGGAAAGCGACGCCGTGATCGCGCGAGTGAAAGGAATGGGACGGGTGGAGAATTTCCAGGTGCAAACCGAGCGGGTGGCTCAGGGTGGCACCGGGATGTCGGAAAACGCGAAGACCGAGCGCGACAAAGTGGAACTCAACATCACCATTTCGCGCGATGAACAAGAGCAGGCGTTACAGCAAACAACACTCAGGATTCGCACCGAGACGGTGGACGAGAATGTGCGTCGGCTTCGCGAGATCGCCGAGAAGGCAAATGGACGCATCCGCAGCTCCTCCTTTTCTCGCAATCCGAATGGGCGGGAAACCGCGAATGTTTCGCTGCGAGTTCCAATGAGGAATTACACTGGATTGTTGGAGTCGCTCGGTGCGCTCGGAAAGCTAGAGAACGTGAGTGTGACCCGGCAGGACCGCACTGGTGAGCAGACAGATGAGGCGAACGCGCCCGCCGATGTTTCCATCCAGGTTTACAGCCAGGGCAACATTGTCTCGGAAGAAACCGGCATCATCGCGACGCTGCGGCGGACGCTGGCGCAGGGCGCATCAGCCTTGATGTGGAGCGTCCGCATGATCGGCGTCGCGGTCGCTTTTCTGGCGCCTTGGGCAATCGCGCTGGCGATCGTGACCTGGATTTTGCTGCGAATTACACGTGCACGCCGCACCCCGTTGGACACTCGCAAAGGCGAGTAGCCGGAGAACGCGCCCGGAACGTGTTCGTGGGCGTTCGGTGCCACAACTCGGCTTTCAACATTCCGAAGTGGGAGATCCGCGATTGAGCGCAGATGAAACCATTCGCGCGCAGATGGGGCGTGGGATCAACAAGCTGTCTAGGCTCAATGTTCGTCACAGCCCCGAAAAACCCATACATAAGGGAGAGCCATAAACGCGCGTGCCATCGCGCTGCCATCCGATCCGGAATTCGAAAATCTCCCAGCAGCCATTCTGCATTCGGGGCGGCGGATGCGCCAAGTTTGCCGACAATCTTTGCAACCGCAGCGCGCTCGAAGCAATCCAGGAAAAAATGTGTAACGATGAGATCGTAAGGCGGCTCCGCCCGCCAGGTTTCGATCGGCGTCTGAATGAAACGCACGCGGCCGCGCGACACCGGCACCTCGCGCGCCGCACGATCTTGCGCCAGCTCCAGCATGCGCGCGCTCAGGTCGATGCAATCAACTTCAGCACTCGGATGATGGCGAAGGAACTCGCAGAGAAAGCGCCCGTCCCCCTCGCCGATAATAAGAGCGCGACGAGGAGTTGTCAGCGCCGGAATCAGTGTCGTGCGGCAGCGTTGCAGCGCATTGCCGAACGAAACTGTTTCGAGCAGCCGATACGAGCGGGCGAGCCCGTCGAAATTCACGCGGCGTTGATCAGTAGGACGAGAAGCGGGGTTAATAAGACGAGGTCAGCCAGTGCGACGCGTTGATCACCCTTGAGTGAAATGCCGGTGCGGTCGAGCAGAGCCAGCAGGATGGAGCTGGACGCGATGCAGAGAAGAAGGGCACTGGCGACTGGATAGAAGGGAGCAATAATTAATGTTAGGGCCGCGAGGGCGACTGCCGAGCCGGCAATATGACGTAACAGCCTCGGCCAACGGGTCGCGATCGAATCTTTGCTTTGCGCCTGATCGAGGTGGCATTCCCAGCGTGCGATGCAGATGCAATTCAGCGAGCAGAGCGCCGCGAAACCGAGGCACGCGTAAATTGATGGAAGATTGAGCGCGTGATTTCGAATCATCGGCACCAGCACCACGCCGGCTGCGAAGACACTGCCGATCGTGACTTCCTTGGCCGGAATTGTTCGAGACAAGTGACCCAGCCAATTGAAACCGAGATAAAAGAGCACCACAATTCCGAGCGGCACTCCGGCCGATAACGTGACCCAGTCCAAATGCAAAATCAGCCACGCATCGACTGCTCCAATTGCGGCAAGCAAAGCGATCCACGGCCGATGATGCTGCAAACAAAAATCCTGCCTGAGTGAAGTTGGCGCTCCGAGACCTAGCGAAAGCGAATCCAGGAATCGATCGCCCAGGTAAATGAGCCACGCCGTGAGAAACAGCGCTGCGCATTCGTGCCAGCGGAGTTGAATGTGGAAGGTCCGCGCGAAGATCCACTGCCAGCTGATCGCGACCAACGGCGCGTCCAGGCAAAAGAGATTCAGCCATAGCACCGGCTGCCGAACGAAGTCATGAGACGACAACGCAGGCGCATCGGAACCAGAGATCTCTGGAGTTAGCGAGGGCGCTTCGGTTACGTCTCCTAGCAAAACACCATTCACGCGGAAACTTATTCGCCCGAAGGTTGAACACAAACGCACCCGCCCGATCCCGGCGGCAGTTGAAATTCCCAATCTACAGTTCCGGACATCATTCCTAACCGCTAAAGCGTTCGGTAAACGGAGTTCGAGGGCGCAGCCGGATTTCTTTGCGTGATTAAGCTTCAAGGTAGCGTCACGGGATCTCTCGACTTGCGCTCGGAATGACGGATGGAGGACGCGACCCCGCCCACCGACTTTGAAAACGCACATCACCCCGGAACAGGCAGTGGTAGAAACGGTACCACGACCCGGAATACGCTTGATCTGAGGCGCATTCCTTCGTATTCTAAAATCGTCCGCGCAGCAGCTCCGGCGATGAATTCAAACGGCATCTCAACCAGCAACGCCGCGGTCGCAGCGTTGCCGAAGCATCTGCTGCAGTTCGCCGTCGATCAGCGCTATGACGATTACACGCCGATCGATCATGCAGTCTGGCGTTTCATCATGCGCCAGAACGCTTACTTTCTGCGCGAATACGCCCACAAACTTTACTTTCAGGGTTTGCTCGAAACGGGGATTTCGTTTGAGCGAATTCCGCGCATTGAGGAGATGAACGAGATCCTCGCGAAAATCGGTTGGGGAGCGGTGGCGGTGGACGGCTTCATTCCTCCAGCCGCGTTCATGGAATTCCAAGCCTACCGCGTCCTCGTGATCGCGTGCGACATGCGCCAGATCAATCACATCGAATACACACCCGCGCCCGACATCGTGCACGAAGCCGCCGGTCATGCTCCGATCATCGTCGATCGCGAATACGCCGATTATCTCCAGCGCTTCGGGGAGATCGGCGCGAAGGCCATGTCGTCGAAAAAAGATTTCGAGCTCTACGAGGCCATTCGGAACCTTTCGATCTTAAAAGAGCAGCCGAATACCGACCCGCAGGAGCTGGAAAGGGCGACGAAACTCGTGGAAGAACGCCAGGCCGATCTGGGACAGCCTTCAGAGATGGCGCTGCTCTCGCGTCTCCATTGGTGGACGGTCGAATACGGTCTTATCGGCGAGCTCGAGAATCCAAAAATTTACGGCGCCGGTCTGCTCTCTTCGATCGGCGAATCTGTCACGTGTCTCGAACCGAACGTGAAAAAGGTGCCGTACTCAATCGACGCGCAGAACGTGCCCTTCGATATCACGACGAAACAACCGCAGCTTTTCGTCACGCGCAATTTCGAGCAACTCGGTGAAGTCCTCGAACAATTCGCGAGCATGATGGCCTTCTGCGTAGGCGGATTAGAAGGAATCGAGAAAGCGATCGAATGCAGCAACGTCGCCACTTGCGAGTTTTCGTCCGGTCTTCAATTGACGGGGGTGTTCGCCGATAAAATTACTGACGCGGATGGGGCATTAATCGTGGTGCGGACCTCGGGACCGAGCGCGCTCGCGTATAAGGGGAAAGAACTTGCCGGTCATGGGCGTGATTACCATGCGAGCGGCTTTGGCTCGCCGATTGGGCGCTGGAAGGATTTGAACAAGGCCCCAGAACTTCTCAGTCTGACGGAGCTGGAGAAACTGGGCATCGCCCACGGAAAAGAAGCACGCTTGGAATTTGCTAGCGGAGTTGTCATCGCTGGAAAGGTGGAAAACATTCTCCATCGAGACGGAAAAGCGCTCGTCGTCAGCTTCACCGATTGCACGGCCAAATACGGTGATCGGATCTTGTTCGAACCAAGTTGGGGAACGTTCGATGTTGCAATTGGCGAGCGCATCAGCTCGGTCTTCAACGGCACGGCGGACAAGGATGCTTACAATCAGGTCGCCCTCGTCCCCCGTCAGCGGACGATCAAAACGCCATCCGACGCAAAGCGCAGACGGCTGGAGAATCTTTACGCGCAGGTGCGCGACATTCGGGACCGGAAAATCGGATTCGAGCGTCTCGGCGAAATCTGGGAGACGCAGCAATCCGAGCACCCGGGCGACTGGCTCCTTTCGATGGAGATCTTCGAAATTCTCGATGAGCACGCTTTGCAGAACGAATTGAAACAGAAGCTCGTCACATTTCTAAACGGTAAGAAAACCACCGACCCATCGATCACGACTCTGATCGAGTGGGGCTTTCGCCTGGTTACTTATCACAAGACCGGCTTACAACCGGCCGGCCAGGTTTAGGCGCCCGCGGATAAAGCGCTAGACCCGCTCGTCGCGGAAGTGCCGCTTGCCTTTCAGCGCCTTGGCATATTCATCCCGGCTCAGGATATTTTCATCCAGCTGAATTTCTGTGCGGCAGAACGCCTCAAAAAAAGACCGGACCCTTTCTGCACTAGCCAGCACTTCCTCCGTCAAATAGTTCGCATCCACATTGATGCAGACCGCGCCGACCACGCCATATTCCTTGCGGATGATCGGGATCGTCGTGCACTTAAATTTTCGCGCACCGATGTTCAGTTCGTAGTTGAGTTTGTCCTCGTGCAAGAGCTGACGCTTCTTCAGATCGATCACCAAATTGGTCGTCCCGTCGCGCAGATTGCGGCCGGTCACGTTGTTCTCCAACCCCACGAGCGAGCGCGATGGATTGGACAAATCGTGCAACAGAATTTCAATGCCGAGATTAGGAAATGATTTGCCCAGCAGCCGAACAATACGCGCGAAGTTTTCTAGATAGTCGCTCGTATCATCGGCGATTTTCTTCCCATCGTATCTGTCGAACAATCTGGCATAGACCTTCTGTTCGGTCGGCTCGAGCTGAGGGCGCACGTTGTTTTGCTCTCCGATAAAGATCAACTGACGCGCTGCGGTCGGGTCGTTGTTCTTAAGGAAGTAGTGCATGCCAAGCCGAAAATCCTTCAAACTGAGTTCCGGAAAATTGTCGTGATTGATCGCGTATGGGTAGAAGTCGTACTCCTCCAAACGTTTTCCAAAACGCCGTCGCTCTTTGTATTTCCCCCAGAGAAACCCGCCGCCGAGCAGAATGCCCGAAGCGATGATCGAGGCGATCACGTTGATCGTTATGTCGCTCTCGAAGGCTTGCATGATCGCGTTCTGTTCCGAACTCCGCGTCAATTTACGAGCGCAATCTTTCGCCTACAATCCCGGAAGGTAGCGCGAGGCTCTGGGGAGCACAGGCCGCTGGCCTGTAGTTTTCGACGGCTCGCCGGAAACCTTCGATCGATGTCTTTTCCAGGGAAGCTCGAGAGATCACAACGCGCCTCAGAATGCACCGGGCCAGCGGTCCGGCGCGACCGGGCAGCGGCCTGTGCTCCCCAGAAGGGCCGATCGAGGTGACCGCTCGGATTGCAGCGGAGCGCCTCTTTCGGACCGCAAAGCGATCCCGATGCCGGCTGCTACTTGGAAAGCAGTTCGCGCAAAGCTGCGGCGTTGGTCACCGGCGCGCGGCAAGTGAAATTCTCGCATACATAGGCGGCCGCCTTTCCCGCGATTGGATGCATCGCAGCCAGAGCTTCGGTCCGTTCGCCCAGATAGCTTTGCGCTTCAGCACCCTCCGCGAGGAGCAGGACCTTGCACGGAATGAAATGTCGATGCACCTCGTCCAGCAACGCGCGCGTGTCGGGAGCGCCCCGAGTGCCGGCAATGACGACCTGCTTTGGTTTCGTAAGTGAGTAATCGAGCGCGACCAGCATTTGCGGCAGCGCGCTCGGGAAATGATCGATCTGCCGGATAAAGGCACTGATCGTTTTCCGTCCTTGCTCTTCGAGCTCGCGGTCATTGCGCATTTGACCGAGGCGTAGAAGGTTGAGCGCCGCAACCGAACTCGCCGCTGGCTCCGCGCCGTCGTTATCCTCTTTCATCCGCAGCAAAATGCTGGCGTCGGTCCCGGCGCCGCCGAAGTAACCGCCGCTCTCTTCGTCCCAAAACAGCCGGTTTTGTGTCTCCTGGAGTTGCTGCGCGAACTTCAGCCAGGCGACATGAAAGGAGGCCTCATACAAATCGAGCAGTCCCTGAATAACGAATGCATAATCATCGGCGAAACCGTCGGTCGCACTACGCCCTTCGCGATAATTGCGGACGAGAACACCACGTTCCTGATCGAATAAGTCATTACGCACAAAAGACGCGGCCCGTTCAGCAGCATGGAGATAATCGGGGTCGCCGAGCACCTGGGCAGCGCGCGCGAAACCCGAGATCATAAGGCCATTCCACGCGGTGATGATTTTGTCGTCGAGGTGCGGACGCGGACGTTGGACACGAATCGTTAAGAGCCTGGCGCGGGATTCCTGCAGCAGGCGCTTCACCTCTTCTTCTGGTCTGCCAAAATGTTCGGCAGCGGCCGCGGCATCGTGGCGCTCAATCAGGACATTTTTGCCGGTGAACTCTCCGTGTGGATCGCTGCCGGCTGGCGCGTTGCCATTCTCTTCGACGCCGTAGACGTAGTTGAAGATGGCTGCCGAATCTCCGAGCGCAGCGTCGATCTCCTGTGTCGTCCAGACATAGAATGCGCCTTCGGCTTTCTTCTGTAGCGAATCTCTATAAGCGCCGACTCCGTCGGCCTTCTTGTCGCCAGTTTCAGCGCGCTCTCTTCGGCGGTCAGAGACCGCCGCTACCGGGAGTTCACTATCAGCGTCTTCTGCTGAGAAAAAGCCGCCGTCCGGTGTGGTCATGTCACGAAGCACGTAATCGAGAATGCCACGCGCGACGTTTTCGAAAAAACGATCGTGCGTGATCTGAAATGCGTCGAGGTAAGCGATGGCAAGCTGGGCCTGATCGTAGAGCATTTTTTCGAAATGCGGGACGTGCCACCAGGTATCGACAGAGTAGCGGGAGAAACCACCGCCAAGATGATCGTGGATGCCGCCTGCAGCCATTTTCCGCAACGTGAAGAGTGCCATCTCGAGCGCGTGCTCTGGCTGCGGCGCAACTTTCGAAATTGCGTTCGCGTGATTTCGCAAGTTGGAAACTTGCGCCACATCCCGCGCGTAAACCCGAAAAAGGAAGTTGAAAACGGATGGGCGCGGAAACTTCGGGGCAGCGCCGAAACCGCCTTCATGCGGATCGTAGGTGCGCGCAATCTGCTGGTAAGCGGCTTCGATCGCACCGGCACCGAGCTCGCCGGCTTCGCTTTTACCGCCCATCTGAGCTTCCTGAAGCGCGGCCAGGATTCTTGTCCCCTGCTCCGCGATTTTCTCGTAATCCTGCTTCCAGGCGCCGGCGATCCGCTCCAGCACCTTTTTGAATCCAGGCTGTCCATAGCGGTCCTCGGGCGGAAAATAGGTTCCGCCAACGAACGGCTTCAGATCCGGTGTTAGCCAGACACTCATGGGCCAGCCACCGCCACCGGTCGTCGCCTGCACGAAGGTCATGTAAACGCGGTCCACATCCGGCCGTTCCTCGCGATCCACTTTGATGTTCACGAACTCGCGATTCATGATTTCCGCCGTCTCCTGATTCTCGAACGATTCATGCGCCATGACGTGGCACCAATGACAGGTCGAGTAGCCGATCGAGAGAAAAATGGGTTTGTTCTCGCGGCGCGCTTTTGCGAATGCATCCTCGTTCCATGGCATCCAATCGACCGGGTTATCGGCGTGCTGGAGCAGGTAGGGAGATTTTTCCTGCGCGAGTCGATTGCCTGTTCGCGCTACCGTTTGCTCAGTTGTCGTCGAATGAGCCACTTCACCCGCACATTAATAGCAGTCGCAGAAAGTGAAAGCGCGGCCATCTTTTAAACCGTGCGTCTGCTCCCATGGATTTTGCTCGTGGCCCAGGTGATCTCAACCGCCCGCGCCAGCGAAGTGCAGGTCTTCGCCGCATCCAGTCTAACCGACGCGCTGAAAGAGATTGCAGGCGACTACGAGCGGGCGAACGGCGATCGGATCAGTTTTAACCTCGCTGCCTCAAACGTTCTCGCTCGTCAGATCGAGGAACGCGCGCCGGCCGATATTTTTCTTTCCGCCGATGAAGAGAAGATGAATCTGCTGCAAAACGTGGGCCTGATCGTGCCGGAAACGCGCCGCGATCTTCTCTCGAACTCACTCGTGCTTGTGGCGCCGAGCGATTCCGCCCTGCAAATCGGCGCGATCGATCAACTCGATGAAAAAGTGGAACGCATCGCGATCGCAAATTTGCAAAGCGTTCCGGCGGGAATCTACACGCGCGAGTATCTGACCGCGGCCGGCATATGGGAAAAACTGCAATCGAAAATAGTGCCGACCGAAAATGTGCGCGCCGCTTTGGCAGCCGTCGAGTCGGGGAACGTGGATGCTGGATTCGTTTACAAAACTGATGCGAACATTTCGAAGAAGGTGAAGGTGGTCTTCAGCGTACCCTTCGACACCGGACCGAAGATCGCGTATCCAGTCGCGCTTGTGCGAGAGTCAAAGAACAGGAGCGCTGCCGAAAAATTTCTCCGATATCTGGAATCTGAAGCCGCGTTGCACGTGTTTGAGAAATTTGGTTTTGTCGTGAAGCGTTGAGCCCATGTGGCTCGCGCCAGCCGAGTGGCAGATCGTCCGCTTCACACTTGGCGTTTGCGCACTCAGCACGGCGCTAATTCTTCCGGTTGGTTTGGGCGTCGCCTGGCTGCTTGCCCGCCGAGACTGGGCAGGGAAGACGTTTGTCGAGACGCTTGTAACGCTACCACTCGTGATTCCACCGGTCGCGACCGGGCTCGTGTTGCTCAAGCTTTTCGGTCGACGTGGCGTCATCGGTCAATTTCTGCACGAAGAATTCGGCGTCGAAATTGTGTTCACCTGGCGCGCGGTCGTGCTGACGGCAGCGGTGATGTCATTTCCACTGCTTGTCCGGTCCGCGAGAGTTGGCTTCGAAGGCGTGAATCAGCGCCTGGAGCAGATCGCACGCACTCTCGGGGCGCGCGAGACACGGGTGTTTTTCACGATCACGTTGCCGCTGGCGGCGCGAGCGCTCGCCGCCGGCGTGCTGCTTGCTTTCGCGCGGGCCGTGGGTGAATTCGGCGCCACCATCCTGGTCGCGGGAAATATTCCGGGCAGGACGTCCACACTCTCGCTTCGCATCTACGAAGCGGTCCAGCTGGGTGATGACACGTCAGCTTACCGGCTCCTGATTGTTTGCGTCGCAATCGCTTTCGGATCCGTCTGGATTAGCGAGCGGCTCCTGCGGCCAGCCATCCGATGAGGCTCGAACTCTGCGGCATCGAGCTCCCGCTGACATCGTTTATCCTGCGGCTAAATCTAGAATTAAACGCGGCACGCACGGCGATTTTCGGACCCTCGGGAGCGGGCAAGACTTCGCTCTTGGAAACAATCGCCGGATTGCGGACGCCAGCCATCGGCCTCGTGCGGTTTGACGGCATGATCTTTAACGACACCGCGCGCGGATTTCACCTCTCGATTCGGCGACGGAGGATTGGTTACGTGCCGCAGGACGACACACTCTTCCCGCAGTTCCCGGTGCGCCGAAACCTTCTCTACGGATGGAACGACGGAGAAGCGTCGGGAACGTTTAGCGTCGAGCACGTCACTCAGTTTTTGCAAATCACGGAATTGCTCGAACGCGATGTGCGTTCGCTTTCTCGCGGAGAAAAGCAGCGGGTGACGATTGCGCGGGCCCTGCTGAGCACGCCGAAACTGCTTCTGCTGGACGAGCCACTCACAGGGATCGACTCACAATTGAAGGCGTCAATCCTGAAACGGCTGACCGCTCTCCACTCCGAGTTCGGCGTCCCGATTCTCTATGTGACTCATGATCCCGCGGAGGCGATCGCTATTTGCGATGAGGTCATCGTCCTCGAAGCCGGAGAGATCACCGCACGGGGGCTTCCGAAAAAGTTGCTCGCGAATTTCGGATCGCGATTAGCTGATCAGTGAAGGAGAGAAAGTGTCGGCGCATCGTCCGGCGACCAGGGATTTATGCGAAGCTCGGAATCGCTTAGCGTCTGAGCGTAGCGCGCGAGAAGGATCTGGAACGCTGCCACGTCGAATGCATGCCGGACCGGTTCAAAGGGTGCGAGGTTTCTCGCGGCCAGTCGCAACAAACGGCGCGCGGGAGCGAGGCGCCTGCCATGTTTGGCATGAGTAGGATGTTGAAATTGCTTTTGCAGATGCACGAAAGCACCGGCGCCTTGAATTAATCCCTTGAAGAAGTTCGCGTCGGCCGAGGTTGTGCGGAGCCAAAGATGCTCAAGGACGTCATGCGCCTCGTAATATTGCTGCGCGTTCCAGCACTGAAAGTAGCCGCGATAAAAAGGGCTTTGGGAAACCTCGCTGCCGTCGGAGTGCGCACCTCCCGCGAGTTCTTCCACGAATCGCGTGATCCTCTCCCCTTTGCTCATCGCCGTTTTAGCTTCATGTTCCCTTACTGGATGGGCAAACGAAGACCGTCAATTTTTCAGGAGCACCACCAGTCAAGTGACGGCGGCGGGACTGCGAAATGACGCTGTTGGCGCTCTCGATTCTCCTGGTTGTCATTGGTCTCCTGATCTTTTGTTCCGCCTTGTTCTCGGGGCTGGAGACCGCGCTCTTCTCGCTCAAGCCGCACCAATTGCAGCGGCTCGATGAGCAGCATCCCTCGCTCGCGCAGTTCCTCCAGCTCTTCCGCGACAATCCGCGCCGCGTTCTGAATGTTCTCCTGCTGGGCGACGCGCTCGTGAAAGTGCCGCTCGTCGTTCTTTGCCTCGTGCTCGTCTGGCAAGGACCACTCGCCGGTCGCGTTTCACAATGGGTGGCGGCGATCGTTATTTTCGCGCTCGTGGCTTTGTTTTGCGATCTCGTGCCGAAATTGCTTGCGCTGACCGCGCCCTATCGGCTCTCGAAAATCGGCGTCTTCACACTCAAAGCGACGGTGCCTCTCCTCGACCGCGCCGGTGATGTGCTGGAGCGAGCGAGCGCGTCGGTGGTGAATCGCTTTATGCCGGCACACCTGAAAACGCGGCCCAAACTGAGCGACGAAGAATTGGAGACGCTGGTGGAAATCGGCGAGGAGGAGGGAACGCTCCACGAGGTCGAGGGCGAGATGATTCAGGAAATCATCAAACTCGGCGACAAGACAGCCAAGGATTGCATGACGCCGCGCGTGGACACTTTTGCGCTCCCCGACGACCTGACGAATGCAGAGGCGATCGCGCAACTGAAGGCAAAACGGCATCGCCGTGTGCCCGTTTATGCGGAAACGCCGGATCAAATCGTCGGTATCGTTGACGTGAAAAGCTTTCTCCTCGACTCCTCGCTTCCTTACAGCGAACGGCTGATCGCACCGTTTTACGTGCCGGAAACAATGCGGGCGATGGACTTGCTGCGTGGTTTCTTGTCGCACCCGCAGGGGCTCGCGATCGTTGTCGATGAGTTCGGCGGAACCGAAGGAATTATCACCCTCGCCGACATCGTCGAAGAAATCATGAGCGATGCCGCGCCCCTGGGCGATGCGGATCTCTACATTGAACCGCTGACCGATGGCCGTTTTCTCGTGAGCGGGAATGCCCGGCTCGACGACTTGAGCGAGCACCTCGGTTTCGAGATCGAGGCTGACGGACTCGACACGATCGGTGGATTTGTTTTCAACCGGCTCGGTTATCTCCCGCCATCGGGAACCGAATTGGAGATTCCACGGCTCGCCATCACCGTTCGCCGGACCGCGCGCAAACGGATCGAGGAGTTGTTGCTCGAGAAAACTACGTGCGTGAACGGCGGCCCGGAAAGCGGCGACGCGATGGCGCTCGAAACATGATCACCGTTCTCCTGATTCTCTGCGCCTGGACGGTCTCGTTCTTTTTTAGCGGAATCGAAGCGGGCTTGCTCTCGATTGATCCGGTTCGGCTGCGCCATCATGTCAAACGCAGGAAACCAGCCGCGCTCCGGTTGAATCGGCTTCTGAAAAAACCGGAACGGCTGCTCGTGACCGTGCTGCTGATCACGAACATGGCCGACATCGTCGCGTTGCTCTTGCTGACGAAATTGTTCGTCGAGTGGCTGGGTTATACCGGCTTTCTCGCTGCCATCCTGTTCGCGTTGCCAGTTTATCTTTTCCTGCTCGGGATTTTGCCGAAATCCCTTTTCCGTCGCTTTCCGTTTCGTGCCCTCGCCGCGCTCGCGGGCGTGCTCGAGACAACCTCCACTTTACTTTGGCCGATTCTTCAGCTCGGCGAAGGACTCGGCGCCGTCATTTTCCCGCGGCGTCGCTCGACTGACCAGCCGCGTCTCTTCGCGGCGCGCGAAGAATTGAAGCAGATCGCCGTGCAAAGCGAACGCGAAGGCTCCCTGACTTCGGCCGAGCGCGCGATGATCCACAACGTCGTCGATTTCCGTCACATCCGCGCCCGTGACGTGATGGTGCCGCTCGATCAGGCGGTGACGGTGCGACCGAACACCCCGGTTCCAGAAGTGCTCGCGCTCAGCGCCGCCCACGGCGTCAATCGGCTGCCGGTCATTTCCGATGGGCACGCGCTCGGTCTCGTCAATGTCTTTGATATTTTGTTCGACCGCGAGCCGCACGGGCCGCTTCGCCGCTACACTCGCCGGATCGTTGTCGCGGGAGACCGCGACCCTGCTTACGGAATCATCCGGCGATTACGAGCGGCCCGAGTGAATCTCGCCGCCGTCGTGGACGCAAAGCGCAAACTCGTCGGAGTTGCCAGTGCGGAGACCATTATCAAGCGGCTCGTGCAGAGCGCTTGATTCCGCCTAAAAGTTGGGACGGATGCGGCGTCAGAACTTGAACGCAAAAAAGACTGCGCCAACGATCAGCGCGTAGGAAACGCAGTAGTTCCACTTTATCGGCGAACGAAAGAGGACGAACGCCACAATCGTGAAAACGACGAGCGTGATACATTCCTGCAAAATTTTCAGCTGCGGGACCGACCACTGACCCGAGCCAATGCGGTTTGCCGGCACCTGAAAAATATATTCAAAGAGCGCGACGCCCCAGCTCAAGGCGATCGCGATCCAGAGCGGCTGGTTCTTGAACTTGAGGTGGCCATACCACGCCAGATTCATGAACACGTTTGAAACTGTGAGCAGAAGAATGGTTTTCACAGGCGGAGAGATAACCACGAATCCCGTGGCAGGTGTTCTTTGCGCATCACAGAATACAATACGCCGTCATTCTGAGCGGAAGTCGAGGCCGTAACTCAGACCTCCGAGGGGAGAGCCGGCTTCCAGACCGACGGCGTTACCATTGGGTTCTTCTTCGGGATCCCTCAACTTCGTTCCGCTGCGCTCGGGATGACGATTGTGGTAGCACATCCGATTCGTGGAGAGAAAGAATCAGCTTCGGACAATCCCCTCGGTCTTCCCGGACAGATGCAGGGCTGTGTTCACGAGTGCCACATGGGTAAACGCCTGCGGAAAATTCCCGAGCTGCCGTTTCGCGTGCGGGTCGTATTCCTCGGCGAGCAATCCGAGGTCGTTACGCAATGCGAGCAGGCGCTCGAAAAGCGTCACCGCTTCTTCCGTTCGCCCGAGAAGTTGAAGGCAATCCGCCAGCCAGAAAGAGCACGGCAGAAAAACGCCTTCACCGCCGGGTAGACCGTCGACGTTTTTATCTTCCGGCAGATAACGGAGCACGAATCCGTCAACCATCAGCTCGCGCTCGATCGCATCGACCGTCTTTTGCACTCGCTCGTCGCTGGCCTGTAGAAAACCGACGAGCGGCATCATCAGCAAACTCGCGTCAAGCGCATCTGAGTCGTAAGTTTGCGTGAATGCCTGCTTTTCGGCGTGGTAACCGCGGCGGCAAACCTCTTCGTGGATGTGATCGCGCAATGCCCGCCAGCGCTCCAGATTTTCCTGCCCCTCGCAATTACAGTTTTCGATCAGCTTGACCGCGCGATCGAAAGCGACCCATGCCATCATTTTCGAATGTGTGAACTGCTGCCGTCCACCACGCACTTCCCAGATTCCTTCGTCCGGCTGGTCCCAGCATGTTTCCAAATGCCTAATCAGTGCCACTTGCAGACGCCAGTCCGCCTCAGCCGACGTGATCCCCGCGCGGTTGGCCTGGTACATCGCGTCCATGACTTCGCCGTAAACGTCGAGCTGAAATTGATTCGAAGCCTGGTTGCCCACCCGGACCGGTTTCGAGTTTTCATAACCCGATAACCACTCGATTTCGAACTCATCCAGCCGGCGCTCGCCGCGCACCCCGTACATGATTTGCATCTGCGTCGCGCTACCCGCGATCGCGCGGAGCAGCCATTGGCGCCATGATTTCGCCTCGTCGAGGTAGCCGCCTTCCATCAGCGCCAGCAGTGTGAAGGTGGCATCGCGTAGCCAGCAGTAGCGGTAATCCCAATTGCGGACTCCGCCGATTGCCTCCGGCAGCGAAGTCGTGAGGGCGGCGACGATTCCGCCGGTCGGCGCGTAGGTGAGCCCCTTTAACGTGATCAGCGAGCGGACGACGGCTTCTTTCCATCGGCCTTCGTGCCCGCAACGCTGCGACCACTCGCGCCAGTATTCTTCCGTGTCCCGCAGTGCATGCTCCGCATTCACCGCTTTGGGTGGTTTCGCGTGCGACGCAAACCACGTCAAGACGAACGGCACACGATTACCCTCTTCGACGGTAAACTCCGCAACCGTGGTCAAATTCTCGCCGCGAGTTTCGATCGGCGTGCGCAGAATCAAGGCGTCCGGACCGGCGATCGCTTCCAGGCCGCCGTTGGCTTTGCGCACCCACGGGACGACATCTCCGTAATCGAACCGAATGGTCAGCTCCATCTTCAAGGCCACATTCCCGCGAAGACCCTCGACAATGCGAATGAGATCAGGATCATGACCGCGCGGCGGCATGAAATCGATCAGGCGTATTGCGCCGGTTTCGGTCTCGATATCAGTTTCAAGGATGAGCGTCCCGGCGCGATATCGGCGGCTTGTCGCTGTGACCTTCTCTCGTGGAGCTAAATGCCACCGGCCGTTTTCTCCACTACCCAGCAGCGAAGCGAAACAAGCGCCAGAATCGAAAGCCGGAAGGCACAGCCAATCGATGCAACCGTCGCGGCTTACCAGAGCGCCCGCCTGCGTGTCGCCGATAAAACCGTAGTCCTCAATCTTTGCCATTTGATCCTAGTGCAGTGTAACAGACGAATCGAACACAACTCCTTGGAATGTTCGCGGGAGTCCGGGGAGCGCACGCGCCTCGCCAGCGCGAACTTTTTCAAAGGGCGGTTTGCCTGGAAAGATGGTCGCCGACGCGCTCACTCTGCCCCAACAAGTTCGTTGCGGCGAGGCGCCGCAACCAGCACGCGAGGGCGCGTGCGCTCCCGGAAAGCTGGACCGCGCCGTGTCTGATTCAATGTTACACTGCACTAGCCGGGATCGAGGACTCTGTCGCTTAGGGTTTTCTCCGGCCGCCGCCGGTTAATTGCCCGACCGAGCCACGCGATCCGCCGACGCGAGTTCCGCAATTGTCGCCTCTGTCAGTCGGAACACCGTCCAGTCGTTCATCGGTTGCGCTCCCAGCTTCTTGTAAAATTGAATCGCCGGTTCGTTCCAATTGAGCACTGCCCATTCCATTCGCCCGCAGCCGCGTTCGTGCGCAATTTTTGCGAGATGTACGAGGAGAGCGCGTCCGTAACCCATTCCGCGCATTGCGGGGCGAACGAAAAGATCTTCGAGATAGAGACCCGGACGACCGAGCCAGGTCGAAAAATTGTGAAAGAAAACAGCGAAGCCAGCGAGCTCCTCCTGTTTCAAGGCAAGAATCACCTCGGCCGATTTGCGCTGGCCGAACAAGACTTCGCGCAGCGTTTCTTCCGTGGCGACGACGTCATTCGGCGCGCGCTCGTAGTCGGCCAGCTCGCGGATCAAGCCGAGGATCGCCGGCACGTCGCGCGGCTCGGCGTTTCGCAGTGTCGGTTCAGATGAAATTATGGCATTCACGGTACGCTCGGATTGAGTCTGTAAATCACGAATTGGGGCGTCGATTTCACAAGTGTCGCGGCCTTCGCGAGATGCTCGGCGAATTCGCGGTAGTAATCCAGCCACCATCGCGTGCCGGATGTGAAGACCATGTAATCGGCGCCGCGCTTGCGCAGACTTTCGAGATCGACAATCGCTTCCGCATTGTCGCTCGGCTCGCCATTGTAGATGCCGCCATCCTCGGTGAAATGCCAGCCTTTGCGTTCCGCATAATAGAAGACGGTCGGATCTCCATCATCGGCTGCGACGATCAGCGCGTCCGCCGGAGTCATTGCCTTCAATTCCAATCCGAGGTTCCGCAGTGCCGCCGCCACCGGAAGGTAAAATGGTCGTGCATACGCGAACGCGAGTGCTCCGAAGCTCGCGATTACAACGATGGAGAGTGCTGCAGTGATTTTATGGTTATGAAGCTTGGAAGCGATCCACGCGCACGCGCAGCCGGCAAAAGCGGCTGCGATCGGCACAAGGGGCAACTGATACCATTGATGACGATTCCCCCATCCGACGACGAAAATGAACACGGCCATCGCCGCGAGCCACCAGTGAAATACGAATCGATGCTCGCGCTGGGGCGTCAGCAATGCCCCTGCGACTGCGAGCGCGCAAAGAACGGGCGTCAGACTCGATCCCGCAGTTTGCTTCGCGATCGTCCAGTACCAGGCCGCGCTCATGATTCGGACTCCCCCACCCCCGAAAAAATGATGCGGATAAAATTCCTGAGCCACCTGATGCGCGTGCCAATACCAGACGATCGCGGGAGCTAAGGCAACGATCGCAAACAGCAGATATTGGGTGTGGTGGGCAGCTTGGGTATGGTGGGCAGCTTGCTCGCCGCGCCGTGCATCCTGCGCGGCGCCAGAGAATGGTCCGCGTGAGATGCGCGAACCGGCGGGCGGGATGCCCATCCTACCCAGAGCGAGGTATGCCAGCGGCGCCCCGATGACGATGGTCGGCAGCTTGATCAGCAGCGACGCCGAAATCAGCAGGGCCGATCCCGCGAGGCTCGCAATCTCATCACTTTCAATCCATCGCACAAAAAAATATGTCCCCGCCAGCGCCAGACTGAGAGATGGAATGTCCGGCATAAAAGCGCGACTCGCCACGATCGAGAGCGGCGCGAAGCTGTAGAAGAACGTCGCCCAGACTGCTGCGACCGCTCCGAAGACGTCGCGTACCAGTAGGTAAAAAAATGGCAGAGCGAACGCGAAAAACATCACCGCTTGCATGCGCCCGATCCACTCGTGGTTGCCAAATGCTTTGTAGCTGAGCGCGGCGGCGAAGGGCAGGATCGGAAATTCGGTGCCGACGTAACCGGCGGCATTACCGGCCCAATCGATCTGCGGCCTTGAGAAACGAAAACCGTCACGCGCGAAGTGACGCGCGATCGTTGCGACATCGCTCTGCCGCCAGCTCCAGTTATCAACGAACGGCTGATTGATCAGAATCAGGCGCACGGCGACCGCGGTCAGCGCAATCGCGAGGAGCAGCCATTTTCGCGCGGGCACGGATCGCGTCTTGACAAACAGTTCCTGGAAAGTCAATCGAGTACACGGGCGCATGAGAACTGCCTTCGCTTTTACCGCAGCACGGCCGCCGCCGATAATTTGCAGTCCGCGCGTTGCGTTCTGGGCCTTAGCCGCGATCGTCTTCGCCATTCAGTGGGCACACGGCGCTGAGGAAGAACCCGCGCCGATTGTGACCGATGATGTGGTTGAATTCTCAAAGCTCTTGCCGTCACTGCCCGACGCGCCCGCAGATTGGACGGCCGACAAGCCTGATGGTTCGACCAGTGACACCGGCGAAACCAAAGTCACCACCGTCCATCGTGATTACTCAAAAGGTGAAGGCGATAACGTGCCCACGACCTCGATCAGCATTCTCGATTCCGCGGCAAACCCCGAGTACGTCGCGGCGACGACAGCGGCCTGGGGCAACAGCGCATCAAGCGCCGAAGGTTACAGCAAATCGGTCACGATCGAGGGCAGTCCGGGCTTCGAGATTTACGAACAAGAGGGCAAGCACGGCACGCTTTGGCTTTTGATTGCAAAGCGATATTTTCTGCAGATCGAAACGCGCGGCCAGGATGCCGCTGCGCTACAGGACTGGTTGAAGCGCATCGACCTGAAAAAACTGGCTGCGGTCAGGTAATAACCTCAGGCGATCCTCGGCGGCTCCGCGATCTGAGAAACCAGCAAACTGCGTCAGTCCTTGAGTGTGCGGCCGGGTTGCACGGCTGCATGGTTCTGCCATTCTGAGCGAGCAATCTCATGCCCGACCAACCTGCCGACGAACGAAATGCCGCCGAAGACATCGCCGCTGGCGAGCATCACCGGCCCGAGCGTCCACCAATGACGGAACTGGAGCGCATCCGGCATTCGTGCGCGCATGTGCTGGCCACCGGCATTTTGCGCATCTGGCCCGACGCGCAATTCGCCGCGGGACCGCCGGTCGAGAACGGTTTTTACTACGACCTTGAACTGCCACACCGAATTTCTCCCGAGGATTTCGAGAAGATCGAAGCGGAAATGAAAAAGGTGGTGAAGGAAAACCAGACCTTTGAGCGCGCGGTCGTCTCGCGCGCAGAGGCGTTGCAAATGGCGCAAGAAGGGAGGCTCGCTGCCCTCGGTCCCCGCGCCCAAGCGAGTAAATTCAAGCTCGATATCATCCAAAACATTCCCGAGACGGAAGAAATCTCGCTCTATCGGAATGGCGATTTTACTGATCTTTGCGCAGGGCCACACGTTATGCGCACCGGCAACATCGGCGCATTCAAGCTCACCAGTGTCGCGAGCGCGTACTACAAGGGCGACGAAAGGAATCCGCAGCTCCAGCGCATCTACGGCACCGCCTTCAAGAACAAGACGCAGCTCGACGAATACTTCGCGATGCTCGAGGAAGCGAAGAAGCGCGACCATCGCAAACTCGGCAAGGAACTCGAACTTTTCACCTTCGACGACGACGTCGGACCCGGCTTGCCGATGTGGCTGCCGAAAGGCGCCGCCATCATCGAAGAACTGGAGAAGCTCGCGAAAGAAACCGAGTTCGCCGCCGGTTATCAACGGGTCCGCACTCCGCACATCGCCCGCGAGAGCCTCTACCTAACGAGTGGTCATCTCCCCTACTACGTGGACTCGATGTTCCCGCCAATGGAATTGGAAGATGAGAAGGGAGGCCACGCGGCAAGTGCTGCTAAGGGGAGCGCACGCGACCCGCGTGCTGTTTCCGGCGACTCGCAGGAAACCTCTTCTGTTCGAAACGCAACTTATTCTAAACGCCGACTCCCGCATTTCGAGCGCCCCTCGGGTAAATACATGGTCACCTTCAGCACTCAGAAAAGGCAAACGCTCACTCCGCGAGATCGCGACGTCGTCTTGAGTTGCATCCTATTTCCCGCGCAACAAAATCATTTCGAACTCTACGCCGCCTGCGTGATGCCTGATCACGTCCATCTCCTTTTCGAACCACAAGTCAAGGAGAGCGACGCCGCCGGGAATCCGGTTTTTTATTCGCTGGCTGATTTATTGCAAAATTTGAAATCAGTGTCGGCGCACAAGATCAATGACATGCGTGGGGAAAGTGGAGCGGTTTGGGAAAAAGAATCCGTTGATCATCTGATCCTGTCCGAATCGGATCTGCAGGAAAGATTCCAATATATCGCGCGTAACCCTTGGGATGCCGGGGTTGCCGGACAGGGTCAGAGTTATCCGTGGCTCTGGACGTCTGAGTCTTCGGCGAGGTCGCCAAAGACAGCACGCGAGTCGCGTGCGCTCCCCGAGCGGAGTGAAGGGCGGTCGATGAGCACCGATCGCTATTACCTCAAGGCGATGAACTGCCCGCATCACCACAAGCTCTTCGCGGCGGTGCCCCGCAGTTATCGCGATCTGCCGCTGCGGCTGGCGGAATACGGGATGTGCTATCGCTACGAGCAAAGCGGCGAGCTCTTCGGCCTCATGCGCGTGCGCTCGATGCAGATGAACGACGCGCACATCTACTGCACTCCGGAGCAGTTCGCCGACGAGTTTAATGCGGTGAATCAGATGTATCTCAAGTATTTCAAAATCTTCGGGATCGAGAAATACCTGATGCGTTATTCGACCCACGACCCGTCGAAGCTCGGGCAAAAGTTCGTCGACGAGCCGGAGCTTTGGCTTCAAACCGAGAACATGGTTCGGGAGGTCTTGAAATCCTCCGGGATCAACTACGTGGAAGTGCCTAACGAAGCCGCGTTCTATGGTCCGAAAATAGATGTGCAGGTCTGGAGCGCGATCGGCCGTGAGTTCACGATTGCAACGAACCAGGTTGATTTTGCGGTGCCTCAGCGTTTCGGGCTCGTCTACAAAACCCGCGAGAACACGGAAGCTACTCCACTCTGCATCCACCGCGCGCCGCTCGGCACGCACGAGCGCTTTATTGGCTTCCTGATCGAACATTACGCCGGCAACTTTCCTCTCTGGCTCGCGCCGGAACAGGTGCGCATTCTCCCGATTGGCGATGAACCGGAGTTACTCGAATACGCACGTGCTATCCAAAGTGAATTGCGCGCGCACGAAGTGCGCGCGGAACTCGACCTCTCAACTGACAAAATCAACGGGAAAATTCAGCGCGCCGAGCAGATGAAAGTGCACACTATGCTCGTGATCGGCAGACGCGACATGGAAGCAAACGCCGTCAGCGTCCGTGTCCACGGCAAAGGGAACCTGGGCGCCAAGCCGCGTGATGGAGTCCTAAGAGAGATAGTCGAATCAATTAAGCACCGGCACCATTAATTCGACTCGTTAGGGCTTTGTCACTTCTCGATAGGGCTGGTGTTGCTGGTAGAGGGCCAACCGCTCTTGCATGGCCCGACGCCGTTCTGAGGACGCCTGTGGTGAGCTGATCGCCTTCTTTTCGAACTCCGTCGCCTGCTGAAAGGCTCCAGCTTCCGCATACGCAGCCGCAAGCGTGTCGAGGTAGCTCCATTTGCTCCAGTTTGTGAGATCACAAGCTTTAGTGGCAAGGGCAACGGCGCGGCCGCCATCACGAATGTCCTTGCTTGAACACGTCGCATAGAGCCAGCCGGCACTATTAGCTGTGGCTGCCTCCAGGGATGGATCTGATTCCTGCGGCTTTTTCTGCAAGCTGAGTGCGGCTTCAAAGTCGGCTTTTGCGCGGGCAAAGTCGCGGTTCGCGAGATGAGCCCGTGCGCGGTTAATGTAAGCCTCCAACTGATTCGGGTTCAGGCGCAGTGCTTCAGTATACTCGTCAATAGCTTTGTTGCGCTCGCCTTTGTGTTCCAGGACCGTGCCGCGGTTTACATACGCGCCTGCGCTTTCTGGATTGAGTTTAATCGCGGTCTCATAGTCGGCCAACGCCTTGTCCCAGTCGTTTTTCGCTTGGTAGCAATTCCCACGGTTCATTAAAGCCGATGTAGAACTTTCGGCATCAACCCCTCTGGCCAGAAGAGTCGTGTAAACAGCGGTTGCAGTGTCATAGTTGCGTGCATCATATGCCGCTCTAGCCCGCGAGAAGAGCTCAAGAGCAGCGAAGTCGGCGTGCAGAGGAGGCAGCGGGGTCGGTGTGGGATTAATCGCTCCAGCCTGAGGCTTCCTTATCTCGAGCGGTCTTGGTCTCAGTCGAATAACTTCATGTTCATCGCGGTGGGATTTGTCGATTTCACCACGCGCACGATAGATATCGGCGCGCGCCGAAAGGGCGCCGAGCAAGGTTGGATCGATCGAGAGAGCCGAATCGAGGCTGGCCAATGCGCCATCCACATCCTGTTTGGCAATATAGGCGTTTGCCCGTCCAAAAAATGCGAGCGCGTGATGTGGCTCGCACCGGATGGCTTCGCTGAAGTCCGCGATTGCCTGATCCCATTGCTTTCGTTGAGCAAAAATAAGACCTCGATTGTAGTACGCTGACGTAGCGTTCGGAGACCGCTTCAAGGTCTCCTGGTAATCTGCCAGCGCCGTATCGAGCTCGCCTTTGCGTTGAAATGCATAGCCCCGGTGAAGGTAACAATCCGCAATATCCGGCTGCAGGCGAATCGCCTCGGAGAAGTCGCGAATCGCGTCGTCGAACCTGTATTTCCAGTTCTCGGCAATCCCGCGTCCGCAATAAGCAGTTGCCACGGCTATTGATGGATTCAGTTTCGCCTGTAGAACGCCGTCGTAGAGCGCAATTGCAGAATCAAAGTCGTTGTGGGCGAGAGCAGCCCCGGCGCTTCGAAGAACGGAGTTTGTGCGGCTGACTTGTTGGACGAGATGGATTTCAAAAGTGAGGACGCCCCCTATCAAAACCATGAAGCCTATTCCCAGTCCCCACCCGACTTTACTCCCTCGCTTCACCGCCGCGCGCTCCCGCCTCGAATCACAATTATCGTTTTCTTACGCTCGAACCGCTTTCCAGTGGCGCTTTGCCTGAGCGTATGCGGCATTGGACTGCGCCAGGAACGGTCGCGACGAGGTTGAGAATCGAAATAAATAATAATGAAACCCAGTTATCACCGACCGAGAACCAGCCTCTTTTGCGCGCTGATCTTCAGCGCTGTCCTCCCTGTCGTTTCGGCACAAAGCACTGACGAAATTCAGCAACGTCAAGCCAATCTCGAAAAGCAGAAGCTCGAGCTGGAGAAAAAGAGTGTCGATCTGCAGCGGCGGGAATTGGAGCTGGAAAAAGCGCGCCAGGCGTTGCAGGCGGAGGAAAGCGGCCGCTCCCTAAGCATGAATCTCGCGGGCGATGTGCTCTTTGATTATGATAAAGCGACGCTGAAATCGGCGGCGGAAGAAGCGCTCAAGAAAGTGAGCGTGGTGTTGTCGCAATTTCCCGAGAGCAAAGTGACCGTCGAGGGTTTTACCGACGCCAAGGGTGGTAAGGCGGTGAACTTGCAGCTTTCGCGCGAGCGGGCGATGGCGGTGAAGGATTGGCTGGTGAAAAACGGCGGAGTGGTCGCAGCGAATATCGCCGCGAACGGCCGCGGCGAAGAGAACTCGGTCGCGCCCAATACGAACTCGGACGGCAGCGATAATCCCGCGGGCCGCGCCCATAACCGCCGCGTCTCGATCATCGTGGAGAAACCGTCGCCCCCTGCGCCGATCCCATAAGTTTCGGCGAGGCGCTCGAAATGGCCGCGAAAGAATTTGGCGGTCGAGCGACGGGCCTGTAGAGTCGGCAACATTCACGCGCGTCAGAGATTGAAGGTCATCTCTGGTCGCCTGCCTGTTGCAGGATCACACGTGGAACTCAATAACCAGATCAAAAAAACTATTACTATGAAAACACTACTGAAAACGCTCGTTGTCGCGCTCATCGCCCTCTCCTGGATCAGCACCGGTTTTGCTGGCGACAAGATGAAAGACTGCGTCCACATGAAGGACGGCAGAATGATGATGATGAAAGATGGCAAAGAGATGGCCATGGAAAAAGAGATGACGATGAAGGATGGCACGAAAGTGATGACTGACGGCACCGTCATGAAGAAAGATGGCGAGAAGATGACGATGAAAGACGGGGACATGATGATGATGAACGGCAAGATGAAAAAAGGTGGAATGAAAGGGGACGAAACCAAAACCGAGGACAAGAACAGGTAAGCCGAGCATCGAGAACACAGCCGCGCGCTGTGAAAGCGGGTGGCTGCAAAGAAAAATTCCTGAGGACCGGCGCGAGTGTGCCGGTCCTCTTTTTTGGCGCACGCACGGCGTGTCGCGCGTTTTGTTCCTGAAGCGAGGGCCGGCCGCGCTTGTGCAACTCAGACGGAGCCCTAATTCAAGCCGTTTTGAGTTTGTCATTCTGAGCGCAACGAAGCGGAGTCGAAACCGGCACGTCAAGCTCTCAAACCCGTAACGAGATCCCAAACAATCGTCACGAAGCCCACCCGAAAGCATTCAGGGCGGGGATGACCTGCCGTGCATTGCATCAAGTGAAAACAGTTTACGAAGAAATAAGCTCGCCAGTCTCCAGCGAGGCTGCTATGCACCGCTCCAACATGAATCGAAACATCTTTTACATCATCGGAGTTATCATTGTCATCATTGTCGTTCTGAAGGTGCTCGGCTTGTTCTAGCCGGCGCTTGAGCTCCGCCGGGATAACTGGAAGTCGCCAGCTGGTGGAGGTTCGGTTGACTCCCTCGAGCAGATTTCAGATCTGCTTCGAACTTGCAGCGGGCTTCTTCGAAACGTCGTTCTTGCCGAGAGACTGCGCACGCGACGATAATACTCGACCGACGATTCTGGCCCCTGCCCCCGATCATCCCAAGTATCTTGACGGCGGTATCTGTACTCGCTCCAGCGCCGACGCGACTGGGACCGCGCCGCTGCGCGGACTCGACCGCCTTAAGCGGTCAAGTTCGAAAACGGTTCTGGTCTATTTGCCTTCAACCACTTGGGGGAATTGACTCTCACAGTCCAGCCGCTGGCAAGCACAGTTCCCGTATCTCGAAACGCTGAGATCGCCCATTTAGATGTGCGTGAGTGACTGCATTCCTGTATAGCGACTGTTCGCTGCACAAGCGTCGGGGTGTCGCGGTACAAAGGAGGGCTGGCGAGAATCTCGATGCCGATCATCTTTTAACGCATGTTTCTCGAATGCTTCCACGAAGCCCAGGCCAGCCGCGGGGCTGGCTACAACACCGCGCTGGGGGAAATCCGCCAGGGACGCAAAACCACCCACTGGATCTGGTACATTTTCCCGCAGATAGCCGGCCTCGGCCATTCCTCCACCGCCCGCGCGTACGCGCTCCGCGATCTGGCGGAAGCGTGCGCTTATCTGCGCGACCCGCTCCTCCGTGCCCGCTATGAAGAAATCGCTGCCGCCATCAGCGAGCAACTCGCCCGCGGTGTCTCGCTCGAAGACCTGATGGGTGGCAGCACCGACGCTCTCAAGCTCGCCTCCAGCCTCACCCTGTTCCGCGCCGCCGCCCAGAACCTCGCCCGCAAGGACCCGACCTTCGACTCCCTCGCGCAATGCTGCGATTCTTTCCTGCGGCAAACCCGCGTCCAAGGCTACCCACCGTGCACCCGAACGCTAGCGCTGATAGCCGGTTAGCCCCTGAGCGCTGTGCGAACTATTTACGGACTGGCTGCATCTGCGTACACGACAAATCGTTGAATTACCGCGTTGAGCCGGATGGCGAACCTGCGATAGTAATGAAATGAGGAACGATGTGCAAGACATGCAGCGTGCGATTCGCACACTTCCGCGCCATGACATCGAACAGCTTCGAGAGTGGATCGAAGACTTTCTCGAAGATGAGCTGGAACTCACGGATGAATTCAAAGCCAGTATCGAGCGCGGCCAGGAAGACATCGCCGAAGGGAACGTTCGCGTGCGCGAACCTTAGCTCGCGTGAGCCGCGCGACTGAGGTTTACTCGCGCGAATTCGACTTGGTCCTGCTGAATTTGCCCGCACGTGTCCGCTCTCATGTGGAAACAAAGATACACGATCTTGGGTCGCGACTAACCAGATATCCGCACCATCGTCTGAAAGGTCGATCCGAATATCGCCTGCGGGTCGGGCGACTACCGGATCATTTGCGACATCGACCAGCAGCAGAACGTTCTCTACCTGCTAACTCTCGGCAATCGGCGAGAAATCTACCGCTGATTCTCATTTTACTCCCCGACATCTGGGAAAGCGAGAATCACAGATGCACCGCTTTATTGCCTGTGCGCGAGCGCTTCAAAGCTTCGACGAATCCGGCGACTTGTGAGCTTCTGCTGGGGATTAAAGATTTTGATATCCCACGTGAGCAAAGATCGAAGAAGTCTTCATTGAAAGCACGCTGTGTAGTCAGCCTTCTCTTCGTCAGTCTTCTCCACAACGCAGGATTGTGCGCGCCGCCGCAGGAAGCGCCCTCAGTGAACACGGTCGCCGAGCGCTATGTGAAACTCATTCTTGCGATGGGTCAGCGCGATCCGGATTATGTTGACGCTTATTACGGTCCCGCGAGCTGGCAAACCGAAGCCGCCGCGGAACAAAAGCCGCTTGCCCAGATCGCGCGGGAGTCGGCGCAGCTTCGCGCGCAGTTGGCCACCCCGTCGCGGCCTTCCGACGAGATGGACCAGCTCCGGCTGGAATATCTGACCAAACAACTATCGGCGCTGGAAAGCCGGGTGGAAATTCTCGGCGGCAAGCGCATGACATTCGATGAGGAATCCCGCGCACTTTACGATGCAGTCGCTCCGACGTTTTCCGATGAGTATTTCGGGAAACAGCTCGACGCCGTCGCTGCCATCCTGCGGGTCCCAAACGACAATCACCTGACGGAACACTATACCGCCTGGCGCAAAGCTTTTGTCGTTCCGAAAGAAAAACTCGACGCGGTTTTTCAGCTCGCGATCAAGCAATGCCGCGCGCGCACCCTGGCGCATCTGAAGTTACCGCCTGAGGAAAGCTTTAAGGTCGAGTATGTCACCGACAAGCCATGGGGCGGCTACAACTGGTATAAGGGCAACTATCACAGCCTTATTCAGGTGAACACCGATCTGCCCGTCTACATCGATCGCGCGATCGATCTGGCCGCGCACGAGGGCTACCCCGGCCACCATGTCTATAACTCGCTGCTGGAGAAAACCCTCGTGCGCGACCGGGACTGGATCGAGTTTAGCGTCTACCCGCTTTACTCGCCGCAATCTCTCATCGCTGAAGGAACCGCTAACTTTGGCCGCGAGCTAGTGATGACTCCGCCGGAGCGGATGGAGTTCGAAAAGAGAGTTCTTTGGCCGGCCGCCGGGCTTAATCCTGCCCGGGTGCAAGAATACTACAAAGTCCAGGAGCTACTCAAAAAGATCGCCTATGCCACAAATGAAGCGGCGCGCCGGCTTCTCAATGGCCAGACCGACGAGAAAACGGCTGCCGCCTGGCTGGAGCGATACTTACTCTCAGAACCTGAGCAGGCCGCGCATCGAGTAAAATTCATCCAGCACTACCGCACCTATGTCATTAATTACAACCTGGGCGAAGACATGGTGCAAAAATACATCGAGCTTCAAGGCGGAACAGAAGACCAACCGGAAAAACGCTGGCGGATATTTGGACAGCTACTCGCCTCCCCGCGCCTGCCGAGCGCATTGACCCGCTGAGTCCCAAAGCAGAGGCGTCGCGATTCGACTTGAACCGTCAAATGTAGGGGCACGGCCCCGCCCTGCCCGGCTTGGAACCCTCGTCTCCGTCCGAGTGTCGATCGTAAGCTCTGACCCCCCAATGCGGCCCTTCTCGCGAAAATTGGCTCGTTAGGCGAGAGCTTCGCCGAGACACACTCCGAGACCGAATCGAACCCCGCCTCGCCGCTAAGCGTTCGTGCCGAGAAAGACCCGCATCCGCTCCAACTCCGCTTCGAGTTCGCGTTTGAAAGCACGATCGCGCGGCGGCTTCCCGGCCACATAGCCCAGCTCGGAAGTTAACGCGCCATTCTTCACCGCGAGATTGCCCCAGCCGATCACCCGATCGCGCCAGAGCAGCGGGAGGGCGTAGTAACCGAGCTTTCGTTTCGGCGCCGGCGTATATGCCTCGAAACGGTAGACCCAGCCCGAGAAAAGCTCGAACCGCGCCCGGTCGTGCACCACCGGATCGAACGGCGCCAGCAATCGCACCGTCTCCGGCGCGACTGCCCGCCGTGGGTTCTCCTCGTTAGGCCAATACCAGTCCACGCCATTCACCCGCGCGTGTGCCAGTCGCTGGCGCGCCCGCAGCAGCGCGCCGGTGATTTCCTCCTGCCATTGCGGCACCGCGTAGCGCAACCGGCGCACATAGAAGGAAAGACTCGTGGCCGGCAGCGGCCCATAAAGGTTCACCGCCACATCCACCAGCGCATCGATCCGCAGCGTCGCTTCATCCAGCGGCGCCGATTCATGCCGATGAATCCGGTAAACCCGGATGCCCTTCTCTCGCCGCGCCACCCGGAGCTTTCCTCGGTAATGCAGCGCGTCGAGCATTTGCGTGGTCGCATGCGACGAGCCGCCCCAGTAATTCCGCACCGTTCCATGCGCGAAGTGCGCCTCCACCTGTCGCGGATGCACCGCGCCGCGCTCCTCGACGAAATCCAGGAGCAACTGCTCCCTCTTACGCTGCGCCGCGGACGACGGCTGATTCCCGTCCGCCGGCACTCGCAGATCGGGCCGCGGATGCATCAAGGCCTGCACCGCCCGGGTCACGAAACCATAGGTAACGAAGAAATCCTCCTGGATCCCGAGCAATTCATACTGCCGCTCCAGATCGCCTGCGCGATAACCCTTCACTCGGTGGCGCAGAATCAGATCCTGCGCCCGCGCCGGCGCGCGAATCGGATCGGCCTGGACCAATCCCATCCGCGCCAATGCCCGCCGCAGAGTCGTCGGCGCAAAGAGCGAGCGAGCCACCGCAAACCGCCGCAAATCATCCAGGGTCAGCGATGGGGCAGACATGCTTCGAGCTTCGCAAGTGAGCGAAGATTTTTAAAACCGCTCCACCCGAACTACACAAACCTCTCGCACGAAGCCGTCGAGCCAGTAAATCACGCGAATTGCGCGCAGATTTTTGACGAAGTAAGCGCGATCATTTCAGCAGTCGAATCTGGGCATCAGGTTGTTGCCATGGATCATCCACCAGCCGCAGTAGCAAGGCGCGAACGTTGCGCTGCTCCGTCGCCCGCAAACCATCGATCTCCTCCAGCGCTTGCTGATGCAGAACAAACTGCGAGCGCTTCATTCGCCCGCGTCGTCGATCTTACGCCAATGTTCTGCCGCCTGTGCTTCCGCGACTCGAGCCACCCCTCTCGTTATTTCGGCTCGGCGCGCCGCCAGCCTGGATAAGTCCTCCGCGGCCTGGCGCAACTCTGGCACCGAGAACAATCGGTCGAGCAGATAAGACGTCATCCACTGGCGCTCCTCCGGCGTGCGTTGGTCGATAAACTGTTTCAGCTCCGCCGTGCTCATGGACTTAAAATGTCACGCTGCCCGCCTCACGCCAAACGGAAATTCCCTGCGGAGGAGGTGCTAAGAATTTGAAGCGAACACTCGGTAACCCCTGCGAGCTGCGAGGCGGCTCAGCTCATCCCAGTGATGCTTAGGCGCGAATCGGCGATGCACAACACGAGTCCCCACGGGGGTCGGAGGAACCCATCCGCGCCAGCGCCCGCCGCAGAGTCGTCGGCGCAAAGACCGAGCGAGCCACCTGCAAACCGTCGCAAATCATCCAAGATTAGAGGCGGGGCAGAAGGAGGTCTCGTGCGGGACGGAATTGAACATCGTGCAGGAGGGCGTGCCCGACGTCATTCCGGCCGAGATGTAATACCTGGGCTGGCAGGAATCGCTCCTTCTCCTGGCGAAGCTGGTCGAGGCTGAGGTTCCAGGCTAGCTCCGATTGTTCCCCTTTCCGCGCAGCTAGGGCCGCAGAAGCTCGGTCCGATACTGGAGGGCTTTTGAAGGAAATGCTGAGAGCTGAAAGACTGAAGGCTGAAGTTGGGAAACTCCGGCTGGGCGAGAGTTGTCGCGCGCGATTCGTCCGTTGTATAACGCTGGCATGCTCCACATCGAAGGCGTCTCGAAACGGTTCCGGGGCGGGAACTTCGGGGTGCGCGATCTCTCGCTCGCCGCGACCTCGGGCGTGATCGGGTTGCTCGGCCCGAACGGCGCGGGGAAGACGACGCTGATGCAGATGATCGCGACGATCACGCGCCCGACGAGCGGCCGCATCCTCTTTCGCGGAACCGACATTGCCAAACAGCCTAACAACTTGCGGCGCAAGCTCGGCTACCTTCCGCAGGACTTTGGCGTTTACGATACCCTGACGGCGCTGGAGTTCCTCACTTACTTCGCTGCACTGAAGGGTGTTTACGGGAAAAAGCGCGTGGTCGAGATGCTGGAGACGGTGAATCTGCATAGCGTCGCGGATCGGCAGGTAGGCGGCTTTTCCGGCGGGATGAAACAACGGCTCGGCATCGCGCAGGCGCTGATTAACGATCCCGAGCTGGTGATTGTGGACGAACCGACGGCCGGGCTCGATCCGGAGGAGCGCGTTCGGTTCCGCAACGTGCTTTCCGAGATCGGCTTCGGGAGGCTGGTGATTCTCTCGACGCATATTGTGTCGGATATTGAATCAATCGCAACGGAGATCGCGGTCATGCGCGGAGGCGCGCTGCTGATGATGGCGGCGCCGGAGACGGTGCTGCGCGCGGCGCGCGATCATGTCTGGCAGGCGGTGGTGCCGTCGGAGGAATTCGATCGGCTGCGCACGACCGTGAAGATCTCGAGCGCGGTGCGCAAACCCGATGGTGTGCACATCCGCTTGGTGGGTCCGGAGCCGGTCATCGCCGCAACTGCGGCCGAGCCGGAGCTGGAGGATGCTTTCCTTTACCTGATGAACTTCGGTGGCAGTTCCACGCCGGACGCATGAGCTCGTTAGGCCGCATCCGCACGATCATTCGCGCCGACTTTCGGGTGCGCTTCCGGCGCGTCTCGACCGCAATCGTTTTCCTCCTGCTCAGCGCGTTTGCTTACGTCTGGCTCCCCGCCCCGTCCACCGGACGTGCGCTGATTCAGATCAACGGACACCGCGCGATATACAACTCGGGCGCGATCGGCATGGGTACGGCCTCGTTAGGTATGATGTTCGTGGGCTTGTTCGGCTACTACGTGATCTCGAACGCGATCCGGGCGCGACATCGTCACACGCTGCGGAGTAGTCGCCGCCTCGACTCCGATGCGTTCGATCGAATACCTTCTCGGAAAGTTCCTCGGCAACGTGGCGTTTCTCGTCACGTTCCTCGGGGGGTTCATGTTCAGCTCGATGGCGATGCTGCTGGTGCGCGGCGAAGCGCCGCTCGAGCCCCTCGTATTTGTCCGACAATACCTCTCCTGCTCACGCCAGCGGCTGTGACGCTCGTATCCGCGGTCGCGGTTCTCTTCGAGTCGATCCCGTTGCTCGCGGGGAAGCTGGGCGATGTCGCTTATTTCTTTCTCTATATGATGTTCTTCGGCCTCGTGGTCGCGGATGAAACGAGCGGCGGGCGGGTTCGTTGGGCGCGCTATCTGGATTTCACCGGGTTCGGTTTCATGATCCAGCAGATGCAGCACACGCTGCATACCGAGGAGATTTCGATCGGCTCGTCGGCCTTCGATCGGACGAAGACGCCGATCATTTTTCCGGGGCTGTCGATGACGGCGGATTGGCTGATGCCGCGCATTGTGGCGACGCTGCTTCCATTGCTCTTGCTGCCGCTCGCGGCCCTGGTGTTCCATCGCTTCGATCCGATGCGCGTCGGGCGGACGGCGGGAAAAAGCAATCAGAAGTGGATTGGCAAACTGCAGAGCCTGCTCAAGCCGCTTACCCGCCGCGCGGTGGCGTCGCTGATGGTGCCTGCGCGCGGTGGGTCGTTCGCCGTCGCGGTCTGGAGCGATGCGGTGCTTACGCTGACGCTTTTCCCACTCGCTTCGCTCGCCTTCGTCGGAATTTCGATAACGACATTCGCCGCGCCGGCCGCGAGTATCCTGCCGGTCACCTTCGCGGTGGTGGCGATTATCATCTCCGATGTCGCGACACGCGATGTGCGCGCTGGCGCGGTCGCGAGCCTTTACGCTGTCCCGCGGTTGCGAGAAACTTCGTCGCGTGGAAGCTCGCGTCGACTTTGGTGCTGAGCCTCATCCTCTGCGCTGCGCCAATCGCATTCGTGACCGCAACTGCGCCGTCACGCCTCTGTGCGCTGCTGGTAGGGATCTTTTTCGCTAGCTCCGCGGCGACTCTGCTCGGCATCGTGACGCGCAATCCGAAGACGTTCATCGTTGGGTTCCTCAGCTTCTGGTAATGTTGTCGTAAACGACAAAGGCGCGTCGCCCCAGCTGGACTTCGCCGGGTTCTACGGCAGCGCGCACTCACAAACGCTCCTCATCTACACTGCGCTCGCGGTTGCCGCCGCAGCCTGCGCGCATATCGCGCATTGGGTGCGACTGTCGGACTAATACCTTCTGCACAAACGAGCGGCGGTTCTTGAATTCCTATTCCCCCGTGACACCGGCGGGTTTGCTATTCTGCGCGACGAAAGCTACGGCTGCAGAAGCTCTCTCCGAACCTGGGGGCTAACTCTTGGGATTTCTTTCCGGCGGCGTGGATACCTTTTTAAAGAAACGCTTAGACGCTGAAAAACTGGAAGGCTGAACAGGCGCGAAGAACTCTTCCTACTCGGCCGGCGCACAGATGCTAGAGCGCGCGCCCGTATTGCACAGGTCCGGGCAGTGGTTGGTTCAAGCTGCGTGCCGCGTGCAGCGGAAAATACGGGTCGCGCAGAAACTCGCGCGCGAGTAACACCAAGTCCGCTTCGCCCATGCGGATGATTTGATCGGCTTGCGCTGCGGTCGTGATCATCCCGACGGCCCCGGTGGCGAGGCTGGACTGCTCGCGCACGGCGCGCGCGAATGGCACCTGGTAGCCCGGCCCGACCGGTATCGGCGCCTTCGGCACTGCACCTCCGCTGGAGCAATCAATGAGATCGACTCCAAGGACCTTCAGCTTTTTCGCGAGCGCGACGGAATCTTCGATGGTCCATCCACCCTCGACCCAATCAGTCGCTGAGATGCGGACGAAGAGCGGAAGGCGTTCCGGCCAGACTGATCGCACGGCTTCAACGACACGGCAGAGCACGCGAATGCGGTTTTCCCAGGTGCCGCCGAACTCGTCCCCGCGCTGATTCGTAAGAGGCGAAAGGAATTCGTGGAGCAGGTAGCCGTGCGCGGCGTGGATTTCGATCACCTTCCCGCCGGCCATTTCACAGCGTCGCGCGGCCGCAGCGAAGACCCTTACCACGCCATCGATCCCAGCGCGGTCGAGTGCCTGCGGTGTTTGATAACCCTGATCAAAAGGGATTGCACTGGCCGCCCAGATGGGCCGCCATCCGCCGTCGGCCTCGTCGATAGGCTTGTGTCCTTTCCACGGCACGCTCGTGCTCGCTTTAAATCCGGCGTGTGCCAACTGCATTCCTGCCGCCGCGCCCTGACCCGAGATGAACCGGAAAATTCGCGCCACCATTTCGACCTGCTCATCTTTCCAAATGCCCAGATCATCGGGACTAATCCTGCCATCGGCCGTTACTGCGGTCGCTTCCGTTAAAACCAGGCCGGCGCCCCCAACAGCGCGACTGCCGAGGTGCACTAGATGCCAGTCGTTAGCGAAGCCGTCCTCGCTCGAATACTCGCACATGGGTGAGACTGCGATGCGATTACGTAGCTCAAGGTCGCGCAGATTGAGGGTGGAAAAGAGGTGTGCCGGCATCGGTCAAATTAATCGCGTTGGCGCGCAGCCGCAGCCTTCGTCCGATCTACTTGCAGCGAGCGGGCAGAGAAGCCGAAGATGGAGTATATAAGAAAAAGGCGGTCAGTCCTCATGGTTTGCACTTTTCTATAACGCGCTGGACGCCCTCAACGGGCTGCCGCGCTGCGGTATCAAGGTGAACGGCACGAGCCCATTTCATCGTGCAACTTTGCCTCGCTCTTGATCAGCGGCTGGTGTAAGGTATTCGTCGCAAATACGCATGTCTCCTTTGATCGGCAAAATTAGCAAAGACTTCGCTACCATCTGGACGACGATTGACCCGATCGGAAATGTGGCGCTGTTTGCCGGGTTGACCGCATCGCTAACGCGGGCGGAGCGGCATCGAACCGCGTTGCGCGCTTCACTCTACGCCGCGGTGATCCTGATCGTAGCGGTGGTGGCGGGACAGATCATTCTCGACGCCGTCGGGATTCGTCTGCACTCACTCAAAGTGGCTGGCGGGATTATCCTGTTCCTGTTCGCTCTGCAGATGCTTTTCGGGCGACTTGATACAAATACGGGATCGCCCGAGCCGGGGCGGGACCTGGCAGTGTTTCCGCTGGCGGTGCCTTCGATCGCCGGGCCAGGCGCGATGATGGCGGTGATCCTGTTGACGGATAACGATGTTTATACGGTGCCGGAGCAAGCCGGCCGGCGTTGTCCTGCTGGTGGTGCTGTTGCTGACCTACATTCTGTTACGTCTTTCCGACACGATTTTGCAAGTAATCGGGCGGCAGGGCGCGGCCATCCTAGTCCGGGTGATGGGAATCATCCTCGCCTCGCTGGCGGTGGAAATTGTGCTGACGGCGTTGGCGGTCGGGAGTTGGGGAGCGGCGACGCAGCTGACTCACTAACGATTACATGCCTAACACAATTAGAATTCACCGCGTGCTGCGGGCTGCGTCTGAGAAGATCTACCGCGCGTTCCTTGATCCCGACGCGAAGGCGAAGTGGCTGCCACCGAATGGATTTACCGGCAAGGTGCACGAGATGAATGCCAAAGTCGGCGGCAACTACAGGATGTCGTTCACCAATTTCACCACCGGCCAGAGCCACTCCTTCGGCGGCACTTACCTCGAACTCGTGCCGCACGAACGCATTCGTTACACGGACAAATTCGACGACCCGAATCTGCCGGGCGAAATACAGGTATCGATTACGCTAAAGGAGGTCTCGTGCGGGACGGAATTGAACATTGTGCAAGAGGGCGTGCCCGACGTCATTCCGGCTGAGATGTGTTACCTCGGTTGGCAGGAATCACTCATTCTCCTGGCAAAACTCGTCGAGGCTGAGATTCCAGACTAGCTCCGATTGTTCCCCTTCGGCGCAGCTACGGCGGCAGAAGCTCCGTCCGATACTTGGGGCTAACTGCTGAAATTTCTTCATTAACTCCGCCTGTTATACCCGGTTGAGCTGCGGCGGAGTGGATCTGCGGGTGAGCACGAGGAGAGAAGTAGAAAGTGAAAAGTAGAAAGTCCGATGGTGCAGCGTTGGTGAAGGCATGCGGCGCTTGGCCGGGATGCTCACGGGTTGACCGGCGTGCACGAATCGATTTGTCTCCGCGAACGGGGCTTCGATCTCACCTTGCAGGGCAGTGAAGGATTCCTCGTAGTCGTGACGGTGCGGATTGGCGCGCTTTGTAAAATCCTGAATCCGGTGAGTCTGTTCTCGAATGCCGTTTCTGATTCGTATCGCCTAATCTGTGAAATCTGCGTAATTTGTGGACTCTTCTTCTGATGCAAACGACAGCGCTTCCTGCCTTTCGCAAAACCACGGAGACGTTCACAGTTGGCGCCAAGACGCTGCCGCAGCGGTACTTCGTTTCGCCGGAGATTTTCGCGAGGGAACAGGAGGCAATTTTTTCGAACCAATGGGTGTTGATTGGGCATCAGAGTCAGATCGCCAAAGCCGGAGATTACTTCGTTCAGGAAGTGGCCGGGGAAAGCCTGATCGTGGTGCGCGATCAGAAGGGCACCATCCGTGGATTCTATAACGTTTGCCGGCACCGCGGGACGCGATTATGCGAGGACCAGAGCGGGCACTCGTCCGCGATTCAATGCCCGTATCACGCCTGGACGTATGCGCTTGATGGACGATTGATCGGGGCGCCGCACATGGACGGTGTGCAAGGTTTCAATAAGGCGGAACACTCGCTGCACGCCATCAACCTGGGATTGTGGGAAGGATTTATCTTCGTCAATCTGGCTGATGCTCCCACTCCGCTGGAGGAATGGTTTGCGCCGTTAGCTGGAAGATTCACCCACTGGAATCTGCCGGAGCTAAAGTCCGCGAAACGGATCGAGTATGATGTCCGCACGAATTGGAAGTTGATCTTCGAAAATTACTCGGAGTGCTATCACTGTCCCGGCGTTCATCCGATGCTTGCGAAGCTCACGCCTTACGATTCAGCGGAGAACGATCTGAGCGAAGGACCATTCCTCGGCGGGTTTATGCCGATCACGAAAGGCAAGAGTCTGACCATGAGCGGCAATGCCTGCGCGCTACCCGTGGGCGACATCAAAGGCGAGGATCACGCCCGGGTTTTCTATTATTCCATTTTTCCGAACATGCTCCTGAGCATGCATCCCGATTATGTGATGGTGCATCAGCTCTGGCCGAAGTCGCCGGAACGGACGCTCATCCTGTGTGACTGGTTTTTTCATCCGCAGGCTATCGAGCGCGCTGACTTTCATCCGGATGATGCCGTCGAGTTTTGGGATATGACTAACCGGCAGGACTGGCACGTGTGCGAGTTAAGCCAGTTGGGCATCAAATCTCGGGCGTATCATCCTGGACCATACTCGCCGCGGGAGAGCATTCCGGCTGCATGGGATCGGGAGTACCTGCAATACGTGCGGTAAAGAAGTGATCTGGGAGCCGCAAATTCACAAGAAGGAGTTGAATCCGGAAAGCAGGAAGAAGGAAAAATAGCGGAGGAATCAGGGAGCCGGGAGGGCGGAGAAATTAGCCACCGGGATGACAAGAGTAGCGCAAGTTTCTAACTTGCGACTTGCTGCGATGTTCGCCAAAGGCTCGCGAAACTCAGTTAGAGAGGCGGAGAGAGCAGAGAACCGGCACGAAGACGACTGACTCAGGAAGGTAGGAAAACAGGAAAAGCAACGGAATCGTTGTTGATGCGCGGAATACGGAGCCGCTGGCCCGACCGAGTGAACATCGAGAATTCGATGTTAGTTCGTCTACCTCCATTCTTTCCTGCGTTCCTGCTTTCCTGATCAATTCAGTTTCCGTCCGCTGATTGCCCGGGCATCTCGAGTTGGTAAGGAGCGTAAAAGCGTTCCCGGTCAGGCGTGGTCCTTTCGAAGCACGCGAACCCGATAATTCGTCCATCCTCTCTTCTTTCCTGCGTTCCTGCTTTCCTGATCAATTCAGTCTCTGCTTCTGGTTTCCTGATTCGTCTCTCCTAATCTGTGTAATCTTCCGGTATGCCGCCCCTTACCTACGCAAACTATCTCGACTTGGAGAAGCTGCTTACGCTTCAAAATCCGCGCTCCGCCCCGGCCGAGCACGACGAGATGCTGTTCATCGTCATCCATCAGACATACGAGCTCTGGTTCAAGCAGCTGCTGCACGAGTTCGAGAAAATCAAGAAAGACTTCTCCGCCGGTGATTTGTTTTCGGCGATTCATTCATTCAAACGCGCGCGCACGATCATGAAAACGCTCGTGGGGCAGATCGATATCCTCGAGACGATGACGCCGTCGTCATTCTCAAGTTTTCGCGACCGGCTCGATAGCGCGTCGGGATTTCAGTCGATTCAGTTTCGCGAACTGGAGTTCCTGCTTGGTTACAAACGCGCTTCGGCGCTCTCACACGTCAACCCGCAGATGCCAGGCTACGACCGTCTCCAAAAGCGGCTCGGCGAAGACACGGTCATCGATCACTTCTACCAGTTTCTCGCAACGCGCGGTGCGCAGATCCCGGCGGAGCTGAAGAATCGCGACGTCTCCCAGCCCAACGAGCCCGACGAGCGCGTGCAAGCGGAAATTCTTCAGCTTTACAGGAGCTCACCCGAAGTCTCCATCCTCTTCGAACTCATGACCGATTTTGATGAAGGATTACAGGAGTGGCGCTACCGGCATATCAAACTGGTAGAGCGAACGATCGGCGCGAAGAAGGGCACCGGCGGATCGCCTGGGGTGCCGTTTCTTAAGGAGTCGCTGTTTAAATCGATCTTCCCCGACTTGTGGGCGATCAGACACGAGATGTGAAACTGGTTTTCCACAGATTCTAAGCACCTAATCCGCTCGCAGATTCCGGCAGAAACCTCTTATCTCCTCGGTTCGTGATCGAATCTTATCTGTGTAATCTGCGACATCTGTGGATCTCTCCACTTACATTTGCCAGGACCAAGTGATCAGGAACGCAGGAAAACAGGAAGTAAGAACCGGAACAACGGTCGGAATTCAGAAGTATGCGTTCTCATGCTTCCCCGCGGAATTCAAATGTGAGAGCGGTTTAATTTGGAACCAGAAACACAGGAAATTCAATCACGAAAACAGGGCCGTGAATATCCCGATAGATCGGATCAATCTGGAAATCAGAAGGCCAGGAAAACTAATCAGCGCCGCAGGAAAAACGGGAACCAAAAGATCCATTAGTGATTGAGAGCGTGCCTTCTCATGGTTGCTAGTGGCGGTTTCGTTGAAATCGTGAGTAGTCAGCGAGCGGATTGCGAGCTCCTCGGGGGAGCGCCCGCGCCCGGCGGGGTGTTTCGGCGGCTCGCCGAAACACGCTTCGCGCCGCACGCTGTGGCGAAAAGAATGATTCGCAATGGCGAGGCGCCATTGCCAGCACGTGCGGCGCGTGCGCTCCCCAAGCCAAGGAATTTCGATGTGACCCCAGCTAATCTGGAACCAGAGATCCAAGAAAATTTAACCAGGAACGTAAGAACCGAAGAAACGATTGGAATTTCAGAAGTATGCCTTTCTCATGGTTTCCTGGTTTCCAGATTAGTTCGAGTATCCAAGCCGAGGAATTCCCGCGCACTTCCGGAGAGGACCTGCGCTTTCTCGTCAGAACAAAGATCATTCATCGATTCGATGAGTTGGCCTGGGTGCGCTTCACCGAGCGGAAATGGGTAATCGGAACCGAGTGCGACGCGTTGCGAGCCAAAGAGATTGATTAGCAATCTCAACGCATTGGCATCGTGAACTAACGAGTCCACATAGAACCGCGCAGAAGTCTCGTCGTTTGCGAGATAACTCCGCGGGTTGGTTTTGTTGTCGGTCGCGCACAAATCTGGCCGCACATGAAACGCGTGTTCAATCCGACCGATGGTGAATGGGAACGCGCCGCCGCCATGTGCGAACGCGACGCGGAGCTTCGGGAAGCGCTCGAAAACGGCGCCGAAGATCATCGAGCAAATGGCAAGCGCCGTCTCGGCCGGCATGCCGACGAGCCACGGGAGCCAGTATTTCGGCATGCGCTCCCTGCCGAGCATGTCCCACGGATGAACGAAGATCGCCGCGTCAAGCTGTTCCGCCGTGCTCCAGACGGCGTCGAGTGACGCGTCGTCCAAATTTAGGGTTTCTTTTCGCGCACAGTGCGAGTTCGCATCGATGTGCGTGCCGATCTGCGAGCCGCGCAGGCCCAGTTCGCGAACGCATCGTTCCAGCTCGCGGGACGCCAGTTCCGGATCTTGCAGCGGGATCGTCGCCAATCCCGCGAATCGCGTCGGGTGCTCGCGGACGACTTCGGCGATGTGATCGTTCAATCGTCGAGAAAGATCGAGCGTGTCCGCTGGTTTCGCCCAATAACTGAACATCACCGGCACGGTCGAAAGCACCTGCATCGAAACCCCAGTGGCATCCATTTCTTCGATTCGCCGGGCCGGGTTCCAGACGTTGTCGGTGATCTCGCGGAAGACGCGCTCGCCTTTCATCATCCGGGCGCAGCACGGCTGGTAGTGCTCGAGACGGGTGAAACCGCTGTAGCCGTATTTAGCGTCGAGGTCGGGCCAGTCGTGCGGAAGGATGTGCGTGTGCAAATCGATCTTCATGCGCTGCTAATGTTGTAGCGTCCGCTGTCTCAGCGGACAATTCGCGCAGATGACCGGGAATCTGCGCTCAGGACAGCGCACGCTACAACCGCGCATGGCTGCCACCTAAAATGGCTGCACTGGCTTGGGTTGCTCGACTTTTTTTCCGCAGTTCCCGCACGTCCGCCGCGCGTCGTCATTCCAAAAGTCGACCATCGCCTGACTGAAGGCCTGCACGATGTCCGCGCAATCGAAGTGAATGTCTTCCACCAATGCCTCACAATTGTCACAGTAGAAAATTACGTGTTCCGTCTCTCCCGGCGGGCGGCGCCGCTCGACCACCATGCCGAGCGTGTCCGGAGGCCGCACCGGCGCATGCGGGACATTTGCGGGAATGAAGAACGTCTCCCCTTCGCGAACGAGGTAATCGAGGATCCGCTCGCCTTCACGGATGCGCACCTTGATGTTGCCCTTGAGTTGATAGAAGAATTCTTCGGAATCGACCTGGTGAAAGTCATTACGCGCGTTCGGGCCCTGGATCACCATGACAAAGAAGTCGCGCCCGTCGTAAAGATAACGGTTGCTCACCGGCGGTTTGAAAAGGTGGCGGTTCTCCTGAATCCAATTGCTTAGATTGAGCGGTGATTGCACTTCGGAAATGACACGGCTCCCCTGCCTCGGGGTTGGCGGATCAGCAGCTTTAGGCATAGTCGAGCGTATTTCCGCCTGCCCGTAGCGTCAAACCGCTCCTCGGAATCTTAATGCGGAGCAAGTTTACAACTTGCTGTGAGGAGGGACTGCAACTTGGAAAGTTGCGCCACCTTCGATTTCTCGGAACTCTCGAGCTGACACGGATGTAGAGGCCAATCACTCTTCCTCACGCGGTTCGCGGTCGAACTTGGTCCGCAATTTGTTGGCCGCGCGCGTGACCGCATCGACGGCCCGATCGCGTGGTCCGCTGGTTTCCTTGTGGAGTTGATCCATCGTCCGATCCATTGCGGCCTTGATGCTCGCCGCCGTTCCCCCCTTCTCATATTCCCGCACGAGCACGCCTTCCAGCCGGGCAATGACGGCGTCCACGGTATAGTTTGGATTAATTTCAACGACCTTTCCCTGGTCGCCTCCGATCGCACTGTAAACGTCGATCACCTCTTCGCTGTGCGCGCCCCATTTCAGGACTCTGTAGAAGAGCGCTCCTTCACGATCACCTTTGAAGACAAGGTCGATCAACGCCGCAACCAGGGAGACCGGCATGAGCGCGAAATCGCGCAGGTTGTCCAGCAACATCTTGAGTTGAAAGACCAAAACATCGCGGAGGAACTTCCACCGGTCGGCGGTGGCGGGTTCCGGTACCAGGGGGGACGGTGAAGTCACGGCGCAATTCTACTTCCGCGTCCCGATGATTGCAGCGCAAAAGTCTGAAGCTTTCTCTTCGGCTCCGGGCGGCCGGCTTAGTTCGCCGGCAGGAATGCAAAGGCCTTGGCCACTTTAAGGCCGATCACAGCTCAGAAGGACGAAGCGCGAGAGCTTCAAAATCAGCTCGTTCGTCTGTTCGACGAACGTTATGACTTGACGCTCCTGTTTTCCGTTTTGAGTGCTGACTGCGGCCGCAAAGCGAAAGCATGCGTCACTTCTTCAGGTTACCAAAGCAGGCGTGGCCTCAAACTCCTCGTAGGACGCTGTGATCGCGATCTCCTTTAGAATCTGCACCGCGTTGTAAATTTCCTCGAAGGTATTGTAGAGCGGTGAGGGCGCGAGGCGGATCACGTCAGGCTTACGAAAATCCGGAATGACCCCGCGAGCGCGAAGCGCAAGGGAAATCGGTTGCGCGTGCTGGTGGATAAGCGAGACATGGCCACCGCGCCGTTCCTGTTCGCGCGGGGTGCCGATTTGAAAGCCTAACTCCTCGAGCTCGGATTCGGCAGCACAGATCAGAAAATCTGTCATCGACAGCGACTTCGCCCGCACTCGTTCAAGGCCCGCTTCTTCGATCGGAATCAGCGCCCCATCGAGCGGCGCCATGCTGAGCACCGCAGGTGTGCCGATTTGCAGAGCCGATGCCCCCAGCCCGGGGAAGAATTCATCCGACATTTCGAACATGCTTTCCTTGTGCACGCTCCACCATCCAGCGAGGCCAGCGTTCACCATTCCTCTGGCATCGAAGTGCCGGCGGTTGAGATACAATCCCGCGACCGCACCCGGTCCAGAGTTCAGCCATTTGTAGTGGCCCCACCCTGCGAAGTCCGCTCCCCAATCACCCAGGGCGTGTGGTATCACGCCGACAGAATGCGACATATCGATGCCGATGATGACACCGTGCTTGCGGGCTGCGCGACAAAGCCGCTCTAGATCCAAAAGCTGACCGGTGGTGTAAACCACGGACGGAAAGAGCGCCATTTGCAGCTCCGGATCGCCGAGCGCGATTTCGAGCTGCGCCTCATCCAGGAACCGTGACTCGCCCGCTGGCGCGATCACGATGTGTTTATCTGGGTCGAGCCCGCGAAGGCGAAGATGGCTTCGCAACGCGTAGCGATCGGTCGGAAAACTATGGGCGTCGATCAGAACTTTTGTTCGCGTCCTTTGTGGCCGATAGAGCGTCGCGAGCAATTGATGAAGGTTAATTGTCATCGAATTAGCGATCGCGACTTCGTCTGCCTCCGCCCCGATTAACTTCGCGACTCGCGCAGAGAGCGTTTCCGCCATCGTGAACCAAGGCGAGTCACCATCCAGCCAGCCGCCGATGCCACCTTGTTTCCAGACCTGTAGAACTTGGAGAAGGGTGCGTTCAGCGTCGCGTGAGAGCAGGCCGAGAGAATTACCGTCAAGGTAAATCTGTCCCTCGGGCACGAAGAACCGCTGCCGGAATTTTGCGAGTGGATCCGCAGCATCGAGCTGCTCCGCGACTTTACGTGATGTTTGGTGCGTCATCGAGTTAATCGTGCCGATCTGTCTCAGAACTGCGGACCGACGGACTCATGCTTGCGCTTTTGGGTGGGCATGGAAACGATCGCGCGAATTACGAGACGGCGACGCTAAGAGTGTTTGCGTCCTTTTTCAATTCCACGAAACCACTCGGCGGAGACAAAGCGGCCCTCGCTTCGAGGCACGATCCTCGATCGAGCAGCCGCAAAGAAATTTGACGAGTTCCTCGATGTGCTCTTCGACTTCATATTCCGGCGGTAGCGCCGGATCACCGCGAAGCTGTTGCCAAAGGAGAGCGCCATTTGCGCGGCGGGTATTGCACGCGTCGCCTCCGGCATTTTCGACACGATCTTCGCTTTGTGTCCAAACAAACATGTGGCGAGCGCGGTCCGGCTCTGGAACGTTGCGCCGCCGGATTCGAACAGGTTCAGAATTTCCTGCGGCGACATAGCGGAAAGAGTTTCGAAGCTGAGACCGAGGCCCTGCCGACAGGCCTCATTCAAGGCAACGAACATTTCAGTGGGATGTGCAATCCGCCCCTGCGAACTTGTAAAGGCCCGGAGCAATGCGCCCAGCTGCTCGATCAGTCTGAGTATGAAATCGCGCTGGATCATCGCCTGAGAATCATGGTGGATCGTGCGCTCCGTTGCCCGATCTGCAAACCGTGCGGTGCGCAGGTGTCGTCGAATTATCCCGGCGGCCAGGCGAGCGCGCGCTTCCCAAGGACGTGAAGGTGGAGATGCGGTACGCTCTCGCCCGCATCGGGTCCGCTGTTAATGACCACCCTATAACCGCTCGTCAGCAGGTCTAGTTTTTCGGCCACGACCCGGGACGCGAGCAAGAGCTTGCCCAGCAGCTCCCCATCCGAGGCAGTCGCATCGGCCAGGCGCGGGATTACCCGTTTCGGCACGATCAAAACGTGCACCGGCGCCTGCGGATTCAGATCGTGAAACGCGAGCACGTCATCATCTTCGTGGACAATCCGCGCCGGAATTTCTCGGGCCGCAATTTTTTCAAAAATCGTCATGATCGAAGTCCCTGGACGAAACCAACGAACGCGGCTGCCTAACGAATTGAGCAGCGGAGTTGAGAGAGCCCGCTGTTCATAGTGATTTTTTCGCGCACGAAACAAACAACTTCTTCGCGCAAGACATCGCAGGCACGCGTCCACGCCTTCACCCCGTGCAGATGCTTTACGCAGGCATGGAGGCCGATGATGTGGACACTATCGGCGCCGGTGCTGATGAGACTTGCGAGCCGCCGTTCCAAACAATCGAAAAATGCAAGTTCGTAGCCGGCTCCTGCTTCTTCCACGATCTCGAGGAGCGAGAAAAAAATCGGAGGCGGAGACGGTGCGAAATACGGAACGATCTCTTTGTAACCGATGACCTTCAGCACGTACTGCACGGTTTGCGAAAGCTGACTGAACGCGACCACGGGTTCATCATTTCGCAGCCGCAGGTAAAACGCGATGCTCTCGGTGACGTGATCCGTCAGCCACCAGCTCGGATAGCCGGCTTGATCCGCAGCGCGCGTGATCGCCGCGTGCAGCCACTTCTCGTCGAATTCGAAGAGCTGCCCGGATTCGGAACGGAGGTAGGGAAATTCTTCCTTAAACGCGACCATGGCTTGCTGGTTCGGGCGGAAACAATTCCCGCTGGAGCGAATTGGTTTTCACGCGGCGGCCGAGCGCTTGAATTGCGTCGACAAACTGATCGACCTCTTCGAAACGCCGGTGCACGGAGGCATATCGCAAGTACGCGACCTCGTCGATTTCGCGCAACTTCTCCAGGACTTTCGTGCCGATAGCGGCCGATGAAACTTCCCGGCCGCCGGTCTCGAGCTCATGCACAATTTCATCCACCGCTTGCTCGAGCGTGACGAGGCTGATTGAGCGTTTTTCACAAGCTTTCGCGAGGCTGTTGACGAGCTTACGTCGGTCGAACGGCTCATGAGTTCGATCGCGTTTGATCACCCGCAGATCCGAGCGCTCGATCTGCTCGTAGGTTGTAAATCGGTAAGCGCATTGGAGACAAACCCGGCGGCGGCGAATGCTGGAACTATCTCGAGACTGGCGCGAGTCGATGACCTTATCGTCACGAAACCCACACTTGGGACAACGCATAGTGTCGAGGACGTTAGTAGCACACTAGCTGTTGTGGCGTCAACGTTTTGTGTTGAGAAAATTCGGCGGCTGCTCGGCGGGTGATCCAGAAAGCCCTTAGCTATCCTCGATCCGCTGGCGGGATTCCTGGGCTTCATTCCCCGTGTCATCCCGAGCAAAGTCGAGGGGGCCCCGCGGCATTACCTTAGTTTTCGCCTCCGGATTCTTCGACTCCGCTCAGAATGACCGCGCTGTTTACGCGAACCCGGAACGAAGAAACAACTCAGCGCCGCGGGAACTCGAACTCGGCTTTCTTTTTGTCTTTGGCGAGCTTGAGATAGGCGCTGAAATTCGAGCCGCGCTTGGAGACGAAACCTTCGATGAGGCCAGTTTTACCCATCTCGACGAGACGTTCGGCTTCCTCGGCGGGAATTTCTTTGCCGCAGAGATTGCGTTTCAATTCGAAGACCACGCGCGGCGAGCCGTCAGCTTGAGGCTTTGCGACGACAAAGGCATCCTGTGTTTGGTAAAGATCACCGTCGTGAACTTTGCTTTCGCTCAGCTTCACGGCTTTCGCGAGATCGAGCGGCGGCTTCGGCTTCCGCGGCGGACGGGAAGAACCATCGGCGTTTTTGCCAGCCCCCTCACGCGCTTTTCGGGGCGGGAACTCCCATTTAATTTTGGGTCCCTGACGAAGCAGATAGGCGTCGAAGGGGCGGCCTTTTTTCGAGACAAAACCCTCGACCAGATCCGTCTTCCCGCGTTCCACGAGCTTGATCGCCTGGTCGCGCGTGACAGGCTTCTGGCACATCAGCCGGCCGACTTTGAAAGTCTCTTTCCAACCATCGCCGTTGCGCTCGCGAAGAATGTAACTGGTAGGAGCTTCACAAAGTTCGGCGCCGGTCTTCGGATCGGTCCAAAATGGCGTCAACGTATCGAGGTCAACCTTATTACCGAAATCGAGTTCCGCTTTTTTGGAACCGGGATTTTTCTCGTCCGCCACAATCTTGATCTTTGAAGGAAAGCGGTTGCCCGTTTTCGCCGAGACAAAGCCGTCGAGCGGTCCGATCTCGCCAGTGGCGACGAGCTGGCGGACTTCCGCTTCCTCGATTTTGCGGCCGCTCATCACTTTGTAGATCATGAGGGTGCCGTCCTGCGATTTGTAGCCGCGAAGAGTTTCGACCATCGGCTTGCGATCGGTCGGTGAGACGATGTCGGTCAGCCGCGAATTTGAGTCGTCCTCCTCGAAGTTCTTCGTGCGATCGACGATCCCTTTCGTGACTTCCACGATCTCCGACATGAACGCGGTCCGAGGGAATTTGCCGTGTTCCATTTGGCGCAATTTGTATTCCCACTCGCCGGTCATATCCGGCTTCGTGAGGGCGTCGGCCTTCACCGCGGCAAGAAATTGAAGCAACGATTCCGCTTTGGTGGTCGGGACGAGTTCGCGCTGGCTGCGCTCCATGTATTTTTGATTGATTAGACCGTCGATCGTGTCGGCGCGCGTCGCGGGCGTGCCGAGGCCGCGCTCTTTCATCGCCTCAGCCATACTTTCGTCATCAACGAGTTTGCCGGCGCCTTCCATCGCCGACAGAAGCGTAGCTTCGGTATAGCGCGGAGGCGGCTTCGTCGTCTCGCTGTGCAGTTGCGCGGAAATCGTTCGGGCTTGGGCATTATCTTCAGGCGCGAGCGCAGGAAGCGCTTTTGAATCAGGCGAACCGTCATCGACTGCGATTCTGCCATAAACGGCGAGCCAGCCCGCGGCCGTGAGCACTTTGCCCTCGGTTTTGAAGTTATGTCGCGGCGCGACCGTGCTGATGCGGGTCGTGATATCGAATTCCGCGGAAGGAAAAAATGCGGCTACGAAACGCCGCGCGATCATGTCGTAAACCTTGCCCTCCATCTCGTCGAGACTCTTCGGCTCAGTCGTCGTCGGAATGATCGCGAAGTGATCCGAGATCTGGGCATTGTTGAAGATACGCTTGTTAGGCCGGAGCCAGTTTTGTTCGACCACCGCGTGCGCATGCCTGGCGAGATTGCCGCGGAGATTGTTCAGGGTCTCGCGACAAGTCGCGATGTAGTCTTCCGGCAAGGCGCGCGAGTCGGTTCGCGGATAGGTGATGACCTTATGGCGTTCGTAAAGAGCCTGCGCGATCTGGAGCGTGCGGCGCGCAGAAAGACTGAAACGGTTATTGGCCTCGCGCTGGAGCGTGGTGAGATCGTAGAGACGCGGGGACGCCTGGCTGGAGGACTTCTTCTCCTCGGTCACGGTCGCGAGCGGCTGTCCCTGACACGCAGTCAGCACCGCCTCGGCGATCGATTTGTCGGGAATGCGATCGATGCGGTCGTGCTCGTCGTTCTCCGCTTTTTTGAAATTGGCGCGCTGATAAACGCCTTCGTAATTGCCCTTCGCGATCTGGAAATTCGCAGTCACGCGCCAGTAAGGACGCGGCTTGAAATCGCGAATCTCCAGCTCGCGCGCGAAGACGATTGCCAGCGTCGGAGTCTGCACGCGCCCGACTGAGGCGACGTTACGACCGCGAGAGCCGAACATCCGCTTCGTGATCGCGCGGGTGCCGTTGATCCCAATCAGCCAATCGCTCTCACTGCGAGAGCGCGCGGCATCGGCGAGGCCGGTCATCTCTTCTCCGCGGCGCAGTTTCTTAAAGGCTTCCCGGATGCCCTCGGTCGTCATTGTCTGCATCCAGGCCCTTCTCACGGGCAGCTTGCTTTTCGTCAGCCGGTAAATGTTGTCGAAGATGAGCTCACCCTCGCGACCGGCGTCACACGCGTTAATGACGGTTTCAATATCTTTGCGGGCGAGAAGTTTCTTGATCTGATTGAAACGATCCTTCGAATCGGCGATCGGTTTCAGCCCAAATCTTTGCGGAATAATCGGAAGCGTCTCGAGCCGCCAGAAACCATATTTCTTCTTGTCGATATCTTCCGGCATTTCGAGTTCGACAAGGTGACCAACCGCCGACGAAATCACGTATTCGTCGTTTTCGTAATGGTCTCCCTGTTTTGCGACTTTGCCGAGCGCCCGCGCCAGATCGGCAGCGACACTGGGCTTTTCAGCGATGATTAAAGACTTGGACATTTGAATGGAAATTCCGCCGAGAGTGGCGCAACCAGCACAGCACGTTGCGGGCGAGCTTAACCCAGCTTCACGAAGTATTTGCCGGGCAACTGCTTGACGAGCCGTTTCAGCTCAAGGCGCAGGAGGGTAGAAGAGACGGTGCTGCTTGGCAAATCGCATTTGGCGGAAATGGCATCGATCGAGGTCTCGACCCCATCGATTGCGTCATAGATCCGGCGTTCGTCTTCCGAGAGCGGCGGCAGCGGACGGGAGGCCGCTTCCGGGGACGGCCTGGCGTCGGGAAGAAGAATCTGCATGTCATCGAGAATGTCGTTCGCATCGATCACGAGTTTAGCGCCTTGTTGAATGAGGCGGTTCGAGCCATGCGCGCTCGGTGCGTTGATGTGACCAGGCACCGCATAGACCGAACGCCCCTGATCAATCGCTTGTGAGGCGGTGATCAAAGCGCCGCTATTAAGACCCGCTTCCACTACCAAAATTCCGTGGCTCCAGCCGCTGATAATGCGATTGCGCATTGGGAATGTTTGACGATCAGGATCGATTTCCATTGAGAACTCGGACACGATAGCGCCGTTGCCATCGCGGATCTTTTCTGCGAGAGCCGCGTTCTCCGGTGGATAAAGTTTGAGCAACCCCGAGCCGATCACCGCGACTGTGCGTCCTTTTGCGGCGAGCGCGCCCTGATGCGCCGCAGTGTCGATTCCACGTGCAAGGCCGCTGACAATTGTGAGCCCGGCATAGGCAAGTTGATACGATAATTTCTTCGCCGACTCCGCGCCGTAGTGAGTGGTGCGGCGCGAGCCAATGACCGCGATGGCGTGTTGATCGCGTTCGGTGAGTTCTCCCCACACATAGAGGACAATCGGCGGGGCATGAATTTCGCGCAGTTGCCGTGGATAAAGTGGCGATTCTTTCGTGATGACACTTGCACCAAATTCGCGGATGCGCTGAAGTTCCGCGCCGAGATCGACGAGGTTCTCCCATTTTGTGATCTGCTCGGCGACTTCGCTGCCGATGCCATCGATCTTCCGTAATTCATTGCCGCGAGCGCTGAGGATTCGCTCCGGAGTTTCGAAAACTCCCAGCAGCTTTCGGAGCCGCACCGGTCCCATTGTCGGCAGCATATTGAACGCGATGCATGCTTCGGCGGATGTCATTTCCGTGCGAGATGGCGAAGAAATTTCGCGGGCGTCATTGCTGGAACGGGGGAATGACGATAATCCCGCACGTTGCGGGTGACGATGCAATCTGCGCCGCCATAAAGTGCTGCAGTGATCTGAAGAGCATCCTCGAAATCGCGAATTTCCAGTTGCAAAGCTTGCCGCACCTCACGGCCGCCGCCAGCGACCACGTCCATGAATTCCAAAAGGTGTTCGATAAATAAGCGCGCGATCGCATCTGACTGCGCAGCTCGGAGAAGATAAAAAAGGTTCGATATCGAATGCCAGGCAACAAACGCGGCTCCCGGGCTCTTGTGGCACCACTCGACGACGGCGCGACTCTCTGGACCATGAGCTTCCCGACCGAAAGCCACGTCCACGAGGACGTCCGTATCCAACAACACCTTCAATCGTGCACGTACTTCTTCAGCAAACGAATGAGTCTTGGGTCTTTCGGATCGGGTTTCGGCCCTCCGAACTTCCCATACCATTGCTCGGTAAACAAAGGGCGACGCAATTGCTGAAACTGCTTTTCAACCATTTGCGACAGCGAGGTGCCGCTTTGGCGAGCGAACTCTTTCGCGTCGCGGATGGCAGATTGTTCAACAGTTAAAGTCAGTTTTTCTTTCACCGCACGTGTAGCTTACGGCCGAACACGTGTTCCGTCAACCTGGCCGAGTCCGGCACCAGAACAGGATCTCGTCGTCATTCCGGCGACTTCGCTGCCGATGCCATCGACCGTCCGCAGTTCACTGCCCGGAGCGCCGAGGATTCGCTTCGGAGTTTCGAAAACTTCCAGCAGCTTTCGAAGCTGCACCGGTCCCATTGTCGGCAGCATATTGAGCGCTATGCATGCTTCGGCGGATGTCATTGTTCTAGAACTTCGTGGAACTCTTAAGCGAAAATTTCGCAGACACGTCGTTATCTGGGGCATGAGTTAAGAGCGCACAGCTTGCAGTCCGCCGCCAGCGTTACCGGTACGCGTGGCGTTTCAGAAGAGGGCGAAACGAAAGAACCTCAGCTCATCTGCTCGCTCGGGCTCGCCGCCACGTCGCCGTCCTGATACGTTCCGCTTATGGTGAACGACGATCCGCAAGAACTCGCCCGACGCTTCAACAAAGACGAAGCCGTCTGGCGCAGCTTTGAGGAAAAACGACGCGTGCGCGGTTGCCCAGCTGTTCGTGCCTCGATCAACTCCTCGATGCCCTCGACTGGTTAAAAGCCGAGCGCGAGCAACGGCAAACCCGGGCGATCGGTCAGGCAGCGGATTGAACAATGCGCTCCGACGCTCTCATGGTTCAGATCGAGCGGCGGATCTTTTTGATCCGCGGTCCACGGTCAAAAGGCCATGCTTGATGCGGACCTGGCTGAACTCTACCGCGTCCCCACCAAATCTTTGAATCTGGCCGTGAAGCGCAATGCCGATCGCTTCCCGGGAGACTTTGCCTTTCAGTTGACCGGGGAAGAGGTCGCCCATTTGAGGTTTCAATTTGAAACCTCAAAAGGCGGGCACGGTGGGATCTTTGACGTTCATCAGTTGGAACGAACGAAAGCCGAAGGCGGCTACGGCCCCGACATTCAGATACCTGATGAAGCGTTTGAAAGAATCTTCGACTACTTCAATGACTGGACGTGGCATCTTGATGAGCGCCCGCTCCGCGCCGACAACGAGATAAACCCCGATGTCCTCGGCTACATTTTCGAAAAGTTACGTGAATCAAAAGCAGATGGGCGCGTATTACACGAAGGAGGACATCACCGACTACGTAGGCAAGAACACCGTGATCGCGCAGTATGCAGCTGAGCTTTGGATGGGACGAGAGGAAAGCGTCTAATGCGAGGAAGCACGGCATCAGTTTCGATGAAGGTTCTACTGTGTTCGCCGATACGTTCTCGTTGACCGTTCCTCACCCTGCGTACTCCGGAGAGGAGGAACGCTTTGTCACGCCCGGAAGCTCCCATCGCGGCAAGTTGCTGGTTGTCGTTTACACCGAACGCGGAGACAATATCCACATCATCAGCACGCGAGCAGCGAATCGACGAGCAAGAAAGACCTATGAAGAAAAAGACTTAAAATAACGATTCTGTGATGCAGCCGCACTAGGATCTCGCTGGTGTGTTCGCGGCAAATACGCACGCCGCTACGCGCAAGGTACCGATGTGGTCGTCCTGGAACCTGATGTGGCACGTGCTTTCCCAAATGCGGAAGCTGTGAACAGCTCATTGCGCGCGCTAGCACAGATCATCCGAAAGCAGAAATCTGCCGCCGCGAAGTAGTTCAGCACCGGGAGAGCGGCAGATTTTCTCCCGCCATGCACGGGCGGGTGCGCGAGCAGATATCGGATTTTTGTCGTTGCAGGGCAGGATCGAAACCGTTTGGAATCGCGCATGAAAATAAGCTGCAACATATTGGCAGGTCTCAGTTTGCTTTGGGTGATGGCGGCAGCACCGGCATTTGCCGCCGCTAGCTCAAACCCCCACCTGGGGACGTGGAAACTCAATGAGGCGAAGTCGAAGTTTTCCGCGGGCGCCGCGAAGAACACGACCGTAACCTACAGCGATGCCGGCAATGGCATGACCAAGCTGGAGTGCGGTGGGGTGGATAAAGATGGAAAGAACGTCCATTGGACGTGGGAAGGAAAGTTCGATGGCAAACAATACAAAGTGACGGGGAGTCCCTATGTCGACACCCTCTCCTGCAAGGAGATGGACGCTTACACCAACACCAATACCGGCATGAAGGATGACAAGGTCGCCTCGAGCAGCGTGGTCAAGGTGGCCAGGGATGGGAAATCACGCACGGTGACGACCACCCGAACCGACGCCAGCGGGAAGAAGGTAACCGACATGGCCTATTACGATAAGAGTTAGCGGATCGTCGGAAAAGAGCGACCGCCAGGGCAGGAGACCGACAACGAGCGGAAGCAGAAGGGTCGGTCCTCATTTCTGCACTCTGCGCAACGTCGCCGCTAAGATGCAGGCGAAGTGAACGGAAGGCATCGGCGGTATTGTTGGCGTTGCCGTGGAAATGCTTGTTTGGCTTAGGAGTAACGGCAAGCGATGATAATCCTTTGTGAAGGGACGGAGGAAGTTCTGCAAACCTGCGACTGAGCAGGCGCGAGAGCGATGTCACTCGCTGATACTGTTGGAACCCGCTGGGTAGCGGAGCGGCGGTTCTGGCCTTGGGATCGCACCACGATCGCCATTAAAATGACGTCTCCGCAATCAGCCGAGGCAGCTCTACATCTGACGGTATGAAGCCGTCGAGTCTCTCCAACCGAGCGTGACCTTCCCGCAGGGCGGCAAATGCAGGAAAAGCTGCGGGCGCTGTCGCTGAGGCAGCCGTGGGCCTGGCTAGTGATCAACGGCTACAAGGACATTGAAAACCGCTCCTGCGGACCAATCATCGCGGGCGGTTGTTGATTCATGCAAGCTCTTCAAGCGCTTGGATCAACTCCGAATTCGTAGAGACAATCAGACGCGACTACGGGGTGGCCTTACCCGCCAAATTCGATCTCGGCGGTATCGTGGGTGTGGTTGAGGTGACCGATTGTGTGAAGCCGCAACCGTCGAAGTGGAAATTCCAGGATTCCTGGGGCTGGGTACTGGAGAATCCGCGTCAGCTAGCGTTTCGGCCCTGCAAAGGCTTCGTCGGCTTATGTTAAGCCGAAGCTATAACTACCTCATCAGCGATTCGGCGCTGTAACCGATGCAAAGCAACGGGCCGGCTTTTAACTCAACCTCGACATGCTGACTCCTTCGCTCCCGCTCAGTCGGCCTCTCGGGCCGCCCGTTTGGTTTTTCGCTCCCAGGGAATTCAGCTCTGGATGAAAGACGAAAGCCTCGAAGGCAGCGCCAACCTCGCTGGATTAATCCAGCATGCCCGGCTTCCTTGGACACACTCAAAATCTCGGTGCCTCCTGCTGTAAAGCTGGCAGCCGCTAAACACACGCAGCCAGCGCTCGAACCCGGCGTCGTCCTCGCGCTCGAAATCACCGAAGACCTAGAAGCCGCGCTCGGTCAATTGCTGAGATTGCCACTGTTTTAAGGAGATAAGTGCGCGACTGCGAGATGCGTTCACCAGCACGCGAGGCGCGTGCGCTCCCAAGCCGAAAAATCGCGGCGGAATTGAAGCATTGTGTCGTATATGGTCTGGATGTGAAACGGACGCTGCAGGTGCTCAATGAACTTGAAGCCGAAGGAGTGTTCGCTCGATATGCAATCGGTGGGGCGATGGCGGCCACGTTCTATGCCGAGCCGGTGCTGACGTTTGATCTTGATGTGTTCGTATTGCTGAAGCCTACCATAGCGGTATTGCTGTCATTGACCCCGATCTATGATGCCCTGCGCTCCCGTGGCTATACGGAAAAGGCCGAGTGCGTGCTGATCGAAGGTGTGCCGGTGCAGTTCCTGCCCGCGTACAATCCGCTGCTAGAAGAAGCACTGCGAGAAGCAAACGACTTCATGTACGAAGACGCGCCTGCACGGGTCCTGCGCGCAGAGCATCTCGTCGCGGTCTGTCTCCAGACAGGACGCGAGAAGGACCGGGAACGGGTGCGCCTTCTACGCGCGCAAGCAAAACTAGATCACGAGTTGCTTCGAGATGTGCTCCGGCGTTACGATCTGATTGGAAAATGGGAAACATGGACAGCTTAGATCCGGAGCTGGCGGCGCTGCTTGAAGCAAAGGCGAAGCGGCGTCATTACTTGGCGGCATTGCCGTTTGCCGACAAGGTCGCGGCAGTCGTTAAGCTCCAGAAAATGGCAGCCCCGATCCTGCGCGCCCGCGGGAAAATGGTTGAGCCATGGCGTATGGACTGACAAACCGAAGCAAGCAAAACGGCATCTTGATTCGTTCGCTCCCGCTCACTCAGCCTTTGGCCTTCCCGTGTCATTGACTTGAACTGCCCAGTTCCCGGGCTGCGCCCGCGCCTTCGCATGTCTGTGTCGCACCCGTTCCCGCGGGCTCCATTCATCGCCCCAGCAAATTCAGGTCTACGCGCGGGGGTCAAAGCGAACGTCCTCTTGATCCGTTTTCCGCTAAATTCGCAGCAAAACTCCAACGTTAGTTTGGTGTTATACGTGACTCACGTATATTGAGGAAGCAGTCTGGATTTACCGGCCGCGACCGCAAAGCGAGCGAGCGCTTTCAACCCCACGATCCGGGCGAACCGATTCTAGAGAGTGGGAGGTGAGCGGTTTCGGTTTCTTCACGCGTTCGCACTTGATTGCTTAAAGCGGCCAGGATTGATGCAGCAAAGAACTCCCAAATTTTCTCCAGTGCGTTGGCTGCAATAGGTGATTCAGGTATAATACGTCCTTCGCCCAGTCCACCTTCGGTCACGCGGCCTGCCCACCGGCATTTTGATTCGTTAGCTACCGCTCACTTAGCCTGCCCTCCCCGTCTCGTTCTTTGCTCCCAGCAAATTCAGGTCTACGCGCAGGAGTGAAGGCGAACGTCCTCTCGATTCGTCCTCCGCTAAATTCGCAGCTTCTTTTGGTTACTATACGGACTCACGTATAGTGAAAACGCAGTTTGGATTTACCGGCCACGACCCGCACAGGAGAGCGAGCCGCTTCAACCCCGACCGATCCGGGGCGAAACCGATTCGAGAGAGTGGGAGGTGAGCGATTCCGGTCCCGCAGCTTCAGCCCGATCTTGAAATCGTTTCACGCGTTCGCACTTGACCGCTTAAAGCCGTCAAGCTCGACAGAGCAAAGAACTCCCAGCTGTCTCAGCGGATTGACTCGGCGATTGTTCGGCTGGCGACAGCGGACACTACAACGTTTCGGCTGGGGACAGCCGACGCTACAACCGCCACGACCGCAAAGAAAGCAAGCGCTTCAAACCTGACCGATCAGAGAGTGGAAGTGAGCGGTTTCGGTCCCTTCGCCGACGAAAATCTACTCAAGCGCGACCCGTAACGCAGCGAAATTCTGGGCGAAGCCGGGCTTTTTAGGTCGATCTCGACATCTTAACTCTTCACTTCCCAGCTCGTCGGGCTCGCGGCCTACCCGCCTCATTGAGTCGAACCGCCCAGTTCTCCGGCCGCAGCCGCGCCTTCCCTTGTCTATGTCGCATCCGTTTCCCACGGGCTTCATTCTTCGCGCCCAGCGAATTCAGCTCTGGCTCAAAGACGAAAGCCTCGGCGACTGCGCTCAACCCGACATATGGTAGCGGAGGTTCTGAAGGATCGCGAGGCTGCGCTCCAGCAGTTCGCCGCGATCGCAGCCGATCTGAAGCGTAGGCACGGTCGAACTAATTAAACGGGCTTGCAACTCACTGCTCAGCGTCTTCACATTTGGACGCATCGAATACCTCGTCCTGCCAATCGCCCGTGATAGTATCAAGAGATGAATAATCTCCACCTCTGCTCCAGCCGCGACTCGCAAAACGAGAAATGGGATAAGAGCCGTCAACACGGCTTACGAGGAAAGGTAGACGCCAGCTACTCATTCAGGCACCGGGCGCGGTCGGGCGGAGCTTTTCTTCAAGACCATTGAACGCGCGCCGCCACCGCTGACGCGAGCTTTCAGCCCCGCAGTCGCAGACGTTTCGTCGCGACATCAACGACGTTCTTTCCCTCGAATTCGTTAAGGAAGTGCGGGTGATAACGCATCCAGCGCGCCACGGATTTTTGCTGCGATGGCCCTGCTGGTATAATTTCGTTAACTCCTGCCAGCCATGAAGCACATGTTGCTTGGTCCTACGCAGCAATATCGAGCCGTCGAGTCCTTCCTGGCTTCCCTGAATGGGCCGAAAAATATAAAAATATCGCCTTGGCCGACGCCGAGTTGTGCCATGTGCGTCGGTCCCTTGTTTGCCAGACCGAGAAGCGGACGCCAGCCCGCTCTCTCGAAGCGAATCTCGGCGCAGGTCCGGATCTAAGTGCACGAAATCGGAACTGCGACGCCGGTCTGCTTTGCTCTTTCGTGCAGTCAGATCTTCGACGAGTCGCGCTGGTGGCGTGCCGGAAATGGTCAAATTACGGACCGTGTTTTCGACTTCCAGTCGCTGGCTGGCACAGGTATTGAGACGATTCGCTGATCGATGATCGCGCTGCACATCTTCCCAGCCGCTGAGTCCACGCCTTTGCGGCTGAAAATAATCTTCATAACGCAAGAAACAGCAGGAATCCAATCAGGTGCGGTCCTACGCTGCAATGCAATTCTCATCCACGTGGCATAGGGCGGGAACTGCGCGCCGGACGGTAAAGAATTTGGAAGCTTTTCTGCAACAGTTCGTAGCATTGGCAACGACTTGGGGCGTTAACGTCGTCTTCTCATCGGCTGTCATGATGATATACGTGAGTCACGTATATTATCTGCGTAACACTGGAACGCTTCGAACCGATCACGCGCAAGTGCTGGGGACAGTTTGAAGAAAACGGCGTCGAAACCCGCGTAATAAATCTGTGTCGCCGCTCTCACGAGCCCCTCAGGCTCACGCACGCGGACGTTTTTTCCCTCGGCGACATGAGGTTTCGGTCTGCTGGATTGAGCGCTCGAACTCTGGGGTGAATTCGAGTTCGTCTTCAAGCATGTCGTCCAGCCATTCGCAATTTGACAAAGCTCTGCCTGCGAGAGCTTGCACAGTTTTGTTTCCATTTCCTCGACTTTGCTCACGTGCACATGATCGGATCGATTTTCCTCAACTCCAAGCGCCGACCCGTAATGCAGCCGCGCATGGCGGGGCGAGGCGGACTGTCCAACTTAGATCGACATCCTCACTCCTCGCATCCCAGCTCGTCGGCCTCTCGGTCGGGCCGTCTCATTGACTTGAACTGCCCAGTTCTCGGGGCTGATGATAACGGCGCTGGTCGACCAGCAGCGGGAACCACGCGGCAGCATGCATTAAGATTGTGCTCAAGATCGCACCGGAGTAAAAATCGTCTCCCGCCAGCCATCAGAATCGATAGAAATGAATTGGGAAGCAATCAACGCGGTTTCGCAATTCGTTAGCTCAATCGCGGTCGTCTTGTCCGTGCTTTACCTCGGCATACAAGTGCACCGCAGCACGCGCGTAGCCAGGGTGGCCGCCCAGGACGCCGCCGCCTCGGCGGTACGGGATGTGACAAACACGTTCATGGAAAATGCGGACATGGCGCGGATTTGGGGAGCGGGCTTGGAGGACCTCAAGACGCTCTCCGCGGAGGACCAGGCGCGTTTCTTTCACGCCACTCATCAATTTCTCAAGGCCCTCGAGACGATTCACTTTCACTATCTCAATGGATTGATGGACGAACAGCTCTGGCGCGGCTGGGAGGAACTTCTTCGGCATTACATCGCCGCGCCAGGCATCGCTCGGTACTGGGACATACGGAGTCAGCTTTTCTCGGCGCGCTATCGTGAATTCATCAGCGATCTCGAGCCGGCCCGCGATCGCCGAACGGTCGGCACTCTGCTGGGGCAGAAGGACCACCCGGAGTAACGGCGAGCACCTCGCACCCATTGGGCTCCCCAGCAGCCTGGCTCTGGCTCAACGACGAAAGCCTCGAAGACAGCGCCTTTACGGAAAGCGGAAGGATGCCGTAACGGATGCGAAGCAACGGCTGGGCTTTCCATACAGAAGAAAAGTTCCGATACTCCTACTTTATCTTCTACTTTAACTTCGTCTGCCGCCCGAGGCCAATTCGCTGAATGGAGGTGAGTAGGATCAACGACCTAGAAGGTAAACTGACAAGCTAGAAGCAAAACAAACCGCGCAGTGAGCGAATTTCCAGTCGCATCCCATTTGAAGATCGATTTAGCATGGTCTTGATTCATTCGCTACGTCCGCTCCATTGAGCCTCTCAGCGATTAGAACCGCAAGATTATTGGAAACCCAGGCAGAGGCGGAATAAGATGCGGCATTCCTTGTTACCGCACATGACCGAATGGAACGCTGCCGAGTACCACCGCCGCTCGTCGCTGCAGGAAGCGATGGGTCAGGAAGTTCTCGCTCTGCTTGATCTTAAGGGCTCGGAGCGGATCCTCGATGTCGGATGCGGCGATGGCAAGATCACAGCCGAAATCGCCTCTCGCGCCCCGAGAGGCTCGGTGGTGGGCGTCGATCCTTCACGGGACATGATTAGCTTCGCCCAGAAACACTATGATTCGGTGCAGAAACTCAACCTTCGATTCCAGGTAGCGGACGCGCGTAGGCTGTCCTTCCAAGGCGAGTTTGATTTCGTGGTTTCCTTTAATGCATTGCACTGGATACCGGAGCAGAACGCGGCGCTAAGCTCGATTCGCTCCGCCTTGATTTCCGGTGGCAAAGCGCAACTTCGCCTTGTCCCCGCGGGAGCGCGTCAGAGCCTGGAAAATGTCATCGAAGCAACGCGTCAAACCTCGAAATGGAACACTTACTTCCATGATTTTCACGATCCTTATCTACATCTGACACCGGAACAGTATGCAGCCATGGCGGAGCGCAATGGCTTCCGCATCCTACACGTTTCCATGAAAGATCAGACGTGGGATTTTGGGTCGCGAGCGGCGTTCTCCGCTTTTTGCGCGGTCGGCTCTGTCGCATGGACGAACCGGCTGCCCGCAGCCGAACGAGCCGGCTTCATCAACGATGTTCTGGACCGCTACCGAGCAGTAGCCGCCGATAACAGTGAAGAAGGACATACCTTCAAGTTTTATCAGATGGATATTAGCATGCTCGCAACCTGACGAACTCTGGCCCGTATCTCGGTATGGCTGCCAAGCGCAGGGTCGGTTCTCATTTTTTGCAGTGCCCATCAGGCGTTGTTGTCTTGGAAAGACTTTGAAGACCTTGAGGCTAGCGAGACAAAAGTAAGCTCCCCGGCGAGCCGTTTTCCCAGTGCCCGCTCCGTTCGCGGCGATCGCTGGCGATCTGAAACGCTAAACCCTCGACTATCACCTTACGGCATAATGCCCGTGAATCCAGAACCTGCGACCGTGACGCCGCGTCCAATGTCCGGGCCTCCACACGTAATACGAGCGTCCAACGTAATAACCAGCGCCACGCGTATAGTATGGACGATCACCGATCTCGACCGAGATCGACCCCGGGTAGCCATAGCCCGGAGAGACATAGCCGGGCCCGGGCGCATAGCCTGGGGAGCTTGCGTAGTAGCCGCGACCGTACCCGGGTTGCGCAGCGTAGTAATCGGCGCACCCCCCTGCCCCGCACGCAAAACATAAGAGAAGAAAAATGAATAAGGGCGGCGGAATCTGTCTGGTTGCCTTCCCTTGCGCGACAGAAGTTCTCTCGGAGTAATTAACCACGTTCATTCCTCAGCGTATCACTTGCGGAAATTTCAGCAACTGGAACACTCGATGCGCTTGCTCCGTGGACGTCTTGGCGCGCGTGCCGCATTTACTCCCCTCCCCGGATGCGGCGCCGCCGCGTTTGAGAGCACGTCGTCTTACGTGCCAAATTGCGATGCTGCTGTTCCACTTTCCTCGGATAAGCAGCCGCCCCGCACCTACGCGCTTTTCATCGACTCCGCGTTGGTCGTGGGGTCATTCCTCATTTTGACACCAAATGTTCCTGAAAGGTCCGTATGAAAGCGCGGGCTTTCTGCTCTCTCGTAATCTTTAGCTCTTCGTATTGATGCGCGATCGGAAGCTCGAGTCGCATCATCAATGGACCGCGGAGCCACAGAATCGCTCCATCAGGCTGCTACCACATCTTCTGTCCCGCCGCGAAGAGGCCCTCGCTGCTTTCGCTAAACCTTTGTTCGTCGAATCTGGGTTATCCTGCATGGGCCAGCCGTTCGGATGGAGTTTCGAAGATAATAACTGCTGGCGTCAACGCGACGATTCAAGATTACGAATTGCAGGCAATTGCGAAGGCGAACACCCCAGCCGGCATGTCATGGAAGCGCATTGCTTACTGTAGGAAAGCCGCGCGAATTCTCCAGCCCTGATATTCGTACGTTGTGGTGGATCGCCCCTTCACAAGCGCGAAGATCGCATTCGGTGATTTGTCAGCCGCAATATCTTTCGGACGGCCGTACCGATCTGCAAATTGGACGGGTGTTTCTTCAATGGGGACAGCAAGCAGCAGGGACAAAAAGGTGACAAGGAGAGTCGGCATTCATTTGTGGAGAGCAGACTGCGTTCCGGGCGCGCCGGCGGAACAGAAGAGACAGTCTGTGATTTTTGCTCCTCTCGTGGTTTCGCTTGTTCTCTACGCACCCGCCACAAAGGTAGGCGTTATGGCAAAGGAGGTTGCGCCGTCCGGCGCTCGTCGGACTAAGCTTTCCCATGAGCTGTGCCCTCCGCGATTGGTCACCATTATCTTTGACGAGCAGACGTTGATGAGTGCAGCTGGCGCGCGGGTCCCGATTAACGGAAATCCAGAAACCGGGCAAAACACCCGCCGAACTCTTGAACGACATACGTGATTCACGAATATCACCCCAATGGTTGACCTCCACATTGTCGTAATTCCGCCCTGTGCTCGCTCCGCCCTGACCTCGCGTGCGAGTCAGGCTTCGCGACCCTCGTTCCTATACATGATTCACGTCAGACACGGTGGCTGGCTTATTGAGCCAATCACCTGCAGAGGAAATCGGGAAATTGAGATCAGTCCTCACTTTCGGTTACAGAAGCGAGCGGCTGGAAAAATCGGTGGGGCTCCCCGGACATTTGACGTTTGGGCGACAAATTCCATTCAGTTCGCCGAGATTGCGGCGGCTTCTAAAAACGTGAACCGATATTTACTCCTGCAGCCGATCGAACGTTGATCAATTCGCCCATTTCACAGACTGATTCTGTTGCAGTGGCAGGTGTCCGGTCTCTATGGCGGATGTTTTTCGTCGAGAAACAGCGAAACAGCTTGGAAGTGGTTAAGGAAGGGTGAGGGTTGAGGTCTTATGGGAAACAGCCAAGGCAGAGATAATGTGAAGAAACGCGCGGCACGCCGCAAAAAGACGGAGCGCCTGGCGCTGGCCAAAAACAAGAAGGCGGGCAAATAAGCTTCCGAGCTCCGCCCCCGGAACAGGACACGCGCTGGCACCGGCAGGGAACGTCCTCATCACCCAACACCTGGAAGTGCTCGGCACTGCCGATCTTGGCGCACCCGCGTCTAATTTCCATTCTTGTCCCGGATCATGCTCGAACTCAGACCCAGCTGCGAACACTGCAACAAGCCGCTCCCGCCTAATTCTCTGGAGGCGCGGATTTGCTCGTTCGAATGCACTTTTTGCGCGCCCTGTGTCGAGGAGGGGCTGGGTAATGTCTGCCCAAACTGCGGCGGCGGATTCGTCCCGCGGCCGATACGGCCGGCCAGAAATTGGCGAGCCAACAATTTTTTGGGCGTGTACCCGGCGAGCACTGTCATCAGACACCGGCCAATCGACCGAATTACCCACGCGGAGTTCGCGGCCGCGATCCGGGTAATCCCTCCCGACCAGCGGTAGTGGGATTACCGGCCGAGTGCCTTTCCGTATTGGCAATGTCGAGGCCTCATACGTTTACCTTTGCGCTACAGAGCGGCGCGATGGGAACACCCGACGGGATCGCGCAAATCTCCGAGGCAGATGCGTTCCTGCAAAAACATCAACTACCAACGGGATCTTGTGACGTTCGGATGAGAATGAGATTGCTACGCCGTGACGGCTCTCATTCCGAGCGAAGTCGAGAGCTCAGAGTAACAGCGCGACAACGTTCCGCGACGAGGTTGTAGATTGTTCCACGTTCAGCTATCGAACTCACCTGATGAAGACTCTGTATCCGCCAATTGAGCCGTACGAGGAAGGGATGCTGCCGGTTTCCGATCTGCATACGATCCACTTCGAGCAATGCGGCAGTCCGAACGGCCGACCCGTCGTGTTTCTTCATGGTGGACCAGGCGCCGGTCTCTTGCCGATCTATCGTCGCTACTTCAATCCCGAGCTTTACCGGATCGTTCTGTTTGACCAACGCGGCTGCGGCCGGAGCACTCCTTATGGATGCCTGGAAGAGAATATCACCTGGGATCTTGTCGCCGATATCGAGAAGCTGCGCGAGCACTTTGGGATCGATCGCTGGATGGTATTCGGCGGGTCGTGGGGCAGCACTCTGGCGCTGGCTTACGCTGAAACGTATCCCGAGCGTGTGACCGAGCTTGTCTTGCGCGGCATTTTTCTTTGCAGGCCGGGGGAGATGCAGTGGTTTTACCAAGGTGGCGCCAACGCGATTTACCCAGACGCGTGGGAAAAATTTGTCGCGCTGATCCCGACTGAAGAGCGCGCGGATATGCTGCGCGCGTATTACCGGCGACTGACGAGTGGAGATAAAACCGTGCTTGGTCAAGCGGCGGAAGCCTGGTCATTGTGGGAAGCGCAGGCGTCAAAGCTCATTCCGGACCCGAAGTTCATTGCGCTCTTTACCGATCCAAAAGTGGCGATGGCGGTAGCTCCGATCGAGTGTCACTACTTTGTCCACAACTGCTTTTTCGAAACGGACAATTATTTGATCGATCAAATTGGGAATATCCGGCACATTCCAGCTGAGATCGTTCAAGGTCGATATGATCTTGTTTGTCCGATGGCGAGCGCGTGGACACTGCACCGGGCCTGGCCTGAGGCAGGATTCAAGATTATCGCCGACGCGGGCCACGCTTCGAGCGAGCCCGGCATTATCGATGCGCTGCTGGATGCTACTGACAGGTTTGGGGCAACGAGCTAGCAGGCTTGCTCATTTTCAGAAGGATTCCTGCATTATGGCTACAGCTTAAAGGTCTCGCCCCGGATTGTAGCCCTCACCCCGCTGCCGAGGAGTCCGATTTGCGACTTCTCCCGGCGCCGCGGAATCAGAATGAAAGCGCGATTTTGTAAGATCGCTTTTAGAATCGATAGCAACCCTCTGCTTGGATGGTGTGAGTTTCGGGTTTGACTGCCGCGGCGTGAGCTTCTCTTGCGTTCCTCACTCGTTACCTAAAGACACAGCGGGAAGATACTCGCCGCGCCACTGACGCTTCCACCATTCACCGGAGCGGGCCCGCTCCGCAGATGTGGTGAAGTGATACTCGTAAAGCGTGGCGCGGAGGTAACGCGGCGGCGACTGGCTGAATGGGTTGCGCTTCAGCAACCGAGTCACGTCGGGGCTGTTCTCGAGCAGACGCTGGCAAAGACGGAGAAACCACAGATTCTCTCGTGGAGTCCCGAGCGCCGCGAACCACATCTGCCAGTCGAGCCGCGGCTGGTGCGGCGCCGTCCAGCGCGGTGCTACTCGCACGTCGCCGGGCTTCCATTTGAATTCGTAAGGCACCCAGAGGCTGCCGTCGGCGCTTCCTTCGATGGTGATTTCTGGACGCGATTTGGTCATGACGCGAAAAAGCCCGTAGCTGTTCACGATCCGAAAAGGCTGGATCCACGAATAGAGTCCCAGGAGGGGCTTGGGCCAGGCTGCCTCCAGACGAAACCCGGAGTAAATCAGGAAGGCGTTCAGCGGAAGGGTAATGATGAGAATAACAATTGCAACGAAATGCAGCGGGAGCACGCGGCGGGACAAGACGTCTTTGGATGTAGCTCCAGTTTGCCCGGAACGCACGGCCCGGCGGTCCCTACCCAGGAGGGTGTCATCGAGCAGTAACAGGCAAAGAGCGATCGTGAGCAAATTGAAGAAAGCGTAGTTGCCGGTGAGCGCGATCCCGAGCTGGAGTGAGACCAGCAGTGCGAACGCCACCACCCGGAGCCGGCGAGGCGCCCAGATAAAAAACGGCACCACGAGTTCGACAAAGAGCGCAACCGCGACCGTTACCTTCTTGAGCCACTCTGGGCTTTGATTGGCATACCAGGCGAACACCGTTGGAAGCGGTTGTGTCCAGTAGTGGTAATCAAGCGCGGTCAGCTTCCACCAGCTCTCGTCACCACTCGTTAGCTTTACCAGGCCGGATAGGAACATCAACTTAAAGAGCAGCAGTTTCAGCAGGAAAAGACCGACACGTGAACAAGGCGGCGCGCGTCCAGCCTTCGGCCACCAGTGCAAGGGCGCAATAAAGATCGCGAGAAAGCCAGTCTCCGACAGCAGGATGTCCCATTGGAATTCCAGAAACGTCTGACCCGCGACCGACAGAGACAGATAGAGAGCGAAGAGCACGGCGAGACAGAGCAGTGGCGCAATCTCGACAATCAGGAGCACTGAAATCACGGCACCGCCGCCGCAGAGAAAGTGCAGGAAAGTGTTGCTCGAATTAAGCCAGCAGAGCGTCGGAAGTTGCCAGACGCTGTTCGAGCCGAGCTGCCCCTGCGCCGCGGAAAGATATTCGCCGATCGGCAAAATGCCTGCTGTCCCAACCAGCCCATCGACCTGTACCCACAATGAAAGAAATGCGATCAAATAGATGGCGCCCAATGCCCGGAGAAACCAGCGCCGCGCCGCGAAATACTGCGGCTTCCGCACATCGTTGCCCCACAGTATGCCGGTGCCAGCCGAAGCCAGTCCTCGATTGCGTGCGACGATTCCGTAGGCAGTTTCGCTGAGGCCGGCAAATAATGGATTTCGCGAGTAGGCCTGCCATAGCCATTTCCCGCTACGTCGCTTCGCATAAACCAGTGCGCGGAGCACGGCCTCGGCCCCGCTGTAAACATGGCCGTCAGTCTCGATCAATTGCACGGCATGGTCGAACTCCGCGCGCGGTATCTCCGGGTAACTAGCGGCTCGGTCTTGAAAGGGCACGTACTCGACCGCATCGCCGGTCTGTTCACGCCATCGTTCGATCCAGCGCCGGCAGAAGCGGCACTCTCCGTCAAACAGGATCAGCGGCTTTGCGGGCGCGTTGCGTACAAGAGGATGACCAACTCCAGTCATTGACGTCCAACGTCCAACGTCCAGTGCTTAACGTCCAACTTCAGATTGCTGCGCCGAGGCTTTGTGCCACCGCAAAGGTTTTCCTGGGAGGGCGAGACTCCGTCGGGCCGCTGAGATCGTCGTGTACCGCGCGTGGCGCCGAGCCCGGTTGGCGCCGAGCCCGGTTAAAGTGAGCTTCAGCCTCAATCAACAAATCTCATAAAGGCTCGACGGAATCATGTCTCGCAGAGGAATCTCAGGCGGAGCTTCGCCTACCGGCGAAACTCTGCCCAGACCGGCGCGTGGTCCGAAGGCTCTTTGCCTTTCCGCATTTCGCGATCGACCCCGGCCCCAGTGCATCGACTGGCGAGCGCGTGGCTTGCGAGCACGGCATCGATCCGCAGTCCCTTATTTTTCGGGAAGCAAAGCATCCGATAATCCCACCAGCTGAATGCGCCCGGACCTTGATCGTGGAGCCGGAGGGTGTCGATCAACACGGAGTCACATAGAGCCTGGAACGCCGCCCGTTCCCCATCCGAGCACATGATTGCTCCGCGCCACAACGCCGGGTCATGCACATCGTCATCGTTCGGGGCGACGTTGAAGTCGCCGCACACGACGAGGTCGCCCCGCGCGTGTTCGTCTCGCCGCAGGCAATCGCCGAGACGCCGATACCAGGCGAGCTTGTAGTCGTAAGTCGGCGACCCGACTGATTGACCATTCGGTGCGTAAATCGAGAAGACACGCAGACCAGCAATCGTCGCGGCGATCACGCGCGCCTGCGGATCGTCGGTCTCATCGCAGAGCGACGCCTTTTGTTCGCGCGGTTCCTCAAGCGAAAGGATGGCGACGCCATTGTAAGATTTCTGGCCGTGAAAGACACTGTGATAACCCGCCGCGCGAAGGACTCCGGCCGGGAATTGTTCGTCAGAACATTTCGTTTCCTGGAGGCAGACGATGTCGGGCCGGGTCTCGGCCAGCCAGGCGAGCAATCGCTCCTGCCGCTTGCGCAGCGAATTAATATTCCAGGATACGATCTTCATGTGGCGCAAGTTTCCAACTTGCGTTGTTCGGCTCGCAAGTTGGAAACTTGCGCCACCTAAATTTCAATTTCCACGCCCGGCGGTGGGATGATTACTTCCGATTCTGACAAGGCCGCCGCGATGGTCGCGCGCATCCACTCCACAGCCGGCGGATCGCCATGCACGAGCACGATCTTCTTGGGCGCCAGTTTGGTAACATAAGCAATGATCGATTCACGCGAGGCGTGGGCGCTGAACTGAAATTGCTCGATCTGGCAACGCAGTTCCTGCGCCGGCTCGTCCGGATCGAGCGTAACGAGATCGCCGGAATTCACAGCTTTTAAAATCCCGGCGGGCGACTTCGGGTCCGCGAAACCGACGAAACAAATCGTGTGCTGCGGATTCCCGAGAATGCGACGCGCAAAGGTATTTGAAAGCGTCTTCGGCGTCATCATGCCGCTCGATAGGGCGTAGATGCGGCCGGCGCGCGGCGCGGCGTCGTGGATGGTCTGACCGTTGAGCACAAAAGGCGCGACCTGCTCGAGGAGCTGGAGCCGCGGCAATTGACGCCGGCTGGTCAGTGCAAAGCGGTCGTAAATCTCTGTCATTTTCGCGCTCAATCCCCCGATATAGATCGGGCAATCGCGCAACAATCCAGCGCGGCGAAACTTGTGGAACATCGCGAGCGCCTCCTGTGTTTTGCCTATGGCGAAGACCGGAATCAGGACGCAGCCGCCGCGCAAAAACACCTGCTCAATTGCTTCCGCCAACCGCCGCTCTTCTGCCGCGCGGGTGAAATCCGGCGGCAGCCCGTGATCACCACGCGTGCATTCCATGATGAGCACATCGACGCCACTTTCGGGGAAACGCGCCGCTTGCGCGATCGTTTGATCATCGAAATTCACGTCGCCGCTGTAGAAAATCGTGCGGTGTTCCGCGCACAAAATGATCCCGGCTGAGCCGAGCACGTGCCCGGCGTCGATCAGTTCAAAGGTGACACCGCGCTCCCCTTCCCGAGCGCGCTCGCCACTAAGCGTCATCGGCTGACGAAAACGGCAGGAGCGCCACGCCTCCGCCGCGCGATTGGCTTCGCGATGTGTGAAAAGCGGATACATCGTCGCACCCAATTCCTCGCGCTGCCGCGTCATGACGTTGACTGAATTGTGCAGGAGCGCATCGCCGATCGCGGCGGTTGCTTCACTCATGAAAACGCGCGCGCGCGGCTGCCGCCGCATCAAAACGGGCAAGGTGCCGATGTGATCCTGATGCGCATGCGAAACGATGATGGCATCGAGCTGGCGATCGCCGATCGCGCCGAGGTTCGGCAGCGCCGCCTCTCCTTCCTCTTTGGGATGCATTCCGCAATCGAGCACAAAACGCTCGTCGCCGCTCTCGAGGTAATAGGAGTTGGCGCCGATCTCCGTCTGACGGGTTAAATTGATGAACTTCACGCGAATGGAAACGGCGCCGCTCAAATAACCGCGGGGGATGAAACTGCGATCGCGGTTGCTGGCCCCACCTTGTTTGATCGGTGAATGAATAACGAGAGCACGACCGCGACCCAGAGCGCTCCCAGCGGCAAACATCCCGGCAGCCAGAGCTGCCAGCGCGACATGAGCGCGAGCGCGATCAGACAGTAGGCCGCAGTGATTGCAATCGCCCCGAGCACGAGATCGACGCGCGCGATCTGCGCGAATAACCCACTCAGCACCGCGACCAGCACGAGCACCACGCAATCAAACGACCAGTGGACGCGGTGGACGTAGGATTTGCTCTGAATTGTGGCGATCGTCGCCGCGAAAACATCGGGCGGTGAGAGCGGATTGACCGGCGTGCGCGCGAGCACGATGTGATCTCGCATTGAGTCAATCAGCGTGGGTTTGGCTCCGGTATCGCGCTCCTGCGCTGCCAGCAACAGGTCGTTCAAACTAATCCGGCGCCCCTTTTTCGCGGCATTCGGATTCACCAGCAAAGTGCCGTCCTTGCCGATCGGAATTGCGCGATTTTGCGGAAGTGAGATTTGCTTTCCGAGCTCGATTTTAACTTCGGCCGGGGTCACGCCCATCCAAAGCAGAATCGCCTGGAGCGAGAACGAGGGCACGACTTCTCCGCGATATTGAAACAGAAGGGGCACATGCAGTTCGCCTGCGTCGTCGGGTAAATTCACGAAGCCGGCGGTGGAAATCAGTCGCAAATCGTCATTCGGTTGATGGGTGACTCCGGAAAATTCGACCAGGTCCGTTCGTCTGCCGGTGACCTGATTGAATGCCGGAATTTCGGACCCGGGGTCGTCCGGTTCGGGGTTAGAGGTCAGCTCCGCCGCGAGCAACAATCGCGGCACCCGCATCGCTTGATCAATGAAGACCTGCTCCTGATCTTTGTCGCGATCCCGCCAGATCAGAACATTCTCGAATGCGACCACCGTGGGTTGGAACGCAAGCGCCGCTTGCAAGAAAAGCGCATACTCCAGAGGCGACACGGCGCTGGCTGCGGCGCTTTTGATTTCCGGCGGGCTCGGGGCGGCGTCATCTTTGGTTTCGAGAAGCGCATCGCGCCCGATCTCGATGACCGTGAGCGGCACCGCATCGCCAAGCGGCAGAGAGTTCCGCAGCAAAAACCGAAGAAAGATATCTTCCGCCCGTTGCAAAGCGGGCTCGCGCAGGAACAGAATGCCAACCAGCAGGACGACAGCGATGAGCCAGGGTGACGGGCGTGACATCGCCGTAAAAACTAGGAAGCCGTCGCCGCGAAGACAAATCTAAACCACGTGAACTGACGGCGGCGCGGCCGACCGCCCTAGGTAGCGCACGCTTCTCGCGCGCATGGCGTCCGCACCGCTGAATAGACGCGAGACGCATGCGATCTGGAAAACGGGCGTCGCGCCTGTTCTGCCTGCGAGCACGCAGCCATCGGTCATCCTCTCGCTGAATACGCTTCCGGAGACCCCCGCGCACGCACTCCAGTCTGGTGTATGCCAAATTACTGTGCGGCCATCGGCCTTGAGTCGCAAAGCCTTCTTTACCTCGTTTCTTTCGACGCCGACGACGCGATAATTTTTTTGAAGTGCGGATCACCGCGGAGTGCGATTCCGATGATGTAACCAAGGAACCCGACAGTTGTGGCGCAATGCCAAATTCAAACGAGGCCCTCAGACATTGAGTTATTCGCCCTTGTATGCCACGAAAAAAGTTACTTACGAAAGTAAGTGGAGACAAATCGTGCGCAGTCCGCATCGCGAAGTCTCCCTGAGCTTACAATCCGATAGGTTGGAGAAGGCGCGACGAACCGGGGGAACAGGGCGCAGCGGATCGGTTGCCTTTTAAGATTGCGGCGAAGCGCCGGTCTTTGCGCAGACCGTCGTAAAAGGGATCTCTCTCCAGGAGCAAAGCGAAAACGTTGCGCTCTTCACACGCCCTAGTGAGCGCCGCAAACGTCTTCTCCTGGTCGTGCATTCTCATGTAGGCGCGCACAAATTCGATGGTGGGAACGTAACCTCCTTGTTCTCGGCGCTGGCGCAATCGCTCCAGCTTCTTCTGCGCGACCGCGCGCATCGCGGAGGTAAAGCCGCCTTTATCGTGGTGATCGCGGAGAAGTGCGACAAGCTCCTCGTCTCCGGCCAGGAGCATGGCTTTTTGCCACTCGGCGGTTGCTTGCTCGCGCAGACCCTTTTGCTCGAGGGCATCGCCCAGGACTTCATGGACGGAAACGTTATCTGGTTCTAACTGAAGCGTCTGTTGAAAATGCTCGATCGCCTCATCGTACCGTCGCGCGTAACAGTAAGTAGTTCCCAGGTGCTGGTGAATGCGAAGCGAAAGCGGGTCTAGTTCGAGCGCTAGTTTCGCCTCCTCGATCGCCTCATCAAAGCGGCCTCTCGCGACGAGAAAGAAGGAATAAAGGTAATGCACCTCTTCAAAGCTGGGCTTCAGCGCGATGGCGCGCCTGATTTCACTTTCGGCCGCCACCCAGTCCCGGTCGTAGACCATTTTGTAGGCGCCGAGATCGTTATGAACTTCGGCAAGGGTGTCGTCTAGCTCGAGCGCTTTCTCGAGCGCCTTGGCCGCCCGCGGCCAGCCTTCATCGGGTGGCAACATTCCCCAGGCGGAACCGAATCCATAATAGCTGTTCAACCCGCAATAGCCGAGCGCGTAAGAAGGATCGGCATCTACCGCGCGTTGGAAATAGTCGCGGCATTTTTGGAATTCTTCCGGCGTGGTCTTCCACCAATAGTAACGGCCCTTGAGATAAAAGCGGTAGGCCTCAGTGTTCTGCGTGTAACGTTTCATGAGCCGAGACCGTTCTTCACCGCTCAGCTGCAGCGCGAGCGCGGCTACGACTTTCTCGGAGATGGCGTCCTGCACGTCGAAAATATTCGTGAACTTCTCGTTGAAAGTTCCCGCCCAGAGGCCGCGCCCACTCGCGACATCAATCAATCGCACAGTCACTCGAATGTTATTGCCCCATTTCTGAATGCACCCATCCAGAACTGAGTCAGCGCCCAATTCGCGACCAGCTAACTGCGGCTCCTGATTCAGGCCGGCGTACCTGCGCACGGCGCTCAAAGGTCGCACCACGATCTCACGGATGTTACTCAACCTCACAATGAGGGTGTCAGCCATGCCCAATTCCAGAGAAGGATCGCCGTTCTCCGCCACTAAGGGTTTGAACGGGAGCACGGCCAACGTCTTGTTAGCCCCAGTCGCAGCCGTGCTCGTCTTGGCGCCGGATGTTTTGACATCGGCCGCAAATCGATAGCCGCGGCCCGGCACCGTCACGATGAAACGATGGTGCTCGGGCGTGTCACCAAACATCCGCCGCAAGGTCGAGATATTTTGGCTGAGATTATTTTCTTCTACAATCGAATCGGGCCAGACGGCTTTCATCAGTCGCTCCTTCTCCAGCACCGTCCCGGGGTTCTCCACCATGAACAGCAACGTATCGAAAACCCGAGGGGTCAGTGGCACTGGCGTGCCATCGCGTCGGGAGAGCAAATGGTTCGCTGGATCGATCCGGAACTCCGCGAACTCATAAACGAACGGCTTCATCTCATCTTCAGAAGATTCACGAAAAATTCAGCTTCGATTAAGGACTTTCACAGTCGTTTTGAGGAATGCTCGACTCACACATTGGGGGGGAATCCCGCTCCCAAATAAAACCACAAACTAAAAAAGAATGGAAACCAAAATGAAAAAGATAATCCTCAGATCAATCATCCCGATAATGGCCGTGGCCGCGCTGACTATCGCACCCGGGCAGATTTCTGCGCAGGGGACCGCGTCGGCCCCGTCGAATTCTGCGCAAGAAACCGCGTCGCGTTCATCGGTTTATGGACAGCAACCAAATGAACGATTAGAAGGCGTGTGGAGTTCGCATCTGACCGCGACAGATTGTAACGGCCATACTCTCTTTACTGCGCGGGCGTTCGAGATGTTCATTCGCGGCGGCACACTCACCAGCGTCGACAACTCGCCTCCTACCCTGCACGGTACCGGTCTTGGAAGATGGGCCTACCTCGGCGGGCGGGAATACAGCGCCCCCTTTCAGTTCTTCAACTTTAATCCGGACGGCAGCTTCGCCGGGGTCCAGAAGATCCAGCGAACAATCACGCTAAGCGGCGATGCGAATCACTATACCTCGGTCGTTACCTTCGAAACGCGCGACCGAATGGGCAACGTGGTTTTCAGCGGCTGCGGCACCGAGAACGCGACTCGTCTGCAATAAGCGGAGAGCCTACCTTGCAACTCACGCATCTATGGCCTTAGTTAGCTCCTTCAGCGCAAACGATCGCTCGATGATCGGCTCGGACTGGCGCATCATCACCGGGCTAATTAGGCCATAGGTGTGTTGCCGGTAGAACCGCACGGACACGCCACGCCTTTACCTCTTGTAGCTCCGCCGCGTTAAGCGAATCGATATACCAGTGCCGGAATAGCCGGCCATAGGCGAGTCGCGGCCGAACCTTTCCAGGCCCTTGATCTGAACCGAGCTTTGGTCCCAATCGTCCTCAACACCTCAAACCGCGCGCGCGTTGGTCTTGGGGAGGACGTGACGATCGCAGGTTTCATCGTCGGCGAGGGCATTGGCCGTGGTGACGTAAGAGTGCTCGTCCGCGCCATTGGTCCGACGCTCAACACCTCTGGCATTATTGACCCGCTCCAAGACCCGGTGCTCGAGTTGCACGACAGTCATGGCACAGTCATCGCCAGCAATGACAACTGGAAGGATACGCAACAAGCCGAACTGCAGGCCACGGGAATTCCACCAAACAGCGATTTGGAATCGGCCCTTGTGCTGAACGTCTCGCCCGGCGCCTATACCGCAATCGTGCGCGGCAAAAACAACGCTACTGGCATCGGCATCGTCGAAGTTTATGCGTTATCGTAACGTCGGATTTTCGCAACGCCCGCTCTGCCTCAGGGGACCATCGATGCGGCGCGGAGACGCGTGCGATCCGGAAGACAGGGGTCTCGCCTGTCTCTGCCATGGCGTGAAGGCAATCGATTATCCGATTCGCTGAATGCAGCTCCCGGACGCCGCCCCGAACCTCAACGACTCAGTTCCAGCATGCGGAGGATTGGTGCTTCCGCGCGTTTTCGCAGCGGTTCGGGTAGCGTGATCTCGGGCTCAAGATTCAGCAGGGCCGCGTGCGCTTTCTCGAGCGTGTTCATTTTCATGAACCGGCACTCCGCGCATGCACAGCGATCCGTCGGACCGGCGATGAATTTCTTGCCGGATATTTCCTTCTCCAGCCGGTGCAGCATGCCGGCTTCTGTGACAACAATAATCTCCGAGGCCGGCGATTCTTTGCAAAACGTCACCATCTTTTCCGTCGAACAAACTTCGTCCGCGAGAATCCGCACCGCATACGAGCACTCCGGGTGGGCGACAACTGGCGCGCCGGGATATTCCTGCCGAATCTTGCGGATGCTGCGCGCGGTGAACTCGACATGCACATAACAATTCCCCTGCCATAAATCCATTTTCCGGCCGGTGCGTTCGATCACCCACGCGCCGAGATTTTGATCCGGGACGAAAAGGATATTCCGATCAATCGGCGCGGCCCGCACGATCTTCTCCGCATTTCCGCTCGTGCAGATCACATCCGACAAGGCCTTCACGCCGGCGCTGCAGTTGATGTAAGCGATCACGTAGTAATTCTTCTCTGCGTGCGCTTGCAGGAACGCCGCCAGCTTTTCAGGCGGGCAGGATTCTGACAACGAGCAACCGGCGTCGAGGTCCGGAAGGATCACTTGCTTGGTTGGATTGATGATCTTTGCGGTCTCCGCCATGAAGTGCACACCGCAAAAGAGAATGACCTCCGCATCGGTTTTCGCCGCCTCGTAGCTCAAACCTAACGAGTCGCCGACGTAGTCCGCGACATCTTGAATCTCCGGCACCTGATAATTGTGCGCGAGGATGACCGCGTTGCGCGCGCGTTTCAGCTTGGTGATTTCCTCGACGAGATCGAGCCCGAAGTTTACACCCGCGCTTACCATCGCTTAATATCGCGAATCGCTCCTGATTTACAAACCCCTCCCCGGCAATACCGCCTCGGATTCATTGGCGCGGGAAAGCTCGCCAGTTCCGTCATTCGTGGCCTTGTGCGTGCCAGATTTTGTCGCCCGGACGAGATCATCGCGAGCGAACCAAACGCGGAGGCGCGTGCTGTTTTGGAGAAGGATCTCGGTCTCTCCGTCACAGACGAAAACCTCAGCGCAGCGGAATGCGCCGAGACGGTTCTGATCGGGGTCAAACCTTCTTTCGTGCTGCCGGTGGTCAGGGAAATCGCGGAGGTCACGAAAAACCTGCTGGTGATCTCGCTCGCAGCGGGCGTGCGCGTTGGGAGCATGGAAGCTGTGTCAAATGCGCGGCTGATGCGAGCGATGACAAATACGCCGACCGCGATTGGACGTGGTGCTACCGCGATCGCCGCTGGCAGGCGAAGCACTGCCGATGATCTGGCGCGGGCGCGGAAGATCTTCGATGCCATCGGCGTGACGGTTCAAGTGAACGAAAATCAGATCGACGCGGTGACCGCGCTGGCCGGCAGTGGACCAGCGTTTACGTACACCGTCATCGAGGCCTTCGCTGCGGGTGCGGTGGAATGCGGGCTCCCCGCTGAGGTCGCGATTACACTGGCTGCGCAGACGGTGCTCGGCGCCGCGGAACTCGCGCTGACGAGTGGACATTCGCCGGAGGAACTCCGTCGAATGGTGATTACGCCCGGCGGCACAACGGCTGCGGGACTGGCGGCGATGGAGGAGCGCGGCGCGAGTAAGGCACTCGCCGCGGCCGTGAAAGCTGCGACCGCTCGCGGGCGCGAGATGGCGGAAGAGTCGAGCCGCTAAAGCAAAAGTGCGCGAGCCTCTGCCTTGCGAAAAGCTACCCAGACGCAAGCGAGACGCTCGCGCTACGGACCTCGTCGCGTCGTTATCGACGAAACCAAAGTAGCGCGAGTCTCCGGCTTGCGAAAGCCTCCCACAGACGCAAGCGAGACGCTCGCGCTACGCAAGGCAATCAAGCGCCGCGCGCATCACGTTGATCGGGGCTCTGCGGTCGAACCAGATTTCGAATGAAGCCGCGGCCTGGTGGAGCAGCATCGAAAGGCCGTTCGCGCTCCTAGCGCCCGCCGCCGCAGCTGCTTCGAGAAACTTCGTTCGCGGCGGGGTGTAAATCGTGTCGTAGACCAACTGATCGGGCGTGAACCGTTCCGGCGGAATCAGAAGCGTGTCGTCTTCATGCATGTCGGCTGAAGTTGCATTCACGATCAGGTTGGCTGCCGCGATCGCCGGGTAGAATGATGCGTCGTCTCGCTCCACGGCATAAACGTGTGTGCTGGACTCAAACTCATGAAGCTTCGCGGAAAATTCTCGGGCTCGTTCCTGACTGCGATTCCAGATCCAGAGCTTTTGGGATTTCTCCAGCATGCATTGCATCCCGATTGCGCGAGCCGCGCCACCTGCGCCGAGCAGCAACACCTTTAAGCCGGCCAACGTGCGTTCAAATTCCATTTGCACGGCACGCGAAAACCCGATGGCATCCGTGTTAAACCCGACGAGCATCCCGTCTCGAATCATCACTGTGTTGATTGCACCGATGCATCGCGCGGTGGCGTCCAGCTGATCCATCGATGGAAGCGCAGCGATCTTATGCGGAATCGTCAGGTTCAATCCGAGGAAGTTCAGCTGCGGGACCAGGCGCAATGCCTCCCGGAGTTCTTCCGCGCTAATCTGGAATCGGGCGTACTGCGCATCGATGCCGCTTTCGCGCAGGGCCGCGTTCTGCATCTGCGGCGAAAGCGAATGCCGGACCGGGTTGCCCAGAACACCGAGTCGAATGGGTGGAGAGATTTCGCGCGTCACTGCACCCCAGTTTCGCAAATCCGCGAGGGTGTAGACGTGTTTCATCACCAATAAGTGGCGCAAGTTTCCTAACTTGCGATCTCCAAGTCGAGCGAAGTCGAGGCCGTAACCACCCCGACCAGGCGAGGCCGGGCTTTCCACCCCGTCGCGCGACCCACGACGCGCCACGGGACCTGTCGAGCCGAAAATTCGGGGCTCAGGATGACAAAGTGGCTGCCTCGCGAAACTTCTCAAACGCCCGAGTAAATCGGCTGAGGACGCGTTCTTTCCCGAGCACCTCAAGCATGTGGTAAAGACTTGGGCCGACACTGCGGCCGCTCGCGGCGACGCGCGCGGGATGGACTAACTCGCCAGTCTTGTAGCCAAGCTTTTGCGCAAGTTGCTTGAGCAACCCCTCGAGCGACGCGGCGTCCCAATCCTCGAGGCGTTCAAATTCGTCGCGCAAGGCGCTTAGTCGCTCGATTGACTGGGACGTGCCTAACGACTTTGCGACCGCCGCGGGATCGAAGTCGAAATCCTCCGTAAAAAAATAGCGCGTCCACTCTGGCACCTCGCTGAAGTGCTTGATTTTCTCTTTCACGATTGCGAGCACCTCCCGAAGATAATTCTCGTTCGGTTTGGGTGGGCGAGACTCTGCGGAGCTTTCTTCAGGCTCGACGGAGTCTCGCCCCGTCGGGTCTCCCCTCACCGCAGTGACAATCCCGGCCTTTCGCAGGAACGGCTGACTCAGCTCAACGAAACGATCAAGGCTCATCTGGGCGATGTACTGGCCATTCAGCCAAAAGCATTTGTTGAGATCGAAGGCGGCGTTACGACGATTGATCTTCTCCAACTCGAACATCGAGACCACTTCCGCGGTATCGATCTTCTCGCGATTGTCTTTCGGCGACCAGCCGAGCAGGCAGAGGTAATTGCGCACCGCTTCCGGCGCATAACCCTGCTCGATGTAAGTCGCCACGCTCGCGCCCGCATCGCGTTTGCTCATCTTGGATCCATCCGTATTCAGGATGAGCGGAATGTGCGCGAACTTCGGAGGCTCGGCGCCGAGAGCGCGATACAGCTCAATGTGTTTCGGCGTGTTCGAGAGATGATCTTCGCCGCGAATTACATGGCTGATTTTCATCTCGATGTCATCGACGACGTTTACGAAGTGGAAAATCCAGGAGCCGTCAGGCCGGCGGATCGTCATGTCCGGGTGGGTCCCGGGATTCGTCAGGTCGAAATCGATTTTGCCGCAGACGATGTCTTCCACGACCACGTGTTCGCGCGGTGAGCGAAATCGCAGAGCGCCGGCGTCTTCAAAAATGAATCCGGCGTCTTGCAACTTCCGCAGATGCTTCTCATAAATTTCATTGCGCTCGCTCTGAAAATAAGGACCGAAATCTCCGCCCATGAGCGGCCCTTCGTCCCAGTCGAGCTCAAGCCAACGCAAACCTTCGTAGATCGCGGCCGTAGCTTCTTCCGTGTTGCGCGCCTTGTCAGTGTCTTCGATGCGCAACACGAAGGTGCCGCCATTGTGTCGCGCAAAGAGCCAGTTAAAAAGCGCGGTGCGCGCGCCGCCGATGTGCAAATAGCCGGTTGGTGACGGCGCAAAGCGGACGCGGATGGGTGAATTGGTGGACACAGATTTCGCAGATTAGCACAGATTCACCTGCTCGTGCTTGTGGCTCGTAATTCCTGCTCCTGCTCCTGCTCTTGCTCGTCTTGATTCAGTGTTTTGATTCCGAGCACGATCAGGAGCATGAGCATGAGCTCACCGGAATGACCGAACTAGTCATCCTGAGCCCCGAACGCTTTCGGGGCCGAAGGATCCCGTGTCAGTATCGTCCGTTGTATCACGGGGTGGAAAGTCCGGCCTCGCCCTGCCGGGCTGCCTTACGCCTCGATCCAAAACTTTCGGGCTCGAAAGGATCCGATTCAATAAACACCATCTTCGCTCGACGCCGGGCGTGCCGGCCATGCGGAAGATTGATTTTCGCCGGCGCGTCCACTTTGTCGAAAAGCCGCCGCACCTGTTCGACGAGATCATAGCCGACGTTTGGCACGTCGCGTGCACGCAACCACCGCACAATCGTGCGGCGCTGCAACGCGATCGGAAGCTCGCGCACCTCCCCGACCGGCAGTTGCGCGACACTCGCGAAATCTTCGAGCAGCAGATTCTCCAAGACCGCGTCTTCCTCAGCAAGCACGCGTGCGGTCCGCCAGATGGTCTCTCGAATCCGGCGGCCGAGGGTTCGCTCGAGATACGGAATAACGCGGTGCCGCAAACGATTCCGGAGCGGGCCAGGGTCGCGATTCGTGGGGTCCTCCCGAAACCGCAAATGCTCCCTTCCCATGTAAACGTCGATCTCCTGGCGCCAGACCGAAAGCAGCGGACGTAATACCGTAAGTTGTGTCCGTCCGATCGATTGATGCGATACCTCGCGGAGGGCGGTCAAACCGGTTGGACTCGCGCCGCGGAATAGATTGATCAGGAAAGTTTCGATCAGATCATCAGCATGATGGCCCAGGAAAATTGTCCGGCAACGACGGCGACGCGCGATACCGGCAAAGAAATTATACCGCGCCGCGCGCGCGGCAGTTTCGATCGACAGCTTTTGTGCGGTGGCGAGCGAGCGCACGTCGGCAGTTCCGAGTTCAAAGGGCAAGGCCAGTCTCTTTGCCAGTCGGGCGACGAAAGATGCATCGGCACGTGACGATCGACCGCGCAATCCGTGATCCAAATGGCAGATGATCAGCTTGCGATAACCGCTTGCAATCAGGCAGTGGAGCAACACTACCGAATCGCGGCCGCCCGAGACACCGACAAGATAACGGCCTTCAGGAGGGAATTCGCGCATTGGTTCGCCCGCTTGAATCTTGGTTTGGAGCGCCACGGGCTGAGAATAGGCGAGAAGAGTCCTTCGAGGCGAGCAGTCTGTCAGTCCGCTTCTTGAACACGGTGGTGTGATTCGAGCGAGCGCAGCGGAGTCGAGGAGCCCCGTCGCACAACCGAGGATGCTGCCACGGGATCCTTCGACCCGGAAAGCATTGGGGCTCGGGATGACGACGCGACCGAACCAAACAGCTCATCTCGAGCCCAGTCGAGAGATCCCGTCGCCTCACAGGGCGTTCGGCAGCGAAGAGGACTTCCAAACAGGTAATGCTTGCGAGATTGGTGCGGGAATCGCAGCGGCATTTGCCGGTAATGCCACGGGCTTCCTCGACTCGCTTCGCTGCGCTCGGAATGACGGAGTGTTGTAGGAAAACCTCGGTCCTTGAGCTTCCACTTCGCTCCACTAACGGAGCGAACTGGTGGTCGCTTTGCTTCCTGCGGTTCCTGCTGCTCTTCCCGTCGTATCGAGACCTCGAAAATCGATTGATTTGACAATGAATGAACGTTCATTCATTAGTCCACTCCGATGACCCTGACCAGAACAGAGCCGCCTATCGAGCGACGCGAGCAAATTCTGCGCGCGGCCATGGTCTGCTTTGCGCGTCGGGGTTTTCACCAGACCAGCATGCATGACCTCAGCGAAGAGGCCGGGATCAGCGTCGGACTAATTTACCGGTATTTCGAAAACAAGGATGCCGTCATTTCCGCGATGGCCGACACACACAAACGCGAAATCCAGGAGTTGCTCGCCCGCGCCCGCCAGGCGCCTTCATTGCTGGAAGCGCTCGAAATGTTCTTTACCGCGCATTGCTGCGCCAACGAACGTCAGATCGAGTCCGCCTTCGTGGTCGATCTTTTCGCGGAAGGTTCGCGAAATCCCCGGATCGCGCGACTCGTGCGTGACATCCTGGAAAGATTGATCAACGGTGTGACCGAAATTATTGCGCGCTCGCCCGAGACGCAGAACGTGCAGCCGGAGATGAAGCCACGCGAGATCGCCGAGCTTATCTTCGCCGCCGCGCGCGGAATGTTGATGCGTGATGTGGTTGATCTGCCGGCAATCACCGATGCGCAACGCCGTGAGCGGCAGCTGGAAATCGTGCGGAGTCTCTGGAGGGTATTATTCAAAAACAAAGCCACGACGGTGGTCTGAAATATGGTTATGCAAACAGTCCAATCTCGACCCGTGACAACATCAGCGAGGCCGCGTCCGCGCTGGAGTAAAACAAAATTCATCGGCACGTTCCTTGCCGTTCTCGTTCTCCTGTTAGCCGTGATCGGCGGCATAAAGGGGCTGCAAATTTTCACGATGGTCAAAGCCGGTCAGCCAGCAATGCCGCCGACGACGGTGACCAGCGCAACCGTCCGTGAAGAGAATTGGGCGCCGGAACTGCCGGCAGTTGGTTCGGTCGCACCGGTGCAAGGCGCCGTTCTCGGGGTCGAGTTGCCGGGGGTCGTGCAGGAGGTGCGATTCGATAACGGCTCCGCCGTGGACAAAGATGCCGTTCTCCTCCGGCTTGATGCGTCGGCTGAAGAAGCGCAGTTGCGCTCGGCGCAGGCGGACGCGCAGTTGGCTCGCGCGAATTCGGAGCGAGCCCACGATCTGGCGGAGGGCAGAGTGATTTCGAAAGCGGAGTTTGATTCCACGGATGCGATCTACAAACAAAAGGTCGCGCAGGTGGATAACATGCGGGCACAAATCAACAAAAAAACTGTGCGCGCGCCATTTGCTGGTCAGGCGGGCATTCGTCAGGTGAATGTCGGGCAAATGCTTCCGGCGGGTCAACCGATCGTTGCACTCCAGGCGCTCGATCCGATTTATGTGAACTTCGCCTTGCCCCAGCAGCGCCTCTCGGAGTTGAAACAGGGGCTGGTAGTTCGGGTAACGACCGATGCTATTCCCGACCATAAATTTCAGGGCAAGCTGACGGCGATCAACTCCGCGGTCGATGAGGCGACTCGGAACGTGACTCTGCAAGCCACGCTCGAAAATCCCGAGCATCTGCTCAAACCCGGTATGTTCGTGGAAGCGCATGTGATTCTGCCGCAGCAGCAGAAAACAGTCGTGATTCCCGCGACCGCAATCTCCTATGCGCCCTACGGCGACTCGGTTTTTGTGATCGAGAAAAAGCACGATGAAAAGACGAAGCAGGATGGACTCGTATTGCGGCAGCAGTTCATTCGCACCGGCGAGACACGGGGTGATTTTGTTGGGGTGACGAACGGATTGAAAGCAGGCGAGCAAGTCGCGAGCACCGGCGTTTTCAAATTGCGCAATGGCGCACCGGTCGTGATCGACAACAAGCTCGCGCCCGATCCGCAACTGAAGCCGACGCCGCCAAATTCATGATGGCGAGAACTCACTTCATGAACGCGATCCAAGCCGGTCATCGCGAGCCAAGTCGAGGGATCCCGTCGCCTTACCGGTCATCCCGAGCAAAGTCGAAGGATACCGTGGCGTTACCGCAACCTTCCGCCGAAAGCCCAGGCTGCGTTACGGCGTCGACCCAGAGGGCATTCGGTGCTCAGAATGACAGCATTCGTGATGGGATCGGTTTGACCTATTCCTGGAGGGACGGCCTTCGTGCCGTCCCAAGATCTCGGACGCGACGGAGCGTATCCTTCCACCACTTCATCGGCAGAATGCCAATGCCACGATGAAATCATCATTCACCGACATCTTCGTCCGACGTCCGGTCCTGGCGCTGGTCGTCAGCCTCGTCATTCTGATCGCGGGCCTGCAAGCGATCAGGACGCTGAATGTCCGGCAATATCCGCGGAGCGAGAACGCGTCGATTACGGTGACGACGATTTACGTCGGCGCGAGTGCCGATCTCGTCCGCGGCTTCATCACCACACCGCTCGAGCGCGCGATCGCCGCCGCGGATGGAATCGACTATCTGCAATCCCAGAGCACACAGGGAATGTCCACGATTACGGCGCGCTTGAAGCTGAACTTCGACGCCAATAAGGCGCTCTCCGACATTAGCTCGAAGGTCGACGCCGTGCGCAATGATTTGCCGCCCGAAGCCGAAGTGCCGGTGATCAAAATCGAGCCCGCCGACTCGCAGTTTGCCTCGGCTTATCTGAGCTTCTCGTCCACGATCCTGCAGCCGAACGAGATCACCGATTATCTCGTGCGAATCGTCCAGCCGCGGCTCTCCGCGATCAGTGGCGTGCAGCGGGCCGACATTCTCGGCGGGCGGACCTTTGCGATGCGAATCTGGTTGAAACCGGATCGCATGGCTGCGCTCAACATTAGTCCGGCGGACGTGCGCAAGGCACTTGGAAATAACAATTTTCTCGCTGCGATCGGCAATTCCAAAGGGGCGCTCACCGCGACCACGCTCACGGTCAACACCGATCTGCACAGCGCAGATGAATTTCGCAAGCTCGTCGTCCGGGAGAAGAACCAGCAGCTCATCCGCCTCAGCGACATCGCCGATGTGCAGCTCGGCGCCGAAGACTACGACAGCGAAGTGCGCTTCTCGCAGCAGCGCGCGGTCTTCATGGGCATCTGGGTTCTGCCGAATGCGAATTCGATCGATGTCGTGCGCCGGGTCCGCGCCGAGCTGGAAGACATCAAAGGCGAGTTGCCCAGCGGGATGACCGGCGGGATCGCCTACGACGCCACCCAGTACATCAACGATGCGATCAAGGAAGTGGTCCACACCCTTGCCGAAACGCTGCTCATCGTCGTCATCGTCATTTTCCTTTTTCTCGGCTCGTTGCGTTCGGCGCTGGTCCCGGTGGTCGCGATTCCCGTGTCGCTCATCGGTGGAGTGTTTCTCATGCAGGCGTTTGGCTTTACGCTCAATCTGCTCACGCTCCTCGCGATTGTCCTCTCAGTCGGGCTTGTCGTCGATGACGCCATCGTCGTCGTGGAAAATGTCGAGCGACATCTGCGCGACGGAATGCGGCCATTCGACGCAGCCATTCTTAGTGCGCGCGAGCTGGTCGGTCCGATCATCGCAATGACGATCACGCTCGCGGCGGTCTACACGCCGATCGGATTGCAAGGCGGATTGACCGGTTCACTCTTCCGCGAATTCGCCTTCACCCTTGCCGGCGCCGTCATGATCTCCGGTGTCGTGGCGCTTACGCTCTCGCCGATGATGTCGGCGAAATTGCTGCGGGCCGGCAGTCACGAACGCGGGATGGCGGCGTTCAGCAATCGCGTTTTTGATCGCGTGCGCGAGTTCTATGGACGGCGCTTGGATTGGACGCTTCAGCATCGCCCGATCATTTACGGCCTTTGGATCGCGATCTCAGCGTTTGCGGTTCTGATGTTTATAATGCTGCCGTCGTTCTCTTCCGTCGAGCTCGCGCCCACGGAAGATCAGGGTGTGGTCTTCGGCATTGTCGATGCGCCCGCGAACGCGACCATCGAGCAGACCACCAGCTATACCGACGCTGCCGGCAAAATTTTTCACAGTTTTCCGGAAACGAATTTCTCGTTCCAAATCACGTTCCCGAGTTCCGGTTTCGGCGGCATGGTTTTGAAGCCGTGGGGCGAACGCACGACACCGACGAAGGATTTGATCCCGCCTTTGACGATGCAATTGGCGCAGATTCCCGGCATTCAGATGTTCCCGGTCATGCCACCGGCGCTGCCCGGCGGCGGCAATTTCCCGATCGAGTTCGTTCTCGAGTCCACCGCGGAGCCCCAACGCATCCTTGAATTTGCGAAACAGCTTCAGGGGAAGGCGATGCAGAGCGGGATGTTCGCATTTCCGCCGTTGATCGACACCAAAATCGATCAGCCGCAGGCGGAGATCGTGCTTGATCGCGACAAGGTTGCCGACCTCGGCCTCAACCTGCAACAAGTTGGCGCCGATCTGGCCGCGATGATCGGCGGTAATTTCGTCAACCGCTTCAACATCTCCGGTCGCAGTTACAAAGTCATTCCGCAGGTCGAACGAACGGAGCGGCTCAATCCAAGTCAGCTCGAGCAGATTTATGTCACCGGACCGGACGACAAGCTGATCCCGCTGAGCACGATTGCGACGATCAAAAACAGCACCGTGCCGCGTTCCCTCAATCGCATGCAGCAGCTCAATGCGGTCACGATCAGCGGGGTCGCGATTCGTCCGCTCGATCAGGCGCTCAAATTTCTCGAAACCGAAGCGCGCAAGATTCTGCCGAAAGGTTATAACCTCGATTATACCGGCGAGTCGCGCCAGCTGCGTACGGAAGGCAGTAAATTCCTCGGCGCCTTCATGCTCGCGGTCGTGCTGATTTTTCTCGTCCTCGCCGCGCAATTCAACAGCTTCCGCGACCCTCTTATCATTCTACTCGGTTCGGTGCCGCTCGCGCTTTTCGGCGCGCTGATTTTCGTTTTCCTGAAACTGCCAAATCCAAATCTCTCGTTCTTTACGAACGGCTGGACCACTTCCTTTAACATCTACTCGCAGGTGGGGCTCGTCACGCTCGTCGGCTTGATCGCGAAAAATGGAATTCTGATTGTCGAGTTCGCGAACAAATTGCAAGAGTCCGGCCTGGATAAAGTGGCCGCAGTCGCACAGGCGGCGCGGACCCGTTTGCGCCCGGTTCTGATGACGACGATCGCGACCGTTTGCGGTCATTTCCCCCTCACCCTCGTGACCGGCGCCGGTGCGGCAGCCCGTAACTCCATCGGTCTGGTGCTCGTCGGCGGGATGACGATTGGAACGATCTTTACCCTGCTTATTATTCCGTCGGTTTACGTGCTACTCGCCAGGGAACATCATGAAACTCATGAGCAAGGGGAACCCGAGGACGAGCCGCAGGTGACTGAGCTCGAGCCAGCCCTCGCGCGCGACGGCAACGGAAGCTGGCAACACGCTTGAACGAGCCGGAGATAGGAGCGACCGCAACCGTGGAGCGGATCGTGCAGGAGTTAGACTGCGCGAGCGCATTGCAGTCGAGCGATCATCCGCAGGATCAGTTCCCACAGGTGTTTGCGACCACGCGCATGATCGCGTTGATGGAGCTAAGCTGCGCGCGCCTGCTCCATCCCCTGCTCCAGGCCGGCGAGATGTCGGTGGGCGTTACCGTCGATATCATTCACTCCGCGCCCACTCCAATGGACGCCACGGCCAGCGCCACTTCCAGATATCGGGGACGCGACGGCAAACTCTTCGTCTTCGACGTGACTGCGAACGATCCTGCCGGTGAAATTGGGCGTGGCACACACAAGCGGGCGATCGTCTCGGAGGAGCGGCTCCTCGCCGGCGCCGCCAAACGCGCGAATCTGTAGCGGCGGTCTCTGACCACCGTTTTGGTAAGTCAAAGATGGCGTAACGCCCCCGAGAGCCGCCCCTACGGAGAGGCTCGACGGAGTCTCGCCCTCCCGGGTCATGGACTTCGCGGCGCACTTCGCATGAGGGCTGTTCAGCCTGAAAACTTCCCAATCGCGTCAGGCGTCACCTGGAGCGACGCTTCTTCGAAGAGCGTCCGCCCGGCAAAGCTCTTGGTGACTTGAGAAATCGTCAGCATAAAAGAGCGGCGAATCTCGCGAAGAGAACGGGTGCTCGCACCTCCTCACATCGCCGACAGCGAACACTCCCGGCAGATTCGTCTCCAATAAATGCGGCAGTCGCTTCAGCGGCCAATGCGCCGCGGTTAAATCGTCCGCCGACAAATCCGGCCCGCTCTTGATGAACCCTTTCGCGTCCACCACGACACACTTGCCCAGCCAGCCGGTCTTCGAAATCGCGCCGGTCATGACAAAGATGTGACTGATGCCCGGCGTTTCCTCCGCGCCCGTCTCCTTGTTTCGCCAGCGGACGCGTTCGAGGTCGCCGCCCTTGCCTTCGAGCGCCACGATCTCCGTGTTCGCATGCAACGTGATCGCGGGATCGTTCTCGATCCGGAGAATCAGATAACGCGACATCGTCTCGGCCAGACCGTTCGCGCGCACCAGCATGTGCACGTGCCGCGCAGTCTTCGACAGAAACACCGCCGCCTGTCCCGCGGAGTTTCCGCCGCCACCACGATCAGTTCCGAACCAGCGCCTGGGGATAGTCAGCCGCTCATCCCGCAGTGCCCACGATCAGAATGACGGCCACCAGCGCGCAGGCGATGCCCGCATTTTGCACGAAGCTGAGACGCTCGCCCAAAACGAAGTGGGCGAGAATGACGGTGCCCGCTGGATAAAGCGAGACGAGGGTAACGACAATGCTCAACGGGCCAATTCTGGCCGCGAGCATCATCAGAACATTGGCCAGCATATCGAGAGCGCCACCCGCCGATGCCGTGATGCTGGCCGGCCGCTGCATTCGCAGTGTTTTGCCGGTAACCAGCGCCGCGAGCGCAAACAACGTGACCGATGTCAGCCGCGCCACGATGAGCGGCCACATGCCGGAGGCGCTCGTTGTTCGCGCCAGTGAGAGAAGGAAAATACCAACTGCGACTCCGGCGAGCAGCGCAAGCAACACGCCCGCGGGAAGCCGGCCGGTTCGCCTTCCGTCATTCTCGGAGGCACTCCGTTGCTGGCTGACCATCACGATCGCGATCAATGCGAGCAGAATTCCTCCTGCGGTCAGGACCCCGACTCGCTCGCCTATGGCAAAGCCGAACAGGACCGGGATGATTGCGGAAACCACCGCCGTAATCGGCGCGACTACCGCCATCGTTCCCACGGCGAGCGCGCGGTAGAGCAACGCGACACCTCCGCCGCCTGATAGCCCGGCGCACACGCCCCAAAACCAATCGCCCGGCGAAACCACGGCCGCAGGCAAAAAGGGAAGGGCTCCGAGCAGAAGCAGGAGTCCCACGAATTGCGAGACAACCACCGTGGCAATCGTGTTCGCGCGACGCGCGGTCAAACCGCCGAAAAAATCCGCGGTGCCGTAAAACACTGCGGCGCTCAATGCGAGAACCTCAATCATGCGCACTTTGCCTTCCGGAGATTGATGCACTATTTGAACGTTCAAGACTCGCAAGACCGGCTAAGTCTGCCGCGACATGAAAGAAGAAACGATTGATACCCATTCGAAGGCGCTGAAGATCAATCTCGATCCGCGCTGGTACGGCACCTTCGCGGAGATCGGCGCCGGGCAGGAGGTGGTGCGCTGGTTCTTCCGCGTCGGCGGCGCGGCGGGGACGATCGCGAAGAGCATGTCGGCTTACGACATGAAAGTGAGTGACGCCATTTACGGGCACGCCGAGCGTTATGTCTCGCGCGGGCGGCTGCAAGCGATGCTCGACCAGGAGTTCAATCTCGACGTGGAGCGGCTTGGGAAGGAGCGCGGCGATAACACCTCGTTCTTCGCCTTCGCCGACACGGTGGCGGCGCGAAGCTTCCTTGGCGGCAACGAGACCCACGGCTGGATGGGAATCAAGTTCCAGAGCCGCGTCAACGATGAACCGAGCCAGATCGTGATGCACGTGCGGATGCTCGACGAAGAGGCCTCCCTGCAACAGGAAGCGCTCGGCATCGTCGGAGTTAATCTTTGCTACGGCGCGTTTTTCCTGAGCCACGTGCCGGAGGAATTGATCGAATCGCTGCTCGACAAGCTGACCACTGGCCGGGTCGAGATCGACCTCTTCGAGCTCAGCGGGATTGAATTTCGCAACGTGGATAACCGCATCATGGCGCTGAAGCTCGTGCAGCTGGGACTGAGCGGCGCTGCTATGTTTGGCTCGAATCGCGAGGTGCTCCAGCCCTCGGACGTGCTGCATCACAAAGCGGTCCTGGTCGAGCGCGGGAGTTTTCGACCGCCCACGCATGTGAATATGAACATGCTGGAGTGCGCCCTGGCGAAGTTCAAAGAGGATCCCGCCGTCGCTGACAAACAAATCCTCCCGCTTATGGAACTGACCATGCACAACCTGCTGGCGGGCGGCAAAGAGGTGGACCGGCGCGATTTCCTCGCCCGGGCGGAGTTGCTCGCCGCCTGTGGCATGACGGTGCTCATTTCCGATTATTTCGAGTACTACCGGCTCGCAGGTTATCTCGCCCTGCGGACCAAGGAGCGCATCGGCGTGGTGGTGGGTCTCCCGAGCGTTTCCGAGTTATTCGACGAGAAATATTATGCCGACCTGCCCGGCGGCACGCTGGAGAACTTCGGTCGGCTCTTTAAGAACGACCTGAAAGTCTACGTCTACCCGCTGCAGCGGCATGCCGGCGAAGAGGTACAGACAATCCACACCTTCAAGGTCGAACCGGAGCTGCAACCGCTCTACGATTATCTGGTCAGCCGCGGCAGCTTCGTCCAGCTCGATAACTACAACCCGAAATATTTGCCCATCTTTTCCCGGGACGTCCTCAAGCGCATCGCCACTGGAGATGAGAGCTGGGACGAAATGGTGCCAGCGCAAGTAGCCGAGCTCATCCGCCAGCGTGGCTTCTTCGGCTATAAAAAAGGAGTGACCTGAGTTTTGATCGCAAGGATAAGGTATGGAGGAATCAGCTTCGCTACGGACCGGGCACGATGGGGGTGGCGCGACATCGACGGGAAGTCCGCGAAGGAGCGGAAGGAGTTCATCGACAGCAACCACTTCAACCCGCAATATCCGTAGCGATGCGAACGATCGAAGAACGCAAACGGCTACCGTCCCCGGTTACCACTCCGCAGGCGCTCGCGTGGGATGGCCAGCAGCTTTGGCTCAGCTCGCGCGATCTCGGCACGCTTCACATCGTGGATGCCGACAAGTGGAAAACCACCGCCGAGATCGATCCGCCGGGCGTCGTCTGGGCCGCCGTTCTCACCAACGACGGCTGGCGATTCACGCTCGGCAAAGGCCTGAATGATGATCGCTATGTCTACCGTTACACCGCGGACGACGGTTTCACGAAGCTGTTTCCGTGTCCCGAGTTAACCGGCTCCTACCTCAGCTTCGATGGCGAGCATTACTACCTGAGCCAGTGGTATAAGGGAGAGATCCACCAGATCGACGACTCCGGAAAGATCCTGCGCACCATCAATGTCGGCGCTGAGATCTGCGGCCACACCTTCGCGCGCGGGATGCTCTACGTGCTGCGCGGGAAAGAAAACAAGGACGACCCCGGCAAAGCCGAAGAGTGGCGCATTGCCCGCCTCGACGTGCGTGAGGCCACACCGCAGCCGGAAGATTTGGCGACAGTCCCGTTCGCAGCGCGCTCCCTCACCTTCGACGGGGAGAACTTCTGGGCCAACCACCGCGCTGAGAACGAAATCGTTTCATTTTCGATTCCTTCTTAGTGGCTCCGGGCGCGGCGATCGTGCAAACGCTGGCCAAGCCCGGTGTCGTTACCGGCTGCACGTTTCCCACGCGGGAATTGGATTTACCGCATCAGCGATAGCTGGAGGCAATTTCGCCGTCGATCTTTTCGGATTCGCCTTTGGCGACCATGGGATTTTTGCCGGCGTGAACATTTCGACGCCCTGGGAGGATTGTGCCGTTAATGGAGGACGCGGAATTCTGTCGCGCGCTCAAGAAGTTCGGGCGAATGCGTCAAGTTCGCCTGGAAAGCTCCTGTTAAAAAAGATAGGCACCCTGTTTCCGCCCAGTTAGAAATGGATCGTGCCGCCGGAATCCGACGAAAATCTCCACTTGGAGATCGGGCATGTCTTGTTCATCGACATAGTCGGTTACTCCAGGCTCCTGATTGAGGAGCAGAAGGAGCGGCTTAACCAACTCACTGAGATCGTGCTGGCCACGGCGCAGGTCCGCGAGGCCGCGGAGGAACAACTCGTCCGGCTGCCGACCGGCGATGGAATGGCGCTGGTCTTTCGCCGCAGCGCGGCGCAACCCGCTCGATGCGCGCTCGAGATCGCCGAAGCGCTCCGGAAGCACCCGGAACTTCCCGTGCGGATGGGCATTCACAGCGGACCGGTGAGCGAGGTGACCGACGTGAGCGGGCGGACCAACATCGCGGGCGCCGGGATCAACATGGCGCAACGGGTGATGGATTGCGGCGACGCGGGGCACATTCTCCTCTCGCAGCACGTAGCCGATGATCTGATGCAATATCGGCAATGGGCGCCGCGTCTGCATGACCTCGGTGATTGCGAGGTGAAGCACGGCGTTCGGCTGCACCTCGTTAATCTCTACGCCGAGCCGCTGGGCAACGGCGCATTGCCGGAGAAGTTCCAGCAGGCCGCAGACAAGCAGGCCGCTGAAAGACCTGTCGTCGATACACCGGCGCGGAGCAGTAGTTTGGGAAAGGGCGCCGCGATCGCTGCCGTCGTGATTCTCGCCGCAAGCGCGGTTTATTATTTCACTTCCCATCGCATGCCGCCGAGCGCCGCTAGTCCGGAGGCGCCGAAGAGCGCCCCTATTCCTGAAAAATCAATCGCGGTGCTGCCGCTGGTTAATTCCACCGGTGATCCGGCTAACGAGTACTTCTCCGACGGCATGTCGGAGGAATTCATCTCCTCGCTCTCGCGTCTGCAAGACCTCAAGGTCGTCGGGCGCACCTCGTCCTTTCAGTTCAAAGGCAAGACCGAGGAAACCAAGACGATCGGCGAGAAGCTCGGCGTGTTTTATTTACTGGAAGGCAGCGTGCGCAAGTCGGCCGACCGGGTGCGCATCGCGGTGGCGCTGATCAAATCGCGCGACGGCGGCAATGTTTGGTCGGACACGTACGACCGGGAACTGAAGGACATCTTCGCGGTGCAATCGGAGATTGCCGGCGCGGTGGCGAAGCAGCTCAAGGTCGCGCTCCTCGGGAACAACGGGCAGAGCGCGCAGTTGACCACCGCGGCCACACCTTCCAATCAGAATGTCGAGGCCTACAACGCCCTCTTGCAGGGGAATTTTTATTACAATCGCCGTACCGTCGACGATATCCGCAAAGCGATCGGCTACTACGAGGAGGCGATCCGGCTCGACCCGCATTACGCGCTCGGCTATGCGAAGCTGTCGCTCGCGGCGGAGAGTCTGGCTAGCAACTTCTCCGGCAGTATTCCGACGAGAGAAGTGGAAGACGCGATCGCTAAAGCCTGTGCCTTAGCGAAGCGCTCGCTCGAATTAGATCCAAATCTCGCCGATGCGCATGTCGCACAAGGCGCGACCCTGCGCGATTTCGATGTGAATAACGTCGAAGCGGAAGCGGAATTCCGCCGGGCCCTGGAGCTCGCGCCGCAGGACGCCTCCGTGACGTCGGGTTTCGCCCTCATAGCGGCCAGACTTGGCCGGCTGGACGAAGCGGCCGCACTCGGACAGCGGGCGATCGCGCTCGAGCCGTTACGCGCCGCAACCCACTACAACCTCTCGGGCTATCTCACAGTGCTTGGCCGCTACGACGAGGCCGAGGCGGCGGTACGCAAGGCCATCGAACTGCAGCCGCAGGCCGCCCTTTACCATGCGCAGCTTGCGACCATTCAGATTCTGCGCGGCAAATCGGGCGCGGCGATGGAATTCGCGAAACAGGAAACCGATCCGTACTGGCGCACCCAAGCACTGGCGCTGGCCCACTTTGCCAACGGCGACCGGGCGGAGGCCGACGCGGCCCTGAAAAAACTGATTGACGAAAACGCCGACAGCGGCGCCAGCCAGATCGCTCAAGTGTATGCACTGCGCCAGGAACCGGACAAAATGTTCCAGTGGCTGGAGCACGGCTGGCCCACGAACGACCCAGGTGTGGCCGAGCTATTGACCGATCCCTTCCTACGCGCCTACAAGGACGACCCGCGCTTCATCGCCTTCGCGCAAAAGGTCGGGGTCATGCCGAAAGCGGGCGGGAAGCCATGAGCGACGAAAATCTGCGCCTCAAAATCGGCCACGTCCTGTTCATCGACATCGTCGGTTACTCGAAGCTCCTGATCGAGGAACAGAAGGAGCGGCTGAATCAGCTCACGGAGATCGTGCTCGGGACCCCGCAAGTGCGTGAGACGCCTGACGAACAACTCGTCCGGCTGCCGACGGGCGACGGGATGGCGCTGGTCTTCCACCAGAGCGCGGAGGAACCGGCCCGCTGCGCACTGGAGATCGCCGAAGCGCTCCGGAAGCACCCGGAACTTCCCGTGCGGATGGGCATTCACAGCGGACCGGTGAGCGAGGTGACCGACGTGAGCGGGCGGACCAACATCGCGGGGGCGGGGATCAACATGGCGCAACGGGTGATGGATTGCGGCGACGCCGGCACATTCTCCTCTCGCAGCACGTGGCGGATGACCTGATGCAATATCGGCAATGGGCCCCGCGTCTGCATGACCTGGGAGATTGCGAAGTCAAGCACGGCGTCCGACTGCATCTGGTCAATCTCTACGCCGAGCCGCTGGGCAACGGCGCGGCCCCGCAGAAATTTCAGCAGACGACGCCTAAGCCGGCGGCCGACAAGCCGGCGCGGCGGAGCGATGTCAGATGGATCGGGGCGGTTGCGGCGGCTGCGATCATTGCCGCTGGAGCAGCTTACTACTTTACCTCGCATCGCACGAACAGCGTCTCCGTTCCCAAAAAATCGATCGCCGTCCTGCCGCTGGTGAATTCCAGCGGTGACGCGGCTAACGAGTATTTCGCCGATGGGATTTCGGAGGAATTCATCTCCACGCTCTCGCGTTTGCAGGACTTAAAGGTCATCGGTCGCTCGTCGTCGTTTCAGTTCAAAGGCAAGACGGTGGAAAGCAAAACAATCGGCGAAAAACTTGGCGTCTATTACCTGCTCGAGGGCAGCGTGCGGAAGGCGGCCGACCGGGTGCGCATCGCGGTGGCGCTGGTGAAAGCGGCCGATGGCGCGAACGTCTGGTCGGACACTTACGACCGGGACTTGAAGGACATCTTCGCGGTGCAATCGGAGATTGCGGGCGCAGTGGCGAAGCAGCTGAAAGTCGCCCTGCTCGGGAATAACGGGCAGACCGCGCAGTTGCCCACCGCGGCCACGCCTTCGAACCAGAATGTCGAGGCCTACAACGCGCTGTTGCAGGGAAATTTTTACTACAATCGCCGCACCGCCGACGATACGCGCAAAGCGATCGGCTACTACAAGGAGGCGATTCGGTTCGACCCGCGTTACGCGCTCGCTCATGCAAAGCTGGCGACCGCAGCCCGCAGTATCGCCATTGGTTACCCCGGTATTCCGGTGCAAGAAAGAGAAGAGGCGATTGCGCAGGCCCGCGCCTCGGCACGAAGCGCGCTCGAGCTTGATCCAAATCTCCCCGAGGCGCATGGAGCACAAGGCGCGGTCCTGTCCGAACTCGATCTCAATCTCGTTGCCGCGGAAGCGGAAGATCGCCGCGCCGTCGAGCTTGCGCCGCAGAACACTTCGGCGGTGAACGGTCTGGCTCTCCTGATGGCCACACTTGGGCGGCTCGACGAAGCGGTCGCGCTTACCCAGCGAGCGATTGCGATCGATCCGTTGTACGTCGGTTTTCACGGCAACCTGGCGTTGATTCTCATCCCGCTCGGCCGCTACGACGAGGCCGAGGCGGCAATGCGCAAGGCGATCGAGTTGCAGCCGCAGGCCGCCCAGAACTACCTCAATCTGGCGGTGATTCAGATTTTGCGCGGTAAACCCGGAGCCGCGGTGGAATTGGCGAAGCAGGAAACCGATCCGACCTGGCGCACCTATGCACTGGCGCTGGCATACTTTGCCAACGGCGCTCGCGCCGAGGCCGACGCCACCCTGAAAAAATACATCGACGAAGACGCCGACGACGCCGGCAGCCAGATCGCCACGATCTATGCCCTGCGCAAGGAGCCGGACAAGATGTTCGAGTGGCTGGAGCACGCCTGGACGACGCACGACGCGGGTGTGAATAACCTGCTGCAGGATCCTTTCCTGCGCGCCTACAAGGACGACCCGCGCTTCATCGCCTTCGCGCAAAAGATCGGGGTGATGCCGAAAGCGGTGGTCAAGCCATGAGCGAGGAAAATCTCCGCCTTAAAATTGGGCATGTCCTGTTCATCGACATTGTCGGTTACTCCAAGCTCTTGATCGAGGAACAGAAGGAGCGGCTGAACCAACTCACGGAGATCGTGCTGGCCACGGCGCAGGTCCGCGAGGCCGCGGAGGAACAACTCGTCCGGCTGCCAACTGGCGACGGGATGGCGCTGGTCTTCCACCACAGCGTGGAGGAACCGGCGCGGTGCGCGCTGGAGATCGCCGAAGCGCTCCGGAAGCACCCCGAACTTCCCGTGCGGATGGGCATTCACAGCGGACCGGTGAGCGAAGTGACCGATGTGAGCGGGCGGACCAACATCGCCGGGGCCGGCATCAACATGGCGCAACGGGTGATGGATTGCGGCGACGCCGGACACATCCTTGTTTCGCAGCACGTGGCGGATGATCTGATGCAATACCGGCAATGGGCCCCGCGTCTGCGCGACCTGGGAGATTGCGAAGTCAAGCACGGCGTCCGGCTTCATTTGGTCAATCTCTACGCGGAGCCGCTGGGCAATCCTGAGCCGCCGGAGAAGCTGAAGTCTGTAGCGGCCTCTGTCCCATGGGCGAAGGCATCGGCACCAGTCCCGGCGAAGCGAATGCCGTGGCATGAAGTCATCGTTATCGCGGTGTTGCTCGTCGTCCTGATCGGTGCTGGCGTTTCGTTCTTCAGGAAGCGGGCTACGCCACACACGAGCGCGACTCCTGCTTCAGCCGCCACTCCTGCGATCCCCGAGAAATCGATCGCGGTGCTGCCGCTGGTAAATTCCAGCGGTGATCCGGCAAACGAGTACTTCGCCGATGGCATGTCGGAGGAATTCATCTCCACCTTCTCGCGATTGGCGGCCCTGAAAGTCATCGGGCGTGCCTCCTCGTTCCAATTCAAAGGCAAGACAGTCGATAGCAAGACCGTAGGCGAAAAGCTCGGCGTCCATTATCTGCTGGAGGGCAGTGTGCGGAAGGCGGCCGACCGGGTACGCATCGCGGTGGCGCTGGTGAAAGCGGGGGATGGCAGCAATGTCTGGTCGGAAACCTATGACCGGGAACTAAAGGACATCTTTGCGGTGCAATCGGAGATCGCCGGCGCGGTGGCGAAGCAGCTCAAGGTCGCGCTCCTCGGCACGGACGGGCAGAGCGCGCAGTTGACCACCGCGGCCACACCTTCGAACCAGAATGTCGAGGCCTACAACGCCCTCTTGCAGGGGAATTTCTACGACAATCGCAGTACCGCCGACGATACCCGCAAAGCGATCGGCTACTACGAGGAGGCGATCCGGCTCGACCCGCGTTACGCGCTCGCCTATGCGAAGCTGTCGCGCGCGGCGGTGACTCTGGGTAGCAACTACGGCAGTATTGCGACGAAAGAACGAGAAGAAGCGATCGCAAAAGGCCGGCTCGCGGCGAAGCGCTCGCTCGAATTAGGTCCAAATCTCGCCGATGCGCATTCCGCACAAGGCGTGATCCTGCGCGATGTTGATTTGAATTACGTCGAAGCGGAAGCGGAAATCCGCCGCGCCCTCGAGCTCGCGCCGCAGGACCCCTCCGTGATCCAGGCTTTCGCCGGCCTGCTGTCCAGACTCGGCCGGCTGGACGAAGCGCTCGCGCTCGGACAGCGGGCGATCGCGCTCGAGCCGTTACGCGGCGCATCGTACTTCAGCCACTCCTTCAACCTCACCGTGCTCGGCCGCTACGACGAGGCGGAGGCGGCGGTGCGCAAGGCCATCGAACTGCAGCCGCAGTCCGCCCGTAACTATGCGCAGCTTGCGATTATTCAGATTCTGCGCGGCAAATCCGGAGCGGCGGTGGAATTCGCGAAAAAGGAAACCGATCCGTACTGGCGCACCTACGCACTGGCGCTGGCCCACTTTGCCAACGGCGACCGGGCGGAGGCCGACGCGGCCCTGAAAAAACTGATCGACGAAACCGCCGACAGCGGCGCCAGCCAGATCGCTACAGTGTATGCACTGCGCAAGGAACCAGACAAAATGTTCGAGTGGCTGGAGCACGGCTGGCCCACGAACGACCCAGCTGTGGACCAGTTGCTTAGCGATCCCTTCCTGCGCGCCTACAAGGACGACCCGCGCTTCATCGCCTTCGCGCAAAAGATCGGGGTCATGCCGAAAGCCGGGGCGAAGCGATGAGCGACGAAAATCTGCGCCTCAAAATCGGCCACGTCTTGTTCATTGACATCGTCGGTTATTCGAAGCTCCTGATCGAGGAACAGAAGGAGCGGCTTAACCAACTCACTGAGATCGTGCTGGCCACGGCGCAGGTCCGCGAGGCCTCGGAGGAACAACTCGTCCGGCTGCCCACCGGCGACGGGATGGCGCTGGTCTTCCACCACAGCGCGGAGGGTGGAATTGGGGGTCAGTGTGCAAATGTTGACAGAAGGCGGACGGCGGAAGTAGTGCTGAAGGATGGCGCGGAGTGTACGGATCGAATATGCGGGGGCGTTCTATCACGTGATGGCGCGAGGCAATTGTCGGCAGCCTATTTTCAAGGATGAAGAAGATCGGGGGCGGTTTGTGCAGACCTTGGGCGAGGCCTGCGCGATGACCGGGTGGCGGGTGCATGCCTGGGTGCTGCTGAGTAATCATTATCATCTGATGATCGAGACGCCGGAGGCGAACCTGGTCGCAGGCATGCAATGGCTGCAGAATACGCTGACGCGGCGGTTCAACGTGCGGCATCGGGCCTGGGGTCGAGTCTTCGGCGATCGCTACAAGGCGGTGCTGGTGGAAGGCGGGCAGCGATATTATTACGAGACGCTGATGGACTATATCCATCTCAATCCGGTCAGAGCGCGGCTCGTGCGCGTGGTCAAAGGGGAAAGCATTTTGGATTATCGGTGGAGCAGCCTGGCCATGGGCTACGCTCTGCCGCCGAGGAAGCGAGCACCGTGGCTGGCTGCGAGCGACGGGCTGGGCGTCTTCGGATTCGCTGACACGACGGCAGGCCGCCGACGGATGGTGGAACGTCTGGAGCGACGCGCGCTGGAAGAGGGGAACTCGCGCGCTGGCGTGGTAGCGGCAAGCGGGGAGGTGGATGCGCGTTGCAGCCATTTGCGACGGGGCTGGTATTGGGGCAGCCAGAATTTTGCCGAGAAACTGCTGAAGCTGGCCGGGAAGACGTTGGGTCGCACCAAATCGCGAGCTTATCGCGGGGTGGCGATCAGACGGGCGCACGGGTTCGAGCGGGCCGAACAGTGGCGGCGAGAGGGATTGGCGGCAGCGGGGTTGGACGAGAAAGAGCTCGCAGCTACTCCGGGGAGCGACCCGAGGAAAATCGCTCTGGCCCGACTCTTATGGCGGGGCACGACGGTTTCGCAAGTATGGTTGGCGGAACGTCTGGCAATGCGCAGTGCGGCCAACGTTAGTCAGCAACTGCGGCGCGTTGGGACGGAACCAATCAAAGGGACATTGCCCAAGCGATTGGCGTCTTTCGTGGAGCAAGCGATGAATCGGAGCTAGAGGCAGTCAAGATTTGCACACTGACCCCAATTGCCCCTGCTCGATTCAAGATGGGCGCGCAGATGTTTGACGCCGCGAGGCAAGTCGTCATCGCTTCGTTACCCAAAGATTTACCTGAGGCCGAACTCAACCGTCGTCTCTACGAACGCATCTACGGCCAAGCGCTGCCTTTCTAATGAACCGATTTGCAAGCGGATTTCCCTGTCAGGCCGTAGTTCTAACGAAGGTTGATTCCATGTGCGGCCCACACTTCTGCTCGATGAAAATTACGGAGAACGTCAGGAAGTACGCGGCGGAGCAGGGTGTCGCTGACGAAGAAGCGCTGCAGCTCGGCATCGAGCAAAAATCCGAAGAGTTCGCGTCAACGGGCGCGCGGCTTTATAGCGGCAGCTGAGATGAACGAGCCGTATTGGTGCTAAGCACCGCGATCCTCAGTGATCGTCTTCGCGTTCGAGGTTGCCTCGGACGCCTCAGACATGGCAGATTTGCCGTGTGAACGTCTTTCTCAGCCACGCCTTCGAAGACAAGGCGTTCGCCAGCCCTCTGGCGGCTAAACTGGGTGAGTCGCACGATGTTTGGTACGACGATTACGTCCTGAAGGTCGGGTCGAGTATCTTCGAAAGCGTCTCACGCGGCCTGCAAGCCTGTGATTATGGTGTGGTTCTCCTAAGTCAGCACTTCTTCGTCAAGAAGTGGACTAAAGCGGAGCTCAGTGGTCTCTTCGCTCTCGAGGGGGCACTTCATAAGCTGATTTTGCCGATATGGTTAGATGTCTCGTTCGAGCAAGTGCGAGAATTTTCGTCGATCCTAGCAGATCGGAAAGCTGTTATGGCGGCGGATGGCGTCGCTGCCGTCGCAAACGCGCTGAACGCCGCCATTGGTGCAAGTGGAGAAGCGCGAAAGCAGGAGACGGGGCTTTCGCCAGTGGAACGCATAGCAGCACTCAGCGCGGTTACTGGCGAAAAGTCGCGATCAAAGGCGCTCCTGAATTCGGAGGGAGGTATTATGCTCGTCCGGAGCGCTGCCAAAGCTACGAGGCAAGCTGCCCATGCAGCGTCAGAGGAATTCGTTGTGAAAGCTCCTGCATTGAACCTGTCCTGGAAGAGCGGCCCGGTCACCTCCAACGAGTGGTATCTCAATCTCTACGGCCCGACGCACCCACTCCGCGGATGCTTGATCGGGCGTATCGACTGGCGCGAGCCCGGAGTTGACACCGCTGCCGCGGACACAGTCACGCTGACGATCTGTCGATACTTTGGTGGCGACAAGCCGACTTCCGTGATTTCGCAGCGCACCTACTCTCCGTTCATCACCTCGGATAACGCAGTATTGTGGGCTAGCAGTTCGGAAGTCTTGAACCCCGGAGAGATGATTCGAGCGGTCCAGAATGACTTTACGGACCAGATAGAAAAGGATTTGGTAAGCGCCGACCGCTGAGTTCGCGCGTCGTTCGAGACTCTATGCCGGCGCGAGATTCAATACAGTGGGTAAAGTCGGCCGATCTGCTTGACGCGTGCGAGTGGGAGCTTCGGTACATCTTCCAAATACACGATAATGGCTGTTGCTCACGCTGATATTGCGATCGACAGCTTCCGCGAACTGGAAACGCGTCTTGCGGCGTTCCTGCGCGCTGTACCCTTCAACTCACGGCATCAGCGCGTCCATTCACCCCTGCTGGCTTCTTTACTGCTCGACTGCTGCAGTTTGATTGAATCGGTGCTGAAATCGGCAATGGACAACGTTAGGTATAACGGCGCCGCGAATATCGCACAGCTTCGCAACATGCGGTATGCCGACCACCCGCCTTATCTAAACATAAACCATCTCCGCACCGTCTTTCGTCCCGATTCGTTCTACACCAAACAGGTGTGGCTCCTATCCCAAGGAGATGTTTCGATTCCGTGGTACCTTTGGCGCACGGCGCAGGTCTCTCATCCTCGATGGTGGCGCGCATACAATGACGTCAAGCACGCTCGCTTCAACAACGAGAGCCATGCCACACTAGGCGCCACCGTGCACGCGATGGAAGCTCTGTTCCTTGTGTTGGTTCAATGCTTAGATTACCGCGCACGGCTTGTAGAGCGCGGTTTGATTCGTGCGAGAGGAATCAGTACGGCACAACTCAGCGCTGCGGTCATAGTGTGGGAACCGCTACCCACCGGTGCCGTCGTGATCGCGGTCTCGGAGCTGTTTGCATACAAGTTCAAGTCGAACGGCAGTCCGAACCAAGCGGCTGAGCTCGCTGAATTTTTGTGATAGCGTCGGCCGCGTGGTTCTGCAATACGGACTGAAATCTCCTCTAAGTCATCCAGTGTTCGTCTGGTGTTCGTCTGGGGTCTGGGGTTCGTCTGTTCGTCTGGGGTCTTTCGTCTGGGGTCAGTCCTAAGGAAACGCTCATTTTTGGGTGTGCAGAAGCCGGTTTAGGTGCGTCTACGTTCCCATATGGGAGTTCGGCGGCGATCCACTTGAGCGGCATGGTCGTCTCCTGCCGCAACCGCCGCGCCAGCGCCACCTTCACCGCAGCGCCTTTTCGTTCCCTCGCTAGCTCTTCGGCGCTCCAGCCGGCGCGCGCCAACTCGCTCGCAATCAAACGGCGCGGCTTCTCGATCTCGGTCTCCGAGCGCTCCTGGCCGCTGTCTCAACTGCCGTTTCGACTTATTGAAATGGCGCGATCTCGTCGGTTGAGTCTGCCCCACTTCTGATTTCGCGCAGACCGCTATCTGTTGTCAGCTACAGTCGTCGCAAGTAACGCGTTTGAACCCACCCGCCCCTTGTCTCACTATTCGGAGCGAGCCAGATCACTTCGCACCAGTTGCGGTTTTTTTGCACGATTTCCACGGTCTGGCCAAGTTCCAGATTTCCGATACGATTAGCGTCACGTCGATGATCCGCGTATACCGGCAAGTTCTCGGCCGCCGCAACGCGAAACGCCGTTGAGTTAACCCCAAGTTCGTTAATTGCGTAAGTCGCCAGTTTTCTTTGTTCCCGAATCTTTTGTTGAGTTGCGGGTTCCTGCGGCTGGAGAGTTGGGAGAAGGTAACAATATTCGATGATCAGCAAGATTAGCCCGACAATGAACGCGCCGACCATTTGTCGAAGCCCCGCTGGGAGGTCGGCCCAAATTGCGATCAACTTCTCCGTGATTGCCACCGAATCCCCCAATGGCTCGGCTACGCCTGCAAGTTCTATGGCTTCTTCGATCGTCGATAAAACGGTCTCTCCATCTGGCGAATCCTCGGTCAAATCCTCGAATTTCCAGTCTTTTAGCTTATCAAGGAAGTCACGCTTGAATGCCGGATCTTGAATGAATCGACCTGTGAGCGCGGAAATTTGCGGAGACTGCCAGACCGAGGCGAAAGCGGCTGGATCAGAAATGCCAACTGCCGTCGCAGCAGTGGCCATCCCGATACTTTGAAATCGTTCAAATACTGATGAACGCTTTAGCTCGTCAGCCAGAGCCGTTGTGCGCTGGATTGATCTGCGCATCGGATCGGCCAGACGCATGGTGTCAGTGAGAGCCGTTATACGCTGGATTGATTCGCGCATTGGATCGGCCCGACGCATCGTGTCAGCGAGAGTCGTTGCACGCTGGATTGATTCACGCATCGGATCGGCCAGACGCATGGTGTCAGCGAGAGTCGTTGCACGCTGGATTGATTCACGCATCGGATCGGCCAGACGCATGGTGTCAGTGAGAGCCATTATACGCTGGATTGATTCGCGCATTGGATCGGTCAGACGCATCGTGTCAGCGAGAGCCGTTGCACGCTGGATTGATTCGCGCATCGGATCGGCCAGACGCATGGTGTCGGCTGGCGCAGTCGCGCGCTGAATTGAATCGAGCATCGGATTAGCAAGACGCGCGATGTCTGTTAACTGATGCTCATTTTGCATCCGAAAGGCTCCGATATTTCAGCCGCTTTTCAACAGAAGTAGCCGGCTAGCTGCATGCGATGTAATCGAAAAGACCGATAGCGGTTTAACGAGGAGTTGCGGCGCAGGAAGCGCGAACAACGATGGATAAGATGAACGCTGCAGCGGCTTGGCTTGATCGTAATGCGCGCAGGCTCCGACTGGTTTCTTCGGGGCCCAGTCATCCATGTGATGAGCAATCCCTGGCCCGCGAGCACGGCGGCTGAAGGCAGTCGCCAAGATCACTTCTTTGGTTTCGCCTTCTTCACCGCGGACTTCCTGGCGACCTTCTTGGCGCTGCTCTTTACCTTGCCCATGAGCGCCCTTGCCGCCTGGTAATTGGCCATGTGCTCCTCCGCGGAGACGCGCGCAACGGTGCGGCCGACCACGTCGAGAGCCAGGTCCTCCAGCGATTTGAAGCGGACGCAACCTTTACCCATGTCGAGCTTCTTGCCGCTCTTCTTGTATTCGCTGGTGAACCAGGTGGAGAGAGTGGGATGAGCGTAGAAGCACAGGAAATGCAGCACCATGCCCGACTTCTGCGAGGCGAGCGCAACAAATGACAGCGGCACTTTGGGATTCTCGCCATAGCCCGCCGGATACGCGGACAGCGGGACGTACCAGCCGATCATCCCGAACTGCATGCCCTCCTCATATCCGACCGGCAGGTTCTCATTGATCGCCTTGCGCACGGCGCTGAGCGCGGCGCGGCGATCCGCGGGGAGTGCGGTGAGGTATTGGGCCACGGTGGAAGCTGTCATGTCGGCGACGTTACCCGCTGAACTGGGCGGCGGACAAGCCTCATACACCGCGCCGCCGCTCTGCTTCTCGCCACGACGATGCTGGACTGCGGCCGTCGTCGGTTCTTCAGAAGTGCGCGCCCAGGTATTCCCACATCTGGTGATGCCAGTAGGGCCATTCGTGTCCGCCTTCGGACCCCGGTCGTCCAGATGATGAGCAATCCCCCGGCTCGCGAGCACGGCGGACATTTGGTAGGTCGGGCCGGGGGCTTCCATGGGCCACAACCGGTCGCGAGGTGGATGTCGCAGCTCCCGAGCTGGTGGAGAAACCAGGGGTCATTCCCATTGGATGCGCTTGTCTGACCATAGCGGTCTCCGCATAATTGATCACAGCCATGAAAGATGTTGAGACCAGGAAGAAGTTGTCGCCCAAAGAGCGCGAAGAGTTACTCGAAACGTTGCGAGATCGTTTCCAGAAGAACATGAATCGCCACAAGGGTCTTGATTTGGCTAAGGTAAAAGCAAAACTGGAGGGTAACTCCGCAAAGCTCTGGTCGCTCCACATGATGGAAGTAACCGGCGGCGAGCCGGACGTTGTGGCTCAGGATAAGAAGACCGGCGAATATATCTTTTTCGATTGTTCGGCGCAGACTCCGAGTGGTCGCGTAAGCCTTTGTTACGACGATGACGCGCTCGAGGCGAGGAAGGAACATAAGCCGAAGGATAGCGCGGTTGGCATGGCGACGGCCATGGGCGTCGAGCTTTTGACCGAAGAAGAATATTTCGAGCTTCAGACCTTGGGCGAGTTCGATACGAAAAGATCAAGCTGGATAAAGACCCCTGCGGACATCAGAAAACTCGGCGGCGCACTCTACTGTGATCGCCGCTACGGCCGCGTCTTCGTAGGGCATAACGGCGCTGAATCCTATTACAGCGGCAGAGCGTTCCGTGGCTCGCTACGGGTCTGAAAGGTGTGACATTCGCCCATCAAAGCCCGAGGTGAGTGATGTGCGGGCTAAGACATTCGCGTTCAAAGCGCAGAAGACGATGTACGGTGGCAAGCAGATCGCGAAAGACGATTCGATCTTCGTCTTCGCGAGCGAAAACGACGGCGGGCCAGGTCTTATCGCGAGCGGCGTCGTCACATCGGTCGAAGCGATCGCCAAGAACGGCACAGCCCGCCAAACGCCGCGCGTCAGCATCACCATCAGACGCACCGCGCTCGCGAAGCGCCGCCTGGGTCGCAGCGAGCTCAAGCCGTTCGTCGACTGGGACGACGGTCGGCCCGAGACCGAGCTGAACTTCAAATTCTATCGACAAGCGACGAACAAGATCGTCGGCATCGCGGATGAAACGGCAGCGTTCCTCCGGCGCTTCTTTTAGCTCACCGGAGTTGCGTCGCAGGAACCCTGAACAACGTTGGTCAGGATGAGCTCTTACACATTGGAACCGGTCGGCTTCATCCGCTCGACGGTGAAGGGGCGGGAAGACGCGCCGCGGCAGGGGCTGGAAGGTGCTCCGGACGCCTGGCTCGAAGTCGAACCGCAATTTGCCGAGGCACTCCTGGGCATCGAGGTCGGTCACGAGCTGATCGTTATCACCTGGATGCACGAGGCCAGCCGAGACGTGCTGAAGAACCATCCGCGCGGCGATGAGAGCCGTCCGCTCACCGGCGTGTTTTACACGCGCTCACCGGCACGACCGAACCCCCTCGGCCTGCATCCTGTGACCGTGCGTGAGATTGACGGCACCCGCGTGAAGATCGGGCCAATCGAGGCATTCGACGGCACGCCGGTGGTCGACATCAAGTCAGCGTCAACCCGCGCCGACGAATGATGGGCTTCACGTGCAGGTTTGTTGAACCGTGGCGGCGGCCGATTAGTCTAGCCGCATGACGAAGGTAACCACAGCGGTGCAGCCATATCTCTTCTTCGCCGGACGCTGCGAAGAGGCTCTTGAGTTCTATCAAAGTGCGGTGGGCGCAGAGGTCGGCGCGCTGATGCGGTTCAGTGACGCGCCGGAGCCGCATCCCGGACTCGCGCCGGGGAACGAAAACAAGATCATGCATGCGAGCTTCCGCATCGGAGAAACGACGCTGATGGCATCGGACGGCAGGTGCACGGGCGAGCCAAACTTTGAGGGCTTCTCCTTGTCGATCACGGCCCCGGACGAAAGCACGGCCGATCGCCTCTTCGAGGCGCTGGCAGAAGGCGGCAAGGTGGAGATGACGAAGACATTCTGGAGCCCCAAATTCGGTATGCTCGAAGACCGCTTTGGCGTTGGGTGGATGGTCTCGGTCGAGCACAAACCATAACAACGCGAGCGGCGCGACTAACCCATCACGACTTCGCGGACCATGATCTGACGATGTGATCAAAGCCGGATTCTCACGTGAAGTAGAGGTTGCGCGCTAACTCCAAGGTTTCATAATCGGGGCACGATGACGAATCGGCCGGTCGGGACTGTGACTTTCCTGTTCACGGACATGGAAGGATCGACACGAGCCTGGGAAGCGCATCCCGCGGAAACGCAGGCGGCGTTGCAGCGGCATGACGAGATAATGGCCAGCGGGATCGAAGCGCATCACGGCGCGATTGTTCTTGAGCGGGGGGAAGGAGACAGCGTCTTTGCGGTTTTCGCCCGCGCGAGCGATGCGGTCGCAGCGGCGTGCGAGATCCAACGTGCGCTGCATGCGCAAGTGTGGCCAGCGCAGGTGCCGATGCGTGTGCGAATGGCGATTCACACGGGGGAAGCAGGAGCTGATTATCGTGGGCCGCACGTAAACCGCGCGGCTCGCATCCGTGGGATTGCGCACGGGGAACAGATTCTGATCTCGGGCGTGACGGGGGGAATTGTGCGCAGCGCACTACCCGAGGGCGCGTCGCTGATTGATCTCGGACAACATCGACTGCGTGACGTTTCTGAGACGGAGCGTGTCTTTCAGCTCGCTCACCCAGAGCTGCGGACGGACTTCCCGCAGCTTAAATCGCTCAGCAATTTCCGGCAGAACTTGCCGGTGCAACTGACTTCGTTTGTCGGACGCGTGCACGAGCAGGAAACGGTGCGCGCGCTGATCGACAAATATCGTGTTATTACGTTGCTCGGCGCGGGTGGCTGCGGTAAGACGCGATTGGCCATCCAGGTCGGTGCGGACGAGCTGGAGACCTTTCCAGACGGGGTGCGCTTTGTCGATCTTGCGCCGTTGAGCGAATCGTCGCTGGTGGTCGATGCGATCGCCGGCGCGATCGGTGCGAAGGTCGAGCAGGGTGTCAGCACGGCCGATGCGCTCGTTCGAACGCTCGAAGGAACGAAAACGCTGATCATCCTGGACAACTGCGAGCACCTGATCAGGGCGTGCGCTGAGGCGGTGTCCGCATTGGTTCGCAGCGGGGAAGGCGTGCGCGTGCTCGCGACGAGTCGCGAACCGCTTGGGCTGCCGGGCGAGATGATGTGGCGGGTGCCATCGTTGTCATGGCCGGAGTCCGCGACAAATATCGAGGAGGTTTGGGCGTGCGAGGCGATCCAGCTCTTCGTGGATCGGGCGGCGGCGGCGCGGCAGGGATTCACCCTCACAAACACGAACGCGGAAGCGATCACGGAGATTTGCCGAACGCTCGAAGGAGTTCCGCTCGCCATCGAACTTGCCGCCGCGCGCGCCAAGGCGTTGGTGCCGCGGGAGATTCGTGACCGTTTGTCGGATCGTTTCCGCCTTCTCACCGGAGGCCGTGGGCGGCACCAGACGCTGCGGTCGACGATCGATTGGAGTTACGATTTGCTTCCGGAAAAAGAACGCGCGCTCTTCCGGCGATTGTGCGTCTTCGCCGGTGGCTTCGATCTCCCGGCCGCGCAGGCGGTCTGGCCGGAGGGCGATCCGCTGGATCACATCGAACAGCTAGTCGACAAATCGCTCGTCACCGTTGAGCAGATGAGCGACGAAAAATTGCGTTACCGTTTGCAAGAGACATTACGGCAGTACGGCGCGGAGCGTCTGGCCGAAGCCGGCGAGGAAGAGGACGCGCGCGAACGACATTTTGCCCATTGCCTTGCTGTAGCGGAGCGTGCCTACGCCCAACGGATTGAAGAGGAGGCTTCTTCGCTCGCCCTGCTCGAAACTGATCACGACGATTTCCGCGCGGCACTCCGATGGGTGCGGAGCCGGCCGCGAGACCTTCTTCGCCTCGCCTCGGCGCTCGGTTGGTTCTGGCACTTGCGGTCGCACTACCGCGAGGGAAGAGGCTGGCTGGAGGGAGCACTGGCCTTGAATCCTGCGGCACGCTCACGTGAAACGGCGCGCGCCTTGTGGGCTTTGAGCATGATTCTCAATTGGAGCGGCGAAGTAGCGGCTGCGCGCCCGCTGGCCGACCAAAGCTTGGCGTTGTGGCGGGAAAATGGCGACCCGTTGGAGCTCGCGCTTGCCTTGGAGAGCATCGGATATCCGCAGTTCATGGCGGGCGAATACTCGGACGCGTTGCGCTCGATGGAAGACTGTCTGGAGTCATACCGCAAACTCGGTTCCGCCAAGTTGATTACACGCGGTCGCGTCGCGGTCGGTCAAATGCTCGTCGCCTTGGGAGATGTGGACCGGACCGAACCGCTCGCGCGGGAGACGCTGGCCGAAGGTCGCGCACAGGCCGAACCGAAATTCGTGCATTACTCGCTCCATTATCTTGGCGACTGCGCCTTGTGGCGCGGCGAGGCGAGCAAGGCCGTTGCGATTTATGGAGAGAGCTTGCGCGCGGCGCTCGATTACGGAAACGAGATGGAAGCTGCGACTGAAATGCAAGGAATGGCCATGGGGCTGGCAGGCTCGGGAAGGGAAGAAGAAAGCTTTTGCTTGTATGGCGCGTCGTGTGCGCGTTTTTTGGAACTGCAAACTACAGCCGTCGACGAGATCGCATTCTGGTTGGAATTGCGCGGGCGGTATCTGCCGCCAGCGAGGGAACGAATCGGCGTCGCCGCAGCCGAACGAGCAGAACAGGAGGGTCGAACGATGGGTTGGGAGCGTGCTGTCGCGCGCGCTTTTGAGCTCGCCGGCAGCTAAAATGCTGTGGCGCTAGCTTCGAAGGAGTTAGCAGGGACGGGGATTGGGGTCGAATCTAAACATTTAACATTTTGTTTCTCTGCGAGGTTCTTTGAGTTAGGGCGTAGTTTCTAGCGGACAGTTGCGTCGTAGAGAGCGTGAACAACGTTGCATGGATGAACCCTTACACGCTCGAGCCATTGGCGGGGCGGCTTCAGCCGCGAAATGCTGAAAGGCTGAAAGACTGCCGTAACGGATGCGCAGCAACGGCCGGGCTTCCAACGCTGAAGTAGTTCGTGCACGAGGCGAAGCGCAACGTGCATCAGGTCTTTCCAAGCGCGGCGTTCAGCCGTTCCGAGCTGGCCTTGGGCCAGAGCTTGTCCCTGTCGTAGTAACCTCGGAACGACGGCGTTCCCTTTGGCAGCTTGATCCATTTCACCTTCCAGCGAGTGAAGATGTGCGCGTCCGGCTTCAGCGCACCCGCGTGATCGAGCGTTCCGACGCGCACGAACCGGATATTCGGCCTGTGCCCGTAGTCGCTCCACACCGCGGTCTGACACTTGCCGCAGCGGTAGATGTCGTGCGGCCCGTGCTCGCGCGGCACCGGCACGGCCTGCGGCTTGCCGCGGATCAGCTTGATCGCCTTGGTCTCTATGACTGCGTTAATCACGAACGCGCTGCCCGTCAGCCGCTGGCAGTCTTCGCAATGGCAGCAGTTAACGAACATCGGCTGGGCGAGGAGTTGATAGCGGACGGAGCCGCAGGCGCAGCGGCCAGTGAGTTTCGTTGCCATGGTGATCCGTGGCTTAGGTAGCCGCGATCAGCAACCGAAAAGTAAAGACCATGTGAAGCATTAGGGGCGATTTCATGCGGTCACAGTTATGCGACGCTACGCAGGCGAGGCGAATGGTTGCTAGAAATGCGCCCCAACGTACTCCCACATCTGGTGATGCCAGTAAGGCCATTCGTGACCGCCTAACGGGCCTCAGTCGTCCAGATGATGAGCTATGCCGCGGCTCCTCAGCACCTCGGAGATTCGGTAGGTCGGCCCGCTGTTCTCCCACGGGCCGGTGCCAGTCGCTAACCGGATGTCGCAACTGGCGTACTGGTGGAGAAACCAGGGGTCATTCTGGTTGGCCATATAGTCGACCGGATTATTGAACTCCTCTCCTCCATCGGAACTGCGTTCTCGCGGAATATTGAGAGCGCCTGTCGTGCCTATACGTGAGTCACGTATTGTCAGCCGTGCGGCTCCAGTTTTCCAGCAAGACCTTCTAATCGTGACGGTGGCCGCCCCCGTCATCGTTGATTGCTGTGCCTCGTCGCCACCAAGGACGCACGCCTCGCACCGTGAAACTCAAGCTGCGAACTTGATGCTATACGTGACTCACGTATAGCATCGTATCTTCGCCAATGGCTTTTGGGACACGATCTCATCATACGCGGCATCAGCGCCTGTCCGCTCATTCTTTCCCGCTCCAGCTTCGAGTGTGGCGTGAGTGCGAGACTCTCTCGCAAAGTGAGGCCGCGTTAAGGTTGCAGATTTCGAAACGAACCCTGCCGGAGTGGGAGCAAGCTCGCGCTGCGCCGCGCTCACCGCGATCGCGAAGGCGATTCGGGCTTAGCGAACGCTCGATAACCCGGGAGGCGAGGGAGTTCTACGGCTATACGTGAATCACGTATAGCGTCCGACAGGGCTTTGTGCGTGGCTGAGTCACGCGCCTTCACGAGAGTTGCTCGTCAAGTTCATGCCGAGAATCGTCGCCTCGGTTTGCCTTTGATCACAACTAAGAACGGTCGCGTGCGTTTAGTCGTTCTCAACGGATCGAAACCTTAACTTCGCGCAGGAGAAGGCTAAGGGGCCCCAGCTAGATTCTCTGAGTGTTCCTCGGGCAGTTGTGTCGCAGGAAGCGTGAACAGCGTTGGACAAGATGCACTCTTACACACTGGAGCGGGTTGGCGCTGGGAAAAAGCTGGAAAAGCTGAGATTCTGAAACGCTGAAATACGCTCGGGCTGCATCCAGTGACGGTGCGTAAGATTGACGGCACGCGCGTGAAGATCGGGCCGATCGAGGCATTCGACGGCACGCCGATGGTCGACACTCAAGTCAGCGTCGACGCGTGCCGATAGTTGATCGGCGTGGGAGCCGACCGTTGCCACAGGCGTTCAATGCCTCCTTCTAAAAGGTCTAGCATCTGCGCAGCCGAGGCGATGCTATACGTGAATCACGTATATCATGGCTGATGACGGGATGCGTGTCTCCTTGCCATTACCACCCTGATCGTCAGCGTCGGACCGGCTCGGTGACATCACCGGGCGCCGCCGGCACCTTCGGCGCGAGTTTTTGCAACCAGACGCTCCTTATTATTGCCAGCCGGGCCCCACTATACGTGACTCACGTATAGCGATATGCGCCAACGATGGCACAGGCGTTCAACGCCGCTCTCCAGGAAGTGCAGTTGGATCGTCCTCGGCTTATCGCCTCGCCGTCACCCAACGTTTAGCGTAGTGGTGTCGCAGGAAGCATTGAACAACGTTGGATAAGATCAGCTCTTACACACTGGAGCTGGCTGGCTTCATTCGTTCGACACTGAAGCGGCGGGAGAGGTGCCGCGGCAGGGACCGGAAGGTGCGCCGGACCCGTGGCTCGAGTCGGGTCCCGTCGGCTCTGCCGACAGTCTACAATCGGGCACAAACTAGGATGACTAGTAGGGTGCATAACCACCATTTGCCGGGACGCATCGCTCAGGAAGCACGAAAACAGGAGGGGTTGAGGTTTCCAAATTCCTGAGTTCCTGCGTTCCTGAGAAATCTTTGCCTGCCTTTGAATTGACTGCACACGCCTGAAGATCGGGCCGACCGGGCGATGTCACGGCTTCTGCATTGTTATGACACCAGCGGTGCCAACTTCCCGAGCCGGATTGGCGGTTCGTTGCGCGTGAGACACCCGCGTTCGGTGGCGCGTGCCACTTCCACAGTAATTTTTCGTGGACTCTTCGACGGCATGCCAGTGGTCGACATCAAGTCAGCGTCGACGCATGCCGACGGATGAAGTAACCCGCGCGCATTTTCGCAAAGGCACCGAATGCGCGACATTGCTCGTTCGTGAGCTCTATCCCGATTACCGAGAAGCTCCTCCTCAATGCAGGGGGATGGCAGGCGATGAAGCCTGCGCGCGAGCTGCTCAAGGGCGACCGCGTCTCTGAGGCTAAATACGAGCCGCCGTTGCTGAGCGGCTACGTGCGCGAGGGCGCGAAGAATTACCGCTCTGGCCTGCGAATCAAAAGCGCGCTCGACGTCGAGAATCTGTGCAGCTGTTGGGAGTCTCGCTCGGCGGGGAAAATTTGTGCGCACTCTATCGCGGTGGGCCTGGGCTATCTCTATCCGCCGCCTGTTGCGGCCGCTGCACCAGTCGAGCCGGCGATTCCAGAAGCTCCGGCAGGCCCGCGGTTCGTCGCCCTCGAGACTGCTGACGCAACCCCCACGACACTGCACGTGATCCTGCCGCCCAACTTCACGGGCGCATGGCAGAAAGGTCAGATCATGATCGTCGTCGAAGCCGAATCAGCTTCTCGAAACCGCACGCTCATCTCCGCACTCCCGAAGAACGCCACGTTTACAATTTCCAACGCCGATCTCGTGCTGATCGAAGGCTTGCGCGCGGTCCCGGCGATCTTCGAGAGCGGCATGGCGACCCTGTCACGCGACGGATTCCTGCGGCTGCTCCCCGCGTTGCAGAATCATCCACGCGTCACATTCGGCAAAGCCACTCGGGCGACGATCTCCCCGGGCGCGCTACGTCCCGAGCTTCTCGTCGAGTCGCGCCGCGACGGGGTTTTCTCGGTGAAACCGAACTTTCCGCCGAACGCCCTGCTCCTCTGGAACGCGACCGACGCGTGGATGCTGCAGAACAACGAGTTCGTCCGCTACGGCGAAGCCTTGCCGGCCGGCTCGACGCGCCTGATCGAGCGGCCTCTGCTGCTCGATGGCGACCGCGCGCTGCACTTCCTCGCGTTGGATCTGCCTCGGCTGCGCGACGCATTCGACGTGCGCGCCGGGGAAGGCGTTCGCCTGCCGGAAATCGCAAATGCGCTGCCAGCTTTTGAGCTGCGACTGGCCGGCACGCTCAACAGCGTCACGGCTGAGCTGATGTGCACGTATGGCGATCGCGCGCCGATCAAAGCTCTGGCGAACGCACAGGATCAGTTCGTCTTTCGGGATCCACAAAATACTGATCGAGTGCTGCTGCGGAATCCCGACGCAGAGAACGCGGCTATCGCACGGCTCGAGCAGATGGGCTTTGCCCGAACAGACGCCGGCGGCTTCGTGCTGCACGGCCAGCCCAGTGTGGTCCGGTTCTTCGCAACCGATTATCAGAGACTGCAACGCGACTGGGAGATTACCCTTACCGCGCAAGTCGAGAAGTGGACCGGCGAGATTGAGCGCGTCACGCCGAAGCTCGAGATTGTCGGCTCGGGTCAGGATTGGTTCGAGGTGCGTTACTCGCTCACCACGCCCGGCGGGGAGGTGTTTTCGAACGCTGACATCCAGCGGCTGCTTCGCTCCGGCCAGTCACAGACGCGATTAAAGAATGGACACCTCGCTGTGATCGACACTGCGGGCCTGGAGGATTTCGAGCAGGTCATCCGCGATTGCGATCCGGCGCAGACGCAGCCTGGGCTTTACCGCATCAACCGCGCCCACGCCGCCTATGTCGAAAGGACCGCGCGCGAGCTTGGCTCCGCCGTCGCCGATCGTCGCGAAGCACTGAAGAAGTTCATCACCGGCCGCGACGCGTCGCCGGATGCGAAGATGAAACTCGGCACGCTCGCGGAGACATTGCGCGAGTATCAGCTCGCTGGCTGGGAATGGCTCACACGCCTCGCTGCGAACAATCTCGGGGGCATCCTGGCCGACGAGATGGGTCTCGGCAAAACGGTGCAGACGCTCGCGTTTCTTCGCGCCCACCAGGGCGATGGCCCTGCCCTCATCGTCTGCCCGACATCGCTTGTGACAAACTGGGAGAATGAAGCGCGGAAGTTCACGCCCGAACTCAAGACGCTCGTGCTCGAAGGTGCCGATCGCGCCGCTCGTTTCCCATCGATCGCAGGCGTCGACATGGTCATCACGAGCTACGCACTGTTGCGACGCGACATCGACACGCTGCGCGAATTTAACTTCTCAACCGCCGTGCTCGACGAAGCGCAGCACATCAAAAACCCGGAGACGCAAAACGCGCAGGCCGCCTACGCCCTCCGCGCGACCCATCGTTTCGTGCTGACCGGCACCCCGATGGAAAATTCGGTGCGCGATCTCTGGTCGATCATGAACTTCGCGCTGCCCGGTTACCTTGGGAATCGCAACGACTTCCGAGAGCGCTACGAACTACCGATTGCGCGCGGCGCCGCGCCCGATGTGCAACGCCGGCTCTCGCGCCGGCTCCAGCCATTCCTGCTCCGCCGACGGAAACGCGACGTCGCGAAAGATCTGCCCGAGAAAATCGAGCAGGTCGTGCCCTGCAGCCTAACGAGCCATCAACGCGCCGCCTACGACGCGCTGCTGCGCGAGATCCAGCAAGGTCTCGGCGGCTCCGGCAAGAATGTGAACGCCGGTGCACAACGGATGAAGATGCTCACTGGTCTGCTCCGTTTGCGCCAGGTCTGCTGCGATCTGCGCCTTCTGGACGTGGCGCAAGTTTCCAACTTGCATTCAGAGGAAGATCGCAAGTTGAAAACTTGCACCACCGTAGAGACCTCCGCAAAGCTGGACCTCCTCGACGAGCTCCTCGAGGAAGCGATCGACGGCGAACACCGCGTCCTCGTCTTCAGCCAGTTCGTCTCGATGCTGCACCTCGTTCGCGAACGCCTGGAGAAGCTCGAGATTCCATTCTGCTATCTCGACGGCTCTACCAAACAGCGCCAGGAAATCGTGGATCGTTTCCAGAGCGATTCCGCGATTCCGGTCTTCCTGATCAGCCTGAAAGCCGGCGGCGTCGGCCTGAATCTCTCCGCCGCCGACACCGTCATTCATTTCGATCCGTGGTGGAATCCCGCGGTCGAGGCGCAAGCCACCGACCGCGCCCATCGCATCGGGCAAACTCGTGTCGTGACCGCCTACAAGCTGATCACCCGCGACACCGTCGAAGAAAAAATCCTGCGCCTGCAGGAGAAAAAACGCGCGGCGATCGAGGCCGCCATCGACAGCGAGGAACCGCTCATGACCGGCCTCACGACCGAAGAACTCGAAGAGCTACTCGCGTAAGCTGAAGTCTCGCGCTCGCAGGGCTGGAATAGCGGACGCGGCAAGGCCCAGCAGCGCCATCGTTAACACCGCGTCGACCACGGCCACGGGATCCCGCGGCTTCGTCTGATACACAATCTGCCCCTGTAACCGGCTGGCGATGGTGATGTGGCGTCCAGCGCACTAACAGAGTGTAAATGGTGCGGCTTCCTCCAAAGTCAGGCAAAGGACTACATGTCTGACAGCTCCGTTTCGGGAGTCGCGAGAAAACGGAGTTCATGTTGAAGTCAATCATTGCAGAAGGAGATGAGGCAGTCGCTGGAAGCGCGGAGCGGACACCTTCGGTCCGCTGGCCGCTCGCTAGCCGTTCGCTGTCCATGTTGCGGTCTTCGCTCGGCACCAGCATCGCCAATGTTGGCTTGCCGACATTGGCACATTTCACCGCCTCCTTCTAGGAAGTCCAGTGGATCGTCCTCGCTCTCTTCGCCATTATCACCCTGATCGTCAGCGTCGGACGGCTCGGTGACATCACCGGCCGGCCGACGGCTCCTACTGGCCGGAATCTTCCTGTTCGCGATGGCTTCGCCTAGAATTTAAGGATCAATCCACAGACAAAAACTGGCGCCAGCTTCGTTTAAATAAATGAATCCATTTGTCCTGATCGGCGCATCCCAAACTCGGGTTCCCTATGATGACTGACCTTCGCTTCGCGTTTCGGCAATTGCTCAAATCACCCGGCTTCACCTTGCTAGCGCTGCTCACGCTCACGCTCGGCATCGGGCTCAACACCGCGATCTTCAGCCTGGTCAACGCTCTCTTCCTGCGTGGTCTGCCTTTCCAGCAACCAGCGCGTCTCCTCCACGTCTACTCCCACGCGAAAGACCAGACGGTCGACTACCCACTGGGCGCGCCGCGCTTCATGCATTTCCGCGACGGCCAGACTATCTTCTCCGGCTTCGCAGCTGAGAACGGGCTCGCCGCCACCGTGACTGGACTCGGTAATCCGTTTCAGGTTCCGATCTTTAAGACGACGGCGAATTGGTTCGATGTGCTCGGCCTGCGCGTAATTCGTGGTCGCACGTTTCTGCCCGAGGAGGAGGAAGGCGCCGACGTGGCCGTAATCACAGAGCGTTTTTGGAAAGCGCGTCTCGGCAGTGATCCGGACGTCATTGGACGCGCGCTCACCCTCGACGGCGTTCCGCATACGGTCGTCGGCGTGATCCCGAAGTTGCCGGTTTCGTGGACCGGGCCGAACGCCGATATCTGGACAACCAAGCCGTTCATCATTCCTGGCTTCTCCCATGAACGGATGATGCGAGGCACTGCATTTCTGCGCGCGGTCGGGCGACTAAAAGAGGGCGTAACGGTCGAGCAGGCGCGCGCTGCGTTGCAGTTGCTTGAGAACAGCTATCGCTCGCAATATCCGGAAAAGATCGATGCGAAAGCCGCCACGGTCGTGAAGACCTTGCCGGAAGACGTCACGGAGAATCTGCGGCCCGGTTTCGCTACCTTGCTCGCGGCCGTGATCTTTGTCTTGCTAATCGCATGCAGTAACGTCGCGAATCTCCTACTCGTTAGGTTTAGCGGAAGACGACGCGAGATTTCACTGCGGATGGCGCTCGGGGCTACGCGCGCGAGTGTGCTCCGGCTGTTCGTGTTCGAAAGTGTGCTGATCAGCTTCTTCGCCGGAGTGCTGGGCTCGCTGCTCGCGTGGCAATTAGTCCCGCTCGTGCCGCGACTCGCGGCGAACTTCCTTCCCATCGAAGAGGGCAGCGCCACTGCGATCTCGCTTCCAGTGCTCGAATTCACGATCGGGCTCTCGCTCCTCACCGGTCTGGTGATGGGTCTTTATCCCGCGCTCCAAAGCTCGCGCGCGGACATCGTCGATGCACTCAAAGAAGGCGGACGCGGCACCGCAGGCAGCCTGCGGCAACAACGTTTTCGCAAACTTCTGGTCGGCGCGCAGGTTGCGCTGTCGGTGACGTTGCTGGCGGGCGCGTCGTTACTCATCGCCAGCTTCGTGCGCCTGAGTCATCAGGATCCAGGATTTAAGTTCGATAACTTGTGGAACGCATTTACCGTCATGCCGCAGGCGCAGTATCCGGATTTCGCCACGCGGACGCGCTTCGCAGATGAATTAACGAACAAGCTCCGCGCCACGCCGGGTTTGCAGGAGGTAACGATCAGTTCGAGCATTCCGCTCACCGGCGGCGACGGCGCCACGCTCTACACGCGCCCCGAAGGCAATGTTCCTCCTGTCGCCGAACGCAAAGGCGCGCCCTCGAATGACATCATGCCCGAATGGTTTCGCACGCTCGGCATTCCGCTCCTCGCAGGGCGCGACTTCACCGAGCAGGACGTGGCCGATCATCCGAATGTCATTGTCATCAGTGCGTCCGGCGCGAAGACCGTCTTCGGGAACGAAAATCCGGTCGGCAAAACATTGCTCGTCACTAGCGCCAGCGTGCCGGTCGAGATCGTCGGCGTGGTCGGCGACGTGCGCTCGGTGCGGTTGGATCAGCGCAACGATATGGAATTTTATCGGCCGTTCGCGCAGGAGAATTTCCCGTTCCTCAGCGTCACGGTGCGCAGTCCGTTGCCGCCGGATACGATCACCAAGTCGGTGCAGGCCGCCTTGCAGACAGTTGATCCCGGCCTCGCGCTCATTTTGCCGCAGCCGGTGAGCCAAATCATGGCGCAGGCGCTCGGGCAGGCGAAGTTGATGATGGTGCTGCTGGGCGTTTTCGCTGCGGTCGCGTTGCTGCTCGCCACCGTCGGCATTTACGGCGCAGTCGCTTACACGGTGGAGCAACGCACGGGCGAGATCGGCGTGCGCATGGCGCTCGGCGCGCAAACCATGGACGTGCTGCGACTGGTCGTTAGGCAGGGAATGACACCGGTGGTGTTCGGATTGGTCGTGGGTCTGGCCGCCGCCATCGCGATTGGCAAGCTGATCGCGACGCAGCTCTACCAAACATCCGCCTTCAATCCGCTCCTGCTTGGCGCTGCCATTGTAGTCCTCGGAGTCGCTGCCTTGCTCGCCTGCTTGTTCCCAGCACGACGCGCCACGCAGGTAAATCCGACGCAGGCGCTTCGCTCGGAGTAGTTAATCAACCACCTGGAAGCCGTCACTCGCCGTCCTCAGGCGGTAGCGCTCGCTGAATCGTTTCGTTGTTAGGTCAGCCTGCACCGTATGCGATCCGATCGTCGTCTCTCATCTCCTCGCCATCCACGACACTGATCGTCAGCGTCGCAGCGTTTCGCGGGTAGTTGCGTCGCAGCAAGCGTGAACAACCTTGGACAAGATGAACTCTTACACACTGGAGCCGGTTGGCTTCATTCGTTCGACCGTGAAGCGGCGAGAAGAGGCGCCACGGCAGGGACTGGAAGGTGCGCCCGACGCCTGGCTCGAAATCGAACCGCAATTTGCTGAGGCGTTGTTGGGAATGGAGGCCGGTCACGAGCTGATCGTTATTACGTGGTTACACGAGGCCAGGCGCGACGTGCTCAAGGGACATCCTCGCAGCGATGAGAGCCGTCCGCTCACCGGCGTCTTTTACACGCGCTCACCTGCGCGACCGAACCCGCTCGGGCTGCATCCCGTGACGGTGCGTGAGATTGACGGCACCCGCGTGAAGATCGGACCGATCGAGGCATTCGACGGCACGCCGGTGGTCGACATCAAATCAGCCTCGACGCGGGCGGACGGATGATCGACGCCCTGGCACAGGGCGTATTCCTATCAATGGCCTAGGCGTTCAACGCTGTCCCTGAAAATCCAGTGGATCGTCCTCGCTTACCTTCTTGCCATCACACTCTGATCGGCAGCGTTGGACGGGTCCGTGACATCGCCTGCCGCTAACCGCTGCCACTGGATGGAATCTTCCAATCACCGAGACCTCCCTGCTTGCGACGTCCCGGCCCATCGGGGCAGTGCTGGCTAAGTGCCGGCGCAACTAAACTCCGCAATCGTCTTGCAGTGATGAAAACCAATGACGTCACGCACAACACGGCAAGCACCGACCGCAGGCAGGTGGCGGTCGGGAAAGAGATCCCGATGCCGGTCGCGAGTGCCACGTACGCCGCCACACATGCCGGACACTTGGGATCAGTGCCAGCATGGCGGTCGGAACGATCCATCCAACGATCTCCCCGCCATGGCGCAACCGCGACGAGGGACTAGCTTTGTGGCGCGCTCGCGTCTTTACCTGGCAGCAGTGGCGAGCATTCACGCGTGCCCCTCCACCGCGGGGCAACACGAGCCGGCTTCTTCAAGAAGCGGCTCGTATTCGTCGTGGCGGCGCCACCAAATGCCCGTCTCGTCACGTCCTCTCGCCGCGCGGTCCAGCCACTGAAACATACCCCAAAGGCCGTCTAGCCCACGCGCATAGGTGGAATAGGTGTGGTAAACGACGCCATCCTTGAGCAGGAACGCGCTCATGCCGGGCCTCTCGCGCGTGTACGTGGCTACGTCGGTTCCGGTCATGGCTGCGATCTCGGCGACGGGCTCCTCGCCACGTTTCGTTAGTGACTCGCCGATCCCGCCTGCCGTCGACACCTCCTCGCGCCGGTAGTTGTATTCTACTGTCCCTTCGAGCTGTTGCTTCTCAGTGAGCGAGACGTTGAAGTCGAAGTTGAAATCTCCGCCGAAGGAGGACGCCCAGGGGAAGCTCCAACCCATGCGCCGCTTGTACCCCTGCAGTTTTGAGAGCGGAGCCCGCGACACCGCCGAAAGCGTAACGTCGTGGTTGGCCAGATGGACCACCGACCCATTGAACCCGTCCGCGATCGCCGAGCAGGACGGACACCCCGCCGTGTAGTCGGGTCCGAACATGAAGTGGTAGACGAGGAGCTGTGAGCGCCCTTTGAAGAGATCTGCCAGCGAGGCCCTGCCCTCGTCGGTCTCGAACCGATACTCCTTGTCGATCCGAACCCACGGCAGTTCCTGTCGCCGGCGCGCCAGCTCGTCGCTGCGCCGCGTGAGTTCCTTCTCTTTCTTTAGCAGTCCGAGCCGGGCTGCAATCCATTCCTCGCGAGATACAATTTTGTGTTCTCGGGTCAGGTCTTGCGGTTTGTCCATCACTGTATTCGTGCTCATAAGATTACCTTTCGTCGTTGCCTGATCCCGCGCCTGCGGGACCAGCCGTTGTTAGTTCGTTCTCCAAGAGCCTCGCAAAACTATTGACGAGTTTGCCCCATCCTTCGGCGTGACCGTCCCGACTCTTCACGGTGGCAAACCGGCTGTGCGTCAGCACCAACTCCGTGCGCTCACCGCGTTTGAGAAACTCCACCGTCACGAGCGACGGCTTTCCTTCCACCTCGCCGAATTCCGCCCCACTCCCGTCCTTCTCCCAGTCCCAGGTGTAGACCAGCCGCTCCGGCGCTTTCACCTCTTCGAAGGCACCCACCGCGGTAAAAAATTCGCCGTCCGGCATCTGCATCTGAATGCGGAATTTCCCGCCCACCCGCAGGTCCATGTTCGCACGCCGGACTACCATCCCAGGCTCCGGCCGCATCCACTGCTGGATATGGTCCGGCGATGTCCAAGCCTCGAATGCCAGTTCCGGCGTCGCGTTCAACACTCGCCTCAAAATCAAGGTCGCGTCGTCTGGCGTCTGCACTTCATTATTCATTATCATCTTGGTCGGTCTCCTTTGTTTGTAGCTTGCCCAGATAGTTTTCGAATTGGTCGAGATTCGATTCCCAGAACTTCCGATAGCGATTGATCCAAGCCCGCGCCTCCCGCATCGGCTTTGCCTTCAGCGAGAGCGAATGCACCCGGCCCTGGCGCCGCCGCCTCACCAGCCCGGCCTTCTCCAAAACGATCAAATGCTTCGAGACTGCTGCGAGCGACATCGCGTGCGGCCGCGCCAGGTCCGTCACGCAAGTGCCGCGCCTGGCTAACTGCGACAAAATCCGCCGCCGCGTCGGATCGGCTAATGCTGCGAAAGTGCGGTTCAACGACCTTGAACGATATTCAACCATTGAGTTGAATAATGGACGAGATGGAATTGAACGCAAATCAATTTTTCAATCTCGGCGAAGTCCAATCGCCTGCTCCCCGGACACGCGGACGTGTTGTGTTTATAATTCGGAGTCGATGCGTTGTTGGAATGAGCGGTGGGTCACGAGTTGATCGGTGACGTGGTTACACGAGGCCGGGCGCGAGGTGCTCAAGGGGCATCCGCGCAGCGTGAGAGCCGTCCGCTCACCGGCGTGTTTTACACGCGCTCACCCGCGCGCCCGAACCCGCTCGGGCTGCATCCGGTGACGGTGCGTGAGATTGACGGCACCTGCCTGAAGATCGGGCCGACCGAGGCATTCGGCGGCACGCCGGTGGTTTGATCCATGCGGTCGACCTGGTGTTCGGGTTTGACGAACATGTGGCCTTCGCCCAATAGATGAGCTACGTCGGTACGCCGAGCGTGCGTAGCGGGTGCCAGAACTCAAAGCATCGCGGCGCCGGACGTTCGGCATCCCGTTCGCCGACAATCATCAGCGTCGGCCTCTTCGTCTTCTTGATGAAGTGGATCGGCGAGCTCTTCGTAAGCGGCCGAATCGTCGTAAACGGCCGCGCCAAAGAACGGGATCATTCATTGGTCGACCAGGTTCCCGCCGTAGTAGCTTTGCCAGTTCGCGATCCTCGCCCCGGCGACGGCAGCGTGGAACCACAAGGTGCGCCAGACGCGTGAGTTCGACCAGATCGCCACAGAGGCCGACACGCTGGCGAGAAACCTGAAGATATCCGGTGGTCAGCCGCAGCAGTCGAGAACTCCCACCAATGTTTGCGCAGGGAAACGCCGCACCGGCCGTTGTCGCGCCCACAATCGTATCGCTCCGTTCGCCTGCGTCGATTCCTTGCCGGTATGGAAGAATAACCCTTCTCGCGTCTGGGAACGACGATTAGGATTCAGTACGGGCACTGACTACTGTGACATTCCTGCTTCATCGACGGACTCCAGTGAAAAACGCAGTCTGTATCAACTAAAGGTTATAACCTGTTTCCATAGGACGAAAGCGTGTTGAAATCAGAATCGATCCAAGTTTTCGACTCGCAAGGCGAGGCCTACAAGCGGGCGTTCCAAACCTTTCTCGACCACACGGACCAGAAGCGGAACGCCAAACGTTTCCTCCAGAAACTCGTCGATCGCCTGCCTAACCGAAACGTTTTCATCGACGCCGGCGCCGGAAACGGAGAGATGACCAAGGCGTTCGCGGGCGCGTTTGATCGGACAATCGCCATCGAACCGAACCCGCATCTGCTGACGCAACTCAAACAAGCTATCCCGCAAGCCGAAGCCATCGCGGCGCCGATTCTTGCCGCTGAGCCAAAGGCGCAAGGGGATTTCGTGCTCTGTTCACATACGCTGTATTACATCCCTGCGGAGGAATGGCTGGCCCATCTCGATCGGCTCGTCTCGTGGATGTCGCCGCCCGGCCTGACCGTGGTTGTCGTCCAGAATCGCGATACTGCCTGCATGGCGATGCTCGACCATTTCTTCGGTCACCGGTTCGATCTGCAACAGCTCGCTCAAACCTTTCGCGAGAAACATGGCGATCGCTATAACGTCGTCATCACGCTCGATCCAGCGCACGTCGAGACCAGGGACCCGGCTGCGGCTTACGCGATCGCCGAATTCATGCTCAACCTGCTACCCATCAGCCGGCCACCAGCCCGCCGCGATGTGCAAGATTATCTCGCCAAACATTGTCTGACGGACGGCACCTATCGCCTCTCCGTCCACCAGGATTTTCTGCAGATACGGAGCCGCTAGCGTGGTGGGACAATTCCGGCTCGGACTCCAGCGGAGACAGTACTACAGTCTGCTTTTTCCTGTTTTGAAGTGTTGGAGTTTTCTGAAGGAGGAAATTGAAGCGCGCGGACGACGGCTCACGCCTGGCCAACGTGGCCGTAGAATAGCTCGTCAGGATCATACTTCCGGCGAATTGTCTGTAGGCGTTCCCATACTCCCGGCGCGAGTGACTCCGCCGCGCGGGTCTGCGAGGCGAGCAGGTCCGTCTCTCCCATATAATGTCCGCGCGTGATCGGTTTGAGTGACTCGAGCGTCTCGCGGTGCCATCGTTCATTTGCCTCGTCATCTGCCGCGTTGTCCCAAACACTGTAACAGCCGATATAGAGCGGGGCGGCCAGCGAGTAGGCCATGTCCCGGGCCGACGGATCTATGGTCGGAGGCGGGGTCACGGCCACAAGGATTTCGGTCTTCAGGGAGGGGGCGTGCGTCAGGCGGTCTCGCAGTCCGCTCAGCACGGGCGTGGGATCGGCGGCTGACCAGATAATCCCCACGTGGTAGCGGTGCTTCTCCGGGAAAACGGCCGCTTCGATGGCAAACAGGTCGCCGAAGGAGACAGGCGTGTTGACCTGCCGGACAAGAGCTCGATCAAGCATGGGACAGGTATCGAGCGGCGCGAGCGCCGCGGCCGTTTCCTCCGCCGAGTCGCCATAGGCGACGGGCCAGAGCGTGAGATACCGTTGGGGGCCACTTAGTTGCCCAGCGACGTTTGGAGGTGGCAGAGCTAGCAGCAGGAGCTGCTCTACTGAACTCGGCAGCGAAGGAACCAGTTCGGCCAGCCACGGCACAATCACCTCGATCAGCTCTAAAGGGTACACGTAGATGCATTGCATCATGACCTTCGGTGCGGGGTACAACCGCAGGTGATAGCGGAGGATCACCCCCGGGAAGCCGGGGCCGCCGCCCCGCGCAGCCCAAAGAAGGTCCGGATTGCGCTGCGCGTCGGCCGTGATCAGTTCGCCGTCGGCGTTCACCAAGTCGATGGCGAGGATGTTCGAGCAAGCGATTCCCCAGCCGCCCTGGTTCCAGCCTTGTCCGCCGGCCAGCAGATAACCGCCAATTGCGACGGTCGGACAATGTCCCGCCGGGAAAGCCAATCCGTGCTGCGCCAGCGCGGCGACCAGCTCGGTATTTTTTATCGCCGGTTGCGCCGCAGCGGTTCGGGCGGCTGCGTTCACCGTGACACCATTGAGGCGCGATAGGTCGATCAGCATCCCGCCGTCGCGCAACGAAGTCGCGATCCAGCTATGGCCGCCGGCGCGGATGGAAATGCGTAGCCCCTGCGACCGTGCAAGCTTAATCGCTTCGATGACCTCGGCGTCAGACGCGACCGAAACAATGACGTCGGGAAATCGCTCGGGAATACGATCGTTCCAGACCATGCGTCGGCGCGTCGCCTCATAGTTGGAATCATCCCGCCATACTGTTGTCATTGATGGCTTTTCTACTTCTCTTTAGAGAAGGAATCCGCGCTCCATTTTCCTTGTAATACATTTTACAGCCTCTCATAACTATCCGAGCTGAGAAGAGCCTTCGAACTGACGAACACGCATCGATTATCGCAGTCAGCTCGGCTGATAAACCGCGGCCCCGGTCAGAAGGGCATTTCCACGCCACCACGAGAAATCTTTCCACGTGCCCAGCTGAGCGTTATACTAGTGGACTGTATTCATTATGTCGTGGAGTGGAGATGCTATACGTGAGTCACCGTATAGCATTCCCGATCTGGCGCCAAGCACTCCTCTATCAGGTACTGGCGACTGGGCGAAAGACGAGAGTGGCGTTCCACTCATCTTCAAACTCAAGTGTTAAGTCGACTGGGTTCAATACTGAACCTTATCTGGCTTGGCCTGGTATTCTTTCCAGACGACCACGGCCTCATCGCGCAGCATTTGAGTCAGTTTGATGGAACGCTGCTCCTTCGGCAGGGCAAGTTGCTCGTAGATCGGGCGGTCGTCGAAATTGCCATATTGGAAAGCATCCTCGACAGTGGCAGCGTAGAAGACCTGCTCGATGCCCGCCCAGTAACATGTCGCCATGCACATCGGGCAGGGCTCAGCAGAAGTGTAAAGGGTGCAGCCGGGCAGCTTGAAGCTCTGCAGCGTGATGCAGGCCAGACGGATGGTCTCCATCTCGGCGTGCCAGGTGGGATCGTGGCTGGCCACGACTCGGTTCATGCCTTCCGAAACAATCTTGCCGTCCTTGACGAGGACCGCGCCGAAGACGCCTCCGGTTGAGTATTCAAGAGATCCGCGGCGCGACATCTCGATGGCTCGACGCATGAATTTTTCGTGGTCTGGATTTTGTGTGCTGCTCATATGGTTTGTGTTGGGTTGTCGGTTGTTTCGAGGAGATGGAGTGGTTTTGTCTTCTTGAGGAATGCCAGCGGATGAACTCGCGGCGCCTGAATTGATATCACAAGAATTTCCAGAAGACGGCAATAGCTAACGCATAAATCGCACAAACAAGGAATGTCCCTTTCCAGTGCACCGTTTTCGGAGCGTCTGGTTTTGGCAGCAGCCACCAGTTCATCCAGCGCACCAGGAGCGGCATAGTGCCGTAGGCGACGAGGGTGACGCTGATCGCGTTGCCGAGGAAACCAGCGAATGCGGGTTTCAGGCCGAATCGAGCGAATACCTTCATTAGGAACAAAATTTCCAAGCAGACAATCGGGTAGAGACCGAGAAGGACGAGCATGGTGACTTTCCAGTTCGGCGGCGTGCGTCCAGAAGCAGAATCGGTCGGCGCCCAACCTGGAAAGGAAGTAGTGAGGCGGGTGAGCTCGGCGTGCTCGATGAAAGGCATCGCTTCGTTCAACATCTCCTTGCGCTCGGCCGAGTTCATCCAAGTTTCGAGATGCGCCGCGGAGTCGAAGCGCATGATCGTTGTCCAAAATCCGCCTTCTTCCGCGGGCGGCTGCAAGAAGGTGCCTTTGTAGCCGGGATACTTCGCCTGGGTCGATTGCATGCGTGTACCCCATTCCCGGTAAGTATCTGCATTGCCGGGTTTGATCTTGGTGAAAATGACTTCGGTGACGGTAGTGTCGCGATGGATGGCGCCATCGTCATCGTCGGTTTGCACGACCTCGCCGAAGTTGCCGCCCTCGAACAGCGCCAGCCCTGCCGCGACTACCTGGGCGCGTTCACTCGATTTTTGCCAAACGACGAGGTCTTCTTTAGAGCGGAAGTTAACGATGATCGTCCACTCACGGCTGCCGGGTTGGGTCGGTGGAATGATGTCGCTGCTCAGAAAGCCGGGAAATTTTCCGATGACACGATCGTGGTGTGCCTTCCAATTGGTGAACTCGGCGTCCACGCCGGGGCGAACCCTGGCAGTGGCAATGATGGAAGCTTGCGTGCTCATGGCTTCCTTTCCAGGAGTGCGCTGAAGATGCGATCGGCGGTGAAGGGCAGACTGAGGAAGCGAATGCCGGTGGCGTCCCGGAGAGCATTGGCCAGGGCGGGCGCGACGGGATTAATCGGACTCTCGCTCATGGCCTTGGCGCCGAGTGGGCCGATGGTGTCGTAGGTATCGGCGAAATAGACTTCCGTGCGCGGGATATCCGCGAATCCCGGGATGCGGTAGTTGCGGAACGTGGTGTTAGCGAGCTCGCCTTTTTCGTTGAAGGTCATGCGTTCGAACAGGCACCAGCCGATGCCTTGCGCGAGGGAGCCTTCGACCTGCCCGCGGCATTGCATTGGGTTCATGACAAAACCGGCATCGGCCCCATGGACGCTATGCAGAATCGCGATGCGCCCGGTGACGCGATGGACCGCGATGCGGAACCCCTGCACGTTGAAAGAAACGGTGCGCGGGACGCCAGCGCACTTGCGAACGGCGCTAACGCGCTGCCCGTCGCGCGTGGCTTGGGCGAAGAAGTCGGACAGCGGCACGGTGCGAGCGCCGCAGCGGATTTCTCCGTCGGCGAGCATGCAATGCTCGAGCGGAGCGCCGGTGTAACGCTGAGCGAGAGTAAGAATTTGAGATTTAAGGACGGAGCTCGCTTCACGAACGGCGAGGCCGGCGACGGTAGTTCCGACGCTGCCGAAAGTGCCGGTGTCGAACGGGGTCTTGTCGGTATCGGCATTGATGATCTGGATGCGAGCGACCCCGCAGCCGAGGACGGTCGCGGCGATCTGGCGGTGCACGTTGATGGTGCCGTTGCCGAACTCGGTGGCGCCGACACGCACGGTGTAGCGGCCTTCGGGCGTGAGATCCACTCGCGCTTCCGAGCGGTGATTAGGCGGAGCGCAATCGAGCATGCTGATGGCAACGCCGCTGCCCTCGAGCCAGTCAGCGCCATCGGGTTTCGGCTTGCCCCGGCCGCTCGCGAGCCCTTTTTCCACCAGATCGAGACATTGATCGAGGCCGTAGCTGCCGATTTCCACGTCGGCCGGCCCGGGCCAGATGCTGAGCAGAGTATCGCCGGGGCGAATGACGTTCTTGCGCAGCATGGCCAGGGGGTCGAGGCCTAGCTGGAGCGCGAACTCGTTCATCGCGCAATTCAGCGCATACGAAGTCTGGGTCACGCCGTAACCGCGGAAGGCGCCGGTGGGAACCGTGTTGGTATAAACGGAGTAGGCATCCACCTTCTTGTTCGCGCAGCGCAGGAGAGTGAGCGGCTCGTTGAGCGAGTGACCGAGGACGTCGCCGGCGTGATTGCCGTGACCGCCGGTGTTTGAGAGAATCCGGAGCTGGATGGCGGTAAGGCAGCCGTCCTTTTTTGCCCCGAGCTTGACGCGAACCTTGAAAGGATGCCGCGAGGGCGCGCCGATGAATTCCTCGGTGCGAGTGAATTCCCATTTCACGGGGCGGCCCGTCTTCAGTGTGGCGAGCACAACCAACTCTTCGCTCAACATCTCCTGCTTCGCGCCGAAGCCGCCTCCGACCCGCTCGGTGTAAACGTGGAAATCCTCCGGATCTCGGCTGAAGAGGTAGCCGAGCTTTTCCTTCGTCGGAAACGGCGTCTGCGTGCTGCTGCGCACGTGAATCCGCCCGTCCTCTCCCAGATAGCTGATGGCAATATGAGTCTCGAGATGCGCGTGCTGCTGGCGATGCGTCTCGAAGGTTTCTTCGTAAATGGCGTCGGCCTCGGCGAAGCCCCGCTCGACGCTGCCGTTCTCGCCATGAATCTCGCGCACGATGTTGAGCGCGGGATTGGCAATGCGGGCAGTGCGATCCTTGGGATGCAGGACAGGCGCACGCCCGCTCATCGCTTCCTCGGGATCGAAGACGGCGGGCAGGATTTCGTAATCCACCTCGAGCTTGCGGCAGGCTTCCTCGGCCGCGCCTTCGGTTTCGGCGGCGACGGCGGCGAAACGCTCTCCGACGAACCGGACCACATTATCCAGGATGTAGGTATCATCCGGTTCGACGCGAAAATCACTGTGTGTGCCCGTGCCATAGGCGACGCGCAGAACGTCTTCCCATGTGAAAACAGCATGCACACCGGGAACGCTCATCGCCTCGTCCCGGCGAATTGCCAAAATGCGCGCATGCGCATGCGGAGAGCGCAACACTTTCAGATGCAGCATGCCCTCCATCGCGACGTCGGCGGTGTAATGGGCATGGCCGGTGACGATGGATGGCCCGAGAGGATTGCCGAGGCTGCGTCCGGCGCTTTTCCCGGGGCAATCGGCTTCCACATGCGAAACGCCGTGAATGGCATCTTCGATGGCGTGATACCCGGTGCAACGGCAAAAGTTCCCTTTCAAGCGGAATGGCAAGTCCTGCTTGTCCGCTTCCGAGAAAGTGGCCGCCGTCATAATCATGCCGGCAGTGCAGAAACCGCATTGGTATCCCTGCGCCTGGAGAAACGCTTTTTGCATCGGATGCATTTCGCCGTTGCTGGATAAACCTTCGAGCGTGGTGACTTCACGCCCTTCCGCGCGAAAGGCGGGGACCAGACAGCTATGCACCGGCCTGCCGTCGAGCCAGACCGTGCAGGCACCGCAATCACCGGCGTCACAACCTTTTTTCACGCCGAACCAGCCAAGCTCGCGCGCAAAAGTGCGCAGGCATTGCCCGGGCCGGGGCTGAGCATCGAAAGTTTGTCCGTTGACCGTGTAGCTCATGCCAGTTCCTCCCGAATTTCCTCCGCGTAGTAATACGTCAGGTGGCGGCGATGAGCGGGAGAACCGTGAGGGTCATCCAGATAAAGTTCCGCAGGCATCGCGTGATCAATGGCCTTCTTCAGATCCGCAGCTGACGGGATTCCAGGAAAGGAAATCGGGACCGGCCGAAGCGTCGCCGCGGTGATGGTAAGAAGAAAAGCGCCGGTCTCGGGACAAAGGGTGCCAATGAGAAGAACCTCGGAACGGCCAAGTTCGGTTAGTGTAAAGCGCCGGAGGGCATACGCCTTCTGCAACGCTGAGACGGGAAGAAAGATGGAACGCAACAGTTCTCCGGGTCCAAGAACGTTGCGGTGATTGCCGGTGACGAAATCCACCACGGCCACGTTGCGAGGATCGCCGCTGCGCGGCCAAAGCATGCAGATGCCCTCCAGCGCGGCTGTGAGCGAAATCATCGGCCCCGCCGGCAATGACATGACGACATTTCCGCCAACGGTGGCCTCGTTCCAAATCTTGAACGACGAAAGAAAGCAATGGCAGCACTCTCTGAACAAGGGAGCGGCTTTCCATTCAGGCGGCGCAGCAAATCGTTCGAGCTTGGACACCCGACAGGTAGCACCGATCTCCAGGCCCTCCGGTGACACCGTCAATGATGGCCAGCCCAATCCTTCGAGATCGACCAGAGTATGGGTATCGATCTGTGGCTCGGAAAACAACCACGTCCCGCCCGCGAGCCAGGCAAAGCCATCCTGCCAATCGCGCATCTCATCCACCCGCCGCGGGCGTTTGATTTCAGCAATGGTGTTCAGGTCCATAGTCTTTCGGTTTACCGCCCCAGAAGATGAAACAGCTCATAGCGAGCGGGATCCGGCGGCAGTAAGAAGGCGAAGCCTTCCATCGCGAAAGTTGCCAGCGCTATGATCACGGCGATTCCGACTACCGATCCGGTAAGAGCATTGATCACGAGGCGGGGAAGCGGAGACGGATTCTCGCGGAGGCTGAGCAGGCCAATGGCACTGCTTGCGATGAGGCACGCGAAGACGATCAGCGCCCACGAATAAAGGTGAAGCCCGAGCACAGGCGGACCGTACCCTGCATCCGGGGGAACAATGTGCAGGAGGATTTGCCGAATCGACGCCGCGGCACCCGCAAGCGAAGCGAAAATCGTCATGGCAAACCCGCGCGCCTGTTCCCCCCCGGAACATCGCCCCGCCGCGTTGGCGCCGAGGATTCCTAAGGGTCCAACGCACGCGAGGAGAAACGCGAGCCGCTGAATGACACACAGTGGACACGGCAACTCGCCGAGAACGAACTGATAACCGAGGCTCCCGAGCAAAGTGGCAGCAACCGCCAGCAATTGTCCGGCCGCGACCAGATTCGGCAAACGCGAAGCGAAGCGCCCGTCGTTCATCTCAGAAGTTCAGCTTCAGCGGGTCCACCGCATGCAGCCGCAGCAGGATGACGAGCAGCACCACAGAACAGGCGAAAAATCTGAGCGCGAGCCGTTCACGCCTCAGAAAACTGAGCACCAGTGTCACCGCGACGAGGAACGCAATGAACGATTCCACGAATTAAAACAGCCTCGCCAATCGCAGCGTGCGGCTTTCACCAAGTCGTCGAGAGAATAGGTAAGGCGAAGATTTGTCCAAACGAGTGAGCGGGCGATCTGGCAGGGAGCTGCAAGACATTCGTTCCTGGTTATCTCGGAATCCTGGCGTTGGGAAGGTTATTCCGAAAAATTGCAGAGCAAGGCGCGCTTTCTCTCGTCCATGGTTACTCAAAAAAGGACGGTGACTCGCAATGTGGTCGCCCATGCAGCACCGTGCTCCGGGCTCGTTCCCGGGGTTGGGATAAAGCTAATCGCCGGTTCGAGATACGTGCCCGCGATCAGAAGAGCCTGGTAATAGGCCTGAAACATCAACTCGCTATCCCGCTTGAAAAGATTTTGGTTCAGCGACGACCACGCCACGCCTGTGCCGGCGGAATCCCGCGGTCTTCCCGGCACAAGCCCGAACGCAGTCAGACCTGATCCGAAATATCGATTGATCGGAAGCGTCTCGGAATTGTTTGCACCAAACTGGAAGTAGCTCGTAATGCCGCTGTTGTCTTTTCCCGGGTGCCGGAACCAAATACGCTGCGACCCGAAGAGATAGACGCCCTGCGCACCGGACTCGCTCACCTTTCCGGCGCTCAATTCTCCGCACTGATTCCACAATCCTACCCCAAATGCTCCCGGCAGATTGTCGCTCCCGATCTCCCACGCCCCGCCCGCCTCGCCGATGTTGAAGTAATACCCGTTAAATTCTAGGCCGCCCCTCAATCCGGTTTGCGTTCCGTTAGCGACATTCCCGTCGTAGACGCCATAGGAAAGATAGAAATGGTTTGTCGGCGCAAAGGTGGTCGTTACTCCCCAGGCCGAGTTGTAATAGCCAGGCATGACCCCGAGGAGCGTGGGATTTACAAAGACAGGCGTGAATATCAGGCCGGATACTGAAGGAATGAACAGCGATTGATCCTGCGTCGGGACGGGCCGCAAAACGTTATCGAAATCAGCCGTGGGCACCGTTTTCCCGACCCGAACGATCAGCTTTCGGTCGAAGAGTTCCTGCCGCCACCATAGCTGATACAGCTCCGACCGGTGCAAGGGTGGCGGGCCAGGCAGTGAATTGTACCCCTGCACGCTTCCGGCCTGCTGATTGGTAGGTTCTCCGTCGAATCGCAGGAACTCGACGCCAAATTTTCCCCCTTTCCAGCCGATGAGCTTCTCAGAATCCAAGCCGAGACTGACAATAAGCAGGCTATTCTGACTCCATGTGCCCGGCTCTGCGCCGCCGGAGATCAGGTAATTTGTGTCGCCGGCCCATAATCCACCCAGAAAGATGCCGGAGTCTTTCTTAGCTCCGAGCCATTCGCCCGCATCTCCCGTTCCAGTTACCTGATTGATTGCGCCTGGGTTTCCGCTGATTCCAAGGAGAGATACCGGCTCATTGCCCTGCTCTGAAGAAAGTTCCGCTGCTTCGGCTGCACCCACAAATGCCGTCTCAGTGGTAGTCATCAAAATCCAAGAGAGCATTAGCCGAAGGGTTCGGATTAAAATGCCTGATTTTGGAGGAGAAAAGCGCCGGAAAGAATGCAAAGCAGAGCGTGCCTGTATGAGTTACCGAGGCTGATCAGTTCGACACGAGCTTGCAATACATTTGGCTTTCCAAGTTACGAACGAGTCACTCTCCCGGGGAGGTGACCAAGGTCTTCGCCGTTGCCTTTGATCGGACAATCGCCATCGAACCGAACCCGCATCTGCTGACGCAAGTCAAACAAGCCATCCTGCAAGCCCAAGCCATCGCGGCGCCGATTCTTGCCGCTGAGCCAAAGGCGCAAGGGGACTTAGTGCTCTGTTCACATACGCTGTATCACATCCCTGCAGCGATGATAGCGTTTGCTCGCGGTGATTCCGGGGATGCTGAACCGGTTGTCCAAATCGCCATCGGCAGAGAGTGACCAGTGATGAGCGGAATCGCAAAGTTGCGCACAGACGTTGTCGGCTCTAGCACTTGCAACGAGCGACGTGAAGAAGCTCAGAATATGGAAATCAAGCGAAGTGGCTCACAGCCGTCCAGCGTCCTCCTTCGCCGCAGCTACGGCGGGACAAGAAGGACCGGCCATGAAAAAGTGACGCGTGACCAGCCTTCGCCAAGGCTAAGGCTTGGCAAGCGGGTGACAACCGCAAACGCAATTCCAAGCGATCAGATTAGTAAATGGAAATCAAAAGAAGTGGTTCACAGGCTTCCGGCAAAGGGCCGGCCGAATATTTTACTGGCACCGTTCGCATTGACCCGCTGTTCGAGTCGCCCGAACCGGCACGTGCCCGCGGCGCAAGCATCACATTCGAGCCCGGTGCCCGCACCGCCTGGCATACGCATCCACTCGGGCAGTCATTGATCGTCACGTCCGGCCTCGGCTGGGCGCAGCGTTGGGGCGGTCCGATTGAGGAGATTCGTCCCGGCGATGTGGTCTGGTTTTCGCCGGGCGAGAAGCATTGGCATGGCGCTACGCCGACCACGGCCATGACGCATATCGCCATTCAGGAACAGCTCGACGGCAAGGTCGTCGATTGGATGGAAAGGTCAGCGACGAGCAATACCAGGCCTGATCGCGCAGTGAGCTGCGATCTTTCAACCAAAAACCAGGCGGCGCCGCACATGACATACGTGAATCACGTATATCTGGCAGACCGCGGCAAAGATTGAACGGTTATGGAGACGAGCTGGTTTCCCCGTTTCAGCGCTGCGCGGCCAAGCTCGTGCAGCGGGTAGTAACCCTTTACCGCGCCCCCGCCCGGATCGCGCACGAGGTAGTCGAATCCCCACATTAATCCGGGCGCCCGGATTCCCTAGGTGCACTCAAAGTCTCGGCACCTCCCTCCGTACTTTTAGGCCCGTCTTTGCGGGCCTAAAGACTGCTTGCCGGCGATGACGACAAAATGCGTGACGCCGCTGCTGAATCGCACGCGCACGATTACGGGATTGCCGCGGGCGAGATTCGAATCAATCAGCTGATACGAAGGGGGATCTTCGTAGACGTGCCGGACACGGTCGGGGTGCGAGCCAGGGCCGCGCGATGCTGCCTCAAGGCTCTTAAGCCCGCAGATCACCAAAACGCATTAATTTCTTTGCGCGATTCCGCGGATATACGTGAACCACGTATATCATTTGTGAGGACAGTCGACATTCCAGCGCGCGCGCATGCGCCATCCGAACGGGTAGATGTTTGCACGCACCGCGAGAGTAGAGGTGAAGCATGATGCCATGCGCTTCGCGCGCAGCCGCCCATTCCGACACTGATTGCAATCCCACGTTTCGCTGGTCGCATGGATATACGTGAATCACGTATGCCGCCGGAGATATTTCGACGCCGAGGCGACTTCGTGGAGAGGTTTAGCCACGCAACTCCGCAGCAGCTGCACACCACCGAGGCAATCAAGGATTTCACTGATCAGCAGGCGCGCGCTTGGACACGGTCCCATCCGGCGAGCGTACGTTCGCCCTCGTACTTTTCAGACTCGGTCCGATAAGATACGTGAATCACGTATCACGTATGTCATTGCCGATGCATCGCGCCAGCGGTAGAGCGTGTTCGAATGAGTTGTAAGAAACGACGGGCGCCTAGCACCCGGGGAGCGGCGCGTCATACGCGAGCGAACGGCTTTACGCGTGGCGGCGGCAGCACGATTTATCGCAAAGCGAGGCTGCATTGAAGCTACGCATTTTGAGACGAACGTTGCAGGAGTGGGAGCAAGGCCGCGCGATGCCGAGACACCTGGCACTCGACACTCTGGAGCGCCTGGTCGACGCCTCTCGGCGGTAGTTTTTGTTAATCCGATCGCCCGTCCTCACGCCGATATACGTGAATCACGTATGCCATCCAGCGACGGAGTGAAAATGGCGGCGCTCAGGATAAGCAGTCTCGCGTGATGTCTTCCTCAGCGCTGCGCGGCCAGCTGTGGGTCGGTCTTCGGCAGCGATTCGTAGAATCGTAGCGCCTCGATGTCGCTGCCAAGCTCGTGCAGCGGGTAGTAACCTTTCATCGCGCCCGCGCCCGGATCGCGCACCAAGTAATCGAATCCCTGCTTGCCGGCAATGACGACGAAATGCGTGACGCCGCTGCTGAACCGCACGCGCACGATCACGGGATTGCCGCGGGCGAGGTTCGAATCAATCAGCTGATACGAAGGGAGGTCTTCGTAGACGTGCCGGACACGGTCGGGTGCGAGCCAGGCCGCGCGTTCCCAGTAAAGCCAGCCCTGCTGGGTGTATCCGCCGACGGCCGCGAGGAACCAGTTTAACTGCTGCGGATCGGTCTCGATGCCGTAAGACTGGAACACCATCGCCACTGAGGCCACCGCGCAACCGACGCTGCCGAGCGTGCCGTTCTCGGGCACTCCGCCGATCGCATCATCGTGCCATTTATTGTCGCCCTGGCGGAAGGAGGGCACCGGCAGCTCGACGCGATGGAAAAAGGGCCGTCCACCGCTGGGCGACAGCGGTCGTTTCCAAGTCCAGTCAATGTAGACGGTGGTGACCCCGACGAGCAGGACCAGGACGAGAATGAGAAACGGGCGCTTCAGAGCGCAGAACCTAACCGCAGGTGTGGCGGTGTTGCAAACATGCGGAGCGGAACGGGTCAGTCTGGATTGTAGCCCTTTACCCCACTACCTGAAAGTCCAGTCTCGCTTGCGCCTTCTCAAGCCGGCTCTAAGTCCGGCGGGAAATCAGCCTCGCGCGAAACGGCTTTCCACGCAGAGAACTCCTTGCGCAGGACGTCGAGCTTCGCCATCGCGAGATCGTAGGCTGCGTTGCCAGAAGAAATGGCATGCCGAATTTGCGGACTCTATGCGTGCGCGATGGCAGGTGTCGCGGGAACCAGTCGCCCGGGTGCTTGCGCGGAGTAGCCGAGCAGTTGACTGACTCGCGCGCCCGCCGTGGCAGCGTAGTCGTCGATTGTCGCTCGGTCTCATTCGCCGAGCGTCCGGCCCAATCGGTACGGAAACCACTCGGCTCGACCACCCTCATTTGATGCCGAGCGGTTCGCCTCCTGCCAGAGTGATTCGGACAAAGCTTCGACCGCGTCCTGGGGTGGAGCGTTTTCTAATGCAGTGGAAATGTTTGAAGCGGCGCGTGCAGTCGTTCTTGCTTCCCCCTGGCGATCTGCCGCCCGAGGTATGCAAGCGCCTGCTTTTCAAGCGTGTTTACGGCGAACCGATGCCGACGAGTCGTTTGCCGGTTGTTAGGCGGCGGGAATCTCCTCAAACTCGCTGCGCTCGCGATTCTTCCGGACGCAGTCCCAGGGAAAACATTTGCCGTTCATGGCGATGTAAACACCGGCGGGCAGCACCTGCACGAATGAGAGCGCACTGCCGAGATTGAAGAGGCCGTCCGAGCTTCCAAACGCGTACGGAATCATCGCTCCGGTGAGCACCACGGCTTTGCCCGTGACAGCGCGAGCAAGCGCGGCGGCGGTTTCCGTCATAGTGTCGGTGCCGTGGGTGATGACGATGCGATCCTCCTCGGACTGAGAGCAATTCTGAACAATGAGTGCGCGATCGGCGTCGGTCATTTCGAGGCTGTCGATCATCATCACCGTGCGGATGGTCACCTCCACTCGCGATCGTCCCAGCCTGAGCATCTCGGCCATGTGGGTGTCCTTAAAAAAGAGCTGCCCGGTGCGTTCGTTGTATTCCTTATCGAAGGTGCCGCCGGTGACGAGGATTCGGATGGTCATTGGAATGGCTTAGCTTCGGGCCAAGTGAACCGAAGCTAGCGTTCCGGCAGACGTGCCGCAATGCTCCTGGAGGAAGCGGAAAGCCGGGCGTCAAAAGTCAGCAGTCAGAGCGGAATTCCGATGAGGCGCTTTCGGACTGGGCGGTGCGGAATAATTACGCTCCCGTTCTGTCTTGCATCCTGCTCAGGCCTCACCCCGAAAATTTCTCCGGAAATTTGTAAGAAATCCGTCCGCCTCGGACACTAATGGGGCAAATCGAGGTTGTGGATGGGAGAACGCGAACAGAGACAGATTTTCGACGAGTGGCTGAGCCGGCACAAAGGTCTGCTCTTTAAAGTCGTCCATGCCTACGCGTTCACGTCGCACGACCGCGATAACTTATTTCAGGAGATCGCGACTCAGGTGTGGAACTCCATCCCCCGTTTCCGGGCGGAATCTGCGGTGACGACCTGGCTCTACCGCGTTGCGCTCAACTCCGCGCTCGCCTGGTCGCGCAAAGAGCGCAGACACCGGGACCGGACGCAGCCGCTAGAAGGCGACGAGCCCGCGCTCAGGGAAACGTCGCGAGCGAAGGATCGCCGGCTCGAATGGCTCTACGAGCAAATCGCGCAATTGGACCACGTCGACCGCTCGCTGACTCTGCTTTTGCTCGACGGCTACAGCTACCGCGAGATGGCGGAGACACTCGGCATTTCCGAAAGCTATGTCGGAGTAAAAATCAATCGCATCAAAACACATCTCACCAACCTAACGAAGGAGAAACAACACCATGGAGTTCAATCAACTAAAAAGGACCAGGACTTCGCGCAACCAAAAGCCGCTGTATGCCATAAAGGCTGCCTTCAACCCGATCGTCCAGCGGCAGAATGAGGAAGGGAACCGCTGTAGCGGCCGGTGCTTTGCGGGGGAAATCACGGTTGGCGTGGTCTGTGGCGGATTGGTGCTCGTCTGCACTGGCGTGCTTAGCTTCGACGACCTGGCTTTGGCCTGGCTTGCCACGTTGCCATGGCTGAAAATCGCCGCGTTGGCGGCGGCAGGCATCGCGAAAAGGCGACGCTCGCCATTTCCGAGAGCTATCTAGAAATCAACGCATCAAGACACATCCCAAGAACCTAACGAAGGAGGAACAATCATATGGAGTTTGATGAAATGAAAACGATCTGGGATTCGCAGAACCAGGAGCCGCTCTATGCGATGAACGAGGCTGCCTTACACGCGGTCGTCCAGCGCAAGAATCAAAAATGGAATCGCTGTCTGTCGCGGTGCTTTGCGGCGGAAATCACGGTCGGCCTGGGCTGCGGGGCATTGATGTTCATCTGCGCGGGCGCGCTCATCTTTGGGAATCCCGCATGGCTGGCCACGCATACGCGGATGAAGGTCGCAGCATCGCGCTGGGATATTCTGGCCCTTCTGGCGGCGGGTGGAATCTGGTTCTACTACTCGGCCTACATGTTGCTGGCGAGAAAGCGCCAAAAACGGCGCGTCGAAACATTCGACTCGTCGCTGCGTGGTGACCTCGAACGCGCGCTCGCTCAGACCGACTTTCAGATTGCGCTGGCCAGAAGCATCGTCTGGTGGGGGTTGATTCCGGTGTGGGTGGCAGCGGCGCTCTGGGTGGCGACGCTCTTTCACCTGGAGGCTGCGCCTCTCTGGGCCTACGTCTTTATGGGAGCCGTCGTGCTCGGGTCACTCGTCGTCGTGGTTTCGGGCAAACAAGAGTCGATCACGAAGCGCTTTCAGCCGCGCCAGCGCGAACTGGAATCCCTCCGCGCGAAACTCGCCGATCCGCAGCGCTAATCTTTCGTGCAACCAGGAAAGGGATGAGGTCGTCTAACGCTCAAGGAGGGTGCGGTCCGGGAGTGCCAAGGCCGGGATAATCGGTCGTCGCGACGATATACCCGCCCCGAGATGTCGTCCAGACCTTGAATCGATTCGAAGAGGACTCAAGCCATGGAAGGAGCGCAACGACTGGCGACCCCGCTGGTCGGATGCGCCCAAGCCACAATTGGCCGTCCGCCAGGTGGTGGCGCGCCGGCTGGTTACGACAACAACGCCGGAGACGGCGATCGGCTTGCCGTGCAGTTCAGTTGACCGACACAGAACCCTATAAGCCGACGCGCCGTTGGAGCTCCATTAATCCGCTGCGACCGGACCCATCCTCCCGGCTCCAAAAATGCGAAGTCCGCGCTCGCCGCGGTGTAGAAGTCCGCTTGAGCATCAGCTCTGAAGCTGCCCGCTACAAGAAGGAAAACAGCACAAAGACATACTCCAAACGAACGGAGCTTTGCCGCCATCCTGGGTTTGCCAATCAAACGCTGGTTGCGCGGCAAAGACTATGGACGCAGAGCTTGCGTGAAACGAATCACTTCATCCGCGACTTGTTGGATTCGCCTAGTAACCTTCGCATCGGTTAGCTGCTCTCCCTCGAAATGATCGCCGATCGCATAGACGAAACGTGGGACAATGACGGAGCGGAAATCGAGCATGAGGCTGTTCGCGTAAGCCATTACCGACATATAGCTGCTCATACCGCCAGCCGCGCAAAGAAACCCCACCACTTTGTCCTCCCACGCGCTCCCGGTTAGCTCAATCATGTTTTTGGCGGAAGCGCTGACATCATAGTTATAAACCGGCGCGGCGACGAGAATGCCGTCGGCAGCATTGATCGCCGCGCTCAGTTTCTTTGAGCCTGGTTGCGAATAGCACGCATCCGCATCGCACAACGGCAGATCAAGTTCCCTCAGATCAATCCACTCGCACGGGACCTTTACCTTTTGAAAGTGAGCAAAGGCCACGCGTCCCATCCTGCGGCTATTGCTATCAGGGTTACCGCTCGTGCTGACGACCAGGTAGTTCGACATCTTGCCTGAAATCGGCTACTTCGTTAGTCTCAACGCACGAGGAACCCGGAGCGGGTCAGAGTTGTTCGATTTGATAACCTCGGTCGCGCAGCAGCGCGGGCACTCCGTCGGGCCCGCCCATGTGCGCAGCGCCGGCGACGACGAAATAGACGTTCCCGCTGCGCAGCGCACTCTCGATCTTCGGGATCCAGTTGCGATTGCGGGCTCCGAGAAGCCGTTCTCCGAACGCCGGAAAATCGCGAAAAGAATCGCGCGTCAGACGCGCCAGAGCATTCGCATCTCCATGCCGCCAGGCGTTCATTGCGTTTTTGTTTTCATCGGTTTCGCTTGCACGCGGAATGAAAGTCAGGAGAAGAAGCGCTTCGCTTTCCCGATCAGTTAATCCCGAGAAAATGGCGCTGTGTTCGCGAGCCGACTCCAAGCCCGAGACCGGTTTCCGATTCGCTTTCGCACGTTTTTCCAAAAATTTTTCAACTCCGAGATTTTCGGAAAGCCCATGCAAACCCGGTGAGTCGAGCGCCAGCATCAAAAACCAGGGGCGATATCTCGCCCACTTTTCTTCAGAAACTTTGAGGCGCGCAAAAACTCGTCGCAAGTAGTCATAGGTGCGCGGATCCACATGATTTTTCAAACTGTCGCGCTTGGAATATTGCGCTGATTTTTCGAGGTCTTTGCTCGATGCGATCAAAGCCCTCTCATCGACCTCGAAAAGAACGCGATTGCACGAGTCGAACGCGCGATTATAAGCGGCTGGGAGCGGGTAATCGGTGCTGCGCAACGCATGGATTGATCCGCCCAGATAGAGGGTGTCGCCTTGAGGTCCGGTCACCTTCCAAACGCACGCCGAAGCGGCATCAACATGACGCGCGGACCATGCCAACCAGATCGCGCACATGCAGAGCACCCGTTGGAGCCAAGAGATCGACGGCATGTTTTCGCTTACCAGCTAAGTCGGGACCGGACAAGGCCGAGGATGCATTTTTACTTGGAACCAGAGAATCTCCCTTCTACAAGGCAACTACGAAATGGGCGTTATTTCGAGCCGGGTTCACGTGCGCGCTGCTCTCGGTAGCCGGACTGGGCGTGCCGACTGCCACCGCTCAGGATCCTTCGATTGACAAGCTGCTTAGTAAACTGCCGCCCCCGAAGAAACTCGTCAAGTCTCCCGTCCAGCGCGCGCTGCAAACACCGGACCCGATCCTGCGCAATCCACTTGCGAAAGCGATCATTCAGGCGCTTTCGGCAAGAAATCCCAGCCGCGCCCTTAGTTTATCGCACCAGTTGACTGACCGCTATCCCAAGAATGTGCTGGCCTTTTGTTTGCGTGGCGCAATTGGTTTCGGGCTGCGTCAGTTCGGCGACGCTTCCTTCGCCTTCAGGAATGCCATCGTTATTCAACCGAAGTCTTCGCTGGCACACTTCGGCCTCGGCATAGTCGAGGCCGCCCAAGGCCATTTCGGCGCGGCGATGCCACAGTTCCAGAAGGTCGCGGAATTGGAACCGAAATCCTTTGTCGGCTGGATTTGTCTGAGCGGCTGCGCGCAGCGACTGGGCCGCAGGCAGGAGAGTGTCGAGTATGCGAAACGAGCCACGGCGCTCGCCCCTTCGGTCGTGGCAACATGGCTTCAACTTGCGCGCGCCGAAAAAGAGGCCGGGAACAAAAGCGGAACTTTAACCGCGATCTCCAAGGCAGCAGAACTCTCGCCCGACAGCGCTGCATGCTGGCGACCGTTGGCTACAGCTACATCAACCTGGACCGAATGCCGGAGGCGATTGCGCCATTGACTCGCGCCGCGCAGCTTGCACCTCGGGATTTTCTCGTGCAATCCCAACTCGGATTTTGTCTGAACACGGCAGGTCAGACTGATGCGGCGATTGCTCACTTGCGCAAAGGCGCGAGCCTCGCCCCCAAGTATGGACCGGTGTGGGAACACCTCGGTCTGGCTTACAGGAAGCAGGGGCGTCATCGCGATGCGATCAAAGCTTTTGAGCGAGCAACGCAGCTGATGCCTTCCTACCGCCTTGGCTGGCAACATCTGGCTGATGAGTATCGCGCTGCGGGACAAGCTGATGACGCACAACGCGCGGAGTCTCGGGCACGTTCGCTCCCGCTAAGTGCGCCGAAGAGGACGAAACAAGCGCGGTAGAAATTCAGCCGAGCGGATAGCGGCGCGTCCGCGCAATTGTATTTGGCGTAAACTGTTGCGGCTCATGGTTGCCGAGATCGACTCGCGACAAGTCGCCGCGCTTGAGCCATGATCGCACCAGCACTCCAAACGCCTGGCCCAGCAGTGCTCGCGGCGAGTCCGCCAGCCCGCATCATTCGCGCCGTCCAGGTGTCGCAGGTATTGAAGAGGTGATACTGGCCGCGTGCTGGGTAGAACCTGCTGGTGTGGCCATAGAGACCAGCGCCTAACGAATCGACCCGCCCGTTTGGATCGCGTTCGAAGGTCTGACCGATCGCGCGGCAAAGACTTCCGAACTCGATCGGAGTGCATGGCACTTCCACGAGACCGCTCCACGCTAACTCCTCATGTAAAGGGCTGTTAAGGCCAGCGACGTGCAACACGCTCGGGCCTGGTGAAAACACCGCATCGATGGCCGTCGCGACGTTCGGCCGGCGTGCCATATAGAATTTCTTGTCACCCCATCCAAATTCCAGATAGCGGTAATCCGCGAATGTTTGAATCACGTTGGGCGGCAACGCTCCTGCGGGGATCGCCGCGCGCGGAACAATGATGCTGGTGTGCCAGCTGTGGCTGCCGACATAGTAGAAGCGCTGTCGCTGAACCGGAATCGATTTGCTGCGTGGCGGCGCAGCGATCGTCGCCGTGGAAGATAGTGCCCCCACCAGCGTGAGCAAAACGCTGAGCGCGCGCATCGTTGAGGTCGAAATTTAGTTAGCTCCTGAAATGTGCGCCTTGCATGAGATGTAGATGGTGCTGGCGGACTCGCACTCCAGCAGTGGATTGGCGAACGTAACGACGTGCGCTCTTGTCGACTCGAAGGCCGCACCGAGCGCACTCATGAATTCGTCGTCCGGCGAATCATTCGACCACAGCGCGAAAACCCCGCCGGGATGCAGGTGTCTGGCGAGGGCGCGCAGTCCATCGGGCTTGTAGAAAGACGCGTTCCGCGGATGGAGCAGATCGCGAGGCGAATGGTCAATATCCAGGAGCACGGCATGAAATCGACGGCCATCTTTCGCCAAATCAAAGCCGGTTTCCGAATCTGCCAGCGCGAAAAAATCGCCGTGCACGAAACGACAACGCGGATCTCCGGTGAGTTTTGATCCCAGCGGAACAAGACCGCGCTCGTGCCACTCAATCACTGCCCCCAAGGCATCAATGACTAAAACTGAGCGCACGGTCTGATTTTCGAGGGCGGCCGCCGCGGTGTATCCGAGCCCCAGACCACCGACCACGACATCTAACTGACTCGCACTCAGTTCAGCCAGGGAAAGGCGGGCTAACGCGAGCTCCACCTCGTGGAATAGACTCGACATCAGAAAAGCTTCACCGAGCTTTACCTCGAACACTTCGATTCCCCCTAACGACGACATTCGCCTCCGGCGCAAGAATAGATCACCGAGTGATGTTTGCCGATAATCCAGCTCTTCAAAATCGATGCTCATCGGGTTGTGATAACCAACCAGCACATTACTCGGTGTGAGCCGGAATGAAAAGTAGCGTGCACGACGTGAAGTTTACACTCATCTCATAAACGCGATGCAAGCTGTGATTTCGAGCGAAGCCGAAGGATCCCGGTGGCATATTCTCGAGGTCCGCCATGATGGAAAGCCCGGTCTTCGCCGGGCTGCACCGGCTACATTACGACTTCGACCCCGAACGCTTTCGGGGCTCAGAATGACCGAGCTATTTACGAGATGGCTTGTAACCTTCTTCCGCAAGGATGCCCATGAATAAGACCGCAGTCAAACCAGCGAGCACGCTGACCTCAATTGCGCAAATTCGAGGATGCTTCCCTGCCTTGGAACGCACTCATAATGGTTATCCGATCGCCTACTTTGATGGTCCTGGCGGCACCCAGGTCCCGCGTGCGGTCGTCAATGCAATCAGTGAATATCTTTTGCACCACAACGCCAACACGCATTGGGCATTCTCAACCAGCGCAGAAACCGACGCGATCGTGGAGAACGCGCGGGGCGCACTTGGCGATTTTTTTAACGCGGCGCCGAAGGAAATCGCGTTTGGCGCAAACATGACGACGCTCACGTTTCACCTCGCACGCGCGCTAGGCCGTGAGTGGGGGAGCGGCGACGAGGTTGTGATCACGGAGCTGGATCACCACGCCAACGTCGCGCCTTGGCGGGCGCTGGAAGAAGAGCGCGGCATCACAGTGCGAGTTGCGAAGATGGTTCGTGAACGTGGGGAGCTGGACTGGCAGGATTTTGAGCGGCAGTTAACCGCGCGCACAAAACTGGTTGCGATCGGGGCGGCGTCGAATGCGCTCGGCACTATCACGGACGTCCGTCGTGTTGCTGGGATGGCTCACGCTCTCGGCGCGCAGGTGTTCGTCGATGCGGTCGCGTACGCGCCGCATGAGTTGGTGGACGTGCGCGAAATGGATTGCGATTTCCTTAGCTGCTCCGCCTACAAATTTTATGGACCGCACATCGGCATTTTGTACGGACGGTATGAGCTTTTCGCGTCTGTCGATTTTCCGAAGTTGATACCAGCGCCCGACACTGCACCGGAGCGGGTCGAGACCGGCACGCAAAATTTCGAAGGAATGGCAGGAGCGGCGGCGGCGGTGGAGTTCCTGGCTTCATTGGCGGAAGGGCCGACACGGCGCCACCGGTTGAGTGCCGCGTTCGAAGGACTTCAGGAACGCGGCCATGAACTTGTCAGGCGACTCTGGGATGGTTTATCGGCGATCGAAGGTGTTCGCCTTTATGGTCCGCCGCCGGGTTCCGCACGAACGCCGACCGTCGCATTCACCGTCCAAGGGATTTCATCGACCGACGTGTCGATCAGATTAGCTGAGCGGGGCATCTTCGCGTCGAGCGGCGACTTCTACGCCAGGAGTGTCGTCGAATGCTACGGCTGCGAAGAGCATGGCCTCGTGCGAGCTGGTTGTGTGTGCTACACCACGGCTGAAGAAGTTGATCGCCTGGTTGAGGGAGTGTTAGCTATCTCGGGACAACTCTAAGCGCTCATTCCCACAGCCACTAAAGAAACGAAAGACAAAATGATGAAAGCAACATGGCACGGAGCAACTCTGGCCGAGAGCAATGAAACAATTGTGGTAGAAGGAAATCATTACTTCCCGCAGAGTTCGATTCGCCGCGAATACTTCCGCGAGACTGACATGCACACAACCTGCCCTTGGAAAGGTGAAGCCAGCTACTACAGCGTTTCCGTCGATGGCGCCGAGAACAAGGACGCAGCCTGGTATTATCCCGATCCGAAGCCAGCGGCGGCGAACATCAAAGGACGGATCGCATTTTGGAAAGGCGTCAGCGTCCAGTAGGCAGTGGCTGATCGAAAGCCAACTCCGGCTGCGCCCCTCTTTTTCGCCACGCCCGCTGACTTTCGCGCGTGGTTCGAAGCTCGCCACGCCGATGCACGGGAGCTGTGGGTCGGCTTCTACCGGAAAGACTCGGGGCGGCCGAGCATCACCTGGCCCGAGTCGGTGGATGAAGCTCTCTGCGTCGGCTGGATCGATGGTATTCGCAAATCGATCGACGGGCAGAGCTATAGGATCCGATTCACGCCGCGAAAGTCGACGAGCAACTGGAGCACGATCAACATCGCCCGCGTTGAGATGCTGATGCAAGCAGGTCGCATGCGACCTTTGGGAATGCGCGCCTTCGAAATGCGCGTCCCGGAGAAGTCCGGAATTTATGCGTACGAAAACCGAAAGACCGCCAAATTATCGGACACGGCCGAGAAGCAGTTTCGCGCAAATAACAGGGCCTGGGAGTTCTTCGAGAAACAACCGCGCTCTTATCGCAACGTGGTTGCGTGGTGGGTAATGAGCGCAAAGCAAGAAAAGACGCGACAGCAGAGATTGGAGAAACTGATCAGTGAATCGGAGGCGAATCGAAGGGTCTAGAAGCTATCAAACTATCTCTAACAGGCGCCGTCATCCTGATCCCCGAAAGCGTTCGGGGTCGAAACCGTAACGCAGCCGGCGAGGCCGGGGTTTCCATCCCGTGGTGGAACCTCAAAAGAACGCCACGGGGTCCCTCCCCGAGAAGGTTCGGGGCGTGACATGCTGCGTTGCATTTATAAAGATGGCTTAGCAGTTTTGAAAAGCTGGCTAACGAATGGAACACAGCCATTCTTGGCTATGCGGTTAACGGGCATTTTGCCCGGTGAGAATGACGTTGGAAGACACAGGAATGCCTGTCGACCGCACAGGCTGAAAGCCTGTGTTCCAAAGTAGGAGCTTTTCAACGGTGCTAGATGCTTCTAGACCGGCGGATTCGAACGCTCCGGCTTGGCCCCCTGCACTTTGGCAGCAAGCTTTCTGATGGTGGTTGAATTTCGCACCGTCACCTGCATCCCGAGCACCTTCTCGAGGCGTGGACCCGAAAAGGCCGAGTCGCTGAAATTACCGAGGCAGAGCCAATAAAGCTCGCATCCACCAGTCCGGAATCGATCGGTGGCGGTTTGCAGCGACAATAGCTTCGACGCTGTCGCGTCAGAAAGCGGCTTGGCGCAGAAGGCGATGTAGAGCGTGCTTCCGTCGCGAATCTCGCCGAACGGTGTTCGCGCCGCAATCTCACCGATCTCGTCGATCGAACGGACGAAGACCGCGACCGGATAGCCGAGGCTCTTCGCCAGCTCGGCCTGGAGCTTGCCTTCGATGCTTCCCCGTGTGCTCGAGCGCGAGTCGAAGGCAACATTCCCGCTTGATATAAAAGTCTCAACATTCGCGTATCCCGCCGATTCAAAGATTGCGCGCAGCCGTTCCATTTTGACGGTGCGGCCGCCGACGTTGATCGCTCGGAGGAATGCAACAAAGCGCGGCATCTTTTTACTTGCTGTCGGTCACGGGTTTTGACCTCGCGCTGAACGTTAGGAATCGACGTGGCGCAACTTTCCCAAGTTGCGATCTTGGAATCCCGGCAAGTTGGGAAACTTGCCCCACGTCAGGCATCCCGAACATATCAATGCTCAAACGGTACGCGCATGAAGTCGTCAATAGTGGCGCCGATGGCAATCTCAAGAGGCGCGCTTCCCCGCTGGAACAGTCGCGCAGTGGCGGTCCCGCGCAGCTTTGCGACCCCTCTCTCGACGCGCACGATCGCTCCTTCACGCAAACCGATCACCGCGGTGTCATTTTCTTCGAGGAACTGAAAAATTCTCTGCTCGCGCGTCTCGCCCATGTGAGTCGAAGCGGGGTCGGCATCAACATAATGAGGATTGATTTGAAAAGCGACGAAGCCGAGCGCTTTGAATGAGGGCGGTTCAACGATGGGCATGTCGTTCGTGGTCCTGATCGTCGGGCCGGCAAGATTGGACCCGGCGCTGCTTCCGATGTACGGAACGCCGCTATTCACACGTTCTTGGATCACTCTTAGCAAATCGAAATCGTAAAGAGTCTTCAGCAGCCGAAACGTGTTTCCGCCTCCGATGAAAATGCTTTCCGCCGCTTGCACCGCTTGCTGCATGTCCGAAGCCTGATGCACCGCATCCAATTCGTAGCCCATCCGCACAAAACGCTCCCTCGTCCTGGCGGCATACGCATCGAAATCGTGCAGCGCAAATGGGACGAAGAGCACCCGCGTTATTCCCTCAAGGAAATCGCGCACTTCTGCTTCCGCGTGATCGAGATAGCCGCCTGCGAAAACAGTTGAACTGCTCAGCAACAGAATTCGTTTCGCGTCCTCTAACGTTTGCATATGTCTGGCGCAACAAGCGTTCAGGAAAACCGCGCGAGCGAGAGAAAACCGATCTCATGTCGCGAACCGCCGTCCAACGCGAGATCGGCTCCGATTTCACCGATCACAGATGCGAACTTGAATCCGTGTCCGGAGAAACCACCACACAAGATCAGGTTCCTATGGTCGGGGTGGCGATCAATCACAAAATGTTCGTCAGGCGTGAGCGTATACATGCAAGCGCTCGCGGCGCGGAACGAGTTCGCCGCGCCAGGCATCCATTGTTCGAGCGCGCGGGCAAGCGGCTCGACGTCGGTCGTGAGGTTGATCTCGCGGCGTATGTTCTGGGCGCTCGTCAGATCACCGAAGCCGTGGAACGCAATCTTGACTCCGTCCCCAAGATCAGGGAACCCGTAGAGCGGCGCGCGCAGCCCTTTACGACTGAGGAAGAATGCGGGGAAGCCGCCGGCGTTGTAGGCGTTCGTTGCCGGTGAAAACCAAACCTGCACGTTTCGTTGCACACGAATGGGGACGCCCAGCGATTCGAGCGTTTCTTTGAACCAAGGGCCAAGCGACAAGACCAGCGATCGAGCTGAGACCTGCGTGCCGTCGTCCAGGCTGATTTCGAAACCGCTGTCGTTTGCGTGCCATCTTTCCATCGCTGCTCCGAAACGGATATGCGCTCCCTTGCATTCTGCGACTCGCAAATGCGCGCTAACGGCGCGCTCGGAATCCAGCGCACCTCCGTCGGCTTCGAACAGCCCGACCTCGTCTTCCAAGACGTGGAGTGTCGAATAACGTGCTTTGATCTCGCGGCGGCTCAGCATTTCGATCGGCAGATCGTGCGCACTTGCGGCCCGTTGCGTCCCCTGGATCACATCACTGCTTTCGTTGCCCACCGCGAGGAGGCCCGTGATACGCAGGAGCTGTTCGCCGGTTTCCCGTTCGAGCGCGCGCCATAGATCGTAAGCCCGCAGCACGAGCGGCACGTAATTTGGATTTTCGAAGTAGGCTTTGCGGATCAGCCGGCTGCCGTGCGAAGAGCCGAGATTGTGCGCCGGTTGGAATTGCTCGAGGCCGATTGTGGAGGCACCGCGCGATGCGCAGTGAGCGAGGATCGCACTTCCCGTTCCGCCCAAACCGACAACCGCAATATCGTGATTCATCGTGAATTCTCGTGAAGCCTTTTACTTAATCTCGGCCCGTTTGAACCCGTGCGCTTGTATAGCGACTTGCGGAGACTGTTCTGACTCGCTCTAAAAGCGATTCAAGGCGCGGTCACGGCGATCTGCGACCGCCGAATGTTGCGCTGGCCCAAGGCAGGAACAACGGCCACACGGAGCGGCCTTTGAAATTTGTTCGACGCTACGTCATAGGAGCAGCGGACGCTTTCAAACCGCTTTTACCATTGTGCCGTCTAGCAGTGATTTTTCGGACCGAGGTCAGGGCGTGAGGAAAACCTTGCCTGTGTAGGGATCTTTGACCTCAGTTCCGCTTGGAAATGCCCGAACGTCAACGTAGCCCTGGCTCGGCGCATATGGACTCATCACGAACCCGACCTTGTTCGGAACTGGAACTCCGTAAGGAATATCGCGCTTTAGCCCCTTTGTATCAGTCACCGCAGAAGCAACGCGGACCGCTGGTGGCAACGGAGCTGGAGTTGCTGTAACGGTCGGGGTGACAGACGCGAGTGCCTCCGGCTCTTCTGCTGTGGTTGGCTTGTTCTCCTTTTGCTGGCCGCTCGAAGTCGGGTGTTCTCCGCGCTTTTTTGGAACACGGTTAAGGTTGTTATTCTCGCCGCTGCGGCGGCTAGCTGGATGCTGATGAGGGTGAGCGATGGAGTTACCCAGCGCTTTAAAAAAATCGCCTACGGAGCCAGCCTTTGCCGGGCTTTCGAGACCCAGAAATCCGGAGAGTAACAATGCGAGAGTGGACATCTTCAGCTGTCTGTTCACGAAGCGACGGGAATGGTGAACCATTGGCCGATAGTGCTCATGATTTTATTCCCAGTAAAGCCGTAACTTTGGCGAAATCCGATCAGCTGCTCGCTCTTGCGATGTCGTTTTCAGCTGAGAATCTGCAGGCGCACGCGCCCAATGGTACGAGGAAGCCGGAGACAAGGCTCCTTTTCGAATTACCTCGGCAAACCGAATGAGACAATCGTGCTCTCGGCACGATGATTGGTCCAAAAGTGCTCGCCATCGAATGTCAGTGAGCGGCATTGAAACGGCACGGCCGCGAGGTCTTCAATCTGCGGTTTCTCTGGCCGCGGGTCCAGCCGCGCGATCCGCCAATCCTCATTTCCTTGTTCGGTCCCGCGCAAGACATAGATCAATCCATCGACGAAAACATGGCCGCAGATCTCTGCCTCGAGATCGATGATCCTGAGGATATCGCCGCTTGAACCGAGCTTTAGAATTCGGTGCTTATACCACTGACTCAGATAGAGGTGCTCGCCGTCGTAGCTGAGATAAGAACCGGTGAGTTCCGGACAGGGGATGCGATCGTTCTCTGCAAACCGCTGCCGGGAATGTATTGACGAAGGTACCGGTCATCTTCTGGGCCTTCACCCACAGTTAACCAAAGAGCCTCGCCAGTGGAGACCGCCGCCCACGGAATTCCAGGCGTCTCCTCAGCCAAAACAGCAAGTGCAGGTTCGCCCACAAAATTCCGCCGCTAATCTGGCTGGTGGAATAGAACATGTGGTGATGATTGTTCCAGTAGATGCCGACGTAGATGAAACTCAGAATGTAACTCAAAAATACCGGCAGCAGAGCTTTCAGCGCGGCGAGTTCGATGCCGTGCGGGACCTTCAACTCCAAAACCATGATGGTGATGATGATCGCGAGGACTCCGTCACTAAACGCTTCGAGCCGATTTTTTCCCATGCTTTATGCTTTCAGATTAATGGCGGAGGCAAAGCAATCCAATTGCGACATCTCGGACGGGACAGAACCGTCCCTCCACTCGGCGGTCGTATAAAGGGATACCTGCTTAGTCCAGCAGTTCCACTGAGTCTCCCCTGTGCAACATGCCTTCCACGAGCACGGCGGCATAGACACCAGCCATGCCGTCGTGAGCTTGCGCGACCTTTTTGAGCAACGCGGGCGCGATCGCTCCTGTATCGGGGTCGAGCGTAATCATCATACAGCGCGGGTCACGTTCGAGAATGGAGATGACCACCTTCGGTCCAATGCACAGAGATCGGCCGACAAACTCATCCTCGGCAAAACCATCTCCCGACGTTAGCTCCACATAAACGTTCGCCCGGAAGCGCCGCTTATCGACTGGCATGCCTGTCTCTTCCGCAAGCTGGCGCACGGATTGCAAAGTAAAGATCGACAAGGGACGACAATCTGTCATCGCCCGTTCCGAACGCAGCAAGGTGAGGTGATGCTTGTCATCAATCCCTTGGCGGAGCTTGTCAATCAAGGCGGGGTTATCGATCGCGAGAGCGTCCCCAGCCGGCGTCTCGACATCGACCATCAGTTCAACCGGCTCGGCCGAGAGCAGATTGGCGCCGGGCGGCATACCCTCGGCTTCGGCTAAATTGATGGGGCGCGCGGCCTTCTCTGGCTGACGAAATCGAGGTCGATACCGCAACATTTCGCGTTGCTCGCGCGCAGTCAGGTAAGGAAAACCCTTCGGACTGGCCGAACTTCTGAAGGCAAAAAGACGATCGCCGTAAACGCCTGAGAAGCCGGCGAAGATCTCGTTCGACTCCTCGCCACGCATGCTTTTCACCGGATAACGCCAGAGGCTTTCTATTGTTCCCACGATGCTCATATTTCGGATTTGTTGATCCGAAGAAGAGAAGAGCAGAGACAGCTGTTGATCGCGAGCCTGAAAAACGGAAATGCGTTCCATGCCGCGTGCGGACGCGAGTTGCCCGCAACCCCAGAGCGCAGGACGACGACGCAAAACCCGTTTTGCTGCCTTGGATCCGCGGCGCGGCGGCTCGCCGGAATTAGGGCCAACGTTCATATTCCTCGTCACCGATTGCATGACGCGGGCGCACTGGATATGCTCGCGCTCATGTCCGCAGAGAAGGATTCAAGCCCTCAGGCAAAACGCGCCACCGCTTTCCTCACTATCATGCGCACGGAGTTCCCGCTGCTCGTCGGCGCGGGCACAGCGGCAATCTTTCTCGGCACTGGAAACCGTTTGATGGAAAGAATTGCGCAACCATTCTGGCTCGTAGTTATCTTTGTCTGGCTGTTTGGGGTTGTGCTTTGGTCTGTCATGTCGGTTGTGCGGCATGCCGACTCTCTTGCGATCAAGTACGGCGAACCTTACGGGACACTGATCCTCACGCTCTCGGCCATCAGCATCGAAGTGGCGATGATCTCCGTCGCCATGCTTCACGGAGGGAACAATCCGACACTCGCGCGCGACACGATGTTCGCTGTCATCATGATTGCGCTCAATGGATTAGTGGGACTGTCTCTGCTCCTGGGCGGGCTGCGCCATCGTGAGCAGCGATACAATCTGCAAGGCACCAATTCCTATCTGAATGCGATCATGGCGCTGGCGGTACTCGGTTTGATCCTGCCGAACTTCACCACCTCCGCAAAAGGACCGAGGCTTTCAGCCTCACAGGAGATCTTTCTGGTAGTGATGTCGGTGTTGCTTTACGCGATTTTCCTGCTGATCCAGACGATGCGTCACAGCGGGTATTTCGTGGAATCGCCGGATGTGACAGTAGCGACGGAGTCAGCTCATCATCAATTGCAGACACGCTCGACCACATTTCACGCAGTGCTGTTGTTTGCTTATCTCATCGCTGTGGTCTTCCTGGCGGAGCAATTCGCGGTTCCGTTGGACAACAGCATTGAGCTATTTGGCATGCCGCAGGCCTTTGGAGGAGCGATTGTCGCCGGGTTGGTGCTCGCGCCCGAGGCTCTAAGCGCGATCCGCGCGAGTTTGCACAATCAGTTGCAGCGTTCAGTGAACATTCTGCTTGGCTCAGTTCTCGCAACCATCGGGTTGACCATTCCCGCGGTTCTGACAATCGGACAAATCACGAAACGGCCGGTCACGCTCGGTGTGGAAGGCGGCAATTTTCCACTCCTCCTACTCACCCTGGCGGCCTGCGTTATCACTTTTGCCAGCGGGAGGACGAATGTGTTGCAGGGTTGCATTCATCTCCTGCTATTTGCGGTATTTTTACTGTTGATATTTTGTCCTTGAGTTCCTTCTGATACACGCGAGCACTGCAATGGGGCGCGGTCCCACGATGCGGAAGCCGGCACATTCAATGTGGCCGTGCAATACGAAGAGAAGCGCTTGGCGTTTCGAAAAAACCGGCGGCTCAAAGAAAGAACAGCAGCGACTCGCGTTAACCGGCAGCATCAGCGTTTCGGCCGCTTCTGAAGTGAACGGGCGAATCCGTTCGACTCAACGCGTGTGGAATGAAGAAGCAGGTTGCTGTCGTTAACCGGACCGGCAACAAAGACTCGCGGTAGCCGGAACGTACGTTGAGGAACGCGGAGGTGTGAGTTGCGGCGAGGTCGCGATCTTCTCAAGGCCGGACGCTTATGCTGCTCTGATCACCTTGGAGTTAGCTTATGGAAGATTTCGTTAAGTTCAGCGAAAGCAATCGAATCCGCGAGAGCATCAAATCGCCCCGCGCTTACGATGTCTCTCGCGGCGCGGCTGAATGCTCCCCATGCGGCAAGAGCAAGACCGGAGCCAGTGGAAATCCGGCGAACGCCGAGATCACTCAGGCGCGAGACTGAAAGGCTGGCATTGAATCCGGAGACCAGGACATTGACCGGCTTTGGCGCGACCGCTTCGACGATTGCAGCAATCTCATTGGGCTCGCACACTCCGGGGGCGTAAAGGCAATCCGCGCCGCCCTCCGCGTAGGCGACGAGCCGTGCAAGAACCACGCGTAAGGGGTCGGGATACCTAACGAGGAACGCTTCACAGCGTCCGGTTAAAAGTACCGGAATACCCGAGGCATCGATTGCACTCCGCGCGGCTCGAATGCGCTCGATTGCCAGCTTCTCTTCGTAAAGAGGTGCCGCGTCCTCTCCGGTGGAGTCCTCGATCGAGATACCGGCGACGCCGGTCGCGACGCACCGCGCCACGTTTGCTGCCACACCGTCGGGTTCGTCGGCGTAGCCCGCCATGAAATCGGCATTTACCGGGAGCGATGTGGCGGCAACAAATTCGCGAATATGCGCGAGCATGGCGTCTCGGCTTACAGCCCCATCCGGCATGGCGCAGGAAAAGGCGAAGCCCGCCGACGTGGTGGCCAGCGCCTTAAACCCCAGATGCTGCAGGTAGCAACCCGTGCCGGCGTCCCACGGATTCGGGATGACAAAGCATCCTGATTCGTGCAGGGCGCGAAACTTTGCGACCGCGGAGTCCTGGGCAAAAGAAGTGGCGTCGTCCATGGACCCAATCATAACTCGGGAAAGCGCCAGCGCCACTCGTACGATGCGTGGGGGCTACGGACTTGTCTTTGGATTGCTGGCGTGGTGGCGTGGGACATTTGCGCCGGCGCGCTCGCACATGCAGGCCAGGACATCGTCGCTGGTTTGGGCCTATTCTAGCAACGCCTTAAGCTCGCTCTGCACGTGCGGTATTTAGCCTGCGAGGAGTTGCTTCATCTGCGTAGCTAACTTCGGTCCGATACCGCTCTCTTCGTGTTTGAAATACACGAAAGCGTCCGACCAGAGCTCGGTCCTCGCGGCGATGGCGTCGGACCAACGAGCAATGTCGGCGTCCTGGTAATCTTCACGCCGCAAACGCAAATACCCATAATCAGCGGTCGCGATGTCGGGCGTGTTGAGCTTATCGCTGTCGGCAATGCAAAGAGCGACGTTCCTGGTCTTGAGGAGCTGGAAGATTTCATCGTCGAGCCACGAGGCGTCGCGAAATTCGAAAGCGGCTCGCAATCCTGGTGGAACATCTTCCAGAAATGACTCCAGCAGTAATGCGTCTTTTTTGAGCGAGGGCGGCAGTTGGAACAAGACGGCGCCAAGTTTACTCTCGAGACCTGAGACGACCTGATAGAAGTAACGCAGAGTGTCGCCGCAATCGCGCAGCTTCGCGAAGTGCGTCACCTTTTGTGGCGCTTTCAGGCTGAATTTGAAGCATTCGGGCGTCGCCTTCCACCAGCCATCGATTGTTTTTGTACTCGGGATCCTCCGGAAAGTATAATTGACTTCGGTCGTAGAGAAGCGCTCCGCATAAAAGGGCAACATTTTCGCGACCGGCAAATCCTCGGGATAGAAGGTGCCTTTCCATTCCGGATACTGAAATCCTGACGTTCCGATCCAGAGATTCATGACTGATTGGCAGGCAAAAAGAACTGCCGTTCTTATCAAATACCCAAAGCACCAACGGGCCAGTGTTGATTATTCCGAACGTTCTGGCACCACTAAGCTTCTGAAACTTGCTCTTCTTTTATATCACGCTTCTTTCTGCAGTCTCCTGGCCGGCTGCTGCTCAAGAAGCGAGCCCGCAGTCGAATCAAGCTCCGGCTGATGATTCGCGCGAGCTAACCGAAACAATTGCGCGTGCCGAGACTGCCATGTTCAAAGCATTCAATGCCCACAATCTTGACGCCCTGATGTCGATGTTTACCGACGACTTCGAGTTCTACCATGACAAGGGAGGTCTGACCAATTATCAGCAGACCGCCGAAAACTTTAAAAAGCTGTTCCTAAATAATCCGGACATCAAAAGAAACCTGATCAAAGACAGTCTTGAAGTTTATCCGGTGAAAAATTACGGCGCTCGAGATCGGCGAACACCGCTTTTGCCATCAGGAGAATGGTAAGGAGGAATGCGGAACTTTCAAATTCGTCATGGTCTGGCGAAAAACAGCTGACTCGTGGAAAGTTTCACGAGTTATCAGCTACAGGCACTGAATCATCCTTCGCTTCCCACCTGCGGGAGAAACTCTTCCCGCGTGACTTTCCCATTCTTCACCGTATAGACGCCGACTTCCGACGCCTGCATCCGCTTCTTCGAGGCCTTGTCAGTGACGTCGATAGCGAACTCCACCGCGAAGGTGTCGCGCGCCACAAAGGGGCCCTTGACCGCGCAGCTATGAATTTCATGGGCCTCGCCAAACCACTTTGTCTTGGCGCGTACTTGTTCGAGTCCCCGCATTTCCGCGGGCATTTCCGCCATCGCGCGGGGTTCCACGCTGACAATGTCGTCCGCATACAAACTGTTGACCGCCTCCATCCATTCCCCCCTGCGACACAGCTCCACCAGTTTCAACGCCACTTCTTCCGTCTTCATTCCTATTTTTGAGTCAATCCGCGAGCTTCGGCAACAGCTTTCGTTACAAAAGTGGGCCAGCCGCAGGGGGCGAACAGCCGCCGGACCGCGCTGTGCTCCGCACCCTTCGATTTTTCGGCCTTGAATCTGACACGAGTCAATCCACCATCGCCGGAATGAATGTCGTCACTATCATTGCCCGAATCCTTCTTGGGCTCATTTTCGTTGTCTTTGGGCTCAACCCTTTTCTCCAATTCATCCCGATGCCGCAGATGAGCGGGCACCCGAAGGAATTCATCGGCTCGATGAACGCGACGGGCTATTTGCACGTGATCGCCGCCCTCCAAGTAATAGGCGGCGCGCTGCTGCTCATCGGCCGCTTCGTGCCGCTTGGCCTTACGCTCCTTTGCCCGATTATTTTCAATATCGTTATCTACCACGTCAGCATGGATCCTTCGGGGTTGATGATAGCGCTGATTATATCCGCAGTGTCTCTCTTTCTTCTCTGGCGCTACCGCGAATCTTTCGCGCCTCTGTTGCGGGCTGAGGTCTTGCCGCACCGCACGCATGCTTCGTCTGAAAGAGAGGGTTAATTCGAGAGGCACCGTGCCGCTTGGCCAATGAACCTGACGAGTTCAGGGGCGCGGGGCCGCCGCAATGGCGGATTCCAACGCGTGGATGTCCACCGGCTTGGTCATATTGGTGAAAAAACCGCTCGCCCGGCTGCGCGCAATATCTTCCTCCATTCCGTAACCGCTTAAGGCAATCCCAGGGAGACCATAGCTGCCGCACAGGTCGGCCATGAGTTTCTGGCCATCGCCGTCAGGCAGACCGAGGTCGGAAATAACGAGGTCGCAATCGCCTACTGCCGCTCGGTCTCGCGAGGCTGCGGTGGTCGCCACACCGCAGACAATATGGCCGCGCCGTTGCAACAATCGCGCCAACCTCGAGCGAGTCTGCTCATGGTCTTCGACGAGCAGGAAGATAGGGCGCCGGTCATTTTGCTTACTGGTCAGGGAGACCGCGATTTAGCGCTGCTCCGAAACCGCCAGCAGCTTGACCGAAGCTGCCGCACTTTTCTCCGGTCCACGATCGAACGCACCAAGATACTCCACCAGTGCGTCGCATGAGTTTTGTAGCGTCCGCTGTCTCAGCAGATTCTTGAATTCTGGACGCCGGCAGCGCGTGATGTCTTCGCACTAGACCGAAGAGTTTCCCTCAAGCGGGACCGGCATAGCGGTCATTGAGCCATGTTTCCGCAGCTGCGACGTCACGCCGCGATCGCAGAAAGCGACCCACGCCTCCTGCTTGTGCCAGACCGAAGCCAGGTCCCAGACACAGAAAGTCGGCTTGTGTTCGCCCTTTCGCCGGCGAGTGCGATCTCCCCTTGCCGTATTCAGTAGCTCAGACTGGCTGCTTAAGGCTCTCGCACTTTGCTTCGTAGCTCTCGATAAAAGTCGCGATCTTTGATTGAAAACCATCCTGCGTCGAATAGAGCGCGCTAATTGGTTCGGAAAACTCTCGCTGCTTTAGTTCGTCTTCGATCGTTAACGTCAGTTCCGCGAGCGTTTCGATATTAGCCTTGGAGTGAAACTCCATTTCCTTCAGCTTCGAGAGGACCGCGACAGACTTTTCCAATTCACCCGGCGTTTGTTCTTGTTTCGCAGGCGCGGCGGCTGACGGCGGCGCTGTACCTTCGGAAACCTGTTCGTCCGTCGTCGTCGGTTTCTTTCTCTTCCGGGATTTCCGCTCGCCGGCGGCATCGGGTGCGGCTTGTTCGTGCTCCTTTTCCTGAGCGACTTTCTTGTCGTGCGCGACATTCCTAGGATCTGACATATGTCACTGATACATCATTATGAGTGCGCGCGCATAGCCTGCTCCCGAAACTCGGGTCCTTGTGCGAATGGAAACCGCATGGGGAGCGAACGCTTTCGCTGCACGTTTCTGATTACGAACATCATCAATCGAATTATCTTCGCCGTCCGCGTCTGATTGCAAATGTCAAAGCCTTGACGCGATTTGTTTGTGCGCAAGAACGCGTGAGTTTGTATCATTAACAAGGAGCGTGGTTAATTGCGAAGATTTGCTGTTTCAGGGGATGTCGCATGAATTCGTGGGTGAGAAGCACGGGGTCGCAATTCGTTTTTTCTCGTGAACGCGCCGCCAGGCTGCGCGCCGGAACTGCATCGGCACGATTGCGATGAGGTCATCGTCGTGCAGGAGGGATGCGCGACCTGCGTGGCGAGTGATGAGAAACGAGAAATGAAAACCGGCGATGTAATCGTGATTCCGGCGGGCACGCCGCGCAAGTTCGTTAATTTCGCCGACCAGCCGCGGCGTCAGATCCATATTGATGCGAGCGGGAAGCGCACGCGCCACGCGTGCCACCACAATTGCTACTGCCAGCCTCGAATCGCACGCATTGCGCCGAGTCCGATCCTAAAATCTGTGAAATCGTCTTTCTAATCCGTGGACAATTTCCCGTGCTCCCTCGACGATTTGCCACGACTGGTCGGCGCGGCCGCGCCGAAGACGACGTTCTGAAATCCCTCCGGCGAGAATGCGAGCGCAGTCGCAGCGGTAGCTCGTTACGCCGCAGCGTGAGCGCGCTCCGGCTTTGTCTCTGAAAGCAGTGTCATCGGAGCCGCTTCTTCAGCCCAAATAAAACCGGGCGTCCTAGCCGAGTTCGGCTGACTCCAACCCGAGACGAGCCAATGCAGGTCAGCGCCGTCGATTGTCGTGCGAAGAATGAGAATCACCTCGCGGATGCTGCGGCGAAGCTGTCTCTTCGCGCAGTCGCGCGCACGCTTGCTCGCAATGCATTCGGCCGAAATTTCATGCAGAGACATCCGCGCGTTCACAATTTCATCGTGCGCTTGTCTTCCGTCAGCCGCGGTCACGTTCGCGTGGCGAACGCCGAACTCAGGATTGCGCGCGAAAAATGCGACGACCGCTCCGGCCAGCGCGATTCTCGCCTCGATCCGCTTCGGCACGTTTGTGCCGCGATGACTAAAACCGGCCTCGATCCACGATTCGGACCATCGTGCGCCGCGCGCCAACATTAGCGCCAGGCGCGCTTTCCCCAGCCACAACGTCAGGGCTGTATCGGCGGCGATCTTCCGCTGGCCGGCCACCGCTTTCGTGCTGCGCGCGTTCGCATAAGCCGCACGGGAATTCCGAGACTGTTCCACAGCCGATCGAAAGCCCGTCAATGGCGTTCCCGTCACTCCGAGCCGCGACGCGTGCACTTCCAGGCCCTTCACCACGCGCTCCGCCAGTTGCATAAGATCATTGATTCCCGAAGGAAGAGTATTTTGCGGCATAATGGTAAAGGCGGCTCTTGTGCAAGGTCCGGCGCTGCTTCAGGTACGCTAAGAGACGGACCCAGGATCTCAGCTTGATTTCGAGCAAGACGAATGCCTAACGCCTCTGAATTCAATCACACGGCGGCCTACGTACCACTCAGTCCAAAGGGGAGCAGTCCAGTTTTGTGAAACAGCTTGCCATGCCGACTGGAAGGCAGGGAGAGTCGACGAGGGTTTGCGACTGGGAACTTTGAACGGCGGCACCGGATCTCTCGATTGGAACTGATCAAGGCGAAGCGACGGGATCTCTCGACTGCGCTCGAGCTGACCGGTGGTGAGTTTCCTGGTCATTGACGTAAAGAGCGGATTCGTTCTACGATCTGAAATGAGATCTTTGCGATCCGTCTGGCGCATTCGAAATTTTGCGCTCCTCGTCACAGCCCTCGGCGCAGTGCTGGCGAAAGCCACCCACGCGGCGGAAAGCGGAAGTCATTGCTGTGTTTGGCGCGTCACCAATGTGTCGGTGCCTTTCTATCTGGTTGGCACAATTCACGCCCTGAGCGCGCGCGATTACCCGCTTCCGGCGCCTTACGAGCAGGCGATCCGGGATTCGAGGCGATTACTCTTTGAGATCGATCCCAGTCCGAAAAGCGATTTTTCCCAGAAGTTTGCCAAGGCGAGCAGCTATCCAAAGGGGGATGATATTTCGCATCACGTTCATCCGCAGACATTGACATATCTTTGGAAGAACTTTCGGATTTCCAACTATGACTCGAAAACGTTTCGGATGGGTGATCATTACATCGGTAATATTCGGAACATGCGCCCATGGGCCATTGTCAGTTTCATCTGGGGAATTCGTGGCTATAACGACGTCTTCGGTTCCCATGGCGTCGATCGGCACGTATATTATCAGGCGAGCCGGAGGGGCGCCGAGACGGCCGGATTAGAATCCGACGACACCCACGTCGAAGTGCTGAAGGGAATGGCTGACATGGACGCCGAAATCATGTTGCTCGATGCGCTGGTGAAAGGCGATAAGCGCCGCGATGAGTTTAACGAATTGCGCGCCGCCTGGAAAAGAGGCGACGTCGCCGCTGTCGCAGAGCGCACAGAGCGCGACAGAAAGCAGAATCTGGGTGCGAGCTTGCGCTTGCTCGATTATCGCAATCTGCGCTGGATTCCGCGTATTGAAGCCGAGATTGAAAACTGGCAAGCCGACCTCGATCGTGGCCGGCGCCGCCCATTTCTGCGGACCCAACAGCGTGATCGATTTACTGCAAAAGCGCGGTTACAAAATCGAGCAACTGTAGCAGTGGTGGAGGTGCGGCGCGCACCCGAGGCTGATTGGACAACCGCGCGGTTCGGCTCTTTCTTTGCCGATGTTTAAGTCCACGCGCCTCGTCCTTTTGTTCGCCGCCAGCAGCTTATGCGCTCAAACGGAGCCGCAGAAATCGGAGCCGGCGCAAAGCGCTTCACCCAAGCCGCCGAACGTGCACGACGCGGCGACAAAACCTGCCGAGGAAGCGCCGCCCGCGCCTGTTGTGAGCGCGCCCGGCACCTCACAATCCGATAACGCGCAGGCGCAGGTCGACAAAAATCCGCCGCCCCTCGACCCAAAAAACATGGACACGTCGGTGAAGCCAGAGGACGACTTTTACCTTTTCGCCAACGGCGGCTGGATTAAGCGCAATCCAATTCCCCCGGAGTTTTCGCGCTGGGGCAGTTTCAACGAGCTCGCGGAAAAAAATAACGACGCCCTGCACGAGATCGAAGAAAAAGCGGCTGCGGCTGCTCGGGCCGAGGAAAGCAAGTCGAGGATCGAGAAGGTTGCATCAGCTGATCTCCAGAAAGTCGGCGATTTCTACGCGAGCGGCATGGACGAGAAATCAATCGAGGCCGCAAAAACGAAGCCGCTCGAGGAGGAGCTTAAGCGGATCGATGCGATCAAGGATCGCAATGATGTCCTGAAGGAAATTGCGCATCTCCATTCGATGGGGACCGATGCGTTCTTCGGATTTACCTCCGGCCAAGACGATAAGAACAGCACGATGGTGATCGCGCAGGCGTATCAGGGCGGTCTTGGGCTCCCGGACCGCGATTATTATACTAAGCAAGACGACGCTTCGAAAAAGCTCCGCGATCAATACCTCGAACACGTCACGAAGATGATGACTCTGCTCGGCGAACCGGCTGACGCGGCAGCGAAGGACGCACAGAAGGTAGTGGCGCTGGAAACTTCGCTCGCGAAACCGGCGAGAACGAGGGTGGAGCTGCGCGATCCGCAAAAAAACTATAACAAAATGAGCCAGAAGGAACTCCAGGCGCTCACCCCGGATTGGAATTGGGAAACTTACCTGACCGATATCGGTCTTTCCGAGCCCGGTGCCATCAACGTCGGTCAGCCGGATTTTTTCAAGGCGGCGAACCAGGTCTTCACGACGACATCGCTCGATGACTGGAAGACTTACCTCCGATGGCACTTGATCCACTCGTTCGCGCCGGAAATCTCGAGTGATTTCGTGAACGAGAACTTCGCTTTTTTCAGCAAAACGCTCACTGGCGCGCAACAAATAAAGCCGCGTTGGAAGCGCGTGGTCACGGCCTCCGATGGTATTCTTGGTGAGGCCCTCGGCAAACTTTATGTTGCCGATCACTTCCCGCCTGAGGCGAAAGCCCGCGCTCTCGAGATGGTCAATAACCTCAAGGACGCGCTCAGTGACCGAATCAAGACGCTCGATTGGATGGACGAGCCCACCAAGCAGGAAGCTCTCAAGAAGCTCGCCGCTTTTACCGTGAAAATCGGTTACCCGGACAAATGGCGCGATTATTCGCTGCTGAAAATCGACCGCGGACCGTACGCACTGAACGTCGCGCGGGGCGAGGCGTTCGAAACAAATCGCGAGCTCAAAAAAATCGGTAAACCGGTCGATCGCAGCGAGTGGGGCATGACGCCGCCGACGGTGAACGCGTACTATAATCCGAACCTGAACGAGATCGTGTTCCCCGCGGGCATTTTGCAGCCGCCGTTCTTCGATCCGAACGCGGATGACGCCGTTAATTACGGCGGGATGGGAGCAGTCATTGGGCACGAAATGACCCACGGCTTTGACGACCAGGGTCGGCAATACGATGCCGTGGGTAATCTGCGCGATTGGTGGTCGAAAGCATCCTCAGATGCCTACAACGAACGCGCGAAGGGAATCGTGACGCAATACGGCCAGTATGAGCCCCTCCCTGGAACGCACATTAACGGTGAACTCACACAGGGTGAAAATATCGCGGATATAGGAGGCGTGAAGCTCGCGTACACGGCATTGCAAAAAGCACTCGCGAAGAATCCACAAGCCGCGCAAAAGATCGACGGCTTCACGCCTGAGCAGCGGTTCTTTCTCGGCTTCGCGCAAATCTGGCGCGAGAACAAACGCGACGAGGATGCGCGCCTGCGTTTGAATACCGATCCGCATTCACCGGGCCGTTTCCGCACGATTGGACCGCTCTCGAACCTAACAGAATTCCAGAAGGCATTCAATTTACCCGACACGTCCGCGATGGTGCGTCCGGCCAATCAGCGGGTAAACATCTGGTAAATCGTAGCGCAAGTTACCAACTTGCCGCTTGTTTGAGGCGCAGTTTGACGGGCAGGATCGGCTATTTAATTCTAGCCGCCGCTCTGCTTTGCGGACCTCAGTCCAAGCTGTCTTTAAAAACCCAAAGGGCCCGTGGCGAAGGGCCGAGACGACCGGACGCACTCCTCGCACGTGCCGAACGGTTTGACTGTTTGCACCTATGCAGCATTGAGGGCAGCTAGACCGCAGCCTGCGAGCCAGTAGTTTGAACGCCATAACTCCTTTGATCTGGATAATCTTCGCCGCGATTAACCTCGTTGCGATGTGCGCAGGGTGCTCTTTTCTCGGCCATGCACTGGCGACGCTTCGTTGGCGCGGTTCCGGAACGTTTCTGGTTGTCCTCGCCATCATCATCATTGGACAAGTCTGGCTGATCCCGCAGGCCATCAGCTTCTTTGGTTTCGGCAACAGGGTTCCGCTTTATTCGCTTTGGTTCGCCGACTGGTTGGTTTCGGCGTTTAGCGTGGTTCTGCTCTGGCTGAGCGTGAGAGATACCGGGCGCGATCTCGCTGATGCCGCGTGGCTGGACGGTTGCGGCGTGTTGGGAACCTACTGGCATGTTGTCATCCCGCTCGTTAGGCCGGCACTGGGCATAATTGCCATCTTCATCTTCATGACAACCTGGAAGGAGTTTATTCTACCGCTGATCTATCTCGCCGATCAACGGCATCACCCCCTCTCCTTCCAGCTCCCCGCGGTTGAGCTGCCATTTATCCAAAGGAACGTCGAGATGCTGATCGCCGGTTCGCTCCTGATGACGCTGCCGATCATCGCAATTTTCCTCCTGGCGCGACGCTGGTTCCGGCAGGGCGGCACATACAGGCGCATGTGATTCGGCTCTTGGTGGTGACGAAAAGGCCGGACGAAGATTGTGCGACCCACCGAGACGATGGCGGCAATGGCCGGGTGAATTTATGGGAAAGTTAGCATGCTTTCCGGTCGCGCATGCTGGCGGGCGCCAGACTGATGAAATCAGTTCTTCTTCCGCTTCGACTCTGCAGCCGCGCGATCGACGAGTTTTCTGTCCAGCTTTTCGATCCTGCCGTTCGCGACCTGCCAGACTGCCTTGTCCGGCGTATCGACAAAAATCGGGAGGTGATACAGATTGCTGCTGTAGATAACGTCTCGACCGGGATGTCGCTGACCATCTGCACGGTGCCGATGAGGAGAGACTTTGCGCCCGCCGGCCGAGACTGTGACCCGATAACGGCCGCCGGTGATTTGCTCGCCCGTCTTGTTCGTCGCCGCGAGCGCGTAAACGAGAAAGCCGGAGCCATCGGGGTCGTCCAGCACTTCGAAGTTGTAGTTCGCGTCGAAGAATTTTCCTTGTAACGCGGCGACTGCGGTCTGACGCGCTTTATATCGCACGGCGATGTTCGGCGGCAGCGGCTGGCCGCGGTGATCATTGACCGCCGGTCGTTCGGAGCCGTGGAAGGTGACGGTGTAGGCGGGCGTTGAACCGGATGGAATGTGGGCGATCAGGTAGACAATTTCGCCATCTTTGCGCAATTCCGTGATCCAGCCGCGCATCTTGAGCGAGCGCGCGACCGGCTGCGTCTCGATTACAACGTCCTCTGCGCGCGCCGCGATGCTGTCGCGTCGCGAGTTTCGTGACCGAGTTTCTCAAGCGTCGGAATGCTGAACTGACGAATCTCGCTTGCCCTAAGCGACGTGATCGAGAGCAGAATCGCGACAATGGAGAGCCAGCGCAGCCGAAAGGCTTAACGGCATCGCGCGTGAGTTTCGAGTCTTTCCACGAAGTCCTCTGCGGTTCTGCTCAAAGGGGGGCGGTCGGGATCTCAGGAAGTCCTGATTTGTGGCTCGACGGAGTCTCCTCCTACCATTTGTCTCAAACGAGTCGCAAAGCGCTATCATCAAGCAAAGCGAGCGGGCAGTGAGACTTCGTCTCTTGCATCGGCAACAGAGCAAACGAGAATCAAGGCCAATGGAGTCTGTGAAAACGCAGAGTGTGGTTGTTTATACAGCAATCGAGGAGAGCCGTGCGGCAGGTCGTGATCTGGGGGAACGAATCTCCGCTGCCATGAGCGGCACGCCGCCTGATGCGGTGATTCTATTCGTCTCGCCGAAGTATGATGCGGCCGCTTTGGTGGAATGCGTCACGGAAGGATGCGGCGCCAGGTTGATCGTGGGATGTTCCTCGGCGGGCGAATTTACGAACGAGACCCAAGGCGTGGGCAAAGCGTGCGCAGTCGCCATCCGCTCTTCGCAATTGCAATTTGCGGCCGGAATCGGACGTGGCATTAGCGCGGATCGGCGGAAAGCGGCGGAAGAAATGGCGCGCGATTTTCGCTGCGGCAAAGAAGGATCGAAAGAGTATTGCGCGGCTTTGATCCTGACGGATGCGCTGGCGGGACACGCGGATGAGTTGATCGAAGACCTGACTTTGACGACCGGCGGCAGTCATCAATTCTTCGGCGGCGGTGCGGGGGATGATGCCAGTTTCCGCCGGACACAAGTGTTTGCGGGCAAGGAGATCGCGAGCGACGCGGCGATCGCGCTGGAGATCGTGTCGGAGAAACCGATCGGCATCGGAGTGCGGCACGGTTGGACACCGGCGAGCAAGCCGATGCGGGTGACCGAATCCAAAGGCGCGGTGCTCGTGAGTCTGAACGCTTCGCCGATCATGGACGTTTTTCGTGAGCACGCGCATGAGACCAACCAGACGTTAGATGAGAATGATCCGGTGCCCTTCTTCCTGCACAACATTCTCGGAATGGAGACGGGTGACGGCTACAAATTACGGGTGCCGCTCGCCATCAATCCGGATGGGTCAGTGTTATGCGCGGCCGAAATCCCGCAGGGCGCCACGGTGTGTCTGATGAGCACGGACTCGGCGTCCGCGCGCGAGGCGGCGGCGAATGCGACGCGCGCCGCCGTGCAGCAATTACACGGGCATCCGCCCGGCGTTGCTCTATTCTTTGACTGCGTGGCCACCCGACTTCGGATGGGCAAAGAATTCGGGAACGAGCTAGAAGCATTGAAGGAAGTGCTCGGGCCAACGCAGTTCGCGGGATGCAACACCTATGGACAAGTCGCCAGAACGACCGGCCAATTCAACGGCTTCCATAATTGCACAGCCGTCGTTTGCGTCCTCCCGGCATAAGCGTGCCGCTGATTCCGGGGGTCGTTTGCTGGCGCTCATCGCCGGATTGACCGAGCCGGTGAATCGGCCGTTGGCAGCGAGGACTCTGGCCGGACATGCTGGCGCGGAAGATCTGCTCGTCTTCCTCCCGGATCGCGAACTCGGAATCCTTCTCCCAGCGCCGGGATTTCCGCAAACGCTGCCCAGTTCGAAACGCTGGCAGGAGTTTCTAGGTTATTGCACCCGGAATTCTTTTTATCAGGCAGAGCTGCCATTCCCGGATGAAGCATCGGCCGCGAACGCCACCGGGTTGGCCGGGGAAGATGGCTCAGTCCTGGTTCTTCTCGGAGGCGAGCACGATCTCGATATCGCCACCGACATCAGCCTGCTTCTCCCGATTATTGCAGCGGCGTTCGACGGAGAACGGACGGCGCTGATTGCGCAAGGAAATACGGCGGTTGCGAAACAAACCGCGAGCCAGGCTAAACTGCTGGCGGCTTCTCTCGACAAGGCGCGCGCTGAACTACGGAACACACTCGCCGATGCGCGCCGCGCAAATGCAGCGAAGGATCGATTCCTCGCGGTCTTGAGTCATGAACTGCGCACGCCGTTGAACCCAGTGCTGATGGCCGCGAGCGCGATGGAAACCGATCCAAATCTTCCACCGGAAATCCGCGCCGATATCTCAATGATCCGGCGCAACGTCGAGCTGGAGTCGAAATTGATCGACGATCTGCTCGACCTCACCCGCATCTCCAATGGTAAACTTCAATTGTATCGCAGAGTGATCGATGCACACGAACTGCTCGAGGAAGCGACGATCGTTGTGCGTGGCGATCCTTCCGCTTCGCAGCCCGAAATTGCGCTGGAGCTGACCGCGGCAAATTCCTGCATCAACGGTGATCCGGCGCGGATTCAACAGGTGTTTTGGAACCTGATCCGAAACGGTGTGAAGTTTACGCCCCCGGATGGCAGGGTTACCGTTCGCACGGAAGACGGTGGGCCCGACCGCTTGCGCGTTGAAGTGACTGACACGGGAATCGGGATCGAGGCAGTGACGTTGCCGAAGATTTTTAACGCCTTCGAACAGGGTGACACCGATGTTAATCGGATGTTTGGAGGTCTGGGCCTCGGCCTCGCGATTTCGAAGATGCTCGTGGAAATGCACGGGGCTTCGCTGCGGGCGGAAAGTGACGGCGTAGGTAAGGGAGCTTCCTTTATTCTCGAGTTCGACAATGTGTCACGTGATGAGGCGGCGCGCGCTGCGCCTGCCACTTCGATTCCGCTCATGAGTCTGGGACGAAGAATCCTTCTCGTGGAGGATCACGCGACCACGGCGGCGCTTATGGTGCGACTGTTGCGCAAGCGCGGGCACGAAGTCGCGCTAGCAGAGACAAAGGCGCGCGCGCTCGCGGTCGCGCAAGAGCAAAGCTTTGATCTGGTGATCAGCGATCTTGGATTACCCGATGGGAATGGTTATGAGGTAATGGAGGCGCTGCGCGCAAGCTCGGCGATCGTCGGGATCGCCCTTACCGGCTACGGGATGGAAGCCGACATCGCACGCAGCGCGGCGGCCGGTTTTCGCTTCCATCTTACCAAGCCGGTAGATGCGCAAAAACTTTTCAGCACGATTGAGCAAATTTCCACGGCAGTTAGCATTTGATTGCTAATTCGTCGGCTTTGGTCCGAGAGGGAAACCTTTCTCAGGAACTCTTAGTTTACTTTCGGATACCGGACGAAAGTTCGCGACCCCGAAAGCGTTCCGGGTCGCCAGCACGCGAGCCTTGTGCGCTACCCAAAAGCTTACGCAACCCGCGCGTGCGTTGCCAGTCGTGGGAGCGGTGCTTCTATTTCGGCCCCGAGGCGGAAACCAGGATAGGGCGCGCAATCACCTGCGCTGCGCTTGTACAAGCGCAGCATGAAAAAGTGACGGCCGCCACTCCCTCCGCGCTGACGGCATTTTTGCGCCGCAGTTGCGAGCACCCGTTCTCTTCGCGAGATTCGCCGCTCTTTTATGCTGACGATTTCTCAAGTGACCAAGAGCTTTGCCGGGCGCACGCTCTTCGAAGAAGCGTCGCTCCAGGTGAACCGCGGCGATCGCGTGGGTTTGGTCGGCCCGAATGGCGCCGGCAAGTCGACGCTTTTCTCGCTCATCCTGGGCGAAGCGTCTCCGGACAGCGGGCGGGTGGCGCTGGAGAAGGCCGCCACGATTGGGTTTCTCCCGCAGGAAAACGCTCCGGCTGGTGAGGAAACGGTGTTGGAAATGGCGTGTGCAATTTCCGCGGAGCTGACGAAAGCGCAGCGCACGTTGAAAACAACGCCCGAGGATTCCGAGGAACATCATAACGCGCTGCACGCGTTCGATGAACAGGGCGGGTGGCAAATTGAACCGAAAGCGAAACGGATTCTCTCGGGACTCGCCTTCCGCGAGACGGATTTCGAACGACCGGCAAGGACTTTGAGCGGCGGCTGGGTGATGCGTGCGCATCTGGCGCGCCTGCTCGTGCAGGAAGCGGATTTGCTCTTGCTCGATGAGCCGACGAACCATCTCGACCTTGAATCACTGGTCTGGTTTCAGGAATACCTAACGACATATCCGGGAGCGATTCTCATGATCTCGCATGACCGCGAGTTCCTGAACCAGCTGGCTGGTTCGATTGTGGAGATCGCGCATCGCCGGCTCCATCGCTACCGCGGAAACTGGGATACCTATGTCGAGCAAAAGGCCGCGCGCGAAGAGCAACAGCTTGCCGCCTACAAAAATCAGCAGCGCGAGATCGCGTCGCTGCAAGCGTTCGCGGATCGCTTTCGCGCGAAGGCAAGCAAAGCGTCGCAGGCGCAAAGCAAGCTCAAGCAGATCGAGCGCATGGAGAAAATCGAGGCGCCGGTCGCGCGCGAAAAAACGGTGCACTTTCGATTTCCACAGCCATTACGAAGCGGACACCGTGTGATCACGCTGAAAGAGGTCGATCATGCCTACGGAGATCTCGTTGTTTATCGCGGATTAAATTTCGAAGCGGAACGCGGCCAGCGGACGGTGTTGGTCGGCCCAAATGGTTCTGGGAAATCAACCCTGCTGAAGTTACTCGCCGGCGTGCTCGAAGTGCAGGCTGGCACGCGCGACCTCGGGCACAACGCGAAGGTCGGTTATTTTTCGCAATACCGGGTCGATATGCTGAACCCCCAAATGACTGTGCTGGAGACGGCCCGCGATATGCCAAATCCGGTGTCCGAACAAACCGCGCGAACGGTGCTCGGCTCATTCCTCTTCCGCGGCGATGATGTTTTCAAAACCACCGCCGTCTTGAGCGGTGGAGAAAAAACCAGGCTCGCTCTGGTAAAACTACTGCTCGATCCGCCGAATCTGCTTCTGATGGATGAGCCGACGACGCATCTGGATGTCGGCAGCATTGACGCACTCGTCGGCGCGCTCGCGCAATACGAAGGCACACTGATTTTCATCAGTCATGACGTTTACTTCATTCGCACGGTTGCTAAAACGGTGCTCCACATCAATGTGGGACAGCTGACGCCATATGCCGGTGATTACGATTATTACCTGGGTAAATCGCGCGCAACGTCTGCGCGCGCGGCCCTCACCAGTGACGGGAACTTCGCAAGTGCGCGGCCGCTCGAGCAGATGCAAACTCATGCTGCGCCCGGCCTTCGAGAAACCCGCGACCTCCGCCGCGCCGCTGCCGAAGAGAGGAAAGCTGAAGCGAAAAGATTGCGTGACCAGCAGAAGCGCGTGCGCGATCTTGAGATGCAGATTTTGACTCTCGAGGCGCGGCAGAAAGAATTGACAGCCGAGTTAGAGAAACCGGAGACCTACGATGTGGGTGGGCCGGCGATGCAGTTCAATCGCGAGCTCGCCGCCGTCAGCGAAGAGCTCGCGCGTTTGAATGCGCAGTGGGAGAGCCTCGCAGAGGTTACCGCCGTCGTTCGGTAAACGAGTCCGCGAGCAGCTGCGCTATGTGGCATCGATGCTGCTTGAGAAGGAGTACGAACTAGGAAGACATCCACTAAATAAATTTTCCTTAGCTTCCGTAGCGCGATCAGAAATGGTCGCGCTTTTTTTACGGGCGAGTGTCGCTGATATCCGCAGCAACAGAACCGAGCTTTCAGCCCGCAGCTTAAAAAAGTCGCGGGATTGGCTATTACATCGCACCAGCAGAGGCAGGCGGCATGCATCAATGGCGAGCTAAATCAAAGTAGCGCGAGGCTCCGGCTTGCGAAAGCTGCACAGAACGCAAGCGAGACGCTCGCGCTACGCTGCTCCATGCACCGATATCGTAATGTCGACGGCGTAACTTAACGCGGCGTGCCCCATCCTCGTTTCGCGTGTCGCGCGATTCTACACCGGAGGGGCATGGCTAACGCGCAGAAGCAATCGGTTTTTGTGACCGCAGGTGGTCTTCTGAAAACCACCGCGAGCGAATGGCTCGAAGATAAGGCGCCACAGCTCGGAGCCGCGCTTGCCTACTACACCGTTTTCTCGCTCGCGCCGCTGATTCTCGTTTTGCTTGCGGTCATTGGTGTTCTCTTTCGCCACGATCCGTCGGGAGCGTGGACCAAAATTACCGCGCAGATGAGTTTCTATCTCGATAAGAGCGCGATCGATGTCGTCCAAGGCATCGCCCAGAAAGCTGCGCAACCGCACAAGAGCGCGCTGGCGACCATCAGCGGAATTCTCCTTGCACTCTTCGGCGCCAGCGGAGTCTTCGGTCAGCTGCAGGATTCGCTGAATACGATCTGGGGCGTGAAAGCGAAGCCCGGCGCGGGAGTCTGGGGATTTCTGCGGGCGCGGTTCCTTTCCTTTGCTATGGTCGCGGGTCTTTGTTTCGTGCTCCTGGTCTCACTCACAGTGGAAGCGCTTCTGAAAGGATTTAGTCATTACATCCAGGCGCAGCTGCCGGGCGGATTCGGGATCGCGATCACCGTTTACCTGATTTTCGATTTCGCGGTCGTCGTGACGATGTTCGCGATGATTTTCAAGGTTTTGCCCGACGCCGAGACCCGGTGGCGAGACGTTTGGTTCGGTGCGGTCATGACGGCGCTCTTTTTCCTGATCGGCAAATGGGCGCTCGGATTATATCTCGGCAGCGGCGCGGCTGCCTCGGCTTACGGCGCGGCCAGCTCGCTGATCACGCTCTTGCTCTGGATTTACTACTCGTCGCAAATTCTTCTCTTTGGCGCGGAGTTCACGCAGGTTCACGCGACTCGACTTGGCAGACCGGTGAAGCCGAACAAATGGGCCGTTTGCGTGGACCAAAAGGAAATCGAAATCTCCGCGCCCGGAGAAAAGCCTTCAGCTGCTAAGAGAAAAGAGAACGCCTGACGCGCGTCGCAGTAACTCGAGTTCCTTGGTGACCAAAAAAGGGGTTTGCCGAATAGGAATCAGGAGCAAGATCAGGATTAAAAGCAGGAGAATGCTGCCTTCAATGTTTTCTGCTCCTGCTCCTGCTCCTGATTCCTCTTCTACGATTTCCCAGCAGTTCCAGCGAGCTCGCGGGATCCCGTCGCGCCAGCACGTGAGGCAAGTTGTTGCACCAATCGCAGGCGTCGCTTGAGCTTTCGGGTATAAATTAAGCTTCGATTTCGCTCTACACCCGTGGAGGCGTACTTTTGAGCACTTTACCAAGTCAGAATCATCTCGTGCCCGCACATGGCGGCGAACTTATTGACCTCCAGGCAGGTCAGGAGAAAGCGACTGAACTCAAAGCGAAGTCGAAACATTTTCCTTCATGGGACCTGACGGCGCGGCAGGTTTGCGATCTGGAGCTGCTGCTAAACGGCGGTTTTTCTCCGCTGCGCGGCTTTATGAGCCAGGCAGATTATGAAAATGTCTGCCACCAATTACGACTAACGACGGGAGTTCTGTGGCCGATGCCCATCACGCTCGATGTGAGCGAGCGTTTTGCCAGGTCCCTGGCACCGGGAAGCAGCAAAGTCGCATTGCGGGATGCAGAAGGAGTCGTCCTCGCAATTTTAAACGTGGAAGACGTGTGGCAACCCGATCGCAAGCTGGAAGGCGAACAGGTGTTTGGCACGACGAGCCCGCTCCATCCTGGCGTTAATTATTTGCTCAATAAAGCCAACCCGTGGTACGTCGGCGGGCAGTTGGAAGGTTTGCGGCCGCCCTCTGTTTACGATTTTCAGAGCCTGCGTTCAACTCCGGCTGAATTGCGTGCAGAATTCGCACGCCTCGGCTGGCGGCGGGTGGTGGCGTTTCAGACCCGCAACCCCATGCATCGGGCGCATGTCGAACTCACTTTTCGCGCAGCCCGGGAGGTGGAAGCGAGTCTGCTGATTCACCCCGTCGTCGGCATGACGCGGCCCGGCGACGTCGATTATTTCATCCGGGTGCGCTGTTATCAGCTTATTCTGGCGAAATTTCCAGCCGGGACGGCTAAACTTTCACTCCTGCCCCTCGCCATGCGAATGGGTGGTCCCCGAGAAGCGATCTGGCATGCTCTGATACGCAAGAATCACGGCTGCTCCCATCTGATCGTCGGGCGCGATCACGCCGGCCCCGGGAAAGATGCGAACGGCAAGCGGTTCTATGAGCCCTACGAAGCTCAGGATTTATTCAGGAAATACGAAACGGAGATCGGGGTCGGAATGGTTCCTTTCAAAGAGATGGTTTATGTGGAAGACAAAGCCAAGTATTTGCCAAACGACGAAGTTCCGGCGCATGTGCGCGTCCTGAACATCTCGGGCACGGAATTGCGTCAGCGCCTGAGTGAAGGCCGCGACCTCCCAGGATGGTTTACCTACCCGGATGTGGCCGAGGAACTGCGCCGCAGTTTTCCCCCGCGGCATAAGCAGGGCGTAACAATCTTCTTCAGTGGGCTTTCTGGGGCCGGTAAATCCACCATCGCCAACGTCCTTCTCATTAAATTCCTCGAAATGGGAGGCAGACCCGTCACGCTCCTCGATGGTGATCTGGTCCGCAAACACCTCTCCTCGGAGCTCGGCTTTTCCAAGGAACACCGGGACCTCAACATCCGGCGGATCGGGTACGTTGCGTCCGAGATTACGAAAAATCGCGGCATCGCGATTTGCGCTCCGATTGCGCCGTATGACGTCACGCGCAAAGAGGTGCGCGCGATGATCGAGCCGCTGGGCGGATTCGTCATCGTGCATCTATCGACTCCGGTCGCCGTTTGTGAACGCCGTGACCGCAAGGGTCTCTACGCAAAAGCGCGTGCCGGGATCCTCAAGGAATTTACCGGCGTCTCCGATCCCTACGAGGAACCTCAGGATGCTGAAATCGTCATCGACACCGCCCAGGTCACGCCCGAAGAAGCGGCCCAGGAGATCATTCTCTATCTCGAACGCGAAGGTTTTATAGGAGTTAACAGTAATCTATAGCAGGTAAAGATCGGCCGTCTCGGGCCGCGCCTGAGGCGCTCGGCAGGTTTTTACGGGTTTGGGCGAGGCCTCTGTCGGGCCTCGCCCGCCAGAGGCGCGGCTCTCGAGAGTGTTACGTATGCCTGCTCGCCGCACGTCCGTGACACAAGAGGACCTTGCTGCCGCTGTTCAAGCGCGCTGGTGCCGAATCTTCCCTTTCTGCAGGTAGGCCGTGGCAGAGGAGCATAAACAGGAGGCTGCGAAGCTCGGCTTCGACTTAACGAAGCAGTTCTTAACGTTGGCTTTTGGCGGCATCGCCTTTGTCGTCGGCGTCGCGTCGTCGCGACCGGGCGCGATATCGAGTCTCCTGCTGTGGTGGTCCATCGGCCTCTTCGCGGCGTCGTCAGTCTTCGGGCTCCTTTTCCTCATGCGAGGCGTCAACCGTCTAAGCGAGGAGGAGAGCTTTGATATTTATGCAGCGACAATCCGGGTGTTCAGCGCTTTTCAAATCCTTTTCGTTGCGGCCGGAGTAGTTTTGCTGTGCGTCGTCGTGATACGACGATGGGGCGGCACCGCAAATGATCCATCTCGCGTGATTGAGGTTAAGCTGCAGAACGGCCAATTCGTCAGCTATCCAATCGAGCCGGACAAGAATATCAGTGTGGAGGTGGAAGACGGAAAAATAAAGGTCTCGCTACGAAGCCGCAAGACCAAGGCGAAGCGGCCGGGCTTCAGCAGTTCGCATAGGCGCATACCGGGTCTAGACTTTCGTCACCGTTGTCTGTCTCGCCGACGTATCTGGGCTTTAGGAGAGCTGTTCCCGGATGACTTCCGCGTTGATGCTCCGCTATTCGGCTTCGGAAAGCGGCATCGCCTCAAGGCCGATTTGGTCCGAGAGTCTGACCGTCGATGCCGACGATTCATGGCTGATGAAAAAGCTCTGCGACGTGCGTGCTACGTGCTGACGAAGGTCTTCTGATTCGATTTGCGGGGCGGCGACAGACCCGACGACCACCTTATTTGGAGTCACGGGAAGATATACCGCGAGGGGATCGTCGTCCTTGTTGAGGAACGGCTTCCAACCTGCGCCTTCCGAAACGTTAAACACCACTGATGCGTCGCATCACTCCGGTGGATGCAAATGACCCGCGCGCCGTTGCTGAGCCGGATACAGCGATGCTGCGCGTGGCGAACGGTGGCGGAGAACATCCCGCGCGCAATGTCGTCGGCGGCGATGCCGAGCACCAGATCGTTTGTGGCGACGTCGACTATTGCGAACCGTAAGTGCCGATATTGTAATGCCCGAACGTCTGGGGCAACGCTCCTGCGTAATGCGTCCACGTGCGCCTGCTTGATGCTCGCGACAAGCCGCGCTTTAAGGGCATTGCGAATGTGCGGAAGGAGCGGTTTCCAAAACGTCGCCAGGAGCAACTCGTCTGGCATTTCGGCGATCGTCTTCGCGGTTTGTTTCGCCATGGTGGGAGCCAGGGTTACGGGCAGCCCCTTTGACCTCAGTTCGCGGGCGGCCATAGCCCTCAATTCTGCAGGGTTTCTCCCTACATGCTTCCGGACTAGGGCCGCGCCTAGCGCCGGATTGTCGAAGTGTCGGAGCTGATCGTTCCAAGCACGATCGACTAGCGCGCCAAAGGTCGTTCTAAGGTGGCGGCTCCGAACCTCCAAATGTGCAATCAAGCTTGGTAATCGCTCCAGCAGGTTGGCCGCTACCGTGGTGCTACTACGGAAGTGTTCGATCATTTCGACAAACTCATCGCGCTCAATTTCGGTGATCGCTGCGTCAAGCGACCCGTCGGAATCGACGCTATAAAAGTTCTCCTCAATGCCCACGTCGCGCATGCCGACCTCGCGTGGTGCGGCGTCCTCCCGGTAAAGCCACGTCCGCCGGCGGTCGAGTGAGCTTGCAAACCCGCGCTGCAAGAGCTGCGGGAGATAGTGCTGTCGTTTGCCAGCCATCTACTCGATCCTCAGCAATGAATCTATGCCAGCTTCCGGGCGATCTCTTCATCGAGGATTTCTCGGACAGTTAGTGGAACAATGATGCGGTGCTCTTCGCGAAAGAATCGGTCTATCTCACGCATGGCGTCGCTGCTGTAGTCAAAGCTGACGAAGAAACCTTTATCGCACTTCGCGCGGCGCATCGCGGTTTCGAACGCATCGATATCTGGACGGCCGGTCTTGTCCTTCTGCTTCACTTGTAACGCATAAAAGCGTTCCTCTAGCGCAAGTTCATCCGATTCAGCGACGCGAAGATTGTCTAGTGCTGAGACAGGGAAGATGCGGCCATCGATTCCCATGTCCCCAACTTGCCGGGCGTTCTTCGTGCCGCCGAGCGCGACAACCGCCCAGTTCTCAAACTCGAACGGCGGATATTTGCGCAACTCTGCTTCTGTTTTCGGTAGGTCCCGCACGACGAAACCGCGGCCGATCCGTTGCAGCTTTTCGTCTTCCGTCAGTCCGGTGTCCTTCTTCAGGCGCTGCGCGACTACTCGGCACGCAGTAGGCGAGATGTCGATTCCGAGCCATTGACGCTTGAGCAGTTGCGCCGCGACCAGAGCAGTGCCGCATCCGCAGAATGCATCGAGGACGACGTCGTTCTCATTGCTGCTGATCTCGAGAATGTGCTGGAGCAACTTGAGCGGCTTCTGCGTTGGGTAACCCAACGACTCGCCCGCGCCTTGCACCGGTCCGATGTCGTCCCAAACCGTGCCGAGCGGTACGCCCTTGCCTTCATCGAGATATCGTTTCTCGCGTGGAACAGCCCGGGCTTCGTCTGCACGATCCGGCCTTGTGCATGCAGCTCTTTCATCCGCTCCTGGCTGAAACGCCACCAGCGTTCCACGCCTAGAAACTCGTACTGCGGGTTCCCCTTTGAAGGCGCTGCGCCGCCTGGTGCTGTGATGTCGCCCAACGAGTATCTGCGGCCCGTCTTTGGCTCCACGTGCTTGTAGAACTTCTCGATGTACTCCTCGTCGTGGGGCCGGTACATATGCGTGAACGTATAATCGTCGCCCCTGCTGTACAAGAAGATGCTGTCGTGAACGCGGCCAAGATGCTTCGAGCCCTGTGGCGTCACTGTGTGCGGACTGTCGCTTCCAGATGATTTCGTTGATGAAGTTATTTTCGCCGAAGATCTGATCGAGCATGACTTTCACGTAGTGGCTGGCGTGCCAGTCGCAGTGGTAGTAAAAGCTGCCGGTTTTCTTGAGCACACGTGCGAGCTCAACACAACGCGGGCGCATGTAGTCGACGTAAGCCTTGGTCGATTCGTGGCGATCTTCGAAGCTCCGCTTCTCCTTCGTTTCGCCCCAGAAGACCTCGTAGTTGCGGTTCGAGTTGAAGGGCGGGTCGATGTAGATGAGATCGACGCACGCGTCCGGCAGTTTGCGGAGCTGGTCGAGGTTATCGCCGCAATAGATGACGCGCGTGTCGATCACGGCGGACAGCTTCGCGGGCATTGCGCAGAATAGCCGGACGGGATCGTGACCGTCAATTCACCGGCAGTCGCTGCGTCGGGAGCATTTCATCTCTTCGGCGGCAATTCGCGAACGAATGACCACGACACTTCGGCCGTCTGCCATTGTCGTAATGCACAAAGAACCCGCTGCGGGTTTGCCGCTCCAGCTTCACTTGAACAGGAGACGCGGTGCGCTTGATCTTGTTTGCTCTCCGAATCGCTTGGTGTGTCTCAAGAAAGCGATGCCGTCCTCGAACTCGACTTCGAATGCATCGCGCCACGTGAGATACCGCGCATTCCGAAGCCGACAGAACTTGGCGGTGCCGAACGGAACTTTGCCTCGCGTCATAACGCAAAATCACGCCGCGCTGAGTGCCAGAAATCCATGATCTCGATAACCCGTTCCTGTGGACGCAAACGATAGTAAATCAGGTATGGCTTGCACAAGAGCCGACGCACGTACGCTCGCTTGCGGTAAGGCGTGCCGAGTTCTGGAAAGTTTCTGAGCGACTCCGCGCGGTCGGCTAAGAAGTCCAAAACGGATCGCGGCTTGCGGGTCATCCTGCGCAATGAAGCGGACGATCTCTTCGAGACGCGCGTGGGCTTGCGAAGCAAAGATTACTTTGTAGCCCATCGGCGGATGTCCTCGCGGACGCGATCGATGGGAATACCTTTGCCGGCATCGAGCTCGCTTGCGGCTCTATCGAGAGACGCGAGCAGAGCTGCCTCTTCCGCTTCGGACATCGCCGGCTCTTCTTGAGATTGCAGCCAAGCTGATAGCGCCGTCTTCTCGTCGGCTGGCAGACGCGTGATTGCCTCCTGAATTTCGGTGATTGTGCTCATTCGATTTCAGGAATTTGTATCATGAAAAGTTCGTGATGGCGAGGCGCCATCACCAGCACGCGAGGGGACGACCTGATACATCACCTAGTTCTTCGCGAGATCGGCGAGGACTTCCTCCAAGGGCCGATAGTGTAGCTTCCTGCGGCGCGCTTTTTTCAGCCAGGCGACATCTTCCGCATCCTCCAGGCGCTCCAGCATTCCTGATATTGCTTGATCGGGAGAATTACCGATACCGGTTTCCCCTTCTTCGTCACAATCTCAGGCTCGGCGAGGGCAGCTTTCATGAGGTAGGATAATTATAGCAGCAAGAGTTCGTTTGGGCGAGTCGCCGAAACCGGCACGCGAGTCGCGTACGCTCCCCGAACGGAATCACGCCGTCTGTAAGTCCGCCGTCACGTAACGAGTCCGGTTGAGTGCAGCGTCCGACAGCTCGATCGGAGCATCTCTCAGGAGTTCGCGAATACTGAAGTCTTTCTGACCGATGAACTCGATGCCGATGACGTTGCCTTTTTGGTCGAGGTCAATCATCGCGAGACTGTGCTTCCCGCCAAACGGCATGGTCCGCGCAACTCTAGCCCGGCTGAATCGTACATAAGCGGCCGTCGCTTCCGTATCGACTTCGACGACCGGCGTGCGTGTGGTCCGGATGACAAAGGCTTTAACGCCCTTCTTCCCAGTAAGCGGTGATGATCCAGCACTCATTGTTTCTAACTTCGGCGACTGCGACTAAAATTCTATTTCCGAATGCTCGGAAAAACAACGATATCGTTCCGCCGTGATTGCCGCGTCGAGGCGGTGTTTTAAGGATGCGCGTCGGCTGATCGATTGTGAGCATCGCCTGTTCCACGGTGAATCGGCGTTCTCGTGCGCGTTTCGCGACGTGGGACGTGTCATGGAACCGGTAGGCCATCTCTTAATTGAAAAGTTGGTTTCGCTGGCAGCCGAAACCAGCACGCTGCTAACGTGCGTTCCCCAAGCCTGATCACGAATTTGGAAGGGTGGCCAACACATCCTCCAACGGTTGGTAATGGAAACGCTTGCGGCGGGCCTTTTTCAGCCAGGCGACGTCTTCAGCGTCCTCAAGCCGCTCCAAGATTTCCTGGTACTGCTTGATCGGCAGAATCACCGAAACCGGCTTGCCTTTCTTCGTTACGATCTCGGGTTCGGCGAGCGCAGCTTTCATGAAATTATCGTAGCAGAAAAAGTTCGTTACGGCGAGGGCGCCGTCACCAGCACGCGAGGCGCGTGCGCTCCACGGATGAGCTCACGCTTTTGCGTAAAGCTTGGAGGGGGACGTGAGCGGGGTCGTGCCTATACATGTGACATTTGACCTGTCGACGGCCTTTGAGGCGCCGCCACGAGATCTAATATTGACCCAATATGATCGTTCACCTCGTCGACGGCACCTATGAGCTCTTTCGTCACTTCTACGGCTTGCGCCGGTTCACCAAAGGCGTGGACCGCCCTTATGGCGCGGTCGTCGGCGTTCTGCAGACCGTGCTCCAGATGATTGAAAACGGCGACACGCACCTCGGCGTCGCCACCGACCACGTGATCGAGTCATTTCGCAATCGGCTTTGGGCGGACTACAAGACCGGCGCCGGCATCGAGCCCGCGCTGGTCGCGCAATTCCATCCGCTCGAGGAGGCGCTTGCGGCGATGGGCGTTGTCGTTTGGCCGATGATCGAGCTCGAAGCCGATGATGCGCTCGCTTCGGCCGCGCATCTCGCGTCGGAGGACGAAGAAGTCCAGAAAGTCGCCATCTGGACCCCCGATAAGGATCTGGCGCAATGCGTGCGAGACACGCGCGTGGTGCAGATCGACGGCCGGCGTAAAACGATTCGCGATGCGGCTGGGATACGCGAAAAGTTCGGCGTCGATCCGCCGCTCATTCCGGACCTGCTCGCGCTCGTGGGCGACGCGGCCGACGGCTACCCCGGCATCGCTGGGATCGGCCCTAAGACCGCCGCCCAGCTTTTGAACCGCCACGGTCAGATCGAAAACTTCCGTCAAACGTCCTCGGCGGACGGCGCGATCTCGCACTGCTCTTCAAGAAGCTCGCGACCCCGCGCACCGATGCGCCGCTCTTTAAGAAGGTCGAGACGCTGCGCTGGCGCGGTGCGACACCGGATTCGCGGCCTGGGCGGATAGGATGGAATCGCCGCGGCTGCTCGAGCGTTGCGAAAAGGCCGCGGGCCGATGACGATGCGCTATTAGCGCTGGGACTTCAAGACGGTAACGTCGACGGCGATCAAGCTCTCCGGGTCGCCCCATTGGAGTCGCGTCTAAATCGACATTTCCTCGCGACTCACGCGAGAACTTCGCGGACTTTGCCGTCCTTCCAAATGATCATCGGCAAACCGCGGTTTCGCTCAACCAGAAAGGGGCGAGTTGCATGGCAATGATCACGACGGACGAAAATCCAACTTGTTTCTGTCTGGAAATAGACCAAAATAAGACCATGCCTGCAACAGTTTCGATCAGTGAAGCGAAACAACGACTCGGCGAAATCGCGGATCGTGCGCTGGAAGGCGAGCAGATTGTGATCGTGCGCAAGTCGAAGCTCCTTGTCCTCAAGCAACTTGAAATCCCCGAGCCGGTGCCGATGCGCCCGCATGGATACTTTGCGGATTGCTATGATAAGGCGGAGGCGAAAGCTTCCAATAAGCTCGGCGCTCGCTCGGCGCGGAAGATCGTAAAGTGAGGCAGTGGGAGATCCATCTCTTTCCCTTTGAGAAGGAAAGGCCGCATCCCGCAGTCATCATCTCCAACGATGAGCGTTGTCTGAACGACGATCTTGATTACGTGAATGCGCTGATCTGCACTTCGGCGAAGGTCAATCGCGAGGCGAAAAAGAACGAGGTCATTCTCAATGGCGCAGATGGTCTTGATTGGAAAACAGCGGTGCGCTGCGACGTGATTTATCTGTTATCGAAAGCGGAATTCAAAGAACAGCGGGGCAAGGTAACTCCCCCGCGTCGCGTCGCCATCGCGCGTAAGATCGCGGAAACTCTTCGGCTGCAAATGAGCTGAGGAAGGCGGGTACCGCGAGCTTTTGAAAACGCATCTCACGAAGCGCCGGTTCAAGGCGCCGAAGCGGAGTTCTTGCGCGTTGTGCAAACCACACAAACGTGGCTGGGAAGATAAGAAAACTACCAGGGAAATGCGAACGGCGGGGAAGCACGCGCAGGAGCTTCGGGAGCAAGGATTCGCGGGGTAAACATTCGTGGCGGCGACGGTGCCATCACCAGGTCACCGCGGCGACCGCTCCCCGGGATGAAGTTGGTTTCGGCTGGCAGCCGGCCTCCCAATTCTGAAGCCTCAATAACACTCCGCACCGACGGCGTTCTACGCCGACGGTCGGGTAACCTACTTCGCGATTCGGACAGCTAGCTTACGACCTTTGAATTGAATCCCGTTGAGCTTCTTCAGGACTAACGCCACGCGCGCTTCGACCACGTCCACCAGCGTCTTGGTGGCTTGTAAATGGATTGCGCCGATCTCGCCCTTCGGAATCGCGGTCACGCCCGCGATCACGCCAACGAAATCGCCCGGTTGAACTGCATGCGCGCGGCCGACGTTAAACGCGAGCCGCACCATCCCCGCTTCGTGCGAAACCATGCCTGCTTCTTCCCGCGGGCCGCGGGGCGCAGGGGTTTCTCGCCGCGGACGTGCGTAGTCATCCCGGCCGCGCTCGCGCCGCTCTCTCGCGCCGGAATCGGGCACGCGTTCTCCGCCGCGAGGGCGGTCTTCCGGGATCGGTTGGCCGGCCCGCGGTTTGTCTTCGCCTAACAAGTGGATCAGTGCCGAGGCAATGTCCGTCGCCGAATAATCCTGCGATAACAAGCGGTCGAGCATCTCGTCGTGACGCTGGTATTCCCCTTTCTCGAGCGTCTCGCGAAGCGCGTCCGCGAACGCGGTGGCGCGCTTGCCTTCCACTTCTTCTGCCGAAGGAATTCTCTCGCGGCGGATGCGGCTCTTCGTGAAACGCTGGATGTTTTCCAGCCGATAGATTTCACGTCCGGCGACAAATGTGACTGCCTTCCCCCCTTTACCGGCGCGCCCGGTGCGTCCGATGCGATGCACATAATCTTCGCCGTCATGCGGCAGGTCGTAATTGAAGACGACCTCGATATCGTCAACATCGAGACCTCGCGCCGCGACGTCGGTGGCAACGAGAATCTCGATCGTGTGCTTGCGAAATTTGCCCATGACGCGTTCGCGCATCGCCTGGGTCATATCGCCGTGCAACTTGTCCGCGCTGTAGCCGCGCGCGGTCAGATGCTCGGTCAGCTCATCCACCATCATTTTGGTCGCGCAGAAAATGATCGCAAGCTTCACGTCCTCGAGATCGATGAGACGACACAGGACCTCCAGCTTCGAGCGGCGATCGACTTCGTAATAAACCTGCTCGATCGCCGGCACCGTTAGTGCCTCTGCCTCGACGCGCACGTTCACCGGATTCCGTGTGAAGTGTTTGATCAACTCCTGGATGGGCCGTGGAATCGTCGCGGAAAAAAAGACCGTCTGCCGCTCATCCGGCACTTCGCGCAGGATCGTTTTGATGTCGTCAACGAAGCCCATGTCGAGCATGCGGTCGGCTTCATCGAGAATCACCATCTTGATCCGATCGAGCTTCAGACTCTTGCGCTCGAGGTGGTCCATCACGCGTCCCGGCGTACCGATGATGATTTGCGCGCCCGCGCTTAACCCGCGGAATTGTCGCTCATAGGATTGTCCGCCGTAGATCGGCAGCTCACGCACGCCGCGTTTGAAGAATGCGAGCTTGGCAATTTCCTCCGCCACCTGCACGGCGAGTTCGCGCGTCGGGCAAAGGATCAAGACCTGCGGGGCGCGCAGGCTCGCATCGACCAACTGAATCGCGGGAACGCCGAAGGCCGCCGTTTTGCCCGAGCCGGTCTGCGATTGGCCAACGACGTCTGCGCCTCCGAGCAACACCGGAATCGCGGCGGATTGGATCGGCGAAGCTTCCTCGAAGCCCATGCGCTCGATCGCCTTCAATATTTCCGGCGCAAGACCCAGTTCGGCAAAAAGCTTCTTCTGCATGCGGGACTAAAGCACGTGAGGCCGGGTCCGAAAACGGTGGCCGCCCGCTCAGGCAACGTGACTTCGCTCCTTGCATCAGCGTGAGAGCGCTGGAAAGTCAGGCCAATGAGTTCCGTGAAAACGCAGAGCGCAGTTGTTCATACGGCGGCCGATGAGAGCCGCGCGGCCGGTCGTGAGTTAGGCGAACAGATTTCCGCAGCGTTCGCCGGGAAGCCGCCGGACGCGGTAATTTTGTTTGTATCGCCGAAGTATGACGCGGCGGCTTTGGTCGAATGCGTCACCGCGGGATGCGGCGCGACGTTGATTGTGGGTTGCTCGTCGGCCGGCGAATTTACGAACGAAACGGATGGGGTCGGCAAGGCGTGTGCGGTCGCGATCCGCTCATCGCAGTTGCAGTTTGCGGTCGGGATTGGACGCGGCATCAGCGCGGATCGGCGGAAAGCAGCGGAAGCGATGGTGCGCGATTTCCGCTGCGGCCAGGAAGGGTCTAACGAGTACTGCACCGCCTTGATCCTGACCGATGCGCTCGCGGGTCACGCCGATGAGTTGATCGAAGAACTCACTTTGACCACTGGCGGGAGTCACCAATTTTTCGGCGGCGGGGCAGGGGATGATGCGAGTTTTCGCAAGACGCAGGTTTTCGCGGGCAAGGAGATCGCGAGTGACGCGGCCGTCGCGCTCGAGATCATTTCGGAGAAACCGATCGGCATCGGCGTTCGGCACGGTTGGACTCCGGCGACGAAGCCGATGCGGGTGACGGAATCGAAAGGTGCGGTGCTGGCGAGCCTGAACGCTTCTCCGATCATGGAGGTGTTTCGCGAGCATGCGGCGGCCACAAACCAGAGCTTCGATGAGAAAGATCCGATGCCGTTTTTCTTACACAACATTCTCGGCATCGAAACCGGCGACGGCTACAAACTGCGGGTGCCGCTCGCGATCAATCCCGATGGCTCGGTGTTATGCGCGGCCGAAATTCCGCAGGGCGCCACGGTCTGCGTGATGACGACGGACTCGGCTTCGGCGCGCGAGGCGGCCGCCAATGCCACCCGCGCTGCGGTCGATCAAATGCATGGGCACCAGCCGGGCGTTGCTCTATTCTTCGATTGCGTGGCGACGCGGTTGCGGATGGGCAAAGACTTCGGGAATGAGTTGGATGCGCTGAGGGAAGTACTCGGAGAGACGCAGTTCGCCGGATGCAATACCTATGGACAAGTCGCGAGAACGACCGGGCAATTCAATGGCTTCCATAATTGCACCGCCGTCGTTTGCGTCCTCCCGGCGTAAACGTGCCGCGGATCCGCGCGGTCAGTTGCTGGCGTTGATCGCCGCGTTGACGGAACCCGCGAACCGCCGGCAGGCAGCGCGAGATCTGGCCCAGTACGCGGGGACGGAAGATCTGCTGATTTTTGTTCGTGATCGCGAACTCGAAATCCTGCTGCCCGCCCCGGGATTTCCGCAGACTCTGCCTTGCTCAAAAAAGTGGAAGGAATTTCTGAGCCGGTGCGCGAAGGAAGCGTTCCATCAGGCGGAGCTCCCATTCCCCGATGAGGCGTCGGTCACGTGCGCAACGGGATTATCCGCCGAGGACGGCTCCATGATGGTGCTGCTCGGAAGCGATCCGGATCTGAACGTCGCCATCGATATCAGCCTGCTCCTCCCGATCATCGCATCTGCCTTCGATGGCGAACGCACAGCGCTGGTCGCGGGAGGAAATACGGCCGTCGCTCAACAAGCCGCGAATCAATCCAAGCTCCTCGCCGCCTCGCTCGATAAAGCGCGCGACGAGCTTCGGCACACGCTCGCCGATGCGCGGCGCGCGAATGCGGCGAAGGATCAGTTCCTTGCCGTTCTAAGCCATGAATTGCGCACGCCGCTGAACCCAGTGCTGATGGCGGCGAGTGCGATGGAGAGCGATCCAAACATCCCGCCGGAAATCCGCGCCGATATTTCGATGATTCGGCGGAACGTCGAACTGGAGGCGAGGTTAATCGACGATCTCCTCGATCTGACGCGCATTTCGAACAGCAAGATCCAACTGCATCGCAAGACGGTCGACGCCCACGAGTTGCTCGAGCAGGCGGCGATCGTGGTCCGCGGAGACCAATCGACGGCGCAACCGGAAATCGTGTTGGAGCTGGCGTCGACCCGCCCTTGTATCCATGGCGATCCGGCGCGCATTCAGCAGGTCTTTTGGAATCTAATCAGGAACAGCGTGAAGTTTACCCCGGCGGACGGAAAGGTCGTCGTGCGCACGGAAGACGCGGGCGCTGCCGGTTTGCGCATCATCGTGCAGGACACGGGAATTGGGATTGCGCCCTCGGCGTTAGGGAAAATCTTCAACGCTTTTGAGCAGGGAGACCCGGAGATCAACCAGGCATTTGGCGGGGTAGGTCTCGGGCTGGCTATTTCCAAGGCGATTGTCGACATGCATGGTGGGTCGCTTCGCGCAGAAAGCGAAGGCTTGGCCAAGGGAGCCTCTTTCATTGCCGAGTTTTTTACGGTGGCAGTTGAAGAGACGGCGAGCGAGGGACTCGCTCCTTCCCCTCCGCTTCCGAAAGGAGGACGGAGAATCCTCCTCGTTGAAGACCACACGACCACAGCCGCGCTGATGACTCGCCTACTGCGCAAGCGCGGCCACCAGGTAGAGCTTGCGG
>JBBSIA010000002.1:0-203624 GCA_038232335.1 Chthoniobacterales bacterium
AGTGAATTTATTCCGTAACGTGCCAGCGCTTGCTGAGCGAAAATACTTTGCAAGGGCGAAAAGAAGAAGACTTCACGCTCATCGCTGCTGATCGAAGCCTCAACGATGCCCTTGCAGTAGCTGCAGATGCCGTCGTAGAGCGTAATGTGTTTCCCGATGTAGGCGGACTCCGGCGGGTTTCGCTCCGCGGCGGTGGCTAAGCGCGAACTCGATTCGGGAGCAACAATTGCAGTCATCGGGGTGGAGTGTAAGTGGGGAAAAGGCTGTAAACAAGCTTTTGGCCGAGCCGAAAAGGCCACGCAGCGCCCTCATATTGATCACGGCAGCCTGCGGTTCCAACGTTGTCGCTCGTTTCATGTCCCGCGTGGTTACAGTGCGTCCGATAGACTGCCTGCGTCTAGGTGCGCGTCGTTAAAGCCAATGGAGCCGTTCCTGCTTCAGATGCAGCCCCGTTATACAGCTCTGCGAGGGAAACATCGCCATATACAGGCGTATGCAAGTGTTTTGCGGCTACCAAGGAGCGCGCCAGCTCTTTTGGTAGTCGCTTGAATTCGCGATATCCGAGCAGCCGACCAGGTCTGAGCAGCGCACCGTCGATCTTGCCCATCGAACAGTTCGCAGTGCAGATTAGGTGCAGCTTGAGCACGTCGCCGAGGAGCCCGTCGGACATGTTCAGCAGCGCTGAGACGTGTTCCTGGTTGTCAGGCGCGCGTTGCATCAGGAGTGTTTCGGCATCCTCGAGAATGACAACCTTCTTCCGGTCGCACCCCGCGTTTTCTGATATCCAGAAATCCACCGCGCTAGGGTCGGTCAGGAGTGGGTACACATTCAGCGGCAGGAAGTAGAACTTGTGTGTGCGGCGGAGCCGGTGGGTGAGGTAGCGCAGGTAAGTAGTCTTGCCTGTGCCGGGATCACCGCGGAATATCGTCACTCCGCAGATGTGCTGCTTGAGCCTGCACACAAAACCCTCGCTCCATTCGACAAAGTCCGGCCCATAGTGCAGTTGCAGGTCATTGGTCGAAGTGATGTGAGGCCGCAATGTGACCAAATGGGTGTCGAGCCTGCCATATCGGGTAGTGATGACGGCGAAATTGGATTCACCTGGGCCGCGTTTTGGCTTCCGCCAATAGCGGGTGTGCAAGCCGGCAAAATGGGTGCTGGCGAGATCGCGGGTCCTAGCCCAAACATGGACGAAGCAACTGTCTTCGCCTGTATGGGAGACCGCAACAATAACAGAGTCCGCTGGAGAGAACGTGAACGCGTACCACTCGAACTGGCCCGGTTTGCGGCCCGCTTGCTTTGCTCTAGCGCCTGAAAACTGAGCCGAGGCGCTGTGATCACGCATGATCGCGGCCAAATGCCAGCGACCGCGACATGACAGGTGGTGCCACCCTGCAACGACGCTGCATTCGTTTGGGTTTGACGGATACTCGCATTCCGGCCACGTGAGAGAGGTCACCGATTGGGGCGGGCGCGAATTTTCGACGCACCCCTGCAGTTCTTTGCCAGTCTTTCCGTCCGCAACAGCATTCACCTGGCGCAGAATTTGAAAGGCGAGTGGTGAGGAGTGGGCGTCGTTCGGGGGCGGCCCCCCAGCACGAGAGACAGCAGGCAACGTAATCCGCGCAAAGACCAGCACTTCTGCACTGCAGAAGTGGCGGGGCCGGTGCCTCGCGGGCAGACAGCGCGATTTGGGCTGGACGATTGCTGTCGACATGGAAATAGTAAAGGTCGCCCCGCAAACCGAAGACGGAACGGAACCACGGCGCCCATTTTATTTCGTTGCGCTGATACAGCCCAATACTGGATTACTCTACCGAATCATCACGCACGGCGAATCCCCGGGTTCCTGGGTGCGAACTCGCGCGCTCTGGATCGGCCTCGCCGCGCTCATGATCGCAACTCCACTTGGATTGCTGCTGCTTCGCTCCAATCCCCGCCGCCCGCCGTCCCACCGAGCGGTCTGGCGCGATTCGCCTCCCTCTGGACCGCGCCGATGCCAGCCTATGCGCCGCCGTTTATGAAGAGTCCGCAGCTCGGCTACTCCTTTCAGCGATATTCGGCACTGGGCTGTTCCTCGGCGTCTGGCTGCTGGCGGGTTGGCTATTCCAGAAGACTCGCGGAAGCCCGGCCTGACGATGCGAGGCCATCGCCGATGGCGTCGTTGCCTGGGAAGATCAGTCTATCGGTGCCACGTAGCTGACTCGCGCGCCCTCAAGCTGCCGGTGTTTCGGTAGTCGGCTTAGTGCCGAGTTGTGAAACATCCGGGCCCAACAAACCGCCAGTTCCCTTATCGTTCTTAGAGTCGGCGACCCGCGTAGGATGCAGCTCGTGAGCGAACTCGTCCTTCGCTTTCTGAAACTCCTTCATCGCCTGACCCATCCCCTTGGCCAGGTCTGGCAACTTCTTCGCCCCAAACAGGACCAATACTATGAGTAGTATAACGATCAAGTCCGGGCCGCCGAGGTTCATCAAACTAGCAAGTAACATAATATGTGTGAGTGCGATTAGCTCGAACGCCTACGCGAGGTCAACAATAACGATGGTTCTCAAGTTCCTACCTCCGCGCTTAGCAACTTCTCATCGCGGCATCCGCTGCCTTCGCTAGCTGAACCACTGCGCCTAAGAATGCACTGCTCTGACCTTTGAACAAACCGGATTTGACCAGCGCCGTTGTAGTAGCGACCGCACCAGCCTTCGGCGTCGTTCGTGGTCGCAGCACCGAGCAGAGCGGCAGACCTTCCCTCAAGAATTCGCAGGGCTCGGGCAATGTCTCCCTCACATCCGATCGCGCCGATAGCTGCGGAATCACCGTGTCTTCGCTGCGGGCCGCCGTAATTCCCTCCAAGGAGGTCTGGAACGTCCCAAATTGATAGAATTCAACCGGGCCGATGGAGGCGACAATCTTTAGAACATCGAAACTTGTAGCCTTCGTCAGGAATGAGTCGTAAAGACTCGCCCCGCCTTGCTCAATCGCACAGAAATGGAAGACAGCGCTTTCGGCTATCACCTTAAGGTTTGGCATTCCATCTCGCAACGGTATGGTCGGCTGGTCCACAATAGTAGCCACTTGAGGAAAGGTATCGCCAAAGTCCGGATTTTCGCTGGAACGGTATCGAAGATACCAGCTAGTATCTACAGTTAAGTCCGACAGGTTAGTCAGGCGACCTCTCTGCTGCGCCCCCGCGGCCTTGGAACTCGGTAATGTGCGAAATGGGTCAAGATTAACCGGCGCTTGGCCGATTGAGACCAAATAAGCGTTTATGAACTTCGCGTGGCTCCTCTCGTTATCACGATCATCATTAATGTACTCAACGATCGCTTCATCGACGTCCTGGAGAGCTTCACGGTAGGGTCCGTTCTTCGAAGCAAGCTCGCTGTATTGCTGCCACAAATCGGTCTCGACTAACTCGGCGGCGGCCAAAAACTTCAAAATGGCGATGTCACCAGCAGTAACTCCGCCGCCACTTTGACCGAGGCTGGAGGCTGCCGAGGCGAAAAATCCGGAGAGCGGAAGGAGGGACGCGCCAATTGCTGCACGGCGCACAAAGGAGCGACGACTGACCCCTGGATTCCTCTGTTCGTCGGTTTCGTTGTTCATAGTGTCAATAATTTCGGTATTCATAATTTCAGACCTCTACGTTTCGATTGCGCTATAACTGATTATATGACGTTTCTCACGCGTATTACGCTCACTAGAGGTCCGACGGATGCAACCATGATGCATTTTTAAATTGAATTCGGCTTGATCGCCCGTCGCCCCACATTTATAAAAAGTGCGCAGCTCGGCTACTCCTTTCAGCGATATTCGGCACTGGGCTGATCCTCGGCGTCTGGCTGCTGGCGGGTTGGCTATTCCAGAAGACTCGCGGAAGCCCGGCCTGACGATGCGAGGCCATCGCCGATGGCGTCGTTGCCTGGGAAGATCAGTCTATCGGTTCGGGAACCATTCGAGGTTCCACGTCGTGACGCGAATCGTAGCGGCGCTCAGGCGCGGTGCCGCAGTGGCACAGCAGATCGCTACCAGAAGCAGCGCGAACAGCTTTCGTCCGATTGCGCGCGTAATCATTTTCCAAGGCGCAATGCCCGCTGCAGTTCCATGAATGCGGTTGAACTTTTCGTCAGCCCGGACTATGAAACGCCCTCCGTCATCACGGTGGGCATCTACAACGTGAATCGTTCCACTGCGCGTCTGCCCCGTCGCGCATCCCCAGCTCAAGCCATCCTTGCTCATTTGGTCGGCGATGATCTCCCAGTAATGCATAGCAAGATTGTACAATTCCGGAAAGCCGTTGGGAAGGTCCGCGCAAACCGACCAGTTTAACCGTCTGAAGCGTCTGACCGCCTTAACGTCTGGACAGTTTTGGAGACGGCAGATTACAAACCGTCACCACAGAGGGGCAGAGGGGCAGGTTTTTGGGTTAAAAAGGGGGAAAGAGAGAGACAAAAAGGCAGGAACGCGGCAAATCGCCCCTCTGCCCCTCGCTGCGGGATTGGTCTCTCTACCGCCGCCGACGACGCGCTGCAGCTTCGCTGCGGACGACCAGTTGGTTGCCCTGCTTCACCAGATTCTTGAGGTTCTGAATAATCCAGATCGTATGTCCATTTTCCGTGCGCCGCTTTACCATGCTCTCGGGCTTGCGAGCAAGTCGGCCCAAGTATGTCCCGCAACTGTTAGTGTGCGTGAGGAGCCTCCGAGCTTTTGCACCACATGGGCTATTTTCACCGCAAAGAACCGCCTCCAACGCAGATGCGCTTCCTTCCCAGATCTCGAGATTGTCGTCAGGAAACAACTCCTCGTAAATCATCTCGAGCAAGTGCCTCTCAGGCGAAGTTTCAGTAAGCAAATCCAACAGCTCCGGATCATGGTAGTGCTTGATACCGTACCGTCCGCAGCGCAGTGCCACTGGAATTTGCCACGAGTCCAAGTAGTGGAGGAGCATCGGTAGCTCACCGAGCAGCTTCTGCCAGAAAGCCGCTTGTTGCTCCAACGTGTCAGTGGACATTGGCATCGGTTCTTTCACCACTTTGAACAGCATGATTTTGTCAGCTATATCATGATCAATTGGTGGGAGCACCTGCACGCGTTCCGGATCATTGTTCAAGCTAACAATTAACCTCCACAATGGTGTCAAAGTAAGTGCCTTTATGTGCTTACCCTCACATCTTTGATCTTTATTTACCGTGATGTTTTTGATTGCGGCGCCAAAATTTCTGCGAGCGCGAATGTCAGTCGAGTTTTGCTGATCCTCAATCGCCAGCGTCTCCGCTTCGAATAGATCACTACCGAAAATAGTTTTGTCGGTCATGAATACGTAGGGGAAGGCTACCCGTCCTCCCAGAAGGATAGTGATAAGCAGACGCAGAAGGTTTTTACCTGCCCCGACATCCCCACAAAGCACAAGGATTTGGCCGGCACGCCAAATTCGGGAGCGATACATCTCCAGTGCCACTTTTAACCATCCATAGAAGTAGGGCAGCTGCGTCTCCCCCAGCAGGTTTTGCAGAAGCTTGGCAAGGACGGAGAATTCGCCTAGCTTAGGTTCGACGAAAACGGGTGAGCTTGTGACGAGGATGCGGCGGTGATTTATTGTATAGATCCCCGCGCGGTAGCCAGCTAGGCCACCAACGTATTCCACGTCGTGCTCGGTCTGGATGCGAACAAGCATCGCGTCCACTTCTGATTGGCTCTCATCATCTGCGCGTTCGCGTTCTAAACCGCTGCGGATAAGGAATTGTCGGACTGAAGTACGGTCGACAGAAACCCAGCCACCCGTCGAATTGGGGATGTGGAAGTTTCTTCCATCGTAGTAAATTTCCGGCATGGGCAAATCGATCACGGCGGTCCGCTCGATATCCTGCCCCTCGGCTATTGCACGACTCAGCTCCTCAAGAAGCTTCGATTTCATCGTGATCACCTTCTTTCCGGATGTAAACGAGCTTCTGGTAGGCCGGTCCGTCCACTCGTTCGCGCAACGCTCCAGGAAGCCGACACGGTTGAGCAGGGTTGAACATTGCTGCGTCGCACTGAAGACGTGGCAACCATTTTTTGAGCTGGGCGGCAACAGAAGACTGCGGATAGTCAAACCAGCCGTGCAAACTTCTGCCGGTCGTGTCAACAATCGCGCGCAGTCGAACGCGGAGGGCTTGATCGAGCCATTGGAAGACACCGCCGATATCGTTCCGCCCCAGTTCGTCCGATTCGACCACAAGGAATTTGCGCGCTACCACATTGGCCGCGCAACGCGAATAGCTTCCCGGTTTGAAAGTGCTCGGGCAAATGAAAACACCCGGCGCGTTGGAGTAGCTCAACCACTCCAGCACTGGGCGGAAGCGATACTTATGTTTTACGCTGCCAGTGTCAAACGGATCACGGCCAATCCATACGTTGTCATCGTCATCAAATAAGCTGAGTAATAGCAGATGATGCTGGTCATCTGGTTCGTTGATGCAATCATCAGAATCGGCCTTGATCTGGGGAAGGTTCCAAGCGTATTCAGCCTGGATCGCTTCATACAACTCGGTATCAATCTCAGTTTCGACCTTTGGCTGCTCGATTTGCGCGTCTGTGCCAACTATCGATGTCGCGGAACCCCGCGTCCGACCCTGCTTGGCGTATAATGCCAGCACGTTGTTAGCCAGCTCAATCCGGTGGCGACAGCTCGTATGCTGGCAGTGCATCTGGAAAAAGCCCCTGCCGTTGTTGTAAAGCTTGCAGTCCGAATCTGCATTCGGCGTTGTGTGCCGCTGCTTACCAGGGCAAGTCACAAACCGCTTCTCTACGTCGATCATGTCGCAGCCGACCGCTGTCAGGTACTCGCGAACCTGGGAGAATGCCTCGTTCGTCATACTCTCCTGTGCCGACAGCTTGCGTCCTGCGCGGACCGGTCCCAGCTGGTGGTCAATCATTGTGCACCCCCCCGCGTTGTGCAGCGCCTGCTGCCGCATTAACGGTGTTTGGCAGCGAACGACTTGTTTGCGCGTCCTGTTCACGCTCGCATTTCGCGCGTTCGTCCGCTTCAAAACGCGCCCGCTGTTCGTCGAGATAGCGATCAGTCGTGCCGTCATCTTGGTCCCACTGACGAGCGATCTGGTCCAGACGGATGTAGTCGCGGATGAGCTCCTCCATTAGCGCGGTACTGCCGGCGCAGTAGCTTGCGCAGCGAGATTGAGAACAGGCAATGAGGGGCCGCGTGCCCAGGTTCACGATCTTGCAGTCGGTAGCGCTCGTGGCAGCTTCGTGGCACCACTCTCCCGGGCAGACGACGAACCGAGTCGAGCCAGGATGAAACTCGATGCCAGCCTGGCGGGCGACGATCACCATATCGGCGTCGGACAGCGGCGGTAGGTTATCGGGATAGGGGTTGAGATCACCGATGTCTGTATGAATGCCGCGCTCTGTTTTCCTCGGCGCTTTCATCAGATGATGCGCCCATCGCAGCCGGGGCTTCGGTGTTCAATCCTGCTGCCATTTTCGCGTCCGTCGGTTCGCACGGCGGCAGATTGCCGCCGCATTATGTCAGCTCCTTGCGGGAAATAATGCTCGCGCCCGCTGCACAGCCCGCGGCGACGCAGCGATCGAGATCAATGCGCCGATAAAGGCGTGTGCGAAACAGGATAACCGGAACAAGCAGGCCCCGCTGTTCCAACCTGCGCGTTGACCGCTCAGACCAGCTATACTCGGCACGCACCTGCTTGCGCGACAACAACTGTTTGCTGGCCAGTACCCCTGCTAATTCAGCTGGATGGTTACTGGTATCCGCACGATGGTTCCCCTTAGGCAGGCTGGTGCGGAGCAAAGCGCCTGCGGGTGCGCTAATTAAAGATTTTCTACCCATGCCCGACTCTCGCACGTGCCGGATTGCGCCTGACCTGCGGTAGGTCGGGCAGAATTACGGGCTCAGCCCAAGCGGGTTATGCTTGAGGACGAGCGCGTTGCGCTCGTTTTCGACCTTTGATTACACCGAGTTCAGCCTCCAGCTTCTGCTTGATCTTGTCGCGAATATGCGACCGAATGACTGGTTCAGACGTGCGATGACTACTCGCTGTAATTCCGCGTCGCAGGTTCTCGTCCGCGTAAAGGTCCTCCCAAGAGCAGAGCGACCAATCGTTCATCTCGACCAGCGCGGGATCGTGCACGATGATCGTGCTGATCACATTCCAGAGCCGCGGCCAAACCGCTGCGGACACGCTAACGGCGTCGGCTTGGAACCGAACCTTGGCAAACGTTGACACGGCATTCTCCAGCGGCGGCGAGAGCCGCTGAGGCTGGAGTCGAAATGCCGGATCAGGGTGCTCCAGCAAAATGCCAACCGTGTACATGACAGCGTGAAGGTGGGCGGCGATTTCCTTTGCGATCCGCGAGAATACAGTCTGCACGGCCCGGCTACGTCCCCGAGTGCCCGGCAGTCGCTCGCGTAAGCCAATCGACCTCAAAAACAGCCGGGTGCTCTCCCTCAGATCACTGTTAGCTGATTGTAGAACGGGAAAGTCAGTCATCACGGACGCGACTTCGCGCAACCGCTTCGGTGGAATTTTGTTTCCGTTGCGGAAGAGGGCGCAGTTGAATTCGGTCTGATAGACAAGCTCCAACAGGGCGTCGGACGCACTAACATCGGTGGCCAGCCGGCGCATCGCGCGGGATGCGCGCCTGTACAGATCCCGCAGCAGCAGCATTGAAGCCTCGCGTTGCACAGCTGACGCCTCCTGCGAAAGCGCCTCCGCCAGCGCGGTCGATACAGCTCTGCCTAAAGAGGCCATTAGGGCGGCCTCTCGTTCGGATCGACCGATTTTGGTCCGGTTATGAGACGCCGGCTGCGTCCTCAATTGCAACCTATCTGCTGAGGAGGAACTTGAATGCTTCATCGCAAACTCGCCGTTAGCGTTACCGGTAGCCTATCAGCGTACGACACACGAAACATGCGACTGTCTCCGCCGGGACCGACCGCCCAGAACCGCGGCGCGTGGCACGGCTTCAGACCGAGCCACTTTGTGCGCGTTCGCCTGTGCTGCATTGGGCTCCACATCGTGCTCGCCGACCGCGGAGCAGCATTCGAGGTTCGCCAGATGGCACAGCAACGCCGTATCACGGGCTCCGGCGCCAGAATAGCCCTCCTGCGCGTCGGGAGCTAGGAGGCTGGGTCTTGTCTTGGACCGAGGCGAGCACTAATAGCGTTCGTCTGGTCCGATCGCTGGGCCGTGAACCATAGACACGAGCAGTGACATAATTCGAGCGGACGAACATAGATCAACGTGCAAGCAACACAGTTTTTCTTCGCGCAAAACCGCGAATCCGAACTTATTTGAAATAAGTTCGGGTGGACAATTTGACCACGCTGGCGGGCGGCTGGCAGCAGCCGAGACGAGCAGTCTATTTTCTTTGCGATGTTGGGGCACCGACGGAACACGTGCTTCGGCGCCAGAACCAGCCCTCCTGCACGTGCGGAGGTGAAGGCCTGGGGCGAGTGTTGGACGATGCTGGCGCAGGGGACCTTTCACACACCGGCCGGTTCCCGGTATTGCCAAGCAACCTCGTAAGGTGACGTTGGCCACGCAACGAGAATTCTATGCCGAAACGATCAAAAACAAGCGCTGGGCTCCTAATGTTTCGGAGGAACGAGCACGAAGTCGAGGTGTTGCTAGCTCACCCCGGCGGTCCATTCTTCCGGTATCGCGATGAAGGAGTGTGGACAATTCCGAAGGGCGAGGCTGATGAGGGGGAAGATTTGCTCAGCCGCGCAAAAATCGAATTCGAAGAGGAGGTCGGGATTGCTCCGGCCGGGGAATGGATGGAGATCGGATCGATCAAGCAAAAGGGTGGCAAGATTGTGCACGGCTGGGCATTCGAGGGTGATCTGCCTGAAGACTTCACCCATCGATGCAAGACCTTCGAGATGATGTGGCCGCCCGGATCAGGGAAGCTGCAGCAGTTTCCAGAGATCGATTGTGTGGCTTTTTTCCCGTTGGAGGTAGCTCGCACCAAGCTGAAACCTGCTCAAATGCCCTTCCTCGATCGGTTGGCTGATATGCTGAACCCCAGCCGTTAATCTATTCTGGTTTGCAGTCTGAACACAAGTCGCATAGCCACCTGGGCGTATTGCTGGCTATTGTGGCTCAGCCCTCCTGCGCGTCGGGAGCTGAAGGGATGGGTCGAGTGTTAAGGCGGCGCGACGCACTACGACCCGACCGCTGCCCGGATTTTCTTCGTAGAGGAGTCGTCTTCCTTCACCAGCTCTCTAAGACGATCCGTCTGATACGATAGCGCAACTTAGCCGCGTTTAGTTTTCGCGTTTCTTCTTTCTAAAATCCCGTTGTTCCCTATTCTGCGCTTCATGGTCTCAAGATTTATCTGCTTCGTCTGCCTCATTGGGCTCTCTGGCACATGCCTTTTGAACGCGCAATCGCCCGCGCCTGCCGAGAGTGCCAGTCCTGCTGCATCGGCATTACCGGCAAAGCCTCGCTCTCACCACAAGAAAGCCAGCCCGACCCCCGCTGAGCAAACCTCTGCCTCGCCGGCAACGCCCAACAGCCCCGCACCTTCGCCCTCCGCGCATCGCACTCGCAGGAAGGCAAGCCCCACACCGTCGGCTGCTCCTGAAACCTCCGCCTCACCCTCGGTTGCCGATCGTGCATCGCCTTCAGCCACCGTGCATCGCGCGCGAAAAAAGTCGACGGCTCCCGCTACCTCGCCTACGCCCATCGCCTCGGCCACTCCGAGCAATCCGCTCTCGAAGATTGGAGACTTGTTCAAGCCGAAACCCAGCCCCAGCCCTTCCGGCACAGCGGGAGCGTCCACTTCCACCCGGGAAACAAACGCCGTGCCCGTCCCCGGCGGTGGTAACGGTCAAGTGTGGGTCAACACCGACAGCCACGTTTACCACAAGGAAGGTTCGCGCTTTTACGGTAAGACCAAAAAGGGCAAATACATGAGCGAAGCCGACGCGATCAAAGAGGGCGATCGGGCTTCCAAGAGCGAATCGAATCTGAACCCATCGCAATAAAGCGCCAAAGGGACCGCCAGGGCCACATCCTTAATCTCAGACGTGCTGCCATCTGGCCGGTTGTGGTATGGCGAGCCCAACGCAATCGAGAACGCGGTCGGTTACGCGAAGTTTTTCAGCCGCTCACATCAGACAGAGATTCGTGTGTATGACGATGCCGGAACCCTGATGGCAACTCACGGGCACGGCGGCGATTTCCGTGAAGCTTGAAACGGGCTTTGATGCACTCCTGAAATTCCGCGGATTCATTCCAATTTTTCGCCTTCGCCGGTCAAGTATTGGGAGCTGATTGCCGCCAGATTGAGTAAAGCCGGCTGCAGCTGGGCTCTACAATGCAGCAGACGCACCAAGGCGAGCTTTTTGTGATTGATGCGCACCGGGGGAGGATGGTCGGCGATTATCGTGCGCCCGGGTGTTGATACCGTGAGCTTCAAGGAATCGTAGTCGGTAACGTGCCCTCCCCCGATGGACCGCGCATCGTCTTGCTTGCCCGACTGTGGCTTACCTGCTGTTGGGCTGGTACTCTCGGTTGGTAGTGGAGTGCTGATGGCAATTGTTCTGAGGAAAGTGCGGTAGAGCAGATGAGCAACGGCAAACACGTCTTCACTCTCGGAATCGAAGAGGAGTTCCAGATCGTCGATCCGGACAGTCGTGAGTTGCGGCCGCACAGCGCCGAACTTGTCGCGAGAGGTAAAGAGAATCTCGAGGGCGACCTGAAGCCCGAGATGCATCAGTCGGTTGTGGAGCTCGGCACGAAGGTTTGCCCGGACATACATGACGCGCGTCATCAGGTGATCAGCCTCCGGAGCGAGCTCGCTCGCGCCGCAGCACGCGACGGCCTGAAGATCGCGTCCGCCGGCACCCATCCGTTCTCGCGGTGGCACGAGCAACCAATCACGCCTAATGAGCGTTACAGCACGATCGTACAGGACCTGCAGCAGGTTGCGCGCAGAAATGTCATCTTCGGCCTGCATGTTCACGTCGGAATTCCGGACCGCCACACCGGGATCGATATCATGAACCAGGCGCGCTATTTCCTGCCGCACCTGTATGCGCTCTCGGTGAACTCACCGTTCTGGCAGGGCAAGAACACCGGATTGAAAGCCTATCGCCAGATCATCTTCGAAAGCTTTCCGCGCAGCGGCATGCCGGAAACGTTCGAGAGCCTTGCCGAATATGAGGACTACATCGACTTGCTCATCAGCACGGGCTGCATCGACAACGCGAAAAAGATCTGGTGGGACATTCGACTGCATCCGTTCTTCGACACGATCGAGTTTCGGATTTGCGATGCGCAGTCGCGTGTCGACGACACCCTCGCATTGGCGGCACTGATGCAGGCCATCGTAGTGAAGCTGCAAAAGATGCGCGATCAGAACGTCAGCTTCCGCACGTACCCGCGCCGGCTGCTCGACGAGAATCGCTGGCGCGCGGGCCGTTACGGACTGGATGGTAAGCTGATCGACTTCGGCCGCCGGCGCGAAGTTGGTGAGCGTGCGTTGCTGGCGGAGTTACTCGAGTTCGTGGCAGCGGAAGTGGATGAACTCGGCACGCGTTCAGAGCTGGCGCACATCGAGCGCATCATGCGTGAGGGCACAGGCGCCGATCGGCAGCTGGCAGTTTGGGAACGCACACACGACATGAACGCTGTTGTTGATCACATTGTGCAGGAGACATACGAAACATTGGATCTTGGCCGGTGAGGATAGCACCGTTTGAAGAACAGTATGGCACCGGCAGCGGTGCTGGCTGCTCCGCGGGAGCGCCATCTGCAAAAGGTAAAGACGCAGTATGAGGAAGACCCGGAAAGCGGTTACGGCGGCGTTTATCTGCCGCAGGGTCTCGCACGCAAGTACCCGAACGCGGAGCGGGAATGGATCTGGCAGTGGGTTTTCCCCTCTTCACGACTGTCACGCGATCCGAGAGCGGCTGGAGATAGCGGGCAGGCGCATGGCACGAGTGCCTCTACACCGACACTGCGGCGACACCACGTGGAAGAGAGCTTAGCTCGCTCCAGCTTGCGGTGAAAAAGGCAGTAGTGGCAGCGAGAACCGACAAACCAGCCACCTGTCACACTTTCCGGCATTCGTTTGCAACACATCTGCTCGAGAACGGCTACGATATTCGGACTGTGCAGGAGCTGCTCGGGCACAAGGATGTGAACACGGCGATGATCTACACGCATGTGCTCAATCAGCCCGGAATCGGTGTGCGCAGTCCCTTAGATTTCAGGCATAGCGGTGCACGCAGCGTGGCGGCGGAGTCCCCCCGCTTTATCCCCCTGCGGTTGGCAATTCGGTCTACTCCTGGCCGCAATTGTCCACGCAAAGCTGTGAAACCAATCGGCCTGGTGTTCTCTTGCGGGCCACTGAATTCGCAATAAGTCCGGGTATGTCCTAACGGGTCACATCGAAGCAAGCTGCTCGATGCCATTGAGGCGCTCTACCAACTGAGCTAAGACCCCGAACGTTTTGGCTGCCAAAGACTTTTCGACGCTGAAAAGCGCTTCGTAAAGAGCCACGCCCACCCGTTTTTGCCCCGCTGGCGGTGTACGAAACTCTTGATCGCCGCGCCGAGACCAGGCTTCCTCCGCGTCGCCACGGTGAAGGATGGAGGTCGTGTTGGGCCAACGCCTAACGATCATTGTTGACCAGGTGCGACCCCGTCGCTACTTAATCTTTGAGATGAGTTGCCGGGCGATCCCTTTTGCGATCTCCCAGAACAGGCGCGCATCTTCCGAATCCAAATGTAGATTGTGCCGGGCTTGCTTATACGGGTGGATGTAATTCCGATAGTCTCTTAGAACCTCGCCAACATCTTTTGCCGAACGATTGATCCAACCAAGTTCGTGCCCAACGTCCAGATAGTGTTTTAGCATCCACTTGCCTTGAGGTTCGGTTTTCTTTGTCGCTTTGTCTTTCGGGGCAGTCGCCGCAGCGAAGATGGGTGCTTTATCTGTTTCACGATTGAAGCGTGCGACCAATAGAGTTTCCAGAAATCCGCCCATCATAACGGTCGCCGACATTGGCGCATTGGCCTCGACACAGCGTACGCACTCAGTCCATCGGTCGGCAAGTATACGTTGCATCTTCACATCACTAATAAGCGGCTGAAAACTTGGGGCAGCGTCTGTGCTTGTTTTCGGGGCGGGCTTTGCTTGGCTAAGCGCAGCGCCGCGAAGCGAGCTGACCTCCTGTTTGATTTGCTTGAGAAGAGAGTCATAGCGACTGCGGCTGGTAGCGCGATCGGTGCATGTAATAAGCTCTTGATATAACACACTGGCTCGCTTCGGTGCTTCCTCGCCGATTGCAACTTCGATGACGCGCATGTGGTTGTTAAACCAAGACAATGCTGTCGCCTTAATGATGTTTTGTTCGTCGTGGGAGTGAACCTGCTTTCCTGATTTCTTCTTAAGATTGACCCGAAGCCGCTCCGCCTCGTGAATCGCGCTGTCTATCTCCTCGTGTGCAGACGGAGGCACGACGGCTATTTTGCTCGCTGGTTTTTAAGCGTCTGTTTGCGCCTTTTTGCTTTAGGGTTTTTCTTGGCTCTTCGCGGTGCGGGTGAACTTCCGCTTGGAAGTGTGACGGCAACCAGATTTTCCCCGACTGTGTTGATCTTGAAGGCTCCCCGATCTCCGGTTTTGTCTAGCAACCCACTCGCATGCGCATTGTGAAGCGTGTTTATTGGTCTTTTCAACCGTTCCCGGCCAACCCGCCGACATGCATCTTGGAGATCGTCGGCAGTGATGCTCTCTTTGCGTTCCGCTGGCGGTGCTTCGAAGGCGAAATAATACGCGACCGTAGCGGCAAACTGCATGTCACTCGATGGGGTTTTCTCTGATACGAACGATTTAATGTCGCGGCGCGCCCCAACAGCGCGATCCAGTTCCGTGGCAGCCGCAGCGCCTTCTGACATCGTCTTGGCCGAGCCGAGACCAGGGTGGCTCTCCGATAGTTGCAATTTCTCGCGCACCCATCTGATTATCCGTTCTTGATCGGGCGCATCGAAAGGGGTCAGTTTGTCGACTATCGTTCGGACCGCTTCCAGATCATCAGGTGCCGACGGCATGGACATATGTTTAGCCGAGATTAGCATCGCCGACAATTCTTGAATGAGGAGAAGGGCCACCCGTTTTGCCCCCCTGGCGCTGAAAATTCGGTCTACTCCTGTCCAGACTAGTCCACACAATCGTGCGAATTTACGCCGCAGCGATTTCTTTTAGCGTCCACACCTGTCAAACCGTGTCCGCTTCAGTCCGCGAAAGTCAGCAATCTGCAAAGCGATCTTTGCGAACGACGCGCTCTACCAACTGAGCTATACCCCCCGCCAACTGCGGCGACAGCGTAGCCGCAACCCGGCGCATTTCAAGACGGCGAAAGAGCTGCTGCTGCTCGTAGAGAGCATCGTCATCACCGAACACTTCGGTGTACGTGTCAATGATCAGCTTCCCTCCATCGCGATGTCCCTGCCACTTCGCGATGAGTTTGCGATCAACTCCTGATTTCCACAGTCGGCCAATGAGGAATCGCCGAATGCTCCGTTGCGAGAAACGAGGATAGCCGAGCCGCTCGCACGCTGCCTGCAGCGTTTTCTTGGCATCTTTGATCGCGAAGATGTTACGGCTCGGCGGGATGCGGCCTGCCCCTTTCTGTAGGCATTGGAGGAACGGCCGGAGATCGGGGTAAATTGGAACCGCGAACATCACCTGCGTCTTCTAACGCCTGAAGTTGATGCGCTGGTTTTCTCAGTCGACATCTCCCCACTTGAGCGATGCGGCTTCCGTCTGGCCCACTCCAGCCAGCCCGAGAAACTCAATGAATTCAGCGCTGTCCTTCGCGTGATCGGTAAAACGTTGCTGGCGAATTGACGTCACGAGTTGCTGAAATTGCTCCGCAGTGGGAATAAGTCGTGTCGGCATCTGTGGCTTCTTTCCAACCCGTTTTCACCTGGACGAAAGGTGACTCTGCGATGATCCGGTCCTTCACCGCGATGTCGAACATCTGCTTGAGACAGCCGGCGTAGCGGTTGTAGCTCGTGTTCCTCAGACGCGCTTCATGAAGAGCGAGCCACTCTTCTAAATGCGAAGGACGAATGTCACGCACCTCCATCTCCCAACCGAACCGCCACGTTTGCCTCAGGCGCTTGATGATTGAGGCGTGGGTGGTTCGGGTGCTTTGGGATTCGCCTCGGTTCGTCGCCACGAACGTTGCGATCAGTTGGGAGAAGGTGGTGCGTTCCTTTTCGCGATCGACGCGATGCAAATTCATGATCCATCGCGGAGTCGCGTTCTGCAATTTTCCGATCGGTGGTGCGCAGTGACACTTCTCTGCGTTTACCGTGCAGTTTCTTGGCCCGTAATAACGACCTGAAATAGTGTGGCGGTAGAGCCCGGTGATGTTCGCGATCTTCTCGTACTCGGCTGCTCGAATTTCCTCGCCCACGGCGTTTTCTGCGGTCAATTGTCGCAGAATTTGCTCCTGCTCCGTTGAACGGCGCCGCACGATGAGACCGGTTTTTTGCGAGTGCAAATCGCTCATCCGGCTATGTAGCGCGAGGGGATCGACAGGTTTGGACAGTTTAGGACAGCGGTGTACGTTCAGCCGCCCCAAACAAAAAAAACAAAAACCACAAATATCAGGACTGCCGCCAATAGGCGCGGATACTGGTACAGCGAAAATCCGTTTTTAGAGTTTCGCTTTGGACCCCCCTAGGAAGGCGCCGTCGACAAACGGAGGCGTGAAGTTGTATTCTGAGCGTTTCGACCTGAGTTGCCGGATTCGCCTCGACGAGGCGTGGGTTGCATGTGATACTCTGTGCCGCCTCTCCCGAATGATGGTAGTCGCGCCGGTTCGGATGACCCGACGGTCCTCGCGGTGACGAGGGAATGCACCTCGCGAACTAAATCCGACTCTTTGAGCCGGGCGCGCGACTCGGTAAAATTGGCCAATGACCGTCTTAAGTGGAACCCACAGCCTTGGCCCCCAAGCCGGCCAGATCACCCTGAATGTCTACCGCGACGGGGTGGCGGCCAAGTTGGGCCACAACCTCGTCCTTGAGGCCACCGCGTGGAGTGGCAAGGCCGAGGTCGTTGCCGACGATCCAGCCGCCTCGAGCGTCGAACTGACGGTTGACCCGCGCTCGCTCGAGATCATCGATGCCAAGGGTGGGATCAAGCCGCTCGGCGACAAGGACCGTGCCGAAATTAAGAAGAACATCAATGACAAGATTCTCATGACGTCCAGGAATCCCAAAATCACCTTCCAGAGTACCGAAGTCGCAGGGGCCGCCCCCGACATCAAAGTCAAAGGCAACCTAATCCTGGCCGGCAAGAGCCAGCCGGTGACCTTGGATGTCCGGGTCGATGAGAGCTTGGGCCGCGCCAGCGGCAAGACCACGATTCAGCAGTCGAGCTTCGGGATCAAGCCCTTCTCGGCCATGATGGGCGCCCTCAAGATTAAGGACTCCGTCGACATTCAGTTCGACATCAAGATTCCCTGACCGGTGGGGCCGCGTGCACCTGCATTTAGCTTGTCTTTTGTCGCCTGTGAGCGGATGCAAAAGTGAATGGGCCTTCCCGAGCTGCCGCCGCTTAGCACGCGAGCAAGGGGTTGCCAGCATCGGAACGACAGCCGTTTTTCGCTTGCTGAAACCCGCCCACCTCGATACTTGACCTTAGCGAGCGAGCAGTGAGCACTCGGCGCGAGCCGATTTTCGCGCCGCTCATCCTGATTCTTTCGGACAGAAGTGGACTCTCCGAAAAACATCAGGGGGCAAATTGAGTGGACCTCTCAATAAACATCACGCGAAATCGCCCGCTGCCTCATGCGTTGTGGTCGAAGCTAGAAGTCGCTTGATCTCAGCGTGACGCTCTAAACAACTGGCACTGCAGTTGCTTATATATCAACCCCCATCGCGCAGTCGCTTCGGAGGGAACCAGCGGAAACGGAGAGTAACCATGCAAAATAAATACAGGGGAAACTTAGTCTGCCTAGCGCTAGGCATGCTGCTGAGCGCAAGCGGAACACAGATTACTAACGCGCAGACACCACTATTTAGCAAAGTAGTAGTATTCGGGGACAGCTTGTCGGACGTCGGGAATATCCGCAATCGAACATTCAACAAAAGCTTAGGAACAGTAGATTACCCAAGCAACACGTTCAATTACGCCAACGGAAGGTTTACAAATGACAGAACCGGGACGGATCCCCAATCACGGCTTTACAACGGAGTTTGGCACGAAGAGCTCGCGACACAATTCCTAAAAATAACTCCAGCAACAGCGAGCCTAAACCGAGGATTGGACTTCGCATTTGGAGGAGCGACGACTAACGATGGAACACATGAAGAAAGCGTAGGAGGACCAGTGACCATAACCGTAACGGATATGGGGAACCAAGTTGGTGAGTACTTGAGCAGAAATATTGCAGACCCGAACGCCCTTTACGCGGTATGGGGAGGGGGAAACGATTTATTCAATGACGATAGTCAAGCCAATGTAGCAGGAACAGTGAGCCGAGTGCAGGGATTGGTCACTAGGCTGACAAATGCGGGCGCCAGATACTTCATAGTCCCGAACGTCCCTCCTCTAGGCGCAGTTCCGAAATACGCATCGGACGTGACCACGGGGAACCTCAAAAACGTGGCATCATTAGAGTACAAAAGAGAGCTGAAGATTGCATTGGAAGCAACCGTGCAAAGCTTCAAAAACCAAGGAATAAACATAACCTTATATCCGTTGGATGTGTGGTTAAACTTTGTCAAAATGGCTGCGACGCCATCTCGCTACGGGTTAGTAAACGTGACAGATTCAGCACAAGGACAATCGTCGGTTAACCCAGATCAATTCGTTTTCTGGGACGATATTCATCCGACAACCGCAGTGCATTATCGCCTGGCGCAAGAAGCAAGCAGATTAACAAGCGGAGCAATATTGCCGACAGGCAAGGCACTAAATCTGTCGACAAGAGTAGCAGTGGGAACAGGAGATGGCGTAGGAATTGGGGGGTTCATTATTCAGGGAAGCGTCCCCAAAAAGGTAATAATTAGAGCGATAGGTCCGAGCTTGGGGTCAATGGGAGTAGTGAACCCTCTGACGGATCCCGTGCTAGAATTACGCGGGGCCGGGGGAGGCTTAATAACGTCGAACGACGATTGGAGACAATCGCGCCAAGCAAGCGCAATTCAAGCTAGCGGCTTGGCTCCAGCAAGCGATTTGGAGGCGGCAATCGAAGGAATCCTGCCTCCCGGTAGTTATACATCTATAATAACGGGAAAAGGTGGAACGCAAGGGGTCGGATTGATCGAAGTGTATGATTTGGAGCCGGCAAACGGAAGCATTCAGAACATTTCAACGCGCGGCTTTGTCGGAACTGGAGAAGAGGTAATGATTGCGGGGGTGATCGTTGGAAGCGGGGAAAACCCTGTGGTCGTAGTGAGGGCACTCGGGCCAAGCCTAGGTCAAATCGGAATAACAAACCCGCTTTTAGACCCGATTCTGCAACTTCGAGATGCTAATGGTGGTTTGATTGGCATAAATAACGACTGGAAGGCAACGCAAACTTCAGCGATAAGGGCAACAACGTTGCAGCCAGGAGATTCGAGAGAGGCGGCGATAGTCACGACCCTAGCAAAAGGGAACTACACAGCGATAGTGTCGGGGGCAAACGGCACGACCGGAGTGGGGTTGGTAGAGGCTTACAGGATAGAATAACTAAAAGTGCGGAGCAATAGACGACGCGCCTTCAGTTCCGAAGTCTGAAGCGATCAATCGTCTTTTCGTTGCCGAACAGGAGCGACGCCCGACCGATTGCGGGTGCGGTTGGCTGTATTTCCTTTATCGTCTATCGCGTTACCCCCGACAACGAGTGTAGTGCGCTCGGTTCCATGAGGGCTGCTCTCTTGCCGAAGTTCCCAATGTTGCGCCCTTGGTTCGGGCGTTCTAGCGAACACCAACGAAATCGCCGCTGCGCCCACGAAGGCCAGAGATGCTAGCGCGGAAACCATATTGAATGGCGCCGTAGATTTGCTTCTGGCGGCTTGAAGCAGGCGCTTCGTCGCTACGACGGCGTCGTTCTCCTCCGTCGCCTCATCAGTTCTTCCTAAGAGCTCGAGAACTTCCGCGAGCTTCGCATGACACGACTGCAGATAGTGGAGATATCCTGGGTTTTGTGGGCTCGATTGCAGCAGCCGTCGCCAGGTGGAGATTGCCTCACGCCAAAACCTCTCGTCGATCGTTAGTTGGGCGGTGTCAGGCTGCTGGGCGGGCGCAGCCAGCGGCTGTTCTAACGTATGTTGCGACTTTCCCACCTTGCAGTCCCGTAGAGCAACTGACAAGCCATCTTTTCAATTAATAGAAGTAATAACCATAAGAGTAGCTCACTACTTTTGGACGCCGCGAACGCCTTTCCGAGGCGCCGGCGCGTAGAGGTTGCGGGGGGAGGTCTTTGACAGTCCAGCGCGAGAGCCTGAGGCCTGCAAAGTTTGGCATGCAATTGGCTGCAAATCCTACAAGGGGAAGCGCGGCCGCAGGCTTAAGTGAGCCGGCGAATTGGATGCGTTTTGCCCTTCGATAGAAACTGAAAGGAACAGAAAACATGAAGAAACTACTAGTCAGTGTCGCAATGGCCGCTGTCGCGCCGCTCGCTTGGGCTCAAATGTCAAGCACGGAGACGACTACCACCACCACGACAGACGGCGGCGGGACGATCACTGAGTTCACCCCCGGCAACGCGATTGTGCTGAAGGAGACCAGCGGAGCGCGTCATTACCGGTTTGGTAAAAAGGTCGTCTACGTGACCAAGAGCGGAAAGGACCTTGATGAGGAAGTCGTAAAGACACGAATCAAAGTGGGCGTTCCGGTGCACGTGCACTACAGCGGCGAAGGCGACAACATGCTCGTCGATCGCGTGGTTTTGGACGAAGATTGAGCTCACGGGCTCTTTGATATCGACCGTCGGGTGGTCCAAGCCGCCAAAAACGGGCGATCGCCTTTTGTACGTCATTCTTCTGCGCTAAGTCGACTGTTTCGTCAAGCGATCGCGCGGGTTGGCCTGTGGAACCGGGCCAACCCGTTTTGCTGTACCGCTCTTAGATCGATACGGCATGCGAGCGGATGATTCCGCATCGCTTTGACCGCAATTTTTAGGGACAGGAGTGGACTCTCCGAAAATCATCGGGGTGCAAAACGGGTGGACCGTTACTTTAAACTGCCCGTGGGTTTCAGCCGTAACACTCGGCGAGTGAAATGGTTACGCGGCATAGCTCAGTTGGTAGAGCGTCTCGTTCGCAATGACGAGGCCAGGGGTTCGAACCCCCTTACCTCCACGTTTCGCTTGGCGAACCAATCAATTACCTGGCAGAGAACGCCCTGAGCCTAGCGGAGTCGAGGACCGGACTCTCGTGGTGAAGCGAGAACTGGAATTCCGTGGTGGGCCTGACGGCGACGTCACGAGATCTTTCCACCCGGACGTTTTCGCGATCGAGATGACAGCTGCCGGTCAACTTGCGACCGAAGTAAGAGATCGCAAGATAGTTGACTGGCTGTCCGGCTCGACTTGTGCAACGGCGGCGTCGTAGTAATTACCTCCGGGCGCAGCGGCTTCTGCCGGTTCACACGCGTCCTTCCGCACTCGATATGAAAAAAGCATTGTCACGCCGGCGACCCGCTTCGATCTCGCAACGCAAATTCACAATCGCGACAATGCTCGCGATCGCGAGTTTCGTATTCATCCCCGCATCACGCGCGGTCGAACCTTCGCCCAGCTCTTCGAGCGCTTCCTCTCCCATGAATGGAAATCCTCTGCTCACCGAGAGCACGCTGCCGTACCTCCTGCCGCCGTTCGACAAGATCAAAAATGAGCATTTCGCCCCCGCGATGAAGCAAGGCATGGCCGCGCAGATCAAGGAGGTCGAAGCGATCGCGGCAAACCAGGAGCCGGCGACGTTTGAGAACACGGTGGTGGCGCTGGAGAAATCAGGCCAATTGCTCACGCGAGTGGACCGGATCTTCTCGAACCTTGTCGGAGCCAACACGAATCCCACGCTTCAGAAAATCGAGAGCGAGATGGCGCCAAAGCTTTCCGCGCATCTCGACGCCATCCGTTTGAACGGTCCGCTCTTCGCACGGTTGCGATCGGTTTATGATCAGCGCGACAAACTCGGCCTCGACCCCGAATCCAAATACTTGCTTGAGCGGTATTACAAGGATTTCGTGCGCGCTGGCGCGAAGCTTTCCGATCCTGATAAGACCAAACTGAAAGCGTTTAATGCCGAGTTGGCGACACTTGAGACGAGGTTCGCGCAGAACGTGCTCAAGGAAAAGAACGCCTCCTCTGTGGTGGTTGATAATCGCGCCGATCTCGCGGGCTTTTCCGAGAACGAGGTCACCGCCGCGGCCGCGACGGCAAAGGAGGAACACAAAGAGGGGAAGTTCGCGATCGCGCTGATGAACACGAGCGGACAGCCTTCGCTGACGTCTTTGGAGAATCGCCCCTTGCGGGAACGCATCATGCAGGCATCGCTCTCGCGCAATAGCAAAGGCGGCGAATGGGACAATCGCGCAGTCGTGACTCGCACGGCGCGGCTGCGAGCCGAGCGCGCCACGTTGCTCGGTTATGCGAATCACGCTGCTTATCAGCTCGAGGACCAGACCGCCGGAAACGTCGAGACGGTGAACAAGCTTCTTGCCGACCTCGCGCCACCCGCGGTCGCGAATGCGCGACGCGAGGGCAGCGACATTCAGTCGGTGATCGATCAGGAAAAGGGCGGCTTCCAGCTCACTGCGGCTGACTGGGATTTATATTCCGAAAAGGTTCGGAAGGCGCGCTACGCTTTCGATGAATCACAGCTGCGGCCATATTTCGAACTTAACCACGTCCTGCTCGACGGCGTTTTCTTCGCCGCCGGGAAGCTCTATGGAATCACGTTCAAGGAACGCCACGACCTCCCTGTTTATCAGCCGGACGTTCGCGTTTTCGAAGTTTTCGATGCGAACGGGCAGCCGCTGGCGCTTTTCCTTGGTGATTACTATGCTCGGTCTTCAAAACGCGGTGGCGCGTGGATGAATGAATATGTGAATCAAAACGCACTCTTCGCGACGAAGCCGGTGGTCGCGAATCATCTGAACATTCCCAAACCTGCCGCGGGCGAACCGACGTTGCTAACCTTCGATGAAGTGCGGACCGCGTTTCATGAATTCGGACACGCGCTGCACGGCATGTTCTCGCGCGTGAAGTATCCGCGATTCAGCGGCACGAGCGTGCCGCGCGATTTCGTCGAGTATCCATCGCAGGTCAACGAGATGTGGGCGACCTGGCCGGAGGTGGTGAAAAATTACGCGAAACATTACAAGACCGGCGAACCGATGCCGGCTCAGTTGCTCGATAAGATGCTCGCGGCCGAGAAATTCAATCAAGGTTACAAGACAACGGAATACATTGCCGCCTCGCTCCTCGATCAGGCATGGCACCAGTTGAAACCGGAACAAGTGCCCGCGGATGCGCTCGGCTTCGAAGCTGAGGCGTTGAAAAAGGGCGGCGTCGATTACCCGCCGGTGCCGCCGCGATATCGCACGACCTACTTCTCACACGCGTTCGCAGGCGGCTATTCCGCGGGATATTACTCCTATCTCTGGAGCGAAGTGCTCGACGCGGACAGTGTCGAATGGTTCAAGCAGCATGGCGGTTTGAAGCGCGAGAATGGCGATCATTTCCGCGAGACCCTTCTCTCACGTGGCGGCAGCGCGGACGCCATGAGCCTGTTCCGCGATTTCACCGGCGACGATCCGTACATTGCGCCGTTACTGAAGCGGCGCGGACTTGATCAAGCGCCACCGGCTGAGGCCAAATAAGCCCACCGTCTGACGGTCGGGTGTGTGTTTGGAGGGACGGGCTCTGTCCCGTCCCGAATTGAGGACGCCACAGAGGGCGTCCCTCCAGCAATCCATCTCGGTAATGCAGAGAACTCCCCGATTGGTTTGCAAGATGTCTTGCAAAGAACCTCTAAGCAGCCGCCGCACCGAAGGCCAGTCCCAGGCTGTAGGTAACTACGGCTTCGATCACACCGACGAGTGTCATTTCAAATCCGGACGCCCACCATGAGCGAATCGTGATCAGCGATTTGACCGCGCCGACTGCAAAATGTGCGAGGAGGCTGATGACAAAGGACGCGATCACGGCGTCGATTCCGCTCATGAAAAAAAATGGAATGATCGGAATGAAAGCGCCGATGGCCGTGGAGATCGCAGCCGAGGCGGAGGACTTCCACTGATTTGGAAAGCGGTGCTCGGACAACCCGAGTTCGTTTTGCGCCATCGCCTGCACAAACTGCTCCGGCTGCTCCGCGAGCCGTTCGGCCATGCGCTGCGACTCTTCCTGGCCAAATCCTTGCAGCTGATAAAAGAGCGCCATCTCTTCAATTTCCTCCTCGGGGTTCTCGTCGATCTCAGCCTTCTCGCGCGCGATTTCGGCTTCGTAAACTTCCGCCTCGCTTTTGACCGCGAGATAAGCGCCCGCGCCCATCGAGAGGGAGGAGGCGAGCATCCCCGCCAGACCGGAGATCAAAACGTAATGTTGCTGATTGTTCGTCGCGCCAGCTACGCCTGAGACGATTCCGAAGACCGCGCCCAGGCCGTCGTTCACTCCGTAGATGGCGTCGGCCACCCAGCTTCCGCCGCGGCCGTGCCAGCGTTCGCGCTTGAGGATTGTGTCGAGCGCGGTTTTTGGACTCAGCTGTGGCACCATCGCCTTTAAAGCGCGCGCATGGGCTTTTTCTTCGAGCGCGCTCTCGCGCAAGAATTCCTGCACGTCATGTTCGCCAGCGAGCGCGCGATCGCGTTGATCGCGGAATTCTGCTTCGTGACGCTGCTCCGCGGCTTCCATGCGACGGACCGCAATGTCGGTCCCGAGCGAACGATTTAACTGCCGCCGCATGCGCCGCCAAAAGGTATCGGGAAGTTCGGGAACCGGTTGCCCGAGATCGAGGAGCTTTTGCTCCCAGCGTCGCGCGTGTCGTTCCTCGGCTTCCGCCATCCGCACGAGGATCGCTTTGCGTTTCTCATCACGCTCATCCGCGGCCAGCTCTCGATAAACCTGCGCTGTTTCTACTTCCGCGCGCCAGTTGCGCTGCACCACCTCGACGGTTTGGTGGCGGTCCGGAGCTTGTTCTGATTCTGGCGATCTCATGGTTTCAATCCGCCTGTGCAACCGCAGCAGGAATGGACGGGGCAGGTGATCGGCGGGTTTGTTGCACGGTAATCACAAGCGCAACTGATCCGATGATCAAACATGCGGCCAAGATCGCGCGCGCGCTCAGAGTTTCACCTGCAAATGCCGCACCCAGCAGAACCGCGACGATCGGATTCACGTATGCATAGGTCGCAACCTTCGCCGGTTCACAATTTCGCAGAAGCCAGGTATACGCGGTGTAACCGACAACCGCGCCAATGACGATGAGATACACGTATGCGCCGAGCGAGAGGAGCGTGACGTCGTGGAGCCGGATACGCCGCGTTTCGCCAACGCCCACCCCAGCGAGGACGAGCAACGCCCCGCCACAAAGCATTTGCTGAGCAGTCGCCAGAATCGGTGAGGGCGCGCTCTGCGCGACGCGTGAATAGAGCGAACCGGCTGACCACAGGAACGACGAAAACAGCAGAATCAGCATGCCGATCTCGGGATGCTGGCGCTCGCCGGGTGCAAAATGCAAGGCCGGCGCAACGAGGATCGCCACACCCAGGAGGCCACCCGCAAGGCCCAGCCATACGATCGGGCGCGGTCTTGGCGCCAGACCCATGGCCCATCCGAGCAGCGCGATGTAGATCGGCACGGTCGCCACCATGACCGATGCGAGGCCCGACGAGACATATTTTTCGGCGATCGTGACGCCCCCGTTTCCGCCGAGCAGCAAACAGGAACCTATGATCAGTGCTGCCTTCCATTCCGGCGCTCGGAAGCGGATGGCGCCTTGCGTCCGCGCGATCGCATACATGATTATGCCCGCGCAGAAGAACCGCGTTCCCGCCATCAGAAAGGGCGGAATCGTCTCGATCGCGAATCGAATCGCCAGATAGGTCGATCCCCAAATCAGATAGAGCGCGGCGAAGGCGGCGACGAGCGCGAGCTTGCGAGGTCCAGGCATCACCAGCTTATCGTGTCATCGACCGCAGTCTCCCGCCACCGGCTTCTTGCCTTGTCGTTCAACTGTCGGGCAATCCTCGCAGCTCCCGGTCATCTCGAGCCCAGTCGAGAGATCCCGTCGCATGACCTCGAAGCTCCCGTTACTGATTGAGTGCTGGAAGCGGTTTCAACAGTCGGTTTCGCGCTGTATCGGCCCTCTATGAGCGCGGTGCTACCGGCAGTCGCCGCGATTCGGCGGTCATAGACCGCCGCTACAGGACTTTTGCAACCGCTTTAGAAGCTACGTGGCTCCGGCTAGCTTGCGTTCGGACTCACGGTCGCGCTGTCCCGCTATCGTCGGGGTCGATCGTTTTCAGCCGTGCAATCTCAGGCGCGATCTTTTCCGCCCGCAAGACGAACGAAAATCGGTCGAGACTGAGGCAGAGATCAAAGTCTCTCTCTGGCGCCCGGACGATCTCCGGATCGAAGAATTTTTGCGCGGTTTGAGCGTGGCGGAGATGCGTTTTGATTTCAGCGAAATCTGTCTGGTTACCGAGGAGCGAGTCGCGCAGAAAATTTGCGCACAGGGTGTCTTCGTCGGCCCGTTCGACGGCCTCGCGTCCCATGCAAACGAGCGACACGATCGCGGGACGCGTGCGTTGGATGTGGCGCACGACGGCGCCGGCATTCACAAATGCGCCGGTGATCACTTCGTCGGCGTGCGTCGCCTGCACCAGCCCTTGCGTCCCCGCGCTCGTGGTGTGAATGACGGTTCGACCGGTGAAATCGACATGTTCGATTTCCGTCGGCGAATTGCCGAAGTCAAATCCAGACGGTGCTGCGCCCTGCCGTTCGCCGATCAGAACGTGATTGGGACTGCTTCGCTTCAGTTCCCACGCAGTGTCGAGGTCGCCGACGGCCAAGACCGATGCGGCGCCGTTCCCAAACGCGTAGCACGCAACGGAGAACGCGCGAAAAACGTCGATCACCACCGTCAACCCGCGGGCCTCTCGCGCGCCCGCGAGAAGCTGCAGGATGCGGATTTCCATTAAGGACGTCGCCGAAAGAGCAAACGGTAGATCAGCAGCAACAACATCGCCCCAATGATCGAGGCGATAAAACCCGCCGGCTGCCCCGGTTGATACCAACCAAGTGCCTGACCGAGATAGCCAGCTACAAACGCGCCCGCGATGCCGAGGAGAATCGTAATGAAACAGCCGCCCGGATCGCGGCCCGGGATGAGGAGCTTCGCGATCGCGCCGACGATTAACCCGATGATGATTGTGCTGATGATTCCGATCACAAAGGTGTGGTTACTTGCCAATCTAATCGCAACCGCCGTGCGAACTGGACGCGACAACCTACAGCTCGACGACTTGCGCCGAGCGGATGTCGTCCCCCGCGCGGATCTGCGACAGGAGTTCGCCATCGGGCGCCGTATCGAGGTTCAACACGGTCAGAGCCGTGCCGCCGGCTTGATTCCGGCTCAGCGACATGGTTGCAATATTGACGCCGTGATCGCCTAAAAGCGTCCCGATGCGGCCCACGATTCCCGGCCGATCAGCATTCTCCAGAATCAAGACGACACCGCTGGGACGCGCTTCAACGGGCCGATTGTTGACGCTGACAATGCGCGGCGTCACTCCGAAAAAGGCGCCAGCGACGGAAACCTCCTGACCTTCACCAGCCGCCGACAGCTCGATGGAATCGGTGTAATCTCCCGCTGAACTGAGCCGGCTTTCCGTGATCGCAAGACCGAGACTTTCAGCAAAGCTTGGCGCGTTGACTTCATTCACTTCGAGACCGCCAGCCTTTTGCAGAAAGCCTTTGAGCGCGAAGCGCGTGATCGCGGTCGTATCGACTTCGTTCACTTTGCCGCTGTAGTTGATATTGAGCCGCTCGACGCGATTCGGTCCGATTTGCGACAGGAAGCGCCCGAGTTTTTCGCCGAAACGGAGATGCGGCGCGATGACCGCCAACGTCTTCGCGTCCAAATTTGGCATGTTCACGGCGTTCCGGATTGTGCCTTCGAGCAAGGCGGCGCGAATCGACTGCGCGATCTCGATGCCAACGCTTTCCTGCGCCTCTGCCGTCGAAGCTCCAAGATGCGGGGTCAGCACGAGATTCGGCGCTTTCCGCAATGGCGAATCAACCGGAAGCGGCTCGATCTCGAAAACATCGAGTGCCGCGGCGGCGACGTGCCCGCTGCTCAAGGCTTCGGTGAGTGCAGTCTCGTCGATCAGCCCGCCACGCGCGCAATTGATAATGCGCACGCCGCGCTTCGTCTTCCCCAATCCGTCGCGGTCCAGCAAATGACGGGTTTGCGGCGTGAGTGGGGTGTGAAGAGTAATGAAATCCGCGGAAGGGAGGAGATCGTTGAGGTCATCGACGAGATCGACCTGCAAGCTGCGAGCGCGACTGGCGGAAAGATATGGATCGAAGGCCACGACGCGCATGCCGAACGCAAGCGCGCGCCGGCTCAGCTCCGTGCCGATCCGGCCCATGCCGATGATGCCCAGCGTCTTACTGTGCAGCTCGACACCTTCGAGGTTTTTGCGCTCCCACTTGCCGGTCCGCACCATCGCGTCCGCCGCCGGGATCTTCCGCGCGACCGAAAGCAGGAGCGAGAATGCATGTTCCGCCGTGGAAATCGTGTTTCCGCTGGGGGCGTTCATCACGATGACACCGCGCCGCGTCGCCGTCTCGACGTCCACATTATCGACTCCGACGCCCGCGCGCCCGATCACGCGCAAGCGCGTCGTCTCCTGCAGGATTGCGCTCGTGATCTTCGTCTGACTTCGCACTACGATGCCGCTGAACTCCGGGACGATGGCGATGAGTTCCGCTTCGCTTGCGCCCGTTCGAACCGAGACTTCGATCGCGCCGTCGCGAGCCAGTTCATCGATGCCACTTTGCGAGATTGCATCGGCGATCAGGACTTTTGGAATCTCCATGTGTTTGTGATTAGCCGAAAATTACGAGCCGGATTTCGTCTGGCAATTGCGCGGCGACATTGGTGACGACACTTCCGCGCAACAAGTGAGCGAGGGCCGTGCGTTGCGACGCGCCGATCATAAGATAGTCAACGCCCAGCGTCGCGCAGAGATCGAGGATCGTCGAGGCCGCATCCTCGCTGACCGCGAACACCGGCAAGACCGAAACGCCGCGTTCTTCACCTAGTTTAAGCATCAAGGACATAATGGCGTTGGCCTCTGGATCGTCCTGCCATTTCGCGCGGCCAAGCGTCGTTGGCGCCGCCGAAAAATAGACGGCGATTTCCTTGACGAAGAGGACGCAGAGGACCGCTTTGCGCAGCTGCGCTTCTTCCAGTGCATAACTCAGGACCGGCGTTATGCCGCGCGCGGCGACCATGATTTTTTGCCCTTCTTCGAGACGCGGTTGCATCGTCGTCGAGAGGTTTGGCGTCACCATGGCGGCGACACCGCGGCTGACGGTGAGCGTTTTCAAACCTGAAAGCTTGTGCGAATAGGCACGGAGCGCGAAGCCAACTCCGAGCACGCACAACGCGAAAAACAGCGCGTCCGGTTTCGTTTTCGCGATCGTGAGCTCGACCGCAAACAGCACTAAAAACGTGATGCCCATGATCAGCCGCTGATACATCGGGAGCGCGAGCCGCTTGTTGAACGTGCACGCGCCGAGGTTGACGGTGATGGCGCCGACGACGCCGATCGCGTAGAGACCGGCGAGACCTTCGAATTGCTTGGTGACCGCGAGCACCAGGATCGGAATCCCGACTGCCACGAAGAGCGGGATCTGCGGCACCCCGTAACGATTCAAGCGCGCGAGCTGCCGTGGCATTTCACCGTCCTGCGCCATCATGTACATAACGCCAATTAGCGCCACGACGGCGGTGTTGACCGCGCTGAAGAGGAGCAGGCCAAAAACGACGCCGACTACGACGCCGAGCACGGAACCGAGCGCGGGGCTCATCGAAAGCGAGCCGTAGTGCTCGGCGAGGAAGCGCAGCATGTCTTCCTTATGCGCGGTGAGTTCCGCCGTGAGCGATTTCGGAACCGAGAGCATGGCCCAGCCGAGCAGCGCGGTGCCGATCACAACTTCGATCGCGACCGGCAGGATCGCCTTCGTCGCTGTGCGCGTGACCTTCGGGTGATCGGGCGGGGAATCAGGGTCGGCCTTCATGACGCCGGTGATATTTGCGACCGCTTCGACTCCACTGAGCGCGAGAATCACACCGACGAACGCGACCCAGACGTGTCCCAGATTTTCATGACGCGGCTCCAGATGCGCAGTGCTCAGATGCGGCGCGCTAACTGCGATGATCGTGAGCACCACGAGGACGGCGGGGACCGCGAGCCAGATCGAGACGCTGCCGCTGTGCTTCGGCCCGAAATAATTTATCGCGCCGACCACGAGAACGATCCCCATCGTCGCGTAGGGTGCGTGCGCGTTCGAAACCCCGAAGTAGCTCGCCGCCGCCCAGCCGCTCAGCGCCGCGGTGACAATAAAGTTTGCGATGAGCAAGAGCGCGCCGGTCGATGCGAGAAAGCGGCTCTGTTCTCGCGCGGCAGAATAAACGCCACCACCGTCCGGGAAATGCGCGCAGACGATGATGTAATTGTAGCCAACGACTGCGGTCAGCATGCAGACCGCGAGAATGATCGGAAAAGAAGAAAATCCCGCGGCGACAAACGCCAGGCCGATAACGTAAGCCTTGCTCGTCCCCCAGTCCCCGTAGAGCAACGCGGCCGCGCGTTTCCAATCCACATTGCGTGGCCGATGCACGCCGGGCTGAAGGACAGAGGTGGCCATCTTGTTTCGAGCTCAGGAGCGGTCGGCCTAACCGAAGATTACAAGCTCGATCGATTCGGGTAACTGTTGGGCCACGCTCGTTGCGACGCTTCCACGCAGAAGGTTCTCCAGACTATGCCGCTGCGTCGCACCAATCAGCAAGTAATCAACGCCCATCGTGGCGGAGAGATCGATGATCGTGGCGGCCGCATCTTCGCTCACCGCATAAACCGGCAGAACGCAAACGCCGCGTTCCTCACCCTGCTTGATCATGAGCGACATAATCGCGGCGGCATGCGCATCTTCCTGCCAGCGCGCGCGAGCAACCTTGACGGAACCGGAAGGCAAAAAGACCGCAATCTCTTTGACATAGAGCACACATAAGACGGCCTTGCGCAGCTGCGCTTCATCGAGCGCGAAGCGCAAAACGGGTGTGATTCCGCGGGCGCAGACCATGATCTTTTGCCCCTCGTCCAGCCGAGGCTGCAAAGACGCGACGAGATCTGGCGTCACCATTTCGGCGACCTGCCGGGTCACGGTTAATGTCGTGAGGCCGGAACGCTTCTGCGTCCACGAGCGCAACGTCAAACCGACGACGAGCACGCACATGACGAAAAAGAGAGCGTCGGGTTTGGTCTTCGCCAGGGTCAGCTCGACCGCGAATAGAATCACGAACGTGAGACCGAACAAAGCGCGCTCATACCATTCGAGCGGCAGCGCTCTGTTAAAGGTGCAGGAGCCGAGATTCAGCACGATCGCGCCGACAACCCCGATCGCGTAGAGTCCCGCGAGCGATTCGAAGTTCGCGGCCGAAATCAGAACAAGGACAGGCAGCGCCACCGCAATCAGCAGCGGCAATCCCGGCACGCCGCGGCTGGAGAGTTGCGTGAACTGCGGCGGCATTTCTCCGTCACGCGCCATCATAAACATCAAGCCGATGAGCGCGACGATCGCCGTGTTCGCCGCGCTGAGTAGGAGCAGGAAAAATACGATGCCGACGATCACGCCAAAGAGGTGTCCCGCGGCCGGCCCGAACGTCAGGGTCGCAAATTGTTCGGCCATGAAGCGCAGCATGTCCTGCTTGTGCTGATCGAGGAGCGCGACCACCTGATCTTTGTTCGTCAGGCCAAGCGTTCTCGCGAGGACGCCGGGCAGCGAAAGCATCGCCCAACCCAGGAGCGCGGTGCCAAAGACGACCTCGATCGCGACCGGCCAGATCGCTTTCGCCGCTTCCCGGCCGACCTTCGGATGCTCGGGCGTCGAGCCCGGGTCCAGCTTCATGACGCCGGTGAGATTCGCGATGGCCTCGACGCCGCTGAGCGCCAGAATCACGCCTACGAACTGCACCCAGAGCTGACGGAAGCTTTCATGCGGGGGCTCCAAATGCGAGAGCGTGAGATGCGGCGCGCTCAAGGCAATCAGCAACACGACGACGATCACGGTCGGTGCCGCCAGCGCCACCGCGAGCGTTCCGCTATGTTTAGGTCCAAAATAATTGACGCATCCCAGCAGCATAATGACCGCCGCGGTCGAGACGACGATGTGCCGCGAGAAGATGCCGATGGGAAAATAGCTGAGCGCCGACCAGCCGCTCAGCGCTGACGTCACCGTCAGGTCGGCGACCAGCAGGAGCGCGCCGATCACCGCCAGCAGCCTGCCCTGCGAGCGAGCCGCCGAATAGACGCCGCCCCCGTCGGGAAAATAGCGACAGATAACGGCGTAATTGATCCCGACCAGCCCTGTCACCGCGCAGACCGCGAGAATGATCGAGAATGAGGCAAAGCCGGCGGCGACGAACGCAAGACCAATAACATACGCCTTGCTCGTGCCCCAGTCGCCGTAGAGGAGCGCGGCGGCCCGTTTCCAATCGACATTGCGCGGGCGATGCACGTCGCCGCCTGCGCCCGCTAAGAGATCAGCCATCGCACTTCGCGAAGTCTCCCGGGCGCACGGCCTGTGACAAGCATTTTCTTACGGAGATTGCGCGCCAGCTGGCCCGTCTGTCTGCCCGAATTCGCCGCGAGGAAAGCATTTATGTTGCCGCGAGAAGTTACAGCCCCGGTCGGAAGTGGATTGTACTCCGGCGAGTCATCAGCTGCATCGTCGGGACTTCAAAAAGCGACTTCGCCAAGCCGGTATTCGCCTTAGCCGGCGCCAGAATTGCGCCCCCTAAGCGGACTCGATGGCTTTTGCGCGTCAGAACGGCTTCGCCGGAATGAAGCTGACGTTTTGGAGCTTCAGAATGTCTCCGCCAGCACGGCATTGATCCTCCGCAACTCCAGATGGTCTCCGCCAGCGGAGCCTGGGCATTTGGATACCGCAACCGCCGTTCACGTGGCCATTGCCGTTCCCCTTCGCATGCGGAACAACAATCTCCTCCAGTTTCGGCTTTACCAGCCGTGCTTGTCGCCGGCAGCGGCGTCGTGAACACGATCGGATCACTCGCTACACCTTCGCGTTTCAGCTACACCTTCGCGTCTCATTCACCGCCTGCACGATGATTGCACCGTCTGCTCGTGCAGCACGTCGCGGATTCGCGCCATCGGTGCGGTCGACCGCGCAGCCAGCTGATACTCGGTTTGCACGCCCACCAGCAGCGTGCGCCAGCGGTAACGCGTCGCCAGTGGCACTGCGTCGCACTGCAGAATTATCGTGCCCGTGCCGTCCACGCTCGCCGTCACATTCACGGGTTTACGCGGCGTCGCGTTCGTCGCCGGCTCTGCAGTCCGAAAGCCAGTCAGCGCGAATCGTTGTCCTTGATCGTTGCGATAAGTAAATGGATCAACGACCGCATCATAGATGTCAGATCTTCATGGGCACTCGTATCCGCGTTCCCCCTTGTTCTTCAGCGCCAAGCTCGCGTTGGCGACCGATCGGCTGCTCTCACGCGCTGGCTAACAAGCAGCTGCGAGTTTAGCGCGTGTTTGTGAGCGCCGTCGCAAAATTCGGCGCTTATCGAGCGCCGCTACAGCCAGAGCCGTCCGCGGTCTCATCCGGCGGACGGTTTATCTCGAGGTGTCCGCCGATTCGCTGCACGGCGCGAGCGGCAGATGATCGCCTAGTTGATCCCGACCAATCCCGTCACGGCGCCGACCGCGAGAATGATCGCATGCTTGGACGGCGGACCACGCCCGGAACTCAGCCGGTGGCTGAAACCCGGCGGCGCGCTTTGGCTCGCATGACAAGAGAACGCATGACGAAATAAACGACGATCGCAGCCGGAAGCGCCAGGAACACCGAGCCGATCAGCGTCGGCCAGATCACGCGCGCAAAGAATTTCCAATGCAAATAATCCTGGAGGACGATGTGAGAAAAGCGGACCCGCTGCGGGAGCGCGCCATGCAGCGCCCAATATCCGAACTTGTATTCCCACCAATAGATCGCCGGCATGAAAAACAGAAGGACGTCATGCAACGTCACACCAATCGCGGAAGCGACCTTGTTGCTGTTCAGCACCCATGCAACGCCGATCGACAACAGCGTTTTCAAGCTGAAGAGCGGCGTGAATCCGAAGAAAATCCCGATCGCGATGCCGAGTGCGATCGCGTGCGGTGAGTCTTCGATCGAGGTCAACCGGTGGTGATGAGCGCTCCACCAGCTTTTGAAGCGCGGCCACCAGCTGCTCCCGGACGGAGATGCCGGCGTGCCGTCGCGTTCGTTGCTCACGGCAAAGAGGCTAGACCGGCCGCGTCATTTTCCAAATAGCTCCGCCTGGCGCGGCGGCGCGCGCATGATTTGACCCAGCGCGGCTCGCAACCGCAGGGCCGCATGCGGCGCATAATCGCGCGCGTTGTTATTAAAAGCGATGTGCGTCTCCGCTGCTTCCCGCGCCAGCTTCTTCGCGCGCACCGCGATCTCCTCGATCTCCGCGTCGCCGTAATCGTAGTTAAACCGGGCAGCCACCGTTTTCCCAGTCGTGTAGGCGCGCGCATCGCGGCCGTGCAGCCGCAAATATGCCAGCTGCGGCGCCGTGATCTCGTCCATGTCCGGCGGCATGATCGTGAAGTGCTCAACAGTTGGCGTATCGACGGAGACGAAGGTCACATTCTGCGCGCGCAGAAACTCGAAGAGCGAGTCGCGTCGCTCCGGTGTTGTCCAATTTCGATTCCTAAACTCGATTGCGACCCGGTATTCGCCTAACGACTGGAGGAGTGGCCGGAGTTCCTCAAGCTCGTGCTTTCGCGGTGAGAACGCGGGCGACAATTGTAACAGGAGCGCGCCGAGCTTCCCTGCCCCGCGCAAAATTTCGAGCGGACCTCTGAATTCATCGATCATTTGCTGCTGCAGCTCCTCGGTCAGCATCACCTTGCCCTTCTCATCGATTTCGACTGCCCGCTGTAGGTTCGGCGGCAACATTTTCGCCTTTGTCGAATGTCGCGAGAGCAGCTGATGGAGCTTGACGTCGAAAATGAAATCCTCGGGCGTGCTGCGGCACCAGCGTTCCACCGTCCGCGCGTCCGGCACCGCGTAGAACGTCGAGTTCACTTCCACGGTCTGGAAATGCTGCGCGTACCAGCTCAAGCGCTCGCCCGCGGAGACGCTCTTCGGGTACCAATGCTCCACAAATCCGGGATCGGACCAGCTCGCAGTACCGACGAGAATGCGGCCAGCGTTGTTCCTTGGAGCGGTCGAATCCATCCGGAACACAATCGTGCGCCATGCAAAAGTAAATATCTTAGGTGAGTTTTACAGTTGCGTTGTGCGCCTCCTGCTGCATACTGCAAATCTCAAGACGCGGGGTGGAGCAGCCTGGTAGCTCGTCAGGCTCATAACCTGAAGGCCGCGGGTTCAAATCCCGCCCCCGCAACCAAATTATTTGCCGCGCGATTCGGCTGCGCAACATTTCCGCCGCCCAGACGAGGGTCACGATCCAGCGTAGCTCAGTGGTAGAGCGGTCGGCTGTTAACCGATTGGTCGTAGGTTCGAATCCTACCGCTGGAGCCAATTCCGTGGCCATAAATTTGCCGTTTACGTCCCTTCAGAACTCAAACCGCAAGCGCTACATCCCCCACCGAGGATTTTGGGCGCACGCTCTTACCCGAACGACCCAGGCGTTTTCGCGGACCTTGGTAGCTCGACTATTCTGAAGAATTCGCGGCTGGATCAGCCGCTCTCTCCCGAGAGAAGTCGAAAAAAGGCAAGCACGATTGAGCTCGGCTGCCGACTCCAGCAGCGCGTTTGGCGCAAGTTTAAAACCCGAAGGACGCAATCTCCGGCGCCAGGAAAAAGGCCAGGCCGAATGCGACCTGGCCTTTCGGTTAAAGTTGTTCCCCAAACAAACAACAGCGAGACGCGAGCTACTTCGAGTAGCCGTGCGACGCGGTCGTGTTCGCTGAGGTGCTGGACATCGATTCTTGCCGATGAGCACAGGCGCCCAAGCTCAAAGCACTGGCCGCTATCGCTACGATCACAATCGTTTTCAACAATTTCATTATATAGATTCGCCTCCCTTCCCTGCTGGTTGCTGCCGTGGTTGTAGGCGGGGAAACTAGCGCGCGCAACGACTTTCTGGCACCGCACCGTGTCGTTTCCCATCCGCCGTTATCACCACAGGTGTGTTTACCTCAACCAAATCGAAGAGAGCAAGCAGATCGGCCTCCCGCATTCGAATACAGCCGTGACTCGCCGGCTGCCCAATCCTGTCTTCGTGAATCGTTCCGTGGATGTAGATGTAGCGGTCGTATGTATTTGCGTTCTCCGGGTCCAGGCCGTCGAGCCAAAGGATGCGCGTGAGGATGAGATCTTCAGTCGGCGGATACTTAATCGAAGGATCCATCGGCTCACGCGCTTTGAAGACCGTGCCCAGCGGCATACTCGCCCCGATCTTTTCCGCGATCCGGAAGCGGCCGAGCGGGGTTTTGTTGCTGCCCGGTTCCGTGCCGACCCCAAAGCGCGATGTGGAAACCGGATAGCTGTGGGTGATTCGCCGGCCGTGCGTGACGCGAAGGCTCTGGTTTCGCACCGAAATCTGGATCGTAGTCTGCGCGCTTTTCTTCACCTCGCCCGAAGTTAAACTGCTGTCGGTGAAAAAACCGTATCACATCGCAATCGTCGGCGCGACCGGAGCAGTGGGAGCGGAACTGCTGCACGTCCTCGCGCGTCGCAATTTCCCCATCGCGAGCGTGCGCGCGCTGGCGTCGGCTCGTTCATCAGGAAAAAGCGTCCGGCCTCAAGAAGCCGAAATTCCGGTGCAGGAGCTTTCGCCAAAGTCGTTCGCGGGAGTTGATCTGGCGTTCTTTAGCGCAGGCGGAGAAATTTCGCGGAAGTATGCACCGGCCGCGCGCGACGCGGGTGCGGTCGTAATCGATAACTCGTCTGTTTTTCGAATGGAACCAGAGGTGCCACTCGTTATTCCCGAAATTAACGGCGCAGATGTCTGCGCACACTGTGGACTAATCGCAAATCCGAACTGCACGACGGTGGTTGCGCTGATGGCGCTTTACCCGCTGCATCTCGCGTTTGGTTTGCGGCGTGTATTCGCGTCGAGTTATCAGGCGGTATCCGGGACCGGTGCACGCGCCATTCGCGAACTGCAGACGCAAATCGCGGCGACTGCGAGCGGTGAACCGATTGTCCCCGAAGTGTATCCGCACGCTATTGCATTCAACGTTCTGCCGCACGTCGATTCATTTCTCGAAACTGGTTACACAAAAGAGGAGATGAAGATGCAGAACGAGGGACGGCGAATTATGCATCTGCCGGAATTCCGTGCCTCAGTCACCTGTGTGCGCGTGCCAGTGTATCGCGCCCATTCGGTTGCGATCAGCGCGGAATTCGAACAACCGGTCGATGTCGATAAAGCCCACGAAGTGCTCGCAAAAGCTCCCGGCCTGGAATTGATCGATGAACCGAGTCAGAGTCGCTATCCGACGCCACTGGAGGCGGCCGGCAAAGACAACTGCCAGGTTGGCCGCGTCCGGCGTGATTGTGCTCTCGAAAACGGCCTCGCGTTGTGGGTCGCTGGAGACCAACTTTTGAAGGGCGCGGCATTGAACGCGGTCCAGATCGCGGAGTTGCTTTAGGTGAAAACGAAACGGCCCCGGATCGCTCCGGGGCCGCTGAATTCAGTGTCTGGCGGAATCGCTTATCCAGCAGGAGAAGGCGAGACCGTTGCTCCCGGTTGAGCTTTGTTTTTCTTTTGGCCGCGATTCTCGCTGCGTCCATCACCTCTCGCGCCCTGAGGGTTAGCCGGCTGGCCGTTCGCGCCAGCCGCCTCTGGTAGCCCCTGTTCGCGACGCCGCTGACCGCGTCCCTCAACTGGCCCGCGGCGTTGTCCCTGCTGTTCGTCAGCCGCAGCGCCTTGAGCGTTCGGCTGACCGGTCGCACCAGCTCCCGGGGGCACCTGTTCGCGACGGCGCTGCCCCGGACCCTCACCCTGCCCACGGCGCTGTCCGCGCTGTTCGTCAACCGCGGCACCTTGATTCATGGTTCCAGCGGGTCCGTTAGTTGCGTTCGGGGCATCTGGCGCGGGGGCCTGTTCCGCCCGGCGTTCACCACGTTTGCCACGATTGCCGCCGTTGCCGTTACCGTTAGGATTGGGCTGCTCAATGGATTCCGTTCCCGGAGTCGGCGCAGTTTCGACCGCCCCGCGACCGCGTTCGCGATCACGTTTATTTTTGCCACGGGGCTGATTACCGTCGGGGGTCACTGGAGCGCCCGCGCCCTGACCAGTTGGTGTGGACGCCTCGGCCGGCGTGCTTGCAGGCGGAGTAACACCAGGTTGCCTCTCACCGCGCTTGCCTTGACCACCCCGCCTGCCTTGCCCACGTTCCCTCATCTCCGGCACCGCGCTCGGCTGGCCTTCCTCTGATGGTGTCGCGCCCGGTGACGCGTTTTCAAAAGGTTTTGCCTGGTTGTTCCGCTTGTTCTGGCCTCTGCCCGTGTTTGGCGCCGTCACAGGAGCTGCGGGTGCGCGAGGCGCGGTTGAGACTTCCGGAGCTGTCGCACCCGTGGCTGCGCCGGCCGGCGAACCTGCTGGCGCCGACAAGGCCGCGGCGTTACTGCCTTCGCGCGGCTTGAACGTTGGAGGCGTAATCGCCTTGGCGTCCTCTGATTTCATCTTCTGCTTCAGCTGCGCTTCTTCTTTCTGATTCTTAATCCCCGACCAGCCGTGCTCGAATTTTGGTTGAGCGATTTTTTCCTTTACGTTTTTCGGCGCGATTGGCTGGGCCGACTTCTGAATCGTCGGGGCTGCGACCATCAGCCTGTCGCCCTGCACCTTTGACTGCAATGCGGTTGAGACGCCCGCCGAGGGATTGAAGTTCGTATCGCGCTGCAAGGTTAAGCGCTGAATCGGACGCGTGGAATACGCGCTTAACGTGTTGTAGTCCGGTCCGTAGTTATAAACCGTCGAGTTGTTGTAGGTGATGTTTGTCACGTTCACCGTGTTGTTGATGTAGGTGATGTTCTGGCTCGGATTGAAGATGCGGTCGCGCAAAACCGGTTCTCCGATGTAACGCACGTCCACGAAATTGTAGTAAGCCGGTCCGATATCGAACTCGACATCCACATGACCGGAGATTGGCCGGCCTTCATAGACCCTTTCGCCACCCGGCGGCAGCGGCGCCCAGCCGATGTAATCGCCACCGGTGCGCCAGGAGACCCACGCGGGACCCCAAACCGGACGTTCGCCGGGAACCCAGACCCAGCCTTGGTCCGCGAGCCGCGCCCAGCGGCCATAGTGGTAAGTTGCCCACCCGAAATCCTCATAGGATACCCATGTCCAGCCGACATCTGTGTAGGCCCAGTAGCCGTCTGAATACGGTCGCCAGTTCTGGTTACTAACCCCGACGTTTGGCTGCCAAACGTATCCGTAATCCGCAACTTCGAGCCAATTGCCGTCGGATGCGAGATTATCATAGAAGAAGTCGAGCGAGACCTCTGTCGCTGCCTGAGCCTGCCGTGCTGCTGGCAAAACCGAAGCAAACATCATCAATGCAATTAGTATTCGTTTCATAGTCTCGTGTTGTCGGATTAGACCCGCCGGGGCGGGCGATTATTCAGGCCGCTTTTTTGGGTGCGCTGAGTGGTACTTGTTGTCTTGTGGTCGTTACCTAACGAGGCCGCAGCACCACAAATGAACGCGCTCGGTGCCGGCACACGGACAAAACGTGGGTCTGGTTTGGATCCAACGCGCCTACGAGGAGCTTGTACTGAGTAATGGACGTGACCGGCTGTTGATCAACTTCCTCGATTACGTCGCCCGCCCGTAACTCCGGTGAGACGCCTTCGGCGTTCGTCACCACCACTCCTCGAACCGCGGGCGGCAGATCGAGACGCCGTGCCACATCCGGGGTCAGCTCGTCAACGGTAATGGCGCCGAGCGGAGAGCTGCCATTGTCCTCGTCGTCCGGCCCGGTCTGGTCCGGGGGCGTCTGCTGTGGCCCGGGCGGCTGATGTGGCCCGGGCGGCTGCTGTGGCCCGGGCGATTGCGGCGCGACGCGTGCGGTCTGATAATCGATAGGCTGCTCTTTAATCTCGGCCTTCGTTTTTACCACTTGGCCGTTGCGAAGCAGTTCCAGCTCGACCTGTTTGTTCAACTCAACTTGAGCGACCAGGCTGCGAAGTTCCGGAAAGTTTCTGACTTCGTGCCCGTCGAACTTTTGGATCACGTCGCCCTTTTGAATCTGCGCCGCTGCCGCTGGCGATCCTTCCACCACGTCATTCACGACCACCCCCTTACCGTTTTGATCGCTCTGGCCATCTTGTAGCCGCCCCGTCAAGATTCCGAGATACCCGCGAATAATTCGACCTTGCTTCAACAAACTTTCGAGCGCCGTCCGAACCGTATTTGATGGAATCGCGAACCCGATTCCCTGCGATCCGCCACTGCGCGAAATGATGGCGGTGTTAATCCCGATGACTTCACCACGCAAATTGATCAAGGGACCGCCGCTGTTGCCCGGATTGATCGCCGCATTTGTCTGCAAAAAATCACCAAACCCATCGACCCGGTTCGGGCGTCCTTTCGAGCTAATAATTCCGTCCGTGACGGTTTCGTCAAAGCCGAACGGGTTCCCGATTGCCAGCACAAAATCCCCCGCCTGGACGGCATCAGAATCGCCGAGCTTGAGTGGTTTCACGTTCGGTTCATCGACCTTGAGGACGGCAACATCCATTTCGGCGTCGGCGCCGACCAGCCGTGCTTTCTTCGTGCGGCCATCGCTCAATTGAATCTCAATGTCGTCCACCTGATCGACGACGTGATTGTTTGTGATGATGTGACCTTCGTCCGAGACGATGACACCGGAGCCGAGCGAGTTCTGCACCAGCGCCTGATCGTTCGGGTTTCGGAACTGGCGCGGACTGCGATTGAAATATTCAAACGGATCGAGTCCGTATTGGCGCCGCAGGGCGATTTTTTTTGAAGTCTTGATACTGACGACGGACGGAATCACGCTGCTTACTAATGTCCGCCGGTCACGGTTTAGACCTTCCAGCGTCGCCACATCTTTCGGATCAACGCTCGGAGCCGAAGCGAGGGTGTACTTCTCCGGCGTGGCCCGCGCGAGAACGCGCAGATCGCCGTGTCGCATTCGATAGTCATAGAGCAGCGAAATCCCGGCGCTCAGCACGATCACAAAAGCAAAAAATTTAAATAGGTTTTTCATTAACTGACGTTCGAGAAACTTCGTCCCCGTTCTTCGACAACCAAGCGCTGGAAACGTTGATTCTCGGGCTCCGTGAGCATCGGGTCCCGCTCCATAATCGCAGTCGCGGCGGCGCGCGCGCGCAACATCAGGTGCACGTCATCCTTCAGATTGCCCAGTTTTAGCGCGGGTAATCCGCTTTGCGCCGTCCCCAGCAGATCGCCCGGCCCCCGCAGCTCCCAGTCCGCTTCCGCAATTTCGAAACCGTCGGTAGTTTTCTCGAGGACTGCGAGTTTCGCAAGAGTTTCAGCCGACTTCTCCGCGCTCAAAAGCACGCAGTATGACTTGTGCTCACCTCGCCCGATCCGGCCGCGCAGTTGATGAAGCTGCGCGAGTCCAAACCGCTCCGCGTTCTCGATCAACATCAGCGTTGCATTCGGAACATCGACGCCGACCTCGATCACCGTCGTGCTGATTAACACGCTCGTCGCTCCGCGACGAAATCGCTTCATAATCAGCTCTTTCTCCGGTCCTGCAATCCGGCCGTGCAGCAACTCGCAGCGAAACGGTCGCAACTGTTGACACCAGCTTTCGAACTCAGCCGCCGCTGCCTTTGCGTCCAGCTTTTCGCTCTCGTCGATTAGCGGGTAAACCACGTACATCTGACGGCCTGCTTCCAACTCCTTCCGCACAAATGCGAGCACCTCAGCGAGCTTCGCCGGATCGCGCAACGCAGTCACGATTTTACCACGATTCCGCGGCATCTCGTCGATCACAGAAACATCGAGATCGCCGTAAACGGTCATCGTCAGGGTGCGCGGAATGGGCGTTGCGGTCATTACGAGCACGTCCGGCTTCGGTTCACGCGCGGTCAGCCGCGCGCGTTGAGAGACCCCGAATTTGTGCTGCTCGTCGATGACCACGAGTCCCAGATTTTCAAAGACAACGCCCTCATAAAGCAGCGCATGGGTGCCGATGAGGATGTGCGGCGCGTTATCGGGTCGTGGGGAGCACGGGCTGTCGGCCCGTGGTGGCGGGCAGTCTGCCCGCCGCCCGCGCTCTCTATCGCAACCCGGAAACCAAATCCACTGGTAATCCGCTTCCCGCTCCAACACGCCGTCGAATACATTACGCGTGATGTAGTGAAATTTCTCGTGCAAATCCGATTCCGACCGAATGATTCGATCGAACCATTCCTCTTCCCAAACTGGTCCACTCCCTCCCTCGCTTTTGTTTATCGCGCGAGCAGTGTGCGCTTTGATGCTATCGAAGATCTCGCTGAGCGAGAAGAAGGTCGCCCTTCCGCTCTCAGTGCATTTGACGCCGGGTTCGAGAAGCACGTGGACGTGATCAGGCATGACGCACGCCGCATAGAGCGTGTAACGCCGTTCATTCCAATGAAGCAGGGATTGAAGCACGATGCCCCGCGCGCCTGCCGAGAGAACGTGGCCGCGCGTGGAAAGCGTGATTGCGTATTTCGCCCAAGGCCGCTCGAAGTGCGGGAGGTTCCGTCTGGAGTAGCGTGTCTGCGCTGCCGAAGCAGGGCCGGAGAGGCTCTCCGGCTCGACGGGCTGACAGCCCGTGCTCCCCGGAATCTCCGCAGACGCGAAGAGCGGTAAGGCGGCGCTGTCTTCACTTCTCGCGCCAGTCCGCAGCGAAACGTTTAGTCCCAGCGGTTCGAGCCACTGTCGCAAGACCGCATAATGTTGCTCTGCCAGGATCTGGGTCGGGGCCATAAGCGCGGCCTGAAAGCCAGCTTCCACCGAAAGCAGCATCGCAGCCACTGCCACGACCGTCTTGCCGGAACCAACGTCTCCCTGCAGCAAACGATTCATCGGCTGCGTCGTGCCGAGATCGCGACGCACCTCATCGATCACGCGGCGTTGCGCGTTCGTCAGCTCGAATGGCAACGTCTCCAGAAATCTCGCGAGTAATTTGCCTGCGCCGGCATGTGACTCCCCGATGCGCGCGGTCGCCTGCTTGCGGCGGGACGCGATTGACATTTGCATGGCGAAGAATTCAGAGAACACAAGATGCTCGCGCGCCGCCGTCAATTGCTTTTCGCTCTCTGGAAAATGAATCTGTTGCAAGGCGTCGGTGCGCGCACCGTAATTACAATTGCGTGGCAGCAACGTCTCGACTGATTCGAGCGGAAGGTCCTCGAGCGTGCGGTAGATCAAAGCGCGCAGCACACGCTGGGAAATGCCTTCGGTCGCGGGATAGACCGGCGTGATTCGCCGAAAGTGAATCGAAAGCTCATCATCATTTTCGATTACCTCGAACTCAGGGTGCTCCATGCACAAACGCTGGCCGCGGAGCCGCGGTTTGCCGAAAACCACGAGCCGCTGGCCGGTCGCGATCATTTTTTGCACGTAATGCAAATTGAACCAGCGGAGCACCAGAGGCTGACTAAGCGCATTTGCGTCCGCTTCCTCGATCGTGGCCTCGAAAATCTTTTTCCAGCCGCCGAAGCGACGCACCTGCGTCTTCACGACTTCGCCGCAGATGCAGATCGGAGTCGCGCTTTCCTGGCGTGGGAACCCGGAAAACTCGCGCCGATCTTCGTGGCGGCGCGGGAAGTGAGTCAACAAATCCTCGACCGATTCAATTCCGAGGCGGCGGAGAGGGAGGAGGCGCGGGCGCGGAATCCACTGCAAATCCGTGAGCGGCTGAGCGAGTGCGATCATGCCGCGGAGCTCGCTCGCAGCGCTTGCACATGTATCTGCAAACGCGTTTCCCCTTCGTATTCATCCGATTGAATTCGAAATGCCACGTCCCATGGCGGACTGGGAAGCGGCGCTGCCGCGCCGTCAAAATAAATTGCGCGCTGGTGGTAATGGCGCTGCCGCAAACGCAGCACGAGATGTTTCTCCTTCAAAATCTGCGGCGCGATTGCCGGCTCGACCGCACGCGCAAAAAAGAGCGGCTGTGGATTGCCGTTTCCAAACGGCTGGAGCAGGTCGTGCCAGCGAAGCAGATCGTGGTTCAACTCCGAAAACGCGAGCTCGTGATCGAGATGCAGGCAAGGTTGCAGATCGTCGTCCGTGAGAAGTTCACGGGCCGCTTCACGGAAGGCGTGCGCGAAGGCCTCGAGATTTTCTTTCCGGATCGTCAATCCCGCCGCCATTTCGTGGCCGCCGAATTTCTCCAGCCACTTCTCGCATTTCGACAAGGCAACGATCAGCGACAACCCTTCGATGCTGCGACCGCTGCCTTTTCCAACTCCCGAATCATCAAACCCGATCACGATCGTCGGCCGGTGATATTTGCGGGCAAGACGAGACGCGACAATTCCAACAACGCCCGGATGCCACTCCCGCCCGCCGACCACAATGGCGGCGTCTCGAGTCAAATCGAACTCGCGTTCGAGCTGTTCTTCGGCGGCAGCCAGAACCTGCGTTTCGACTGCCTGCCGCTCCCGGTTTTGTATATCGAGGAAGGTGGCCAGCGCTGCGGCCTCTCCTTCATCACGAGTGAGCAAAAGCTGTAATGCTTTCTCCGCCGTAGCCAGACGCCCCGCTGCGTTCAGACGCGGGCCCAATCGAAAGCCGATATCCTCGGACCCGATCGGCGGTCGAACTGCCGCCACCTCCATCAATTTGCGCAACCCGGGACGCTGCGTGCGCCCGAGCTGCCGCGCACCGTGCTGCACGAGAGCGCGATTTTCGCCGCGGAGCGGAACGATGTCCGCGACGGTGCCAAGCGCGACAAGATCGAGCTGCGCCTTCAAATCGAATTCCGGAGCTGGGCGCGTTTTCAGTAAGGCATGGCAGAGTTTAAAGACGACCCCAACGCTACAGAGATAGTGAAATTGGCAATTCGCGTCGACCTTGGGATTGACGAGCGCGACGCAGTCCGGCAGCTGCGCCTTTGGCTCGTGATGGTCCAGGATGATCACATCCGCGCCGAGCATCTTCAGCTCCGTGACTTCGGCGGAAGACGAAGTTCCGCAATCGACGGCGATCAGCAGCTGGGGACCATACTGTTCCCAGCAGCGCGCGACGCTTCCTCGATTGAGGCCGTAGCCCTCCTCCATTCGCAGCGGAAGAAACAACGCCGGAGCAGCACCGTAAGCTCGCAGCATCTCCGCGAGCAATGCTAGCGACGTGACCCCATCGACGTCGTAATCGCCGAAGAGGACGATGCGTTCGCCGGCATCAATTGCGCGAAAAATGCGCGGCACGGCGCTTGCAATGCCCGGCAAAAGGAAAGGATCGCTTAGCGAGGCTAATCGCGGACGCAGGAATAAACCGGCTTCTTCGGCGGAGATGAAACTCTTGCGCCGCAGGAGCTCGACCATGCATGGCAGATCGCAAATGTCGGCCCAGGAGATCGCCGAGGCAGACGGACTCTGCGTCTGTGCGATAATCCATCGTCTATCCACCGCGCAGTTTAAGTGCACCGCAGTCAGGTGACAAACAGCGGCGCTCAAGAACAATCTCTCTGAGTGTCGAAGCGGATCGGTTGCAGCCCAAAGCGTGCGGCCAGCTTCTTCGCGTCCACCGGCGCGTGCACTTTCGCGTCGTTGTCGAAGTAAACATAAACGTCGCGTGGCGTCACCGGCGGCTTAACCGGCGTGATGAGTTTCGCCGTTCGCGGCTGTGTTCCGCGTCGCCAACGGGCAATCCGGTCGCCCCACCATTCGATTGCACTCTCCGTGTAGCCGCTCACGTAAAGCTCCTCGGCCCCATGGAGCCGGCAATAAACAAAATCACTCGTTAGCTCCTCGGCGAAAGGCCATTTCCCCGCTGTGTCCGCGAAGACGAACGCAACCTGGTGCTGGCGCAAGAGGTCGAAAAATTCCGGGACCATGAACGTGGGATGCCGGATCTCGACAGCGTAGCGCAACGGTCGATTCGCATCCGTTCGCGTCCACGCGCGCCCCTTCAATCTTTTGTCGTGCTTACGCGAGAGCTTCGCCGCCGCGGCCGTGTCGCGTGGCAGGATCTCAAAGAACTCGCGAAAGCGTTCTGCGTTCCACCCGAAATTCGGCGGAAATTGCCACAGGATCGGGCCCAGCTTTTTGCGCAACTGGAGAACACCGGAGGCGAAGAAATTGGCGAGCGGCGTCTGAACTTCGCGCAATTTCTTCATATGGGTGATGAATCGCGGGCCTTTGACACTGAAGACGAAATTCGCCGGAGCTTCCGCATGCCAGCGTTGATAGCTAGAGGGCAGTTGCAGCGAATAAAATGAGCCGTTGATCTCGATCGAATTTACCTGCCGGCTGGCGAACTCCAGCTCGCGTCGATGCGGAAGCTCGGCGGGATAAAAGACGCCACGCCACGGCGGGTATGTCCAGCCCGAGATTCCAATTCGCAAACCGGCTGCCGAATCCCACGCCTCCGGCTCGCGCAAACTTACGCCAGCCGCAGATCGGGTTCTGTCGGGCCGAGGATTCCCTGCGCTTGGCATAACGAACGGAACTTCTGGAGGCCGTTCTTCTCGGCTTCGCCAAAGCTATATCGCAAATAATCGGAAAGATATCGGTGGCAGAGGTCCGGCGCGATGCGCGTTTGGGACTGCGCAATCGCGGGCAATCTCTCCAAATTTTGATCGCACAAAGCCCGTAATTGAGCCGCGATGCTTCTGGCACTTTTCACCTCGGGTCTGATCAACCAAAGCGCGTAAATGAATGGCAGACTGGTAGCCCGTTCCCACTCCTCCCCCAAATCATAGAACTTGCAGCCTGTCGCGTGTTGCTCGCGAAACTGCATCGCCTGGTCTCCGATCAGAAGCTTCCCGCGCTCAGGCCCAGGCGCCGCGTAACGGGTATTTTCCGCAGTCAGAATTAGCTCCGGTTCCAGGTTTGCTTCCCGGAGAAGACATCGCAGCAGATTGACGGAGGTTTGCGAAGCCGGATCTAATTCCACTTCCTTTAGCTCCGAGAGTTCACCCCGATACGCGAGAATGACGCTGTAAACTGCGCCGCGAGATCCGATCGCGACGCCATCGACAACGGTATAGATTGGGTTCCGCAGGTATTCGAAACTTGAGACGAGGGCAACGTCGAGCGCTCCGCGCGCGAGCTCGCCAGAGATCACGGAAGGATGATCGAAACGAATCTGGCCCGGCCAGGCGTCGACCAACGGAAGGGCGTTAAGATACTTGACCGCGCCGATTCGGGGCGAGGCGCGGGTCACGCGCACACAAGCTCAGAGCCGGAAGGAATGATGGCCGGGACCATCGTCGGGCCGTTGACGTGACGATAATAGCTGTCGCGCTGAATCGGTTCCCGGCCAGCTTCGCGGATGACATGCTGCAACGTGCGCACCGTTTGCTCCTGCGGGGTCTGTGCTCCGGCCATGTGGAAAATTTTCTCCTCCATGATCGTCCCGTGAAGATCATCGACTCCATAGCTGAGCGATACCTGCGCAAGCGGGAGTCCCATGGAAACCCAGTATGCGGTTAGATGCTCGATATTGTCGAGATACACGCGGCTCACCGCGAGATTGCGCAATTGCTCGAAAGCAGAGGCCGGTTTCACATGAGAAAGAATCGTGGTTTGTGGCTCGAAAGCGAAAGGCACAAAACCCGTGAACCCAGACGTCTCGTCCTGCAATTCGCGGAGCTGTCTGAGATGATCGACGCGCTGTTCGAGCGTCTCGATGTGACCGTAGAGCATCGTGCAGGTGCTGCGCCCACCCATCTTGTGCCAGATCCGGTGCACATCGAGCCATTCCGCCGCGCTTTCTTTACCCCGGCAAAGTTCGTCACGCACGCCGGCATCGAAAATTTCCGCGCCACCGCCCGTGAGCGATCTGAGGCCGCGGTCGCGCAACGCCGCGAGCGTGTCGGGAATTGACATCTTAAAGACGCGCCGGGAGAGATGCCGAATCTCGATCGCGGTGAAAGCCTTAATGTGAAGATTCGGGTGGAGAGCTCGTAGTCTGGTCAACAACTCGAGATACCAATCCTTCGTTAGCGTCGGGTGCAGGCCGCCCACCATGTGAACTTCAGTGATGCCGAGCGCGAGCGATTCCTGCACCGCAGCGACGATCTCATCCATCGAGCGCTCAAATGCATGCGCATCGCGTTTCCTGGCCGCAAACGCGCAGAACTGGCACGAGAGCACACACACATTGGAGTAATTAATATAGCGATTGAGAATGTAGGTCGCCGCGTTGCCGTTCTTCCGCTTCCGCACTGCGCTCGCTAGAATTCCGAGTGCGTTCAACTCGTTCGATCGATACATCAGGAGCGCGTCCGCTTCGCTGATCCGCTCGTCCCGATGCACCTTTTCGGCAATCGGCTGAAGCTTAGTCGGGATCAGTGCAAGATTCATCGATTGAGGGTTGACCGGAGAAACATTCGAGACATTTACGATGCACGCGCTCACGTTTTGTTGCAACAAAAACGAGTGCGAGCGGGAGAAGTTCACTCAGCCAAAAGCATGCCCGACACTCTTATTCGTTTGACGGTTTCGGCCTCTCTCCCGTCCAAGTAAAGTATGTCGCGGCCCGAGCAAGCGAACGCAGGCCGATCGCCCGCGGATACGGAAGACGTTCGCCTCATGCAATTGATCAGCGGTGGCGACATGAGCGCGTTCGAGGACCTTGTCGAACGGCACCAGGCACTGGTCGCCGGAACCGTGGCCCGGATGCTCGGCAGCAACTCCGACGTCGAGGACATCGCCCAGCAAGTATTTATGCGCGTCTGGAAAAGCGCCCGTCGCTACATGCCGCAGGCGAAGTTCACGACCTGGCTGCTCAAGATCACGCGTAATCTCGTCTTCAACGAAATGCGGCGACGCAAACGGCATGCGTCCACGCCACTGCAGGCGCAACCGGGCGAGGAAGAATTGCAGCTGAAAGATGAAATCGGGTCAACGCCGGACGCATCGCTCCTGGAACGCGAGTTGCAGCAGGCGATCGATTCCGCGATTGGACAGCTCCCCGAGACCCAGCGTATGGCGCTGGTGCTGCGCCGTTACGAGGAATTAACCTATGAGCAGATCGCCGATGTCCTCGATCAATCTGTCCCAGCCGTGAAGAGCCTGCTTTTTCGCGCACGCACCGAGCTGCGTGAACGGCTGGCCAGCTATCTAGCCTCTTAGGAGTAATTAGCTTTGTTGAAAGCTGGGAACACAGCCATTCCTGGCTGTGCGGGCAACGGGCATTTTGCGCGATGAGCGGGGCGTTAGGAGCGACAGAGAAAATGCCTACTGGTCGAGGACGCGCATGTGAACCAAGTACCGGTGATGACCGGCGGCGTCGGGAAGGAGGCACTGCGCGAGTTCTACGGCCGGCGCTTTATCCCGCAGATGCCGCCCGACACAGCCATGACCCTGGTTTCGCGCACCATTGGCGACACGCAGCTGGTGGACGAGATGATCTTCAAGTTCACTCATACGGTTAAGAAGGACTGGATGTTGCCCGGCGTTCCTCCGACGGGCAAGTTTGTCGAGGTGGCGTTGATTGCAGTCATTGGTTTTCGCAATGGCAAGCTCTCGCACGAGCACATTTACTGGGACCAGGCTTCAGTCCTGGTGCAGCTCGGTTTGCTGGACGCGAATGCGTTGCCTGTGGTCGGCATCGAGAGCGCTAAAAAGGTAATCGACTCTGCCCTGCCCTCGAACGCACTGATTGAGCGCGCAGATGCGCGAGCGAAGGGAGCCTAGTGGCATGTTCCACTTGAATGTAGCGTCACGCTATTGGTGGTTTGGAGAACGCACCCGACTCGCTGCGGGCTGTGGCGCAACTTTCCAAGTTGCGATCTTCGGGAATGCAAGTGAGATGCCGGACACAGCTGCCGACTCGTGTGCTGGTTCGGCGGCTCTCCCGAAAAACTCGCACTACGCGACGGCTCCGCACGCCATCTGGGAAGAAAGGTGGCGCAACTTTCCAAGTTGCGATGTTGAGGAATGCAAGTTGGAAACGTGCGCCACATAAAATCATAGCCGCGCTAAGGCCGCTCCCCGTTGAAAAAACTAAGAGGGCGGACCTCTCCCGAGCATCCGCCCCCTCGCAACCCCAATTGTCTTAAATCTTAAAAGTCCCGGTCTTTTGCGCTGCTCATGAAACGCACGCGATCACTCGATCCTCTTTTCGCCGGCGCGGGAGGAGTGCCCGGTTTTGGATAATCAGCCACCAGCTGGCGATTCGACGTTGGAACCAGGCGCACTGCTCCTTTGGCGTTGTTGCGCCATCCGTTTGGATCTGCGTATTCCTCGCCCGTGTGATGGATTCCACTCACCTGGTCTTCCAGGCCGGTCCCGTATTGCGAATCGATGATTGTCGGCGTGACGAACACCAGAAGGTTCCGCTTCACACGCGCATTCGCATGGCTTTGGAAGAGGTAACCGAGGATCGGAACATCACCGACGATCGGCACTTTTGTTTTCGCCTTCGTTACTTCATCCTGCAGCAACCCTCCGATCGCCAACGTATCGCCGCTTTTGATTAGGACATTCGAATCCAGCGTTCGGGTGTCAATGATCGGGCTGCTGACAGTCGCGCCCGCAAACGTAAATGGCAGATCAGCGACCTTATTGCTGATTTCTGGCTTCACACTCAGAGTAATGAAGTTGTCTTTGTTAACCGATGGGCGGACCTCGAGTTTGTTTCCGAACTTTTTGTCTTGGAAACCACCGAACACCGCGGTTGCCGTTTGTTCGTTGAAGTTCAACTGCGGAACGGGCTGATTGCGGGTTATCTCTATTTTCGCTAACTGATTGTCTGCCGTCACGACGCGTGGATTTGCTAAGAATTCAGCGTCTGAATCTTCATTCAGCGCCTGCACCGTTGCCGACATTTGGGGCACTGTCAGGATGGCAAACTGACCCGCCGCTAACTTCGCGAAATTGCCGAGAATATTCGGATTGGCCCCATTTCCCAGATTAAAGTTGTCAGTAATCAATTGACCCGTGGTGGGGTCTCTTTTCCCGTCGGTTCCTGAGTATCCTACCTTTTGTGGATTACTCGCTCCGCCGACCACACCCGACCAGTTGATGCCATACGACTGCCTTGGGTTTGCATTAACTTCCACCAGGCGCGCTTCGATCATGACCTGCTTGGTTGGCTTATCGATTTGCACGAGAAGCTTGCGAACCGCATCGATATTGCTGCTCGTCTCTCGATAAAAGATCGTGTTCGTGCGTTCGTCTACTTGCGGCACGTCCTTGCTTGAAAGCTGTGATGCCAGTAATGGCGCCGTATCCTTCGCCCGCGAATAGCTGAACTGATAGCTGCCGCTCTCGGTCGGCTCGGCTGTCCGTTCGGCCCCAGTCTTGATGTAATAAACGTTGTCGATCTTATCCATGAAGAGGCCTTTGGCCTTCACGATGATCGCAATCGCCTGCAATGCGGTCACATCTTCCAGACGCATCGTTACGGTCGTAGTAGGAGGAATCTGATCGCTCACCACCATGTTGATCTTCGCCTGACGGGCGAGGAGTCGGAGGACTTGTCCGACTTCATCGCCTTGAAATTCGCGAACACCGACGCCGCCGTTCTCGGTCGCGCTGTCGGTTTCTGGCGTGACCGTTCCCACCGGCGCGGGACTGCCGGCAGCCGTCGTGGTCGCCGTGCCTGGTGCTGTGGTTGCCGTTACGGGCGCGGCTTTTGTGGTGGTCGTGGTGGTGATCGTCGCCGCCGGACTCGGGGAGGTGGAACCTTGCACCAGCAACATCTGAGAATTGTCTGTCGTTTTCACTCCTGGGTTACCCGGCGTCACGGACGAGGTAGTCGTCGTGTTTGTCTTCACGTCGTTAGGCGTCGCAGCCGGGACGACGTTTGCCGGGACCAGGTTTAAGGCCGGCGCCGGCGAACTCACCTGCGCGTGCGAAGTGGAGAACGCGACCACCGACGCTGCCGCCCCGCAGACGAATTGTTGGAAACGAATTGCCATATGTATAGGAAGGATTGCGGAGTGCAGGAGGTCTAAAGCAGGAAGCAGACCAGCCCCTTTGCACTTCGACCAAGCCGCGATGCCAGGCGGAGCGCCGCGAATCCTGCGCTACCTACGCGGACTTTGCCGCCGCGATAAACTCGCGCAGCCGGTGGTGATCTTTGCGGCCTGGCGCAGCCTCGACCCCGCTGGTCACATCCACGCCGAATGGACGAACAATGCGAATGGCCTCGGTGATGTTAGCGGGCGTGAGTCCGCCAGCCAGGACGACGCGATAGCCGATCTGCTTACGCACGAAGTCGCGCGCTATCGACCAAGGGAATATGGTCCCGCTGCCGCCGAACACGCCGGCGCCAGCCGAATCGATCACGAAAGTTTTTGTCGAATACGGCGGCAGATTCCTTAGCGAGAATGCGTCAACGACCGATAAGGCTTTTGCGAAGCGAATCCCTCGCCTCCGCAAATTGAGGCAAAAATCCGGCTTCTCACTGCCGTGCAGCTGGAGGCCGGTGATGGACGGATGCTCTCCCAATCGGATTGCTTCTTCCCAGGTGGGGTTAACGAGCACTGCAACTCTGATGATGTCGCGCGGCAATTCTGACATCCAGGCCGATGCTGCTTCGAGCTGAATGTAGCGCTTGCTGCCCGGATAAAAATTGAACCCGAGCGCATCAGCTCCGCACTCGATTGCGGCCTCGGCGTCCGCGGGATTGGTGACGCCGCAGATCTTTACGCGCACGAGCGGCGCTGCACCACTCACCGGCGATCGCCGCGGCTGCTACTGACGACGCGGCCTTCCACGCGCTTAACCTGCGTATGGTGTGTGAGCACGTGCACCCGGCCGTCGCTCCCGCGGAAGAACGCGCTCAGCAGCCAGCTGAAAATCCCGATCAGAATCGCGCCCCAGAACGCGCTTGCGAAGTTGTCGACGTGAAATCCCCTCACAAAGCTCGGAATCCAGAGGAGCATCAATCCATTCACCACGAGAATGAAGAAGCCAAGGGTGAGCAGAATCAAAGGCGCGCTCAGGAGCAACAAGACGGGGCGAACGAAAGCGTTGAAAATTCCGAGCAATAACGCCGCGCCAATCAACGAACCGACGCTGTCACTGCGAATGCCCGGCATCAGTTTGGCGGTAACCGCCACCGCCACGGCAGTGATCGCCCAGCGGAACACGAAATGACGCATGACCGATCCTACGTGGTCGAAGCCGTTATGCGCAACCGCTTTGCAAAATCCGCTTGCAAACCTCGCCAGCACCGGCAATCGGTTCCGCAACTCAACCGCTATCTGAACGTGCCGAAGAAAAACCCAACAGCCGAGTCACCCACATCGTTGAACAACGCACCTGCCGAGCCGACAGCGGAGAAAGCGCAGGGAGTGACTCGGTCGAATGCATCCTCGCGGCCACCAGCGGAAAGGAAGAAACGGCGTTCCGCCGTGAAACGCAACGGTACTGGGAAACCCGCAAAAAGTGACGTCCCCGGCCGCGCGCCGCGCAAGCCGAAAAGGAGCGGGCCGACCGACGATGAGATTCGCCTTCGGGCCTATTTCATCGCCGAACGCCGCTATCGGCTTTCGATCCCCGGCGACGAACCATCGGATTGGCTGGAAGCGAAACATCAACTGGTCGCAGAGACAAAGCGGAAGCCGCGCGTTCGGAGCGAGGCTCCCGCGACGTCAGCCTGAGCGTGGGCAAGTGTGCGAACCTGCGATCCCTCGTGGCGCAAGTTTCCTAACACGCGATTCCTTTGCTCCGGCAAGTTGGAAACTTGCCCCACTCGATTTACGTGGAAGGCAGCTGCTCAATCCCCGGCACACAGGTCTTGATCTTCTCGATCAGCCGGTTCAGCACGAAAGGTTTTGCAATCAGTCCCGCGACGCCGGGTTCTCGCAAAAGCTCCTGCGCCCGCTTTTCTTCGCCCCTGCCGGTCACCAGGATGAGCGGCGGAACCACGCGCGGCGGCTCAGAGTTGCCATAAACTTTGCCGATCAGGAAAAAGAGCATCGCGCCATCAATCATCGGCATCGAGAAATCGAACATCAGGAGGTCGTAGCGGCGTTTCAGCGCGAGCTCGAATCCGTATTCTGGAGTCGGGGAAGTATCGATTTCGCAGCGCAATAAAGAGGTGAGCGCTTCGCGCGTGATCCGCATGAGTCCGGCGTCATCATCGACGATCAGGATTCGTTTCGATTCGTCCGCGCTCACAGCTCGCCGCTTGCGCGAAACCGCAAACGCTTTCAAGCTTAAGTTTCCTTTTGATGGAATGAACGACGCTGCCGCTCAACTCACCGCTGCGCTGCGCGCGCGACTGATAATCGTGGGCGATCAGGATAGTCGTCAAAACCCCGACGCGCACATGACGCGGCTCAAGGAAATCTCAGAACAGATCGAACAGTTGCAGGCTCGGCTTCCACGACCCGTTGACACGCGGCTTGCGCACTTTCTCTCGCGCGCGAGCTACAATAAGGCGCTCGAGCTTCTCGAGGGCTCGCTGTAGCGGGCCTGTCACAGCGGTACAGGCTCAAGGGATGATTGGTGCAAGCGTTTCTTTGCGCTTGCCGCGGAAAAACGGTGCTGTTTATCACTTGAAAGAACGCAGCTTCTGGGGAGCGCACGCGACTCGCGTGCTGGTTTCGGCGACTCGCCGAAACGAACTTTGGACGACGGACAGCACTCCTGGAAGAAAAGTCCGCGACGGCGAGGCCGCCATCGCCAGCACGCGAGCCGCGTGCGCTCCCCGATCCGTGCTTCTTCGAATGGCTGCTTAAAGGATGTATGACATCCCAAGGTCAATTCAGTTCTAACGGGAATACAACTCGACGATCAACTGCTCGTTGACCATCGGCTGCATTTCTTCGCGCGTTGGAATCCGGGACACTTTCCCGCTGAAAGCGTCGCGATTGGCAACCAGCCAGTCGGGGACGGGCGCGATTTGGGTCATCTCCAGATTACGGGCCGCAAGCTGCTTGGATTTCGGCTTGTCCTTGATCGTTACTTCGTCGCCCGGTTTTACGGTATAGGAGGCGATGTTGACATTGCGGCCGTTGACCTGCACATGGCCGTGGGAAACGAGCTGCCGAGCGCCGCTGCGCGTGTTCGCGAGCCCGAGACGAAAGACAACGTTGTCCAAGCGGGTCTCCAGCAACTGCAAAAGAGTTTCCCCGGTGACGCCGCGGCGGCGCAGAGCAGTCTCGAAGATGCGGCGAAACTGCTTTTCGAGGAGGCCGTACTGGTAACGCAGCTTCTGCTTTTCGCCGAGCGCGATTGCGTAATCCGATTGTTTGCGGCGCGAACCCTTGGGCCCGTGCATGCCGGGCGGATAATTTTTCCGCTCCAGCGCTTTTGATGGTCCAAAAAGCGGCACGCCATAGCGGCGGCTCACTTTTGTTTTCGGTCCAGTATATCTGCCCATGAAGAAAGTTGAGACTCGTTAGGTGAGATGGAGATCAGACGCGACGCTGCTTAGGGGGCCGGCAACCATTGTGCGGAACCGGTGTCACGTCCCGGATAACGGTAAGATCAAGGCCGATTGCCTGGAGCGCTCGGACCGCTGATTCGCGTCCAGCGCCTGGCCCTTTGACCAAAACCTCGACTTCCTTTAAACCATGTCCCATTGCCTGGCGCGAAGCGTCCTGCGCCACCATCTGCGCGGCGTAAGCAGTGCTTTTGCGCGAGCCTTTGAAGCCAACTTTGCCCGCGCTCGACCAGCCGATCACGTTGCCGTTCAAATCTGTGATCGTGACGATCGTGTTGTTAAAAGTGGAAAGCACGTGCGCAATGCCCGAGTGAATGTTCTTGCTGCCTTTCGCCTTAATGATCTTCGGCTTCTCGACGTCATTGGGATCGAGCGAGAGATTCTCCTTCGGAGGCGGGGCAGGAGCAGGCTCTTCCTTTTTGGACTTCGCTGCCTTTTTTTCCGGCTTGGCTGGATGACCTGGGAGGCGGTCAGGCGCCGGTTCAACAGCGGGAACAGAAACGGCCTCTTCGGCGGCGTCCCTCGGTACCGGAGCTTCGTTCTTCACCGGTTCCGGTCCCGGAACGCCTGCCGCTGGTTTGGGCGCTTTAGGTTTGGGAGTTTTCGGCGCCGGGGTCTCGTCCGCCGCGGATTGCTCCGGGGTCTTTTCGTCAGAATCTGCCATGGTCCTCGATCAGGGTTGCGATTGCTTAAACTTTTCCGGCCTTGGCGTCCTTGTTTCGGATTACGCCGACGGTTTTTCGCGGCCCTTTCCGGGTCCGGGCGTTGGTGGAGGTTCGTTGACCGCGCACCGGGAGGCCGCGGCGATGCCGAATGCCGCGGTAGCAATTGATGGCTTGAAGCCGCTTCAGGTTACCCTGCAGTTCGCGGCGAAGATCGCCTTCGATCAAAGTTTTATTGTCAGTGATTGCGTGGATGATGTCATTGATCTGCTGCGGCGAAAGGTCTTTCGCGCGCAGATTTGGGTCAATCCGCGTCTGCTCGAGAACCCGTTTTGCGGTACTCGGCCCGATTCCGTAAACGTACGTGAGGGACGCTTCGATGCGTTTGTCGGCGGGAATTTCGACTCCAAGTAAACGGGGCATGTTAGGAATTTCTGATTTCTGATTTCAAATTTCTGATCGGATGAATTACGTTGCCTTCGTTGGAAAATCAGCCATCAGAATTCATCAATCAGCAGTTCGGCTAGCCTTGGCGCTGTTTATGGCGCGGGTTCTTGCAGATCACGCGCACAACGTTCTTGCGCTTCACGATCTTACACGCTTCACAGAGTCTTTTTACTGAGGGTCGCACTTTCATAACTCACTTTCAGGGAAACGGAAAACGCGGAGACGGCTCCGCGCTTGTCACTGCAGGCGCAAGGTAATTTGCCCCTTCGACAAATCGTAAGCCGAAACTTCTAGCATAACTTTATCGCCTGGCAAGATACGAATCGGATCGATCCCGTTTTCACACGCAATCCTGGCCAGCACGTGATGGCCGTTGCGCACTTCCACGCGAAACATGGTGTGGGCCAGCACCTCGACGACTTTGCCTTCTACTTCAATTTGGTCGTTCCGCACCACGTCAGGATCTCGGGCTTTTCCCTGGTTACAAGCACGGTATGTTCGAAATGCGCCGACGGCATCCCATCCGCCGTGCAAACGGTCCAGCCGTCATCGAGCAATCTGACCGCAGCCGTCCCGGCGTTGATCATCGGCTCGATCGCAAGCGTCATGCCGGCCTTTAATCGCGGCCCACTCCCGCGCGTTCCGTAGTTCGGAATCTGCGGCTCTTCATGCAGTTTTCGCCCGACGCCGTGCCCGACGAATTCGCGCACGACCGTGAATCGGTTATGCACCGCCTCCTGCTCGATCGCTGAACAGACATCGCCGAGGTGCACACCTTCAGAGACGGTCTCAATCGCACGGCGCAGCGCACTTTGGGTCACGCGCATCAGTTTTTCGGTCCGGTCGTCGATCATGCCTGCGGCCACTGTTGCCGCGGTGTCACCGACCCACCCATCCTGCACAACGCCGATGTCGAGTTTCACAATGTCGCCGTATTGAACCCGGCGCTGGCTTCCGATCCCATGAACGATCTCGTCGTTGAGCGAAATACAAATGTTTCCCGGAAACACTCGGTGGCCGAGGCGATAACCTAGGAACGCGCTCTCCACGTTCAGCTCGCGCATGAAATCAGCGGCGGCTTCATCCACTTCCCTGGTGGTGATCCCAGGTCGCACGATCTCGCTCACCCGGTCCAGGACTTCGCTCGCAGTGCGGCACGCCTGCCGCATTTTCTCGATCTCTTTTCCCGTCTTGATCGGGATCATGCCTTCTGCTCGATCAAACGCGAAATGTCCGCGAAGACTGCGTCGCGCTCGCGGTTCCCATCGATCCGCCGGAGGGTGCCCGACTTCTCGAAAAAGGCGGCGAGCGGCTGCGTCTTGGCGCTGAATTCCGCGAGTCGATTCTGCAAAACCTCGACATCGTCGTCATTGCGCCGGACGAGCGGTCCATCGCAGTAGGGGCAAACCGGGCGCTCCGCAAAAGTGGCGCTCGCCACGCTGGTCGTGAACCCGCAGGAGCGGCATTGCAACCGGCTGGAGATGCGGTCGCGCACGGTTCCTTCGGAAACTTCGAGCCAAATCGCCAAGTCGAGCGGAGTTCGGTGGCGAGTGAGAATGCTTTGCAAACTCTCCGCCTGCGGAGCGGTGCGCGGAAACCCATCGAAGACAAAGCCATGGCCGCCGTGGAGGCGCAGCCAATCCTCAATCAACTCGACGATAATTTTATCCGGAACGAGGCCACCGTGCTGCGTGATCTCTGCGGTCTCTATCCCCAGCTCCGTGCCGAGATCTTTTTCCCGGCGCAGGATCGCACCGGGCGAAGTCACCGGAATCCCGAAATGACGGGTGATCATCTCCGCCTGAGTTCCTTTCCCCGAACCGGGCGCGCCGAGGAGCACCAGCCGTCTTTTCACTTTGTGGCGTGGCGCAAGTTTCCAACTTGCGCCTGATGGGTCGGCAAGCTGCAAGCTTGCGCTACATTTCTGCGCGGAGGATTAGCAGCAGGCATTCCACTTAGCGACCGTAAACGAAAAACGCAACGCCGCCTATCACCAGGACCGCGATGCCGACATAGAGCCACATCAAGGTTGTCGCGCGCGCCGCGTCTCCGCGATTGTAGGAAGCCCGATCGAACCGACCACTACGAATCCGCCCCTTCCGCAGAAAGCCATCGTAGTGCCGCTGGATAAGATGAGTCTCGACTTGCCGCATCGTGTCGAGCATGACGCCGACGATGATCAGCAAGCTCGTGCCTCCGAAAAATTGCGCCGTGATCTGGGGCACATGCATGCCTTGGCTCAGTAAACTAGGCAGAATCGCGATCAGCGTCAGGAAGATCGCGCCCGCAAACGTCAGGCGCGTCATCGTGAAATCGAGGAAGTCAGAAGTCGGTTTCCCAGGCCGGACGCCGGGAATGTAGCCACCGTACTTCTTCAGATCGTCCGCGATTTGCGAAGGTTGAAACTGCGTCGCGACCCAGAAGTAGCTGAAGAAGAAAATCATCCCCGCCAGAAAGACGTAGTGCGGCCAGCCGTTCGACATCATGTCGGAAATCTGCCGCGCGACCCGGCTGTTTTTGAATGCGACGCTCACGATCGTGGTCGGAAACAGCAGCAACGCCCAGGCGAAAATGATCGGCATGACGCCCGCGTAATTGACCTTCAACGGCATGTACTGCGTCTGGCCGCCGTACATTTTTCGACCGACCACGCGTTTCGCATATTGGACTGTTATTTTTCGGACACCCTGGGTGACGGCAATGACTGCAGCGATCACCACGAACAGGAATGCCACCATCAAAACCAGAATCGCGGGATTGACCTGACTTGTTCCCGTCTCCGCCGAGGGCACAAAAGTTTTCCACGCCTGCGCCAGCGCCGCAGGGAGCCGCGCCACAATGCCAACCGTGATGATGAGCGAAATTCCGTTGCCAATGCCGCGTTCGGTAATTTGATCACCGAGCCACATCAGGAAAAGCGTGCCCGTTGTGAGGGAGATGACGGTGACAATCCGGAACGTCATCCCGACATCTTCGACCAGCGGAATTCCGAGCCTGCTAATCGTATCAGTGATCCCCGGAAGCATCGTGTGATACGATTCAGGATGCTGGAATGATACCGCCAGGAGATACCCTTGAAAGAGGCAAAGGATGACCGTCGCATAGCGCGTGAACTGCATGATCTTCTGGCGCCCACCGTCTTCTTTCGCGAGGCGACCTAACTGCGGAACCACTGCCGTGAGCAACTGCAGCATGATCGAGGCGCTGATATACGGCATAATGCCGAGCGAGAAGATGGCGCAGTTCTCAAGCGCTCCGCCGCTGAAGAGATTAAATAGAGCCGCCACCCCGCCGCCGGAGCTTTGTGAGGAAGTGCGAAACCAATCCTGCAAAACCGCCTGATTAACGCCGGGCGTGGTGATCGCCGCCCCCAGCCGCACAATCACGATCACGGCCAGCGTGAAGAGAATCCGGCGCCGCAGCTCCGGGATTTTTACGGTGTTGAGGAAAGCCGAAACCATCGACTCGAAGTTCTATTCGCCTGAGCGCTAGCTCTTCGCGGAAGATTTCTTCTTCGGCGCTTTTGCTTTCGCCGGAACTGCTGGTTTTCTTTTCGCCGCGGATTTTCTCGCGGGAGCGGCCGGAGCTTTCGACGCGGCTGCACTGGAAGCAGGCTCCGATGGCATGCGCGGCGTGGTCGACTGCGACAAATGCGGCGCGCGCAGAGTCACCGTGCCGCCAGCTTTCTCGATCTTTTCTCGAGCCGACGCACTTACCTTATCAGCCTCGATCGTAAGACTGTGCTTCAGCTCGCCGTTTCCCAAAATTTTGATGCCCGCGCCGTTTCCGCGGACCAGTTTTGACCGGCGCAGGAGCTCTTCGTTTACGTTCGTCCCAGCTTCAAAGCTGTTGAGATCCTCCAGATTGACCAACGCATAAGTCTTGTGAAAAGCGGCGTTGTTGAACCCGCGCTTCGGCAAGCGCCGGATGAGAGGCATCTGTCCACCTTCAAATCCAAGCCGAATGCTGCCACCGGAGCGCGCCTTCTGTCCCTTGTGTCCCTTACCGCTGGTCTTGCCATGCCCGGAGCTTTCGCCGCAGCCAAGTCGCTTGACCCGGTGTTTCGAACCCGGTCGCGGCCGCATATTATGCAAACCGATCATGGCTGCTCAACCTTTCCATCCGGCTGCATTGCCGGCCGTATGCCGCGGGTCTTGAAAATCTCATCACGACGGCGCAATCCACGCAACGCTTCGATCGTCGCCTTGACGACGTTTGCATGGTTGCTCGAGCCGAGCGACTTCGCGAGGACGTCGCGAATTCCGGCGGCTTCCACGACCGCGCGAACTCCACCGCCGGCGATCACACCCGTTCCTGGCGAAGCCGGTCGCAGAAGCACGCGACCACCACCAAACTCGCCGACGGTCTCGTGCGGGATCGTGTTCCCGTGCAACGACACTTTCTCCATTCCTTTGCGGGCCGCGTCCGACGCTTTCCGGATCGCCTCGGCCACTTCGTTAGCTTTGCCGAACCCGACACCCACTTTACCGTCGTGATCTCCGGCCACGATCAGTGCGCTGAAGCTGAAGCGACGTCCGCCTTTTACGACTTTCGCGCAACGGTTGATGAACACCACTTTCTCAGTCGTGTCCCCTCGCGCTGCCGAACTCTTGTCTGTCTGGCGTTCCTGCCGCCGTCCACCGCCGTGTTGTTGTGCCATTTAGTTAAAACTTGAGTCCGCCTTCGCGGGCGGCATCGGCGAGAGCTTTCACTTTGCCGTGGTAAAGGAATCCGCCCCGGTCGAAAATCACCTTGTCGACATTCTTGGTTAGCAAACGCTCCGCGATGGCTTTGCCAATCTTCTCCGCCGTCGCCCGATTGGCGGCTGATTTGCCGGCGCCGCCAAAAACTTCCTCGGTCGTTCCCGCCGACACTAAAGTCCGGCCAGCATCATCATCGACGACCTGTGCATAAACATGCTTTCCCGAGAAGTGGACGCAAAGACGCGGCCGCTCCGCGGTCCCGCTCACGCGTTTTCGGATGCGCCGGTGAATTCGCTGCTGATTGGTTTTTCGATTGATCGCCATATCCAGCTTAGCAAATCATTGGACCGTTTTGCCTTCCTTGCGACGCACTTGCTCGCCGGCATAGCGGACACCCTTGCCTTTGTAAGGTTCCGGCGGGTAGTGGCGGCGAATGTCTGCCGCGACCTGACCCACCACCTTCTTGTCAATTCCCGCAATCGAGATCCTGGTGTTCTCCGCGACCGTGATTTTGATGTCCTTCGGAATCGAGAAAAGAATCGGGTGAGAGAATCCGAGGCTCAGGTTTAAAGTCGAACCTTGCACGGCCGCCTTGAAGCCAACCCCTTCGATGATGAGATCTTTTGTGAACCCCTGACTGACGCCTTGCACCATATTGTGCACGAGACTGCGCGAAAGTCCGTGCAAGGCTTTCACGCTCCGCGTCTCGGCATCCCGCGCGAGCGAGACTTTATTGTCAGCCACGCTGGCTTTGATACCGCGCGGCAAGGTCCAGCTCAGCTTTCCCTTCGGTCCCTCCACAGCCACGGCGCCATCGTCGGCGATGTTCACCTTCACTTTCTCAGGAATCTCGACCGCTTTGTTTCCAATCCGTGACATAACGAAAGACGCTTACCAGATGTAGGCGAGCAGCTCGCCTCCGACATTCTGCTTTTTCGCTTCGCGACCGGAGAGAATTCCCTTCGGCGTGGAAAGGATCGACACACCCATTCCTCCCAGGACGCGCGGAATTTCCTGCGCGCCGACATAGCGTCGCAATCCGGGCCGGCTCACGCGTTTTAATCCGGTGATGGCACTGGTTCGATTCGCGATCTTGTTTGTGATCTTGATGCGTGGATGTTCGGCTTCCGTATCGACAGCGTAGTCGGTGATGTAGCCTTCCTCTTTCAGAATCCGCACGATTTCCGATTTGATCTTGGAATATGGCACAAACATCTCGTGCTTCTGCACGGCGGAGGCGTTGCGCACCCGGGCTAAAAGGTCGGCGATAGGATCGGTCACAGTGCTCATTGGTCGGCTCAGAGAAAATGAATGAAACGGACAGAATAGCTCCCCAACGAGAACTTCGCAGTCTGCCAAAAACCATCTTTGTTAATTCTATCCATGCTCTTAAAATTGTGCAGCGTTAGCTAAGCAGCCGGTGCCGGCACTGGCTTTTTCGCGCGGTCACTGAATGGCATTCCCATTTCGCTGAGAAGCGATTTCGCTTCCTCGTTCGTCCGCGCGGAAGTGCAGATCGTAACATCAAATCCGATGTTCCGCTTGATTTTATCCAGTTCGACTTCGGGAAAAATCGACTGGTCCGAAACGCCGAGCGTGTAGTTGCCATTTCCATCGAAAGCTTTCGGAGAAACTCCGCGGAAGTCGCGGATGCGTGGGAGCGCCGCCTTGATCAGACGCTCGAGGAATTCGTACATGTGGGCGCCGCGCAGGGTGACCTTCGCTCCGATCGCCTGTTCGGCTCGCAATTTGAAGTTCGCGATACTTTTCTTAGCGCGCGTTTCCGCTGGCTTTTGTCCGGAAATCAGAGCCAGCTCCGCTTTCGCATCTTCCAGCGCCTGCTTCACGTCCGACTGCGAGCCCACAGAGGTATTGATGACCACCTTTTCGACGCGCGGAATCTGGTGCACGTTTTTGTAACCGCGCTGCTTTCGCAGCGCAGGCACCACGCGCTCTTTGTAATCCTTGTAAAATTCGTTCTCCATCACTCCGCCTTCTCAGCTTTTTTCTTTTTCTTCGACGCGGCTGGCTTCGCGGTTTTAGCCTCTTTCTTCTCGCCTTTTTTTGCCCGCTTCTCGCCGCGTTCCAGGACTTTCACATTTGAAATGTGAATGGGACCTTCGCGTTCGGCGATTTTTCCCTGCGGATTGTCCTGCGATTTGCGGAGGTGGCGCTTGATCATGCGCACGCCTTCGATGAGGACGCGCTCTTTGCGCGCGACCACCTCGAGGACCTTCCCGGTTGAACCCTTGAAGTTCCCGGAAATAACCCTGACCTGGTCTCCCTTCTTAACGTGTAGCTTGATCCGGTTCATAGATACGGAACACAGGCTTTCAGCCTGCGCGGCCAGCGGGCATTTTGCCCGCTGAGTGAACGCCGGGCAAAATGTCCGTCGCCACTGCAGGAAATATGGCTGAGTCTCTGGAACCCGTGGTTCATAACACTTCGGGCGCGAGAGACACGATTTTCATAAAATTCCGTTCGCGCAGTTCACGCGCGACCGGTCCGAAGATGCGAGTGCCGCGAGGATTCAAATCCTTGTCGATGACAACAATGGCGTTGTTATCGAAACGCAGGACCGATCCGTCACCGCGTTTGATCGGCTGGCGCGTTCGCACCAGGACCGCGCGAATCACTTCACCCTTTTTGACCGTTCCGTTCGGGCTTGCTTCCTTGACGTTGGCCGTGATGACGTCGCCGATGCGCGCGATCCGGCTGGTCCCCTTCCCGATCACGCCGATCATGGTTGCCATGCGCGCGCCGCTGTTGTCGGCAACATCAAGTCTGGATCTGATCTGGACCATAAATTTCTCCTCCAAACACGACTACTTCTCCACTACTTCCACGAGCCGCCAGCGCTTCAGCTTACTGAGCGGACGGGTCTCCATAATGCGAACCGTGTCGCCGTTCTTTGCCTTGTTCTCTTCGTCGTGCGCGTAAAATTTCTTCGCTTGCTTCACGATCTTGCCAAACTTCGCGTGCGGCACGCGCGTCACCGTCCGCACGACGATGGTTTTGTTCATTCCGCTCGAAATCACTTCGCCGGTCCGCGTTTTGCGTGTCGCGCGCTTCTCCTCCACAGGAGCGGCTGACGCAGAAGTTTGCGCGGATTCGTTTTGAGTTTCTTCGGCCATAATTTACTTCTTTTCCGCCTTGGCCGCGCGCTGCGACAAAATGGTTTCTATTCGCGCGACATCGCGACGCAGCAAGCGCAGGCGGCTCGGCTGCTCGAGCTGACCGCTCTGTTGTTGCAGCCGGAGATGCAAACTCTCCTGGCGCAAGTCGCGCTTTTTCGTCGCGAGTTCGTCCGAGCTCATTTCTGATACCTCTTTAAATTTCATTTTCGTCGTCCCTTGTCATCCCGAGCGAAGTCGAGCGATCCCGTCGCGTCACCATAAGGGTTCGCTGCGGGATTCTTCGACTTCATTACGCTTCGCTTCATTTCGCTCAGAATGACAAACACTCGTTAGGCAGCCGCTACGTGATGTCGCGTCAAAAACTTCGTCCGCACCGGAAGCTTATCGGCCGCGAGGCGGAGCGATTCGCGCGCGACCGATTCCGTGACGCCATCGAGTTCAAATAAAATGTTTCCCGGTCGCACCGTCGCCACCCAATACTCCGGCTGGCCCTTGCCTTTACCCATGCGCGTTTCCGGGGGGCGCGACGTCACTGATTTGTCGGGGAAAATGCGGATCCAAAGCTTGCCTTTGCGCTTCATGCTGCGCGTCAACGCCACACGCGCCGCTTCGATCTGCGTGTTCGTAATCCACGCGCGCTCGAGTGTTTGGAGACCAAATTCGCCAAAGTCGATCCGGAGATTGCGCGAAGCGGTGCCCTTGCGGCTTCCCCGCTGGGTTTTTCGATACTTCACGCGTTTGGGCATCAATGGCATGGCAGGTTCTCCTCGTTCTAAATTCTAAACCTCAGCCGGCGCTGGTGGCGGAGGTGCGGACGGCGCTTCAGCTGGAGCTTCTTCCTTCTTACACATCCAGCATTTCACGCCGATTTTCCCGTAAACGGTGTTTGCTTCCGCGAACCCGTAATCGATTGGCGTGCGCAACGTGTGCAGTGGCACCTTCCCCTCTCGATACCATTCCGACCGCGAAATCTCGGCGCCATTCAAACGGCCTGAACTCCGCAAACGAATCCCCTGCGCCCCGAAGTCCATCGCGATCTGCACCGCCTTTTTCATCGCTCGCCGATAAGCGATCCGGCGCTCAATCTGCAACGCTACGTTCTCCGCGACGAGCTGCGCATCGAGCTCAGGCGTTTTGATTTCCTGAATGTCGATTTTGATCTGTTTGCCCTGCGCCATCTTCGAAATCTCTTCCGTCATCTTCTCGATCTCAGCGCCTTTGCGTCCGATTACGATTCCGGGGCGCGCTGTATGGATGGTGACGCGGATGCTGTTCCAGGCACGCTCGATGATGATTTTAGAAACCGCCGCAAAGAGCAGTTTCTTCTTCACGTAATTGCGGATCTTGAGATCGCTATGGAGGAAGCCGGGCAGCTCTTGCGGTGAGGCATACCAGCGCGAACGCCAGTCGCGGTTTACCGCGAGACGAAATCCGATTGGATTAACTTTCTGTCCCATAGCTAAATTTCTGATTGCTGATTGCTGACTTCTAATTCGAGAGAGCCGCGGCATCCGGTAATCCTGAGCCGCACTCTGCGGTCATCCCGAGCGCAGTCGAGGGATCCCGTGGCGCCACCGAGGCTAACATCACGGGATTCTTCGACTCCGCTTCGCCGCACTCAGAATGACAACAATGCATAATTATTCGTTCTCGTCTGTGCGGCTCGTCAGGTTCGGATCGGGCGCAGTGCTCTCACCCGGTGCCGCTGATTCCGGAGTTGTTGCGGCTCTCGGCTTTGTGTCTTTTCTGTTCTTGGTCCGGGCGCTCTTCTGCCTTTTTGCGCCAGTTTTCTTTCCACTCTTCTTCTTCGCGGCATTTCTGGTTGCGCGATTGTCGATCGTGATCTCATCCGTCAAAATAATCCGGATGTGGCTGCTGCGTTTCAGAATCCGGCTGCCGCTCCCTCGGGCGCGCGTCATCATCCGCTTGATTGTCGGGCCTTCACCCACGGTCGCTTCCTTTACGACCAGGCCGTCCACTTTCAGGTTCATGTTGTTCTCCGCATTCGCGACCGCGCTCTTGAGCGTTTTGCCGATCATCCCCGCCGCCTTTTTCGGGCTGAACGCGACGAGATCGAGCGCTGCCGAAACCGGCAGGCCCTGAATTGCACGCGTGACCTCGCGCGCCTTGAACGCCGAAATCTTCGCGTACCGATATGTCGAACGAACTTCCATCTATTTTAAAGTCACATTTTGGCGGGCATCCACCTGGAGTCGATCACCCACCTTCACTTTTTCTTTTTCTAAACCCCCATCCTGAATCACCGCCCCGCAAATCTTCTGTCGCACTTCCACTACCCGGAGGGTGGCGATGAGTTTGTCGCCACGCATCACGCGCATCGGCATCCCCATTTTCACGCCTTGCTTCTCACCCAGGTTGCCGACCACGAGCGACCATTCTTCCTTCACGCTGATCACGCTTCCATCCATTAAGCTCGGTTGCGCTGATCCCGCTTCCCCGCTCGTCCCTTTCGCGAGCAGCTCATTCGTGCTCCGCAATTGCGTTTCCACTTCCATGCGCGCCTGCGCGTCCCCGCCGGTCGAGGTCTTCAGCAGGTGCAAGATCGATTCCGTCAGCCGCAGGATTTGATCGCGATATTGCTCGCGCTCCTTCTCCAACAACTGCAAGTCGCTCACCGCGCTCAGCAGCCGCTGCTCGATCTTCGCGCGATCTTTATTCGCGGCGTCGAGCCCCAGCGCTTCCATGCGCAGCTGCAGATCCGAATACTTCCGGCGAAACAATTCCGCCTCGGCATTCGACTCCGCCAGGCTGTCGGTCAACGTCTTCACCGACTCCTGCTGCATCGACAACTGACGACGCAGCTCCTCGTTCTGAGAAAGTAAAGCCGCCGTTTCTTGCGTTTCGGCATACAATGTTTTGGATTCCGTCAAAGAACTATTCCCTTCTGCCGTCAGCTTTGGAGCGAGCGTTCCCATTAAAACCGCCGATTGAAAAATGCAGATTGCAGATTGTGTTCGCCGGCGCTTTGTCATCGCCGCGCTTTTCAATCTCAGATCCGAAATCTTCAATCTAAATCATGCCTACTTCGTCACCTTCGCTGTATGCGACCCGTGTTTCTTAAAAATCCGAGTCGGCGAAAATTCTCCAAGCTTGTGGCCGACCATGTTCTCGGTCACAAACACGGAAGTAAACGTCTTCCCGTTGTGCACCATGAAGGTATGGCCGACAAAATCCGGCGTCACCATCGAGCGGCGTGACCAGGTTTTCACCGGTTTCTTCGCGCCCGCCGTATTCATCTTGTCGATCTTCTCCAAAAGATACGGCTCGACGAAGGGTCCTTTTTTCAACGATCTGCTCATAAAATCAAATTCTGATTGCTATTGGGAGGTCGCCTCGGTCATCCCGAGCGAAGTCGAGAGATCCCGTGGCAACTCCATCGGTAGGATCGGTTGAAAGCCCGGCCTCGCGCTGCCGCGCTGCGTTACGCTTCGCTCCGCTCAGAATGACGCTGTATTTATCGCGCCTTCTCCCTTTCCGTTTCCTGCTTTCCTCTTTTCCTGATTCCCCCCTGGCTTTTGGTTTCCAAATTAAATCTTCTTTGCTGCCTATTTCTTCCGCCGGTCCTGCATGATGAAGCGGTCACTAGGCTTGTGTTTCGCCCGAGTCTTGAATCCCTTCGCGAGTTGTCCCCACGGACTCACCGGATGGTGACGTCCGCCGCCACCCTTGGATTTGCCTTGTCCGCCGCCCATCGGGTGATCGATCGGATTCATCACCATGCCGCGCACGTGCGGCCGGCGCCCCTGCCAACGACTCCGTCCCGCCTTGCCGCTCGCCACATTCATGTGATCGACGTTGCTGACCTGACCGATTGTCGCGAAGCAGTTCTCGTGAATCCGCCGAATCTCGCCGGAGGGCAGCTTCACGAGGGCATAGCCCGCCTCGCGGTTGCTGAGCGTCGCCTGCTGTCCGGCGCTGCGCGCAATCTGGCCACCGCGCCCCGGCGCGATTTCGATGTTGTGAATGCTCGACCCGAGCGGGATTGCGCTCAGCGGAAGGGAATTCCCAAGCTCAGGCGGTGACGTTGGTCCCGCCATCACGCTTGCGCCCGCGCGCAAACCATCCGGTGCAATAATGTAACTCATCTCGCCATCGGCGTACTTAATAAGTGCAATCCGCGCGGAACGATTTGGATCGTATTCGATGCCGACCACTTCAGCGGTGACGCCGTGTTTGCGACGTTTGAAATCAACCTTGCGGTATTTCTGTTTGTGTCCGCCACCGATGTGACGCGACGTCAAACGACCATTGTTGTTTCGCCCGCCGCTGCGCTTTTTGACTTCGACCAGGCCCTTGTGCGGCTTTGACTTGGTAATCTCATCGAAAGCTGGCAGCTGCTTGAATCTGAGGACCGGCGTGAGCGGTCTGAAAGTTTTTAGTGCCATATCACTTCGTCGTTCGAGCACAGCCGAGGCCGTCATGCAGCCTGCCATGGGCCAAGCCAGGCTTTCCACCTCGTAAAGCGAGCTTCAAGGTAACGCCACGGGATCCTTCGACTTCGCTCAGGATGACCGTGTTGAGAAAGCGCAGTTGATGTTCCATTTGCTTTAGACCAGGTCGATCTTCTCGCCTTCCTTCAACGTCACGATCGCCTTCTTCCAATGCGGTTTGCGGCCGAAATCCGCACGGCGTTCGCGCTTCTTTTTGCCGGCGTAATTGCACGTGTTCACCGCTACGACCTTTTTGTTGAAGAGCTTCTCGATCGCGTGCCTGATCTGAATCTTGTTCGCGCGCGGATTCACCCGGAAAACGTACTTGTTCAGCTTCTCGCTCAACAACGAAGCCTTCTCTGTCAACGAGGCAGTCTGGATGAGATCGTAGGGCTCGTTCATTCCTTGTTCATCCTTTGCGCAAGCTGTTCGAGCGCACCCTGCGTGATCAAAATTTTGTTAAACGCAAGCAACTGCTCGGTGTTCACCTCACTCGCGGTGGCGAGCAATACCGGCTTCACGTTGCGCGCGGACTTGTAGGTGTTGTCATCGAAAGAATCCGAGATCAGCAGGACCTTGCGCGCATCGGTCTGTTCCTTTAGCAGGGTGACGAACGACTTCGTCTTCAGCTCCGTGACTGCAAACGTGTCAACCGTCAGGACATCACCGGCATTGATCCGCTCCGTCAGCGCTTTTTGGAACGCGAGACGGCGAACGGTCTTGGAAACTTTCTTGGTGTAATCGCGCGGCTTCGGGCCGAACACCACCCCGCCGCCCCGCCAGACCGGCGAGGATTTGTAACCGGCGCGAGCACGTCCCGTTCCTTTTTGTCGCCACGGTTTTGCGCCCGAAAATGCGACTTCTGCTTTCGTCTTCGTGTTCGCAGAACCAGAACGCCGCGCCGCGCGCATCGCCACGACCACATCATGAACGGCCTGGGTGCCGCGACCGCCTTCGATCAGCGTGATCTTCGCGTGCTTCGCCGCATCGGCCGTTAAAACTTTGGCGCTCATTTGGCGGCCTCCGTCGTCGCAGGTTTCTTGATCGCCGGCCTCACGACCACGTAGCTGCCCTTCGCGCCAGGGATCGCACCGCTGATCAAAATCACTTTCTCATTCTCGCGCACCTGCACAACCTGCAGATTTTGCACGGTCACGCGCTCGTCACCCATGTGACCGGGCATGCCCATGTTCTTCCAAATGCGTCCTGGCGTGGAACGATTACCGATCGCCCCATTCCGCCGGTGCGTTTTCGAGCCATGCGACGCCCCCTGCCCATCAAAATTGTGTTTTTTCATTACGCCTTGGAAGCCTTTGCCTTTCGAGCGGCCAATGACATCAACCCAATCGCCCGGCGTAAATTGCGTGATGGCCAGATTGATCTCGCCTTCCGGCGCATCTGCCTCGAGCCGAAACTCACGCACAAGCTTCTTCGGTTCCGAGCCAGCTTTCGTGAAGCCGCCCATCAACGCCTTCGTTACGCGTGATTCTTTCTGCGTACCAAATCCGACCTGAATCGCGGAGTAGCCGTCATTTTCGGTCGTCAGGCGGCGGAGCAGCGTGTTATCGCCGGCCGCGATCACGGTCACCGGACGCAGCTTGCCGGTCGCGTCGTAAACGCTGGTCATGCCGATTTTTTGTCCAAGTAATCCGATGCTCATGGCTTGAAGAAATTTGAATTAGGAAAGCAGGAAAGTAGGAAACGGACGCGTCATTGTTCTGGTGATTCTTGATCAACTTTCCTGTTTTCCTGCTTTCCTAATTAACTCTGCTTTAAATCTTGATCGTGATGTCCACGCCGGCCGGGAGGTTGAGCTTCTTCAGTTCATCCACCGTTTTCGCGGTCGGCTCGATGATGTCGAGCAGGCGCTTGTGGGTCCGGATTTCAAATTGATCCATCGACTTTTTGTCGACGTGCGGGGAGCGGTTCACCGTAAATTTCTCGATCAACGTCGGCAGCGGAATCGGTCCTGCCACGCGCGCGCCGGTGCGCTTCGCCGTTTCCACAATGTCGACGGCAGATTGATCGAGCATTCGGTGATCGAACGCTTTCAAACGAATGCGAATACGTTGCCCGCTGGCCATTACTTGGTTTCCTTCTGGTCGAGCACGGCCGCGACGAGCTGCTGCGGGACTTGTTCGAAATGCGACGGCTCCATCGAGTAACTCGAACGGCCTTTGGAAAGTGAACGAATCGCGGTCGCGTAACCGAACATTTCCGCGAGCGGGACTTCAGCCTGGATCATGGTCAGGTTTCCCTTCACCTCGATGCTGCCGATTTTCCCGCGGCGTCGATTCAGGTCACCCATGATATCGCCCTGATATTCTTCCGGCGTCGCGTTTTCGACCTTCATGATCGGCTCGAGCAGGATCGGCTTCGCCTTCTTGAAAGCGTCCTTCACCGCAAAGATCGCGGCGAGCTTGAACGCCATTTCGTTGGAATCGACATCGTGATACGAACCGTCCACGATATCGACGTTTGCGTCGATCACCTGGTAGCCGCCGACCACGCCATTGAGCATCGCTTCTTCGACTCCCTTCTTGCACGCGGGAATGTATTCTTTCGGAATGTTCCCGCCCACAACCTTGTTCTCAACTGTGATCCCTTTTCCGCGTTCGTTCGGCTGGACTTTGATGATGACGTGGCCGTATTGACCGCGCCCACCTGATTGCTTGATCAACTTGCCTTCCCCATCGGCTGGCGCGGTGATGGTCTCGCGATAAGCGATCTGCGGTTTGCCCGCATTCGCGTCGACTTTGAACTCGCGCAGCATGCGATCACGAATGATTTCGAGATGGAGCTCGCCCATTCCGGCGATGATCGTTTGCCCGGTATCTTCATGGGTGAAGACCTTGAATGTCGGATCTTCTTCGGAGAGACGCTGCAACGCGACCGCCATCTTTTCCTGATCCTGTTTCGTCTTCGGCTCGATCGCCATCGAGATCACGGGATCCGGGAACGAAGGCGGTTCGAGCAGGATTGGGAAATCTTCGTCGCACAGGGTGTCGCCGGTCGTAATGTTCTTAATTCCGACAATCGCGGCGATGTCGCCGGAGTAGCAGGTGTCGATGTCCTCGCGTTTGTCCGCTTGAATTTGAATCAGACGCGAAATGCGTTCGCGCTTGTTCGTGCGCGGATTGTAAACGGTGTCCCCCTTCGTTAATGAGCCGGAGTAAACACGGAAGAAGACCAGCTTCCCGACGAATGGATCGCTCCACAATTTAAACGCCAGCGAGCAGAACTTCCCGTTGTCATCGATGGGGGCGTCCATCTTCTCGTGCGTGTCGGGCTCCATCCCGACCGCTGGCGGAATATCGAGCGGGCCCGGGAGATAATCGATCACCGCATCGACGAGATACTGAACGCCCTTGTTTTTGAACGCAGAACCTCCGACGACTGGAATAAACTTGTTTGCGATGGTCTGACGGCGAATACCCGCCTTCAACATCTCCGGAGTGATCGGCTTTTCTTCGAGGACCGCTTCGGCCATCTCATCATCAAGATTGGAGATGGCCTCGACTAACTCAGCGTACGCTTTTTCGACCAGTTCTTTATGTTCCTCAGGTAGGTCACGCACCTCATAGACCGACCCCATCGAGTCATCATCAAGATAAAAAACCGCTTTGCGGTTCACGACGTCGAGCTGGCCTTTGAGATAATCCTCTTTGCCAAGCGGAAGGAGAATCGGCCAGGCATTTGCGCCGAGTTTTTTGCGCATCGAATCGATCGACATCTCGAAGTCCGCGCCGACGCGGTCCATCTTGTTGATGAAAGCAATGCGCGGAACGTTGTATTTGTTCGCCTGACGCCAGACCGTCTCTGACTGCGGCTGCACGCCGGCGACCGCGTCAAACACTGCAATCGCGCCATCAAGGACGCGAAGTGAACGTTCGACCTCGGCCGTGAAATCCACGTGGCCGGGCGTGTCAATGATGTTGACCCGCATTTTGATGCCTTCAAACATCTTGTAGACGGCCGGTTCCGGCTTCTGCATCCAGGCGCAGGTCGTCGCCGCCGAAGTGATGGTGATGCCGCGCTCGCGTTCCTGCTCCATCCAGTCGGTCACGGTGGTGCCTTCGTGAACCTCACCGATTTTGTGGATCATGCCGGTGTAGAAAAGAATGCGCTCGGTCAGCGTCGTCTTGCCGGCGTCGATGTGCGCAGCAATTCCGATGTTCCGCGTCCGCTCAAGCGGGAATTTCCGGTTCGGCGAATTCGGATTCGTCGTCGCAGGTTTGTCGAGGGTCGCGGTGGCCATGATCAGATTGCTGCTCGGCCAGACAAAGCGCGGTTCGCCATGCTGTCATTCAGAGCCCCGTGCGCTTTCGGGGTCGAAGCCGTAACGCAGCCCGACAGGGCGAGGCCGGGCTTTCCATCCCGTCGTGTGACCTTAAAGATAACGCCACGGGATCCCTCGACTTCGCTCGGGATGACAGCGTAAAAAGCGCGTGTAAAACTTTCCATCTTCGTCACCACCTGAAATGTGCAAAGGCGCGGTTCGCTTGCGCCATTTTGTGAGTGTCGTCGCGCTTCTTGATCGCGTTGCCCTGGCCGGAAGCCGCGTCTTTCAATTCCGCCGCGAGCGCATCAGCCATCGGCATTCCGCGGCGGTTGTCGGCATATGTGACAATCCAACGCATCGCCAAGGAAACCTGCCGCGCCGGCGTCACTTCCATGGGCACTTGATAAGTGGCACCGCCTACGCGGCGGGATTTCACTTCCAGGCGGGGCCGAACGTTCTCCAGCGCCTTATTGACAACTTCAAGCGGATCAACCGCGTCGGAACCTTCGTGCGACTTATCGATCGCGGTATAAACAATGCGCTCAGCGAGGGATTTCTTCCCGCGCTTCATCACCGTGGAGATCAGACGCGCGACTGCCGCGCTGCCGTAGCGCGAGTCGAGCTTCTCCTCCTTTTTGTAAACTTTCCGCCGACGAGACATGACGTATTGATGATTGCTGAATGCAGATTGCTGATTTGGGGAAATCCTTCCGCATTACAAAATCTGAAATTGCATCGTTATTTCTTTTTTGGTTTCGCGCCCGCAGCCGCAGCTTCGCCGCCGGCTTTCGGACGTTTCGCACCGTATTTCGACCGGCTCCGGCGTCGTCCATCAACCCCGAGACTGTCGAGCGTGCCGCGCACGATATGGTAACGCACGCCTGGCAAATCCTTCACGCGACCCCCGCGCACCAGCACGATCGAGTGCTCCTGCAGATTGTGCCCTTCGCCGGGGATGTAGGCTATGATTTCCTGGCCATTCGTCAATCGCACTTTCGCCACCTTGCGCAGCGCGGAATTCGGTTTCTTCGGCGTGCGCGTCATCACTTGTGTGCACACACCGCGCCGCTGCGGACAATCCTTCAGCGCCGGCGATTTCGATTTCACCGAGACCTTCTTTCGTCCCTTTCGGATCAACTGGTTAATGGTTGGCATCTCGTTAAAATAAAGCGCCCGATCTCGAGATCCGGGCGACAAAAACCGCTCAGGCCGCGTCCACCTTGCCTCGCGCACCTGATGCGGGGAGCGCGCAATATAGGAATGATTCTGCACGTCGCAAGAATATTTTCCGGCGCCAACGCGCCACTAATCGCTAATCGGGGCGAAGTTGCTGTCGTCCGCGCGCCGGCAGCGATTTCGGTAACGCGCGCGTCTCGCGTGCTGGTCTCGGCGTCCCGCCGAAACGAAGTCTTTCCGTCGCGCCAACCGCTGCAATCGTGGCGGAGTCAAAAATCTGCGACTCGCGTGCGGTCGCCAGACGCCAAGACGCGTGCGCTACCCATTCATGACGTCCGCACCGCGACTTCGCCGAGCTCTTCCCACCGCGCATAGAGCCGCCCGACGTGATCGCGTGCGCTGCGAAGTTCCGCTTCAAATTTCGGAAACTCCGCACCGTGCGCAGCGAAGAACTTCGGATCAGCCAACCGCGCTTCAATGCGCGCCACTTCCTTCTCAGCAGCGAGAATTGTCGTCTCCATCGTTTCCAGTTCGCGTTCCTCTTTCCACTTCAACTTGCGCGGCTGCGCTTTCTTGTAGCCGGGGGCGATGACCCCGGTCGGCTCGCGCTTGGCCGGACCGGGGTCACCGCCCCCGGCTACAGAGCGCTCCCGCCGTTTCTCCAAATAGTAATCGTAATTTCCCACCGAGTAGCGCAGGACGCCGCCTCCTTCAAACGCGAGAATCGCCGTGCAGACGCGATTCAAAAAATAGCGATCGTGACTCACCACGATGACGCTTCCACCGAACGCAACGAGCGCTTCCTCGAGCAAACGCAATGTGCCGAGATCAAGATCATTTGTCGGCTCATCGAGGATCAGCACATTGCCGCCGCGCTTCAGAATCTTCGCGAGCAAGACTCGACTGCGCTCGCCACCGCTCAGCTGATTGATCTTCGTGTTGATCCGCTCCTCCGTGAAGAGAAAGCGGCGCAGATATCCGCGTAACGTGATGTTCTCCTCGCCGAGCCGCACATACTCGCTCCCCTCGCCCACCTCCTCCCAAACTGTCTTCGCGTCATCGAGCAGCAAACGATTTTGATCGACGTAGTTGATCTCCGTGCGCGGTCCGATCTGCACTTCACCACTGGTCGGCTGGAGCTGCCCGAGCATGATCCTGAGCAACGTGGATTTGCCGAGACCATTACGGCCGACAATCCCGAGGCGTTCGCCCGCCGCGAGATTGAGTGAGAAGTTGTCAAATAACCTCCGACCGCCGAGTTCGATTCCGACATCGCGCAACTCGATCACGCGATTGGCCAGCTTCGGCGCGGGCGGAATGATGAGATCGACCTCGAGCTCGGCTTCCGGCGCCTCCTGCGCGGACATCTCGAAGTAACGCTCAACGCGATCAACCGATTTCGTCCGGCGCGCGCGCGGCGCTTTGCGCACCCAGGCCAGCTCGCGCTTAAGAAATTTCTGGCGCTTGTGTTCCTGCATCTCTTCAACCGCGGCGCGCTCCGTCCGAGCAAGGAGATAATCCGTATAATTGCCGGCGTAGCTGTAGAATTGTCCGCGCGATAGTTCGACCACGCGCGTCGCAATGCGATCGAGAAAATACCGATCGTGGGTCACGAAAAGACAGGTGCCCGCATAGCGGGCGAGAAAGTCTTCCAGCCATTCGATCGAGCCGGTGTCGAGGTGATTGGTGGGCTCATCGAGAATGAGAAAATCCGGACGTGCCAGCAACGCGCGGCAAAGCGCGACCCGACGTTTTTCGCCGCCAGAAAGATCGCGCACCACGCGTTCCGGATCGGGCGCATGCAGATTCGCGATCAAACTCTTCGTGCGATGCTCAAGATTCCAGCCGTCGAAATGCGAAATCTGGTCGAGCACAATTCCGCTGCGCGCGCTTTCCGGCGGCAGGCGTTCGTATTCGTCGATCAGATCGAGAACGCGTTGCGCGCCGGCGAGAATGTTCGCGTGCACCGTCGCGCTTTCATCCAGCTCGAACATCTGCGGCATGTACCCGGTCACCAAATCGCGGCGCGGATTATACTCGCCCGCGTCCGGCTTCATCACGCCCGCGGCGATCTGCAGAAACGTCGATTTGCCCGAGCCGTTGCGTCCGACAAGTCCAACACGCTCGCCCTCCAGAATCGTGAGCGTCGCATGATCCAGGACTGCCTGGGTTCCGAAGCACACGACGAGTTCCGTCGCGCTGGCAATCGCATTGAGAACCGGCTCCGACATCCTCCCAGATAACACATTGCCCGCTTGCGATCAGCCGGTCGCGAGTAAACCTAGGTTCCAAAGAACGAGGATGGACGCTAGCATGTGTTCATGACTTTTCTCCAACGCGCCCTCGCAGACGGCCATGCCAAGCTCACCGGCTGGCAAGAACCAAAAGATTAACTACATCGCGGCAAATTGGACCGAGCGGTACAGCGATCCCGAGGAACGAGTGCGCGCAGAATTTTGGGCGGAGCTGATCTATCGACTCGAATACAAATCCGAACGCATCGGGATCGAGCGGACCGTTCCGCGCCGCACGCCCGCAGACCGCGCCGATCTCGTCATCTACCACGACGACGAACACACGCGTCCCTACGCCGTGATTGAAACAAAAAAGGAAGGCATCACCGATGCCGAATTCCTCCAGGCCATCGAACAGGCGTGCGGAAATCGCGCGAGCCTCGGCGCGACGTACGCCGGCACAATCGCGGGCGGCACGCGACGCTTTTTGGACTTTAGAAAACACGGACCACAGGAACGACTGCACAATATCATCGCGGACTTACCGGCGCGCTACGGCCGGCCGCCAGAGTATCGTTTCTACAAAGGCGTTCCCGGCTCTGACCTGGAACCGGTGGCGCGCGAAGAACTCATCGCGGCCATTCGCAAGTGCCATCAGACCCTTTGGGAAGGCGGCAAGCGCAGCGCGATCGTGGCCTTCGGCGAGTTCTGCAAAATCATCTTCGTCAAGATTCAGGACGAATTGAAGCCGGGTCGGAAGCGCGGCGAACCCTACGAGTTCCAAACGAAAACAGACGAGCTGCCAAAACATCTGGCAGCACGAATTCGCGGACTTTACGCGAACGCGCGCGAAGCAGAGCCCGAAGTCTTCGCCGAAAGCATCAACGTCGACGAAGGCGTTCTCGCGCAGCTCGTCGCACACATCGAGAGCATCAGCCTCAGCAAAACCGACCTCGACACGAAAGGCGTCGCCTTCGAGGCATTCATGGACGGCTTCTTCAAAGGCGACTTCGGACAGTTCTTCACGCCGCGTGCGCTGATCGATTTGGCGGTGGATATGATGCAACCGCGGCACGATGACCTCGTGCTTGATCCAGCGTGCGGCTCAGGCGGTTTTCTGCTCTACGCGCTGGACCACATTCGCCGCGAAGCACACCGGCTCTTTCCGAACCACGAGACCGATCCGCGCGAGAGCACGGAGCACTTCCGCTACTGGCACGACTTCGCGAAGAACAACCTCTACGGCATTGAGATCAACGATGAGATCGCCCGCGTAGCGAAGATGAACATGATCATCCACGACGACGGCCATACTAACGTGCTCGGAAAAGATGCGCTGGAACCGATTTCAGCCATCAACGCGAAAAACCTGCGATTCGACCCGAATCGCTTCACGCTCGTAATGACGAATCCGCCGTTTGGTTCTGTGATTAAGCAGTCGGAGAGACCGTATCTGGGTGACTTTGAGCTTTCTCGCTACGCTGCGAAATCGGCCACCGGCCCTGAGCAAGACGGCGCGGACGATTTCAAGAGCGGCAAGCGCGCGATCAAACAGCGCACTTCGGTGAAAACCGAGATCCTCTTCTGCGAACGCGTCTGGCAGTTCCTCAAGCCCGGCACCGGCCGCGCAGCGGTCGTGCTGCCCGATGGCATCCTTACCAACTCCTCGCTCCAGCCGATACGCGACTGGCTCATCGAGCATTTCCAAATTCTCGCCGTCGTCAGCCTGCCGCAATTCGCCTTCAGCCATTACGGTGCGGGCGTGAAGGCCAGCGTCGTCTTTGTCCGCAAACGCGCCGCCGCCGAAGTGCCGAGCGATAGCGAGCCGGTTTTCATGGCCGCGCCCGCGCAGATCGGCTACGACGCCACCGGCCGCAAAACGCCTAACGACCTGCCCGAAGTCGCGCAGCAATACCGCGCCTTTCAAGAGAACCCCGAAGCTTTTTTCGTCTAAGCCCCGCTGTGGACGCAGACGCTCTCGTCTGCTTTGCGGTGAAGCGGGGCGACGTTCGCGAGCGTGCGGACGTGAATTATGCGCCCGCGACCCAATCGCTCAGCGCACTCTACGCGCATCCGAAGTTTCCGCTTACGCCGCTACGAAAGGTTGTTCAACTCGCGCAATATGGCATTTCCGAGTTGGCGACCTCAGACGTCACGGGGCTGCCGATGATTCGGATGAATAACTTGCAGGCGGAGGGCTGGGACTTCACAGATCTGAAATACATCGAGCTGTCACCGAAGGACGCAACGAGATACCTTTTGGAACCGGGCGACATTCTCTTTAACCGCACGAAACTCCAAAGAGCTAGTCGGCAAATGCGAAGTCTTTCGCGAACCGGGTGCCTGGGTCTTTGCATCGTATCTCGTGCGTGTTCGACTCGATACGACCGCCGCGCTTCCAGATTTCGTCTCCCTCTTTCTCAATATTCCGGCGGGGCGAGCGCAGATTGATCGGGTCAGCCGCCAGATCGTTGGCATGTCGAACGTCAATGCTGAGGAACTGCAAGACATGCTCATTCCCCTCGCGCCGATTGAAGTGCAGCGCGCACTTGTCGCCGAGATGCAAGCCGCGCGCGAGGCGCGCAACGAAAAGCTCCAGCGCGCCGAGCAACGGCTTGCCAGCCTCGATGCCTACCTGCTCGACACGCTCGGACTGCTCGGTTGGAAGGCATTGGCCGAAGCTGAGCGCCTGACCTATGCCGCGACGCTCGGCGACATCCTTCGTTCGGGGCGTTGCGATGCGCTTTTTCATGCACCGCGATACCAAAGACTCGAAAAAGAGTTCGCCCGATGTGCGCACCGAAAGCTGAAGATCGGCGAGATTTCCCAGGAACTCGCGGGCGGCGCGACTCCTACGAAGGGAGACAGCGATCCCTATGCGGACGACGGCATCAAGTTTCTTCGCATTCTGAACGTGAAAGCTAACGAGTTCGATCTGTCCGATCTCAAATACATCCGCCCCGAAGTGCATGAACGCGAGTTGAAGCGTTCTCAATTGCAAGTGGACGACGTCCTGCTCACCATCACTGGGCGAGTTGGAAATGCTGCTGTCGTAACTGCGCACTTACTGCCCGCGATATCAATCAACACATTGTCCGCATCCGTCTTAAGAGTTCCGCCGTGCTTCCTGAATACCTCGCGGTTTATCTCAACTCATCCGTCGGCTTGGCATTTTCAAACCGTGGCGTGACAGGCGGCACGCGCATCGCGCTGGACTACGGCGTGATTAGCACGTTGGAGATTCCCGTTCCACCCAAGAAAGTGCAGCAGCAAATCGCCGCCGAAGTGCGCCACCGCCGCGAGGAAACGCGACGGCTGCGCGCAGAGGCCGAAGCCGATTGGATCGCAGCCACGCGGCGTTTTGAGGAGCAGTTGCTCGACCCAGCTCCCTAATAATTTGCTCGCAAGCTCCTGATCGAAATGTCCCCGAGCAGGAATCAACTACAAAATCTCTCCCGAATGACTGGAATTTTGTCTAGTAATCAGAAAACTAGCATTTTCGCTCATTCGCTCTGGGAGTTTTTCAATTACCAGCTCTATTGCACAATTCGCGACGACGACGGCGAGCCAAATAGGTATCGGATTGAGTTGCCCGAAATCGTTGACTCGAAGTTGTTAGGCGACGTCCGCGTGTGCATTTCGCTTCGACGCAACGCCCGCCAAGAAGAGGGCCTAATGCATGAATTGCTGCACGCAAATCTGATTCCGCTCGGCTATCCCAAGTTTCGAATTTGGGAAGACCCGCAATCCGAGAAGTGGCCGCTCGCAGAAGGGATCACGAACAATGCTGATCATTTGGTGATGTTGCCGATCTATTTGTCTTTGGGTTATTCGGAAGATCGGTTTCTCGGGCCGACCCGGCCTCTTAGTGAACGTGAAAGACGTGTTGCTGAAGATTTGAAAGGGATGGCGATGGACCTTTGCACGCCCGATGGTTATTTGACTCACTTATCGGCGTACCTCCAACACCACAACATCAGTTTCGAAGCGATTCATGTTGCTAATGCAATTGTGCAAAAGAAAATCGAAAAATGCGACGCAACTTGAGCAGCAGGCGCCAGCAAGTCAGTCACGCCACCCTGAGAGAATGCTAATAGAAAAGATTCCATCGTCGTTTTCGTGCTTGCGATCGTGAGCTGCGCGCGCGTTAGGCGGATAATCCGCTTTGCGACGTTTACGCGTGTCAGGAACGTGACGCGCGATGTTTCAGCTTCTCACGGTTGACCGGAACACTAAAGCGCGGCGGGGTCGCCTAACGACTGCGCACGGCGTGATCGAAACGCCGGCGTTCATGCCTGTTGGAACGCAGGCAGCGTGAAGGCCGTCAGCCCGCGCGAACTGCGAGAGGCCGAGGCCCAGATCATTCTCGGGAATACGTATCATCTGTTCGTTAGGCCGGGACTTGATGTCATCCGGCATTTCGGCGGATTGCATCAGTTCATGAATTGGGACGGACCAATCCTGACCGACCGCCGCGACTACCAGATCTCTCGCTCGCGCAGCTGCCGAAGATCACAGAAGGCGTGCGTTTTCAGAACCGCCCGGACGGCACGCCGTCATTCGGTTCCGTTAGCAGCCATGAGCGGAAGTTAGGAGAGTGCGCGAGGAAGCTTTGCCCCCATGCGGGGAGTCTATCGGCACAAACGATGAGTCGATTCCACCAACGCAATGCACTTGTCCGCCACGCGCGCGGAAACCGGCCTTCAAACACTCAACACTCGCAGCCCGAAGTGTGACGCGGCGGCCAACAGATGACGGTCATTGGAGTAGATTTCCTTGAAGCCTTGTTCCGTCGCGCTCGCCAAATGAAGCGCGTCGGCGGCGCGGATGAAGGCGCGGGCAGGCCAAGATTGCCGTGGAGCGAGGATGCATGCTAGGTTCGCAATGTGACGGTTGAAGAACTCAAAGCGGAAGCGGCGAAGCTGCCGCCGGATGACCGCTATGCGCTGGCGAATTGGATCGAGCGGAGCGACGACGTGCGCGCGTTGCAGCGGGAGGATCTGATCCGCGACCTACAACACGGCGTCGCCCAAGCAGATCGCGGGGAATTGCTGGAGGCCGACGAAGTTTTTGCGCGGCTTCGCGCACGGCAGCGGGATCAAGCCTGACCGATGGCGCGTCCGCGCTTCACGACCGACGCATACCGCGACCTCGACGAGATTGTGCGTTACGTCGGTGAGCGCGATCCTGCCGCCGCAACCCGATTGTTGGATCGGATTGAAGACGAATGTTGGCGGCTGGCTCGAGATCCAGGCATTGGGCAGCTCCGACCCGACCTATTATCTGGCCTGCGATTTTTCCCGCTGGGCAACTACCTGATTTTCTACCGCGAAAATGACGAAAGCATTCATGTCATTCGCGTCCTCCATGGTGCACGCGATTATGGTCGGCGAGATTTTTGACCCAAAAGCCGGACAAGCTGGAGACATACGAAAAGCTAACCTCTGCGATTACCCCACGCCAAGGACCGCGGAGACTTATGCCGCTGGGGAAGCGTGAAAGCCCTCAGCCCGCGCGAACTGGGGGAGCTCGAGGCGCAAAAAATTCCCCGGAATACGTATCATCTGTTCGTTAGGCCGGGATTGGATGTCATCCGGCATTTTGGCGGCTTGCACCGGTTCATGCATTGGGATGGGCCAATTTTGACGGACAGCGGAGGCTACCAGATTTTTTCGCTCGCGAAGTTGCGGAAGATCACGCAGGAGGGCGTTTTCAGAACCGCCCGGATGGCACGCCGTCATTCGGTTCCGTGAGCAGCCATGAGCGGAAGTTAGGAGAGTGCGCAATGAAGCTTTGCCCGCGTGCGGGGAGTCTATCGGCACGGTCGATGAGTCGATCCACTGGTGCGATGAACTTATCTGCCACGCGCGCGGAAACCTGCCTTCAAACACTCAACACTCGCAGCCCGAAGTGTGACGCGGCGGCCAACAGATGACGGTCATTGGAGTAGATTTCTTTGAAGCCTTGTTCCGCCGCGCTCGCCAAATGAAGCGCGTCGGCGGCGCGGATGAACGCGGGAAGGCAGGCGGCAAATGCGATCCGACAAGTCGGCCACCAGCGTCGCACTCAACGGCAGCCATTCCCAGACGGCAGATTCGCAGTCGGCCTCAAATTGTTCGCACAAAGCGGCGAAGGCCTTCGAGGAAAAGCGCGCTCGCGGAGTTTGCGGTGAAAGACGGTGAGGACTTCGATTTTGCCGTGAAGACAGCAGGCGACTTCTCCGGCGTCTTCCGCCAGCGCACGCACCCGAACAGAGTCCGGCTCGTCGAGGTAGAACTTCGCGATGCAACGCGCGCGCTCCCCGGAAACGCCTTGCGACACGGTGCTCCCGTTCCGAAGCTCCAGCGCATGTTCGAGCTCCTTACCACCGACAGTTCTTCGAAAGCGCGGCGCGGTCGGCTCACGACTGCGCATGGTGTGATCGAGACGCCGGCCTTCATGCCTGTTGGCACGCAAGGCTCGGTCAAAGCCGTGAGCCCGCGCGAGCTGCGCGAACTCCAGGCGCAGGTCATTCTTGGGAACACGTATCACCTATTCGTTAGGCCAGGACTTGATGTGATCCGGCATTTCGGCGGGTTGCATCAGTTCATGAACTGGGACGGACCAATCCTGACCGATAGCGGTGGTTACCAGATCTTCTCGCTCGCGAAGTTACGGAAGATTACGGAAGAGGGCGTTCATTTTCAAAATCATCTCGATGGCATGCCAACTTTTATCAGCCCGGAGATTGCGATGGAAATCCAGGCGACGCTCGGCAGCGATATCGCGATGGTGCTGGATGAATGCCCGCCTTGGCCCTGTGAGCACGAATATGCCGCGCGCAGTCTGGAGAGGACGATTCGCTGGGCGAGAAGATCCAAGAGCGTGGTAGAGGCAGGCGTGTCGCCTGCAACGCCGGCAGCCGACACGGCTGCCACCACAGCGCTTCAGGCCGCGCAACGGGATTCCTCGACTTCGCTTCGCCCCGCTCGGAATGACCAATTACTCTTTGGCATCGTGCAGGGCGCGACCTTTCCCGAATTGCGCAAACAAAGTGCGCTCTCATTAGTCGAGATTGGATTCGACGGCTACGCCATCGGAGGCGTGAGCGTGGGCGAGCCGGAAGCGGAAATGATGCTTGCCGTGGAGTGGAGCGAGCCATTCCTGCCGGCCGACAAACCGCGTTACGCGATGGGCCTCGGCACCCCACCCCAACTGCTCGAACTAATCGCGCGCGGGATCGACATGTTCGACTGCGTCTTGCCAACGCGCCTGGCCCGAAACGGCACCGCCTTTACCTCCGCCGGCACCTTGAACCTGAAGAACGCTGAGTTCGCGCTTCAGCGCGGTCCGATTGAAGAAAACTGCATGTGCCCGGCCTGCCGGGGATTTTCTCGCGGCTACATCCGCCATTTGATCAAAGCCGAAGAAATTCTCGGTCTGCGGTTAATCACGCTCCACAATCTACATTTCTTTGTGGAGTTAATGAAGCGGGCGCGCGAATCGATCGAAGAGGGCGTATTCGCCCACTTCCGGAAAAATTTCGTGGAGGGTTATTCGAGTCGCGACCACAGCTGCCTCTTGGAAGAAAAAGCTTAAGTTAGCCGGACTAACGAGGGAGCCTTTTCGGATTCTGGTCGCGGTGAATGTTGCAAACACCTGGCAACCATGTTCAATAGGACGCCCGCTTCGGCAGTTGCGTCCCGAGAGCAGAACGCTCTAATTGTCTTCGACGGAGCGATCCTCAATGTTTATTTTTTCCCTTGCCCAACAAGCCGCACCCGCGGCGTCAGGCCCGAACCCCCTCGCCTCGTTCGTGCCGTTGATCCTGATCTTCATCATCATGTATTTTCTGCTGTTTCGTCCGCAGATGCGAAGGCAGAAAGAACAGGCGCGAATGGTTTCGGCTATCAAGACGGGCGATCGGGTCGTGACGTCGTCAGGCATTCACGGGCTAATTACAAACGTAAAGGACAGCACGGTGACGGTGAAAATTGCCGACAACGTCAAGATCGAGATGGAGAAGTCCGCGGTCACAAATATCTTAAAGACCAACGGAGCCGCGGCGTGAGTGGTAGCGGCGTGGTCATCCCGAGTGAAGTCGAGGGATCCCGTCGCGTTACCGAACACTTCCGCAGCGAGGTCCACGGATTTCGAAGCGAAGTCGAGAGACCCCGTGAAATTACTTGCTCGGTCAGCCTACGGGATTTCTCGACATTGCTCGGAATGACCGGATCACGCGCCCGCTAACAACATGAATCCGGCATTCACCTTCTTTATTGGCCTCGGGCTGCTAATCCTGTTCGGCTGGTATTTCGCGACCGATTTCGGCGTACGCAAGCGCGTCCTTGCGGCGGTGCTCATGCTCACGCTCGTGATCTTCAGTATCGTGGAGATTTACCCGCCGCAGAAGAAGATCGCGCTCGGTCTCGACATCCAGGGCGGCACCTCATTCCTGATCCGGCTCGTCGGGGGTGAGAAGCAGATCACGAAGGCAATGCTCGACCAGGCGGTCGAGGTCATCCGCAAGCGCGTCGATTACTTTGGCGGCGCCGAGCCGGTGATCAGCCCGGTCGGCAACGACCGGATTCTGGTTCAGATTCCGGGGCTCGACACGGCGAAAATTCAGGAGGCGCGCGAACAACTTTCGCGAGTCGCAAAACTTGAATTCGCTCTCGTGCACCCGAAAAGCGCGGAACTGACTCCCCAAATCGAAGCCGGCGAAGCCATTATTCCTCCCGAATATCGATTGCTTACCTACCAAATTGAAAATGCAAAAGGTGGCAAACCGATTGAGGAAAAACTACTCGTCCATAAGAAGCCGGATTTAACGGGCGCTCATATTACGCACGCCTATGCCACTTTCCAAAATGATTGGGAGGTCGTGCTGGAGTTCGACTCTGAGGGCGCGAAACAGTTTGACGCGCTCGCAGCGGCACATTTCCACGAGCGCTTTGCCATCCTTCTGGACGGACAGGTGAAGTCCGCTCCCTCAATCAATGCCCAGTATTTTGGCGGTCGCGCCAATATCAGCGGTGGGCACATGGGAGAAACCGAGGCGCGAAATCTTTCGAGCGTGCTTGAGAATCCCCTGCAAACGCCGGTCAGCATCGAGGAAGAGCGCAGCGTCTCGCCGACTCTCGGAATGGATTCGATCCGCGCCAGTGTCATCGCCGGTCTCATCGGTCTCGGTCTGACGCTGCTCTTCGTACAGATTTACTACAAATTCGCCGGCCTGATCGCCAACCTCGCGTTGATCGTGAATATCATTCTGCTCCTCGGTGCGCTGACGATGTTCCGGTTCGTCCTCACACTTCCCGGAATTGCCGGCATCATCCTTACGATCGGTATGGCGGTCGACGCGAGCGTGCTGATCTACGAACGGCTCCGCGAAGAGCTCGCACTCGGAAAATCACTCAAAGTGGCGACGCAAGCCGCTTACGAAAAGGCCTTCAGCTCGATTTTCGACGCGAACGTTACGACCCTGATTACCGCGGCGATTCTATTTTGGAAAGCGAGCGGGCCGGTAAAGGGTTTCGCGATTTCACTGACGCTTGGAATTCTCGCGTCGATGTTCACCGCCCTGATCGTGGGCCGGAATCTGTTCAGCTGGTTCGTGGACAGCGGCCGGGTGAAGAAAATCTCGATGCTGCATTTGATCTCATCGAAAAACGTAAACTTCCTCGGCAAAGGCTGGATCGCGGTGCTCTGCTCGCTCGCACTCTTGGGGGCGGGAGCGACTGCATTTTACATCCGCGGAGACCGCAACTTCGGCGTGGATTTCCGGGGCGGCGATTTATTGACGCTCAGTTCCTCGCGGGAAGTGCCGGTGGGCCAGGTGCGAGATGCACTTAAGCCGCTGCATCTCGATGATGCGCCGATCCAGGAATCGGCGCAGGGCGGGAAGAACTACGTAACCATCCGCAGTCCGATCAATACGAGCGAAGCGATCGAGAGGCAGGTTGTGCAGACGCTGCCGAACGCCGGGTTCAAGGTGGAACGCGCGGAACGGGTCGGCGCGCTCGTCGGCGGTGAGCTCGCGAAAAGTTCGCTCTGGGCTCTGGCGCTCGGGATTATCGGAATCCTCATCTACGTCACCTTTCGCTTCGAGCTCTCGTTCGCGGTGGGCGCGATCGTGGCGCTTCTGCACGACGTTCTGATAACCGTCGGTGTGTTCTCGCTGCTCGGGCGCGAGTTGACTCTCACGATGGTGGGCGCGGTGCTCACGATCGCCGGCTATTCCATCAACGACACGATTGTCGTTTACGATCGCATCCGCGAAGGCCTCGCCAGCGGGCGGAAAGGCTCCATCGAACAGATCATGAACGACAGCATCAATCAGACGTTGAGCCGGACGATTCTGACGAGCGGCGTTACCCTGATACCGATTCTTTGTTTGTTCTTCTTCGGCGGGTCAGTGCTGCGTGATTTCGCACTTGCGATCATCGTTGGCGTTGTGGTCGGCACCTATTCGTCGATTTTCATCGCCTCGCCCATCGTTCTGTGGTGGACGCGTGCGCGTGGCGGCAGCACAAGCTCGTTGCGCCGTGAAGTCGCGGAAAAAGCGGCCGCGACGCCCTCAGTGGCTTCCTAGCGAACAGCTCTGGGCGTAGCGCGAGCGTCTTGCTTGCGATTCTGTTGGGGACTCGCAAGCCAGCGGCATGCGCTACTTCGCACGAGACGCTGTCGAGCCAGGTTGGACCGCGATTCGCAGGCTCGACGGAGTCTCGCCCTGCCGGTCTCCTTTCCGTGCGTTTTGCCTCCGAAGGAAACTTATTCGCGGATGTTGACGCTGCCGCTGCCGCCTAGTAATCTCGGAGTCGCCGGTCGAGCCGGAGCCATTTTGCCCAATCCAGGAGATTAACATGCCAGAAGTGATCGTTCGTAAAGGTGAGCCGGTGGATCGCGCCTTGAAGCGGCTGAAGAACAAGCTTGACGCCGAGGGCATTCTGGAAGAGGTGCGGCGACTCCGGGCGTTTGAGACGCCGTCGCAAAAAACGCGCCGGAAAGCCAAGGCCAACGCGAAACGCGGCCGCACCAAATTCCGCTTCAATCCATCGTAGGTCCGCGTTTCTCGGTTCTGAAACGTCATTGCCACGAACGGTGGGCTTCTTTCTCTGCCCTTTCGCCCACCTTCGCTGTCATCCTGAGCGGAGCGCAGCGAAGTCGAAGGATCCCGTGATGAAACCGAAGGCGGGCAAGGGGATTAAAGGTCGGCCTCGCCTCTAGGGCCTGCACGGGATTCCTCGACTTCGCTCGGAATGACGAATGTGCGGAAGTGTTGGAGTGTTGGACTGAAAGCCAGCGCAAAGGAATTGAAAGCCGGACCTCGCCTCGGATTGGCTGCAACGGGATGGAAAGCCCGGCCTCGTCTCTGCGGACGTGCGTCAGACCGCGTCACGGCTCGCTTTCCCTCGGGTCTACGCGCTACTCACATTCGCAAACGACCCGGAATCCAAGGTCATTACAGGAATAATTCGGCACATTCGATCCTCGGGTGGTCGTGCGCAGACTGTTGAACCGCGACTTCCAACTCCCGCCGCGATACACCCGCTTCGCGCCAGAGGTCGACCCTCGCGGATTTACCTTCGGCGCTCCGCGGTAAGGCTCGAAATAATCGAGACACCATTCCCAAACATTACCGGCCATGTCATCCATGCCGAAGGGGCTGGCTCCTAACGGAAACGCCCCCACCGGCGAACTCTCCGCATATCCATCGTCAATCTCGCGATCACTCCATGCGAAGACCGTGTTTCGATCGGCGAAGTTCGCCAGATCCCCGCGTCCCCAGTGATTGCCCCAGGGAAATTTTCGCCCGTCCGTTCCGCGCGCTGCGTGCTCCCATTCGGCTTCAGTCGGCAGCCGATACTTCTTCCGCTCGCGCGCGGCGAGCCACTGGCAATATTTCATCGCCTCCAGGCTGGTGACGTGAACCACAGGGTGAGTATCACCCGCACCAGGCACCCGTTTTCTCGCGTGCGAAGGATCGGACTGCTCAAATTCTGCGTTCGTCACCGGCCTCCGCGACATGTAGAACCGACTCAAAGCCACCTTCGTTAATGGCCGCTCGTTCGGCGCCGCATCCAGCGCTTCGCTGCCCATCACAAACTCGCCCGAGGGAACAAAGAGCATCTGGGCGCCGGCAGAATTCTGGAAATTTGCAAAGCGCGTCCGCTCCTCTTCCTGCGGACCCGCCGGGGCTATTGGCGCTGGCGTTGTTTCCGTTGCAGCTGGCGCCGAAATCGACGGGATCGCCTTGGCGCGCGGCGGTTCGGTCTGGATCTCGGGATTGTTCACCCGGTCTGCTTCTTCCAGATAAATATCGATCAGATCTTCTGCGGCATCAGGCTCAATTCCGAGGTTCTCCGCCATGTTCACGAATGCGTCACGCGTCTCGTCGCCCATCGCATCGCTATCGAGATTGCTCAGCCGAAGCATGCGCAGAAAATCCTCGCGCGGATCAACCGATCGCTGACGTCGCCGGCGTTCGGCTTGCGGCGCTCGCACTGGTGCGACCTCGGTTTTTGCCGGCGCGCGCTGCGCTCCACTCTCCCTCAATTCCGCGGCTAAATAGGCCAGGATTTGAGCCTCGTTCAGGCCCTGCGCCAGACCGAAACGAATGAGGTTCTTCTCTCCGTCCGCCGTCAGAACGCCATCAGCAATCGTGAAAGTGAGATACTTATGGAATTCGGCAATCGCCTGCTCCTGCGCGTGCGCCGCCAGTTCTGCATCGATTTGCCGGCGGCGCTCCGGATCCAGCAGCTCGACCCGTGCTTCCGTCAGGTAACGTGACGATTCGTCGAGTCCCGGTCGCAACAGCTGCGCCAGCGGATTACTCGGTTGATTTTTAAGCGGAAGCTTTTTTTGCCACCAGCGGAGCAGCTCCCGGCAATGCTCCTCGATCAGGTCGTTGCTCGGATTCGCACGCGGATCAAGGCAGAGACGCTCGTAACAATTCGGCGACTTGTATTTGCTCCAACCATCCCATTTTTTCGGATCGTCCGGGATTGGCAGCGGGAGACGGACCTCATCCATTTCGGTCCTCGTCACACCACCGTTACAACATCGAGAGCGACTGCCGCAGGCGCGACCTCACTCGGCGCCAACCCGGTGTTTCGCTGGATTGTGACCTTGGCCAGGTTGCCATAAGCCTGGACTGCGACTTCCAGCACCTGATTCGCGTTGTACTCGTAAGTGAGTTCAACCGGCGAACCTTTCGGAAGAAAAGCGGGCAGTTCTACATCGCAAATTCCCAGTGGCGTGCACTCCGCTGGCAACGTGCTTTCGCCTTCCACGATGCGCACCACCGCGCGCTCCATATTCGCATTCGCGGTGCCAAAAGAGTTCTTCGCGGTCGCAGGCATGGCCGTCATTTTGCGAATCATCGGAAAGACGTATTCCTCGAGGTGCGCTTCATCCCAGAGCACGACCCCGAGGGTGTGCGACGTGATGTTCGTCACCTGAATCAATCCGCCCTCACGGGAAGAAAACTGATGCCGCGTGTCATCCGGCAGGACCTTTTCGCCTGAGAGTTCTTCTTCGCGCAACATCACCAGCACGCCCTGGATCGCCGCTCCAAGTGCGACTGCTTCATCTGGATTCACGTCATCAACAACCGGCTTCGGCGCGAGTCGCGCGATCATTTCTCGCACCATTGGCATACGAGTCATCCCTCCCACGAGCAGGATTTTATCGAGGTCATCCCACTGCAATTTCGCTTCCTGCATCACGATCTCGCAGATGGTTTTGCACTTCTCCACCAGGTGGCGCGTGCGCTGTTCGAACTCCTCGCGTGTCATTTCCACTCTCACGCTCTTGCCATTGTGATTGTGAACGACCGCCGTCCGCGGGCGGCTGGAGAGCTGGATTTTCGCCGCCAGCGCACGACTTTGCAGATCCTGATAGCTTTGCAGGTCCAGCAACGGATTTTCACCATGGGCGCGATCAAATTCTTCCGCGACCAGATTCACGAGCACGTCGTCCCAATCCTTACCGCCGAGCCGATGATCGCCGTTGGTCGCGAGCATTTGAATCCCGTGGCCTTCAATCCGCATGATCGTGACGTCGAGAGTTCCACCGCCAAGATCGAAGACGAACACGGTCTGGTCCTGGTCGAGCTTGTCGAGCCCATACGCGACCGCTGCCGCCGTTGGTTCGTTGATGATTTGCAACACATTCAGCCCAGCCAGCTGCCCGGCTGTAATCGTCGCAGTCCGTTCGGAATCGTTGAAGTAGGCCGGTACCGTGATGACTGCGTCCGTAATCGACTCCTTTAAATACTTCTCGGCATCGGTTTTGAGTTTCTTCAGAATCAAAGCCGAAAGCTCCTCGGCCGAATACGCTTTGCCGCCGAACTCACGCGAGAATTCCTCCTTGGGTTTGCCGATTTCGCGCTTTACGAAATCGACAATCTTCTCCGGCTCGGCGACGGAGTTGTTCTTCGCGAGCGTGCCGACGATCGCCGTCGCTCCATCGAACAAAATCACCGAAGGCGTGATCCGTTCGCTCTCGGAATTCGGAAGGATTTGCGGCTTTCCGTAGGCGTCAATATGCGCGACGGCGGAAAATGTGGTGCCGAGATCGATGCCAACTACTTTGCGATGGTTCATGGGTAAAAGCGATTTGGGCAGCTCGTGGACGTGATTCGTCCCCGAACAATAAGTGCAGATTCCGTGCCGGATTGCGCACGGAAAAGCCGGCGCGAAAACGGCTGGGGAACGCGCTTAGTTGAAGCGCTTCGCCACGACTTCTTCGGGCCGCAAAACCTGGTCCCGCCAGAGAAAACCGCGCTTCACCCGCATGAGAATGCGACCGTCATCCTCGACGAAATCGGCCGGCTCATAGTTGACGACACGATGCAGTGCGCGATCCACCTTTTCCTTCGGTTCGATCTGATTGACTTCGAGACGGTGCAGAACCTCGACGAGCGAATGAATGGAATTCTCGAGATTGTCGCACCATTGAGCCACGGGGCCGAGCGCTGGATCGCTCCCTCCGCTGGCCGATTTCAGCTGCGAATGCAGGCTGCTCAGATCGTCGAAGAGGATCACGAGATCGCGGATGAACGGCTTCTGGAGCGTTTCGTGCAAAAAGTTATCACGATACTTGATCAGCTCTTCATGGAGCGAGTCGAACAGACGCTGGTTCACGCTCTCGGTGTTTCGCAAGGCCGCCATGTGATCGTCCATTTTGCGCAGCTGCTGTTGCAGCTCGACTGACGAAGTGGCCGAAACTTTTTCGAATCGAGTAAACAAATTCGTCTCCAGGCCCTGCACCCGGCCGCTCAAGCGGCGGATCTCCCGTAACATTTCTGCGACCTCTTTGGTCAAACCATCGGCAGAGCCAGCGCCATTTTCAGGCAACGCTTTCTGCGCCTCCGCGCTCAACTGTTGCATCGCGGATGCGAACTCGTCCGTGATCGGAATGTTCGATTGTGCCGGCATAAAATCAGGCGGAATAAAATTTGCGAATCGCTTCGACCAATCCCGGAATATCGTGGCGGCGCGTTTCGACGTGCACCGTCAATCCGGCGTCGCGCGCGGTCTTGGACGTCACCGGCCCGATACTGGCGATCTGCATTCCGTTCGGCCACGGCAGGCCGAGAGCGAGAAAGTTTTCCACCGTCGAGGAGCTGGTGAAGGTGATCAGATCAGCTCCCTCTTCGGACAATCGTTGCCGCGCACCGGTCTCGTCGCGCGTTTCAGGTTCAGTCCGGTAAGCGAAGCCTTCATCCACAATTCCCCCCATTTCCGTGAGTTTTTTAGGGAGCAAATCCCGCGCCTTTTCGGCGCGCGCGAGCAGAATTCGCAAATTCTCGACGCCACCTTGTTTTTCAAAGGCCCGCACCAGCGATTCCGCGACGAATTCCTCCGGCTGCAGATCAACGTGCATGTGAAAATCCTTCAACCGCTGCGTCGTTGCCGGTCCAATCGCCGCGATCCGCGCCGCCCCGATTTCGCGCGCATCGTCGTAAAGTTTATAAAACAAGTCGAAGAACGCGCTCACGCCATTCGGGCTGGTGAAGACAATCCAATCGTAGCTGTGCGCATCCTGAACGAGCTCGGCAAAAGCGCGCAGGTCGGTCGGCGGCTCGATCCGGATCGTGGGTAGCTCGATCACGTCGGCACCTAATGTTCGAAGCTGCGCACTCAAGATGCCCGCCTGAGTTCGCGTCCGCGTAACGACGATTCGTTTCCCCGAAAGCGGCCTGCCTTCGAACCAGTTCAATTGCTCGCGTAATTCCACGACCTCGCCGAACACCGCGACTGCGGGTGGCGCGAAGTTGGCTTTAATGGCGCGCTCGGCGATGTTCCGCAGCTCTCCCACGATGGTTTCCTGGCGCCCGGTCGTGGCCCACCGGATGAACGCGACTGGCAAATCCGGCCGGACGCCGTTCGCCAGCATCTCGCGCGCAATCGCGTCGATGCGCTCGACCCCCATCAACATCACCTGGGTGCCGCCGAGTTTCGCAAGCGCGGCGAAATTGATCGTGCTGTCGCTCGTCGCCGGTCTTTCCGAACTGCGGTCTGCTTTCTCGGGATCTTCGTGCCCGGTGAAAAACGTCACGTGCGAAGTTTTCCCGCGGTGTGTTACCGGAATCCCGGCATAGGCAGGACCCGCGATCGCCGACGTCACACCCGGCACGATTTCAAAAGCAATATCCGCGTGCGCGAGAGCCAGAGTCTCTTCCCCTCCCCGGCCGAAAACAAACGGATCGCCGCCTTTCAAGCGCACCACCTTCTTGCCGGCGGAACATCGCTCAACCAGCAACGCGTTGATCTCAGCCTGAGAAAGCGTGTGCGCCCCAGCGGTCTTGCCGGCGTAGATAATTTCCGCCGCTGGAGGCGCCCACTTCAGCATCTCCGGATTGCAAAGGTGATCGTAAACCAGGACTTCAGCGGCCTCGATGCACTCCTTCGCGCGCAAGGTCACGAGCCCGAGGTCGCCGGGCCCGGCGCCGACCAGAAAACATCGCCCATCGTTACTCCTGCTCATGCTCGTGATCGTGCTCCTAGACCATGAAAAACTTCCACCGCTATTTTCTCTGGATCGCCCCCCTGCGCGCATGCCATTTTCGGAGCAATTGCGTCCTCAAAGAACTGCGCGCGCACTTCCAATTTGCCGTCAATGAGACGCGCGAGCACGCCAACTGGTGTGTCGCAGTCGCCCCCAAGCAATCGCAAAAAGTCACGTTCCGCGGAGAGGCAAAGATGGGTCTCCCGGTGATCAACAGCAGAGACGATCTCGCGCGTCCGTGCGTCGGCGGTGCGGGTTTGCAACGCGATCACCCCCTGTCCACCCGCGGGCACGAAAATCTCCAACGGGAGAGTTTCGGCGTAAAGCTTTTGCTGCTCGAACTCGAACGCCCGCGGCTGAAAACCGAGCCGTTCCAGACCTGCTCGCGCCAGAATAATTCCATCCCAATCGCTTTCGCCCAGTTTTCGCAAACGTGTCGGCACATTGCCGCGAAGATCAGTGATCGAAAGACCGGGCCGGTGCCAGCGTAGTTGGTGCTTTCGCCGAACACTTCCGGTTGCCACCGTCCCCTCTTGCGGGAGTCCTGAGTATCCGCTCACATTTTTGCTGATGAAGACATCCTCGACCGGCCCGCGCAAAAGCACGGCGCAAATCTCCAGATCCGCAGTCTGCTCGCTCGGCAGATCCTTCGCGCTGTGGACCGCGCAATCGATCATCCCGGCCAGCAATGCGCGTTCGATTTCTCCCGTGAAAAGCCCTTTGCGCCCCTGGTGAGAGCTTCCGTCGCGCGTGCTTCCGGCTGGCGAGCTCTTTTCCTCCACGATCGCCGCGCCCCTGCTGCTTTCGTCACCGCTCGTCCGAATGGTTCGCACCTCGATTGCCAGTTTCGGCCAGACACGGCGCAACGCCGCCTCGACCATTTGCGCCTGCATCCGCGCCAGCTCGCTGCCGCGGGTGCCGAGCACGATCTCCCGGAGTGCCGGTCTCTGACCGTCGCTGGACTTCTTTGACGCGCGCTCGACGCTCACAGAACGCCGCTACAGTTCCGAAACGCCCAGCGAAGCTTCACTCAGCGAAGGACCGGCTATGGCTTCGATGCGACCCGGCGCCTTTCCGTCTCCGGTCGATTCAGAGAACGCTGTCACATGTTCGGCGATAATCTCTTCGCCCGCCGCGATCTCCTGACGGCGCCGCACCAGCGATTGATCTGCAATCGCTTGCAGTGAATCGATATCGTAAAGATAAACGCCCTCGAGATCATTCACATCCGGCGCGATGTCTCGCGGCACCGCGATATCGATGATAAAGAGCGGTCGATCCCGACGCTCCGAGACGATCGGGCGCAGCATCGATGCGGTCAGCAGGGCTTCATCCGACGCTGTCGATGAAATGAGGATATCGATTTCGCCACATTCCTTCTGCCAGCAGTCAAAGGGCACCGCGCATCCACCCACCAGATTCGCCAGATCCTGCGCGTGTTCGAGCGAGCGGTTGCTGACGCGCAGATCGCTGACGCCGCGAGAGACGAGCGCCCGCGCCGTTCGCTCGCTGGTTTCGCCAGCGCCGAGCACCAGCACTTTCCTGCCCCTGAGCTCGCCAAAAATTTTTACGGCCAGTTCCACCGCCACCGATCCAACCGAGACCGCTCCGCGGGTGATCTCTGTGCGACTGCGCACCTGTTTCGCGACACGGAAGGCTCGTTGAAAAAGCCGGTGCAGACAGGGACCAGCGGTGCCCAGCTCCCGCGCTTGCGCATAAGCTTTTTTTGTCTGCCCCAGGATTTCGGTTTCGCCGACCACCATCGAGTCGAGACCGGCCGCAACCCGGAACAAATGCTGCACGCAGTCGACGCTTTCGTAGCGATAGAACTCCGGCGCCTCGGTCAGATCGGCCTGCTCGTTCGGCAAAAGCGAACGCGCGATCTCGGTGGTCGGGATCGAGTCCGCGGCCGCGCCATAAACCTCCACCCGATTGCAAGTGGCGAGGACGAGCGCTTCGGAGCAGCCACACTGGTCTCGCAGAAAGGTTTCGGCTTTGGATTGCGTCGCGTAGCGCTCCCGCACCTCTACTTCGGCGGTGTGATGACTGATTCCGACGCAGAAGAGGTTCATGGCAACGGAGAGTTCTGTGGGGCGAACGAGATGCCCCACAACACGGAAACCGCCGCCGTGAAGGCAACGATGCAGAGTGCGGCCACGCGTTTCGGCGTCAGCCGTCGCAGATGACGGCCAACGAGAATGACCGCGTAAAGAATCCAGACCGCGCACGCGCACAGCATCTTCACGCGCGGCAGTGGCTGACCTGTAAAAAAGCCGCTCACCAATCCCGCCGTGTAGAGAGCGAAGCCGAGCCAGAGCAGGCGCGTGATCGCGGCGAACAAATCCGGTAGCGGTGGCAGTTGATAGAAAATCGAGTGCAGCCGATGCGTCTTTAGCTGGCGTTCCTGCACGAGGTACATCACTCCCGCGATGAACGCCAACGCGAACGCTCCGTAAGCAATCATCGACATCGAGGCGTGAAACTCGAGCCAGGGATTCGGCGGAGTCCGGAATCGTGACGGATCGTGGCTATCAGTGACCGCGAAGAGCGCAAACATTTGAATTAGCCAGACCACCGGCGCGGTGAACGCTCCCATTAATGAGAGCCGGTAAGCAGGACCGACCAGCAGATAAATCAGCGCCACGGACCACGCCAAGAAGACGAACACCTCGAAGAGATTCGTGAGCGGACAACGACCGAGCGCATGCCCGCGCATCGATAGAAATGCGGTCTGGAGAATGAAACCGAACGCGACCATGAGGAAGTTGAAGCGGCCCGGCTGGAAAGTGCCGGCGCGGAGGATCAGCGCTGCGCGCACCGTCGCCACCAGGTAGCAGAGAGTGGAAAGGATGAGGAGCTGACGATCCATCCGGGAGACGAACGTTAAGGCGCGCGTGACTCTTGGCAAACGTTCGGCACGGAGATTTCCGCCGCTTCCTCCGTCCACAGATTCCCTCGGTTCCGGATAACACAGATTCCTTCTCGGAAGTGAGATGCCGAATATGTGAATGAACCCGGCGGGAAGCGGGGCGACATGGACCCGGCGCGAAGGGGGAGCTGCGGCCGCAGCAAATCATCTGTGGGTGGCAGCCTATGCGTCTGTGAAATACACCGCATAGCCACCGCCTTCCACCATCCGATCACTGAGAACCGCGGCGCGGCACAGCCGCAATCACATTTCTCCGAAGCGTCCGCCGCTCCCTTGTCCGCCGAGAGCACGAAGCGATTGCCTTCGCTGTCCTTGAACATCGCGTAGGTGCCCCAGGGCTGTTTTTCTGGCGGGCCTTCAAACTCCACCCCGCGGCGCGTCAGTTCCTCGTAGGTCTGGTCGATGTCGTCGCACGCATACGACATGTTCATGAACGAGCCGATTCGGCTTTCGTCGCCCTCGGGCGTGAAGAGCACGACCCGCGTCTCGGCTTTGGGCACGCGCAATTCGATCCAGCGTTGTTTCTCGTCGAAGGGCTGATCGGTGATGATGGTGAAGCCGAGTTTCTCGGTATAAAAATCCAGCGCCCGATTCTGATCGCGCACTGGGATGCTGACGAAACTAATTTGTTTGATCATGGTGCGCAGCAGCGTAAAAGCGCCGCCGCCACCGCGTCGAGGCGCGACCGACGCGCAGCCGCAGAAAGTGTTGTCCGTTTATCGGTATAGCTATTCAACTCGGCGCCGCCTGGAGTTAATCTGGAAACCAGGGAGCCGTGATTAATCAGGAAAATAGGAAACCAGGAAACCGGAAGAAGAATTGATCTGGAAGCCAGGATCAGATTTGAACGGAACGGAGACTGTCGATCAGGAAGAACCCATCCTTCGTCTTTTCCTGAGTTCCTGCGTCTTAATTATCGCTTTCTGGACTCCTGGCTGCTTTCAGATTCAAGTCCTTTTTTCCCCTATTTCCTGATTCTTTTTCGAATCCGAAGTTCCTGGTTTCCTGGCTTCCAAACTCAAACAATTCCATTCGGTTAAGTCAGTGAATCCCTTCCTGCTTTCCTGCGTTCCTGATTCACTTCTCTGATTGCATGCCGCGCTTCCGTGAGCCCGTCCCGATCGATGATTACGTGCTCGATGTCCTGATGCACGACGTCATCGGGCACGATCGACAACCAGCCGCCTACTTGGTTTATCTGTATCTCTACGGCCAGGCCGCGCGCGCGCGATGGAAAATGGTGCCGGCGAGTTTGCGCATGCTTGCGGAAGCGACCGGCCTCTCCAAGAGCGCTGTGCAAGCCGGGCTCGTGCTCTTGCGCCGCCGCGAGTTAATCGAGACCACCAGCGATCACCCCACCGCTGTCCCGCAGCATCGCGTGCTGCGGCATTGGCGGAACAAATGATGGTCTCTGCAAAGTCACCGTGGTAAACATCACCATGCGCAAGACGACGACATCAGTGAAGAAGCGCACAGCTGTCGTAAAGGAGCACGAGCAACTCTATCTCGCGCGCGAACCCGTGTCCGGAGCATCGGCGACGACGAATGGATTCCGGCACCATCGGCCGAAAGAGGCTCGCGCTGAGGCAGCGATAGAAACACTGGATCCCGAAAAGGCGCTGACAGAATTCGCGGACAACAGGCGCGGCGCAATCGCTCAACTGCTCGGGCTCAACGCGCACTTCCGCAGTCATCCCTGGCCAGCGCCATTCGACACGACGAAGCACACATTGCGACTCGGCGACGCACGCGACCTTTCGTGGATAGCCGACGCAAGCGTGCATCTGGTTGTGACGTCACCTCCGTATTGGACGCTGAAGAAATACGAAGAGAACAAGCAACAGTTGGGGAAGATCGCAGATTACAACGCGTTCCTCGACGAGCTGGACAAGGTCTGGCGCGAATGCGCGCGAGTGTTTGCGCCGGGCGGGAGAATTTGTTGCGTAGTCGGCGACGTTTGCATTCCGCGAAAGCAAGGCCGGCATTACGTGATGCCACTACACGCCGACATCTTGGTGCGCGCGCGATCCCTCGCCTTGATGCGTTGACGCCGATCATGTGGTTCAAGATCGCCAATGGCGTGACGGAAGCGAAGGGCAACGGATCGGGCTTCTACGGAAAGCCTTACCAGCCGGGGGCCATCATCAAGAACGATGCCGAATACATCCTCTTTTTCAGGAAGGGAGGCGAATACCGTTCGCCGTCGCCGACGCAGAAAGGCGCTCTCGATGTTGAGCAAGGACGAGATGAAATTCTGGCTGCGTTGCGCGTGGTTCGATATCAAAGGCGAATCCACCCGTCGCGGTCATCCCGCACCGTATCCCGAATCTCTCGCCGAGCGTTTGATCAAGCTCTTCTCCTTCGCGGGTGACACTGTTCTCGATCCTTCGCCGGCACTGGCACGACCAGCATTGCCGCCGTCACGACTGGACGAAATAGTATCAGCAACGAGATCGAGCCAGCCTATCTGAAGATTGCTGAACAGCGGCTTCAACTTGCGACGGGGGTGCCGCGGAATGGCGCGAATGGACCCGCCCGACACGTCGTGTGCACCAACGAGATGTTTAACGCCAGCGATCTTATGCATTTGGAAGCGGTCGCCGCTGTTTGATCTTACGAGTGACAATAACGCCGACCACCTACACAATAGCGGACTTCTATAGCGCTCACGGAAGATCTGAATTGGTCGTGAACAATGACTATCAGCGAAGTGACAAGGTGTGACCGCCACCAGCTCGGTCATTCCTAATCGAGACGATCCTTTGGGTTATCCGATGCCCAAGCTCTACCTATATCAAGTCACTGATCAATCGATCCGGCAGTCCAAGCCGCCACCGGATATTCAACAACGATGTATCGCTTCCTGCCGCTTTTCCGCAATTTCTACGCACATCGCAATGACGACACGTTTCGCAAAACGCAAACAGCTGCGCGCCAGCTAGGAATTCCAAGTGGGCGGTTGCGGCCTTCGCAGCTGCTATCTACCCCCGTTGCGGGAGCCGTTCAGCCTATCCGCCTCGATTGGCTTGACGATATTTGCAACCTAATGGATCTGCTGTGCAAATAGACTATTAATCCCTCAACTCTTCGGAGAATTCATTCAAGCAGGCCGCCCGCGCCGGGAACGGGCGGTGTTAGCCTTGAACTTGGGATAGCGCTGGAATCCTGTAGCGCCGTAACTCTTCTTCGCGAGCTCCTCCCACGGAACGAGCTGATAATGTCGTTCTGTCCTTATGCGAACTCCTTCGGTGGTAGGTTCGAATTCAAACAGCGCGATTAGATTGGATTCGATAAACTGTGCGCCCAAGGGTCGACAGATAGCATCTTTGAACTTCGCTGCGCAGATCGCGATGTCCTGCTCGATCTGCACGACGCTCATCCGGTCCTTACCTCCCTTTGCTTGAACAGGAACTACGTAGTGTGCTCCTTGACGATCAACGCCAACATACACTTCGTCCGTTTCGACTTGCCCGAGACTCGGAAGGCTTGTGCGCAGATGGCTCTGCAATGAGTAGCAGGTGACGCCGGCAAAGATATCAATCAGCCGGTTATAGCGCAGCTTTGCGAGCAACGCTTGTTCATCGCTCAACGCGTACTTGACGATCATGCCGGGCGTCGCATCGGGACTTTGATTCGCGCAGTCGGATGCGACTTACACTCCCGTCGGATAGATGTAGTGCTCGGGCAAAGAAAAGCGTTCGCCCTCGAGCACTCCAGAAACGTGCGCCCCTTTTCTGAGCCTTAGAAACTGCACACGATTTATCGCGTCGTCTACGGCATGGAAGTCGAGGAATTGGCACTGCCGCGCAAGCTCTTGAAATGAAGGCCGAATCAGCTGATTGAGCACGCGGTCGCGCCTCTTACCATCTGCAACAATATAGAGATCAATCGAATTGTTAGGTTGTGCTAGCACGAGGTCGTTCAGTCTGAGTAAGCCACTGTAGATCGCCGTCGTCGACTCTACCTCAAACGCTTTTCGGATGACGTTTTTGGTGAGCCACAGCACATCGATATTGTGAACGATGCGGCGAGTGTTCTCTTCGAAACCGAAGTTCGGTAGTCGGTCTAATGTTATGGAGGCGAAACCACTGCCTCGGTAAGACAGGTTTCTGTCGTTGGGCGGAACCCAAACGCTGCAACCTTCCGCCCCGGCCAAGCTGAATCGGATCGCTCTGAACTTTCACATGCGCGCGGTCGCTGACAGGTTCGATGCCTTCCGCTTCAGCCGCGGTGGCCGTTGCTTTGTGCTGAGGAAAAGCATTCACAAACTGTGTCACGTTCAGCTTCGGATGACCTGTCGTCTGCAAGACGAATGTTCCGCTCTCAGTGAAAACGTCGAGCTTCCTTGTAGGCACGTCGCGCGTCATCTCGAGCAAAAGCGCACGCGGGACTACAACGATCTTATCGGCTGAGCCGCAAACAAGGAGCGCAAAGTCTCCAAGCTTGGTTTCAGGATAAAGGTATTTCGGATCAACCGCCTCTTTAGCCAACCCGAAGAAGTATTTATCCCCGCGAAGTTGCTTCGGATAATTGATGGAGCAGGCCATTGCCTCACCAAACTGCAGCAGCCTGCTGCGACCGAAGGCTATGGGTTTGCCATAGCGTTTTCGCAAAAGCTCAATAGCATCTTCAACGAAAAGCGGCGCGTTCCCGGCCATCAGAGCACAGTGCTTTGATCGATGCGTTCTCCGCAGTCTTTGCAGTAGTAGCTACCCGGAATGCCGATCAACAGGTCTAGGTGGTTGTAGTTCCCGTCGACAAGATTTTCGACATGCTCCATGACTTGAACGAACCGGCTGTCGTTACCGCACACATCGCATCTTAGTTGCGCTGCGATTCCAGTATAGTCGTTGGCTTCGGTCATAGGATGGCTTTTTCTAGCAGCTGGACAGCGCGAATTGATCCGGAAATTGATCTGGCACTTCCGCGATCAGCGCTGGTGAAGGATCGTCTACCATCTCGTCTCTCTCGAGTTCCCGAAGTGCCGTCGCCGCAACACGGCGAGCAGAGTCTTCGAGTTCGCTCGGATCGACTTCCCAGTCGATTTTCGTTACACTCGCGAAATGAGAAAACGGATGAGCTTCGACGCCGACACTGCCAATTCCGAGTTTTTTGCACTCGACAATCGTCGTGCCGGTTCCGCAAAACGGATCAAGCACGCGCTGTCCGGCAGGTGCTGGCAAGCGCTTAAGATAATCCCGCACGAGGTGCGGCGGATATGACAGAACGAAGCGATACCAGTCATGCGCAGCGCGATCGTCGCTGCCCAATTTGTTTGCATCGCCAGACATTCTTCGCTGCGGCACAGACGGCGGCGGGACAAGTTCTTCGACCGGAAGCGCGTGAGCCATAGATTCGAAACGATTACGAGAACAACTGCTCAATGCGAAATAAAATGAAGGTCGCCTCTGCAGCTTTGACGGGGCGATGCGCAAAGTTCGTTACCTGAATGAAACGGTTAGCTCTCGCTATTTCGATATCCGCTCTCGCGTTAGCCAACGCGGAAGCGCGTGGAGGTTCTCTCAAAAACCGACGGGCTTGAAGGGAATGCGTTCGGCGAGGCGGGGGCGTATAAGAAGTTGAGCGGGAAGATGCGAGGGGAATTCCGTCGAGACCGTTGACGTTTCGGGTCGAGCCGCTAGCATCCGGCGCGATGACGTTGGAGGCGATCGAGGAATTGCGGGCGGCAGTGCGCGATGTGACGGATTTTCCAAAGGCCGGGATCGTGTTCAAGGATATTACTCCGGTTCTTGTGGACGGGCGGCTTTTTCGGATGTCGATCGACGTTTTTCTGGAGCGCTGCCGCAGTCAGGAGATCGATAAAATCGTCGGCATCGATGCGCGTGGGTTCCTCTTTGGCTCAGCCGTCGCTTACGAACTCGGCGTCGGCTTTGTGCCGATCCGTAAAAAAGGGAAACTGCCATTCAAAACGACCTGCGCTTCGTACTCACTTGAATACGGAAGCGCGGAAATGGAGATGCATGTGGATAGCATCGAGCCAGGCGAACAGATCGTGCTGATCGACGATCTGCTGGCGACCGGCGGGACGTCGGCGGCGGCCGCGGCGCTGATCGCGAAGGCGGGCGGCAAGCTTCTGGAAGCGCAGTTTTTGATCGAGCTTGAGTTTTTGCATGGCCGTCAAAAGCTCGAGCCAGCGCCGGTGGTTTCGTTTCTGAAATACTGACGCGCGAGCTGGCGAGGGCGTGCTCGAGAAGGAGACAGGCTCGACGGAGTCTCGCCCTCCCTTGATCGCCGCGGAAGCGTTCGAACGAAGACCGCTAGGAGTACAAGGACTCGTGAGCCGAGCTTGTTGAGCGTAAAGGAGCCGCAGCGGACACGGCTGCCGCCACAGCACCTCGCGGAGGAACAGTTCAGGACGACGGTCAGGGACTGCTGTGGCAGGTGCAGCCTTGTCCGCAGCCTCGGTCGTCCGCGACCACGACTTCCATGCGAATCTCCTGCAAGGCGAGCTGGTCGTGGATTGCATTGAGCAAATCGAGCGCGCGTTCGCCGGGCATGAAATCGCAACGGAGCTCGATCCGTGCGCGTTTGCCCGTCAGCTCCGGATGCGACGCAAGCATCTCGCCGTCGAGGAGGAACGAAGCGTAGGCATTGAACTTCTCCTGGAGCTCGTGCAGGTGTGCGTCCGAGTCATCCCAAGGGCGCGACTCATACATCGCGAGAACGACTTCGTTTTTGTTGTTATCGAGGCCAAAGAGATCGATCACGTCCGGGTGCTCGACGCCCCGGTGACGGCTCGTATTGACAGCGGGAATTTCGATTTCGCGATCTGACATTGCCTTCGGCGATTCGGGCGGAGAGCGAACCTAGGAATAAAAACATTTCGTGCAATGCTGGTCTGCAATGCCACCTCAAATGCGCGGCGCGCGTCAGGCTCGACAGAGTCTCGCCCTACCGTAGTCTGAGGCGATGACGAAGGGCGTTTTCGTGGCGGTGATGGCGCTGGTCTCTACGCAGAGCTGCTTCGCGCAATGGACAAACGCATTGCTGCAGAACAACAGCTACTGGGGCGACGGCAAGGCGGAGTTCGACATCTATGACGCGCAGGTCGTGCGCTACGGGCAGCCGCGACCCTGTGAAGTCCTGCAGATTCTGGTGCGCGAGCCGTTCGATCCGAAGCAGTTTGTGAAATCGGATGACTGGAAGCGGCCCGGCACGATTGCGGTTTTGAAGCTAAATCAAATCCTGCACGTCCCGACCGGACTTTATGTCTATCAGCAGATGCATTCCAACTTCTGGCGAGTGGATAACGGCGAGCTCCTGAAATTTTCCCTGACGAGCAATGACAGCTGCGGCAACACCTTTAAGGAGGCGCTCCGCGCGGGCGAGCAATTCAGCTACGAATATCACACCTACTGGGATGGAATGGCTGACGGCAAAGAGAACATCGCATTGCCGGCGAATGGCGTCTTTTACGACGAGCTGCCATGGCGCGTGCGGACCATCGATTTCTCGAAACCATCGGGAGAGTTCGAAATCCAGCTCGCGAGCAGTGTAATCAATTCGAAGAAGGACAACGTCGAGTTCAAGCCCGCGAAGGTTTCGTTTACGTCAACGGAGCGTCAAATTGACGTGGCGGTCGAGCATGCGGCTGGCACCGATCATTTTCTCATGGATCGTGAATTCCCGAATCTTCTGCGCGAATGGAAGGCGGCCGACGGAAGTCACCTGCGGATGAAGCGAAGTTTGAAAGTTGACTATTGGAACTACAACAAACCAGGTGATCGGGAGCGCGCCCTCAAAGATCCAATGGCGCAGCATCCTGACTGAACTGCCGTCGCGTTCGATCACCGCCCGTTTCTCCGCCTTTTCCGAGCACTCGAAGATCCCGTCGCGAGTATGCGTCATCTCCAGCGCAGTCGAGGGATGCCGTGGCGCTGTCTTTTAGATTTCGCACCGGGATCCCTCGACTTCGCTCGGGATGACTGCTTGGGTTAGATGAGGAGATGAGCCGGAAGAAGAGTGCGAAATCATTGACGCTGCTCGGCCGAAGTGAAGCGCGCCTGCCAAGTTCGCCGAACGTCGGAACGCTCGAGACGTTTCCAAATCCGTCGGGGCGACATTACCAGGTGCGATTTGAAACGGCGGATTTCACCTCGCTCTGTCCGGTCACCGGCCAGGTGGATTTTGCGCAGATCAGAATTGAATACGTGCCGGACGCGCTTTGCATCGAAAGCAAATCCCTGAAATTTTATCTCGCTTCGTTTCGCAATGAAGCTGCCTTCAACGAAGCCGTCACAAATCGCATTCTGGACGACTTCGTCGCTGCCTGCGGCCCCCGCGAAGCGACCGTGATGGCCGAGTTTTCGCCGCGCGGCGGGATAGGGTTGACTGTACGAGCGGAATATCGTGCTCGTGCGGTAGAGCGAGAGTCTGTGGAGCTTAAGGCGCGCGCAGCCGGCTCGAGAGAATCTCGCCCCACCGAAATGTCTGGGTCTCGGTCGCCGATACATTAAGCCGGCTCGATTGGCGATGACACGTGCTGTCGTCCTGCTGAGCGGCGGACTTGATTCAAGCACAACGATGGCAATTGCGCGCCAGCGAGGATTTGAAACGTACGCACTCTCGTTTGATTACGGCCAACGGCATCAAGTCGAGATTGATTCGGCGCGGCGTGTCGCGGACCAGCTCGGCGCGGCCGAACACCGGATTGTTCATGTTGATCTGCGGATCTTGGGCGGATCAGCGTTGACGGCCGATATCGCAGTGCCGAAGGGTCGTGACTTCGGCGACATCAGGAATGAAGTCCCGGTGACATATGTGCCGGCGCGGAACACGATTTTCTTGGCCCATGCGCTGGCATGGACGGAGATACTCGACGCGCGAGACATCTTCATCGGGGTGAACGCAGTGGATTACAGCGGCTACCCGGATTGCCGGCCAGAGTTTATCGCGGAGTTCGAAAAATTGGCGCAACTCGGAACCCGGGCCGGAAGTGAAGGCGTGGAGTTCAAAATTCACGCGCCGCTGATTTCGATGTCGAAAGCTGAGATCGTGCGGAAAGGCACCGAGCTCGGAGTCGATTTTGCGCTGACGCATAGCTGCTACGATCCCACTCACGAAGGAGAGGCTTGTGGTGAATGCGATTCCTGCCGGCTGCGGCTGGACGGGTTTCGTGCAGCCGGGATCGCCGATCCTATTCGCTACGCGCAGCGATGAATTTGTTTGTCCTCACGCCGCGCGAGCAGCGAGTCGTGCTTCTCTTTCTCATTGCTCTGATCGCGTGGACAATTTGGAGGCATCGAGAGCATTCGATTTCGGGCCCGCGGCTATTCTCTCCGCCATCTGCAGCGATCTCGCCTTCTCCGGCACCAAGGAACGACGCCGCCGCAACCCCACACTGAGGGAGACATTGCAGAGTGCGCGCCTGCCGGAGCCTTTAATGGCGCAGGTTTCCAACTTGCGTTTCCATGAGGCTCGCAAGTTAGGAAACTTGCGCCACAAAATCCCGTTTTGCTTAGCCGCCCGGCAGTCCCGGAATGCGCCCATAACCGACGAAAGTGGGAGTTCTGCCTTCGGCGGAGGCGCCGTTGCGAGGGAGCTTGAAATCGAAAACGCTCACCCCATAACGCGACTCGCCTTTGTAAGTTCGGCCATCGCTTGCGCCAACCATGATCCGCTTGTTCGTCCCCTTCTCACGTCCGAGATAAATCATCGCGTGGGTAATCGGCGGGTCGCGTTCGATGCTGTAAGTGCCGGTCCAGAAAAGAAGATCGCCGGGCCGCAGCGCTTCGAGCTCAAAGCTGTCGTCCTTGTGACTAACGACCGCCTGAAACGTTCCTGCTTTCCGCACCCAGACATACTGCTGGCTGGAGTCACGCGGGACATCGTTCAGCCCATTCTCCTTCAACACATAGTAAACGAATCCGGAGCAGTCCATTCCGCCGTTCGCTGGATCGGCGGAGCCATACGTGTATTCCAATCCACGGGACGTCAGGTCGAGGGCGAGATCAACGATCTTGCGAAGCTCGGGACTATATTTCTCGTACTCGGCGATCTCGCTGGCGGCGATGCTGGCGGGCGCATTCTTCTTCTTCGGTGTCTCGCTCGGACTCGCCGTCGGACTGGGAGTTTCCGTCGAGGAAGCGGAAGGCGACGGGGAAGGAGTCGGAGTTTCCGAAGGTGATGGCGACGGGTTGGAGCGGTGTTTGCGCTTCCGCGATGGCGAGGCGGATGGCGACTTCTCCGGTGCCGGCGTTTCGCACGGACTGGGGCTCGCTTTGTGAGCGGCCTTCGGAGTTCCTGACGCCGTCGGTGAGGGCGAAGGCGTCGGCGTCTCTTCCTTTACGGGGCTCGTCGATTTTTTGCGATGCTTGCGCGATGGCGTCGGAGTCGGGGTCGAAAAAATGCTTTTGATTTTTTCGCCTAACGACTGCTCCGCGGCGTATAGCGGCGTAGTCGTCGAGACGCAAAACGCCAGCGCCAGCAGCCATCGGAAGCTTTGCCGGATCACCTCGGTCTTTGCGCGCTTCATGACGCAGAAGAGATCAAAACGGTTGAGTTTCGAATCAAGGAGAACGCAAGTTGGAAACTTGCGCCACCTGTTAATTAATGACATTAGGCGGCGAGTTCCTGGAGGACGGCTTTGTTCAACCGGATGCCGGCGTCCAGATTTTCGAGAGGGAAGTTTTCATTCGGCGAATGGGCGCGGCAGTCGGGGAGCGCCAACCCCAGGAGCAGCGTTTCCACGCCGAGGATCTCCCGGAATTGAGAGATGATAGGAATGCTCCCGCCTTCTCGAATCACCGCCGGATCCTTGTCAAAAGCTTTGCGCAAAGCGCGGGTCGCGGCTTCGCCAAACTTCGAGTGCGGATCGGTGCGATACCACGGACCGCTGTGGCCATCGGTGATGTCAAGTGTCACGCCCGTCGGCAAATGCTTCTCGAAATGATGATGCGCCAGCCGCAGAATTTCTTGTCCGTTTTGGTCCGGCACGAGACGGAAGGTAATCTTCGCCATCGCATGGCTGGCAATCACCGTCTTCGTTCCCATGCCTTGGTAGCCGCCTCCGATGCCGTTAATCTCCGCGGTCGGTCTTCCCCAGATTCGCTCCAGGGTGGAGTAGCCTTCTTCCCCGCAGAGAGCGGGCGCGCCGGTTTCCTGGAGCAACTCCGCGTCTGCGTCGATCGGTAATTTCCTCCACGCCTCGCGCTCCCACTCTTCGAGCGGAACGACCTTGTCGTAGAACCCCGCGATCGCGATGTGGCCGTGGGCATCATGCATCGTCGCGAGCAGACGGGCGAGCGCAGTAATCGGATTCGCGACCGCGCCGCCGTAAACCCCGGAATGCAAATCCATTTTTGCGCCTGTCACCTTCAGCTCGAGCGCGGTCACTCCGCGCAAGCCGTAGCTCAAGGTCGGCATCCCGCGCGCGATCATTCCGGTATCCGACACCACCGCGATGTCGCAGCGCAGCGCCTCGCGATTTTCAGAAAGAAAATTTCCGAGGTTGCCGCTGCCGATTTCTTCCTCACCTTCGATGACGAAATGCAGATTGACCGGCAGTTGTCCATGTTGTTCGAGCGTTTCCTGCACTCCCAAAATGTGCGCCAGGACCTGACCTTTATTGTCCGTTGAACCCCGCGCAAAAACGTAACCGTTTTTCAGCACCGGCTCGAAGGGCGGCGAATCCCAGAGGTTCAACGGATCGGGCGGTTGCACATCGTAATGGCCGTAAATCAATACGGTACGCCGGCCCGGCTGATGTTTATTTTTCGCCCAAACCACGGGATGACCCGGAGTCGGCACGAGTCTGGCATCGAGGCCGATCGCCGTCAGCTTTTCAACGAGCCAGTGCGCACATTCCGTGGTTTTCTCCGCGTATTCGTCGTCGGTCGAAATGCTCGGGAAGCGGAGAAAAGAATAGAAATCGTCGAGGTGATTGGCGCGCATGGATGGAAGTTAGCGAAGTTGCAGCGTTTGGCTACGGAGTGAATCAGGGTCAACGCGGGCGGCGCAAACTGCCTTGTCTCATGGATAACGAGTGCTCACGATGCTTCGCGTGAAGAGCAAGCATCCGCCAGATCCTGATGCACAACTGGTGCGCGCGATCGGCATTCCGGGATTAACCGCCAACATCATCAACACCACGATCGGCGCCAGCATCTTCGCGCTCCCCGCGGCGATCGCGCTGAAATTAGGCGCCGCCGCGCCGGTCGCATTCGTTTTCTGCGCACTCGCGATGGCTTTGTTCGTGACCTGCTTCGCGCTGGCCGGCAGCCGGGTTTCGCTCACCGGCGGACTTTACGCTTATGCGGAGGTCGCGTTCGGCCGCTATGTCGGCTTCATCACCGGGCTTTTCTTCTACTTGACGGCCGTGCTGAGCGTGGCCGCGGTGGTTAATTTTTTTGCCGAAACCGTGGCTGCGTTAGTGCCCTGGTTCGGTGGCGGCACCGGTCGGATCGTGATCATGCTGCTGGTTTACGGCGCTCTGGCGGCGATCAATGTCCGCGGAGTTCGTGAAGGCGCGGGTGCAGTCGCGATCGTGACTCTTGCGAAACTGGTTCCGCTTCTGGTCTTCGTCGCCATCGGGATTTTCTTCATCAAGGCGGACGCGCTCGCGTGGCCCGGTTGGCCGGGAAGCAAGGCCGTGGGCGATTCTGTCTTGCTCCTGCTCTTCGCCTTCTTCGGCATCGAGGTCGCGCTGATACCGAGCGGTGAAGTGAAGGACCCGGCGCGGACCGTGCCTCGCGCCATCTATCTTTCTCTCGCGATCACGACCGCGCTTTACATCCTGATTCAATTCGTCGCGCAAGGAACATTAGGCGCCACCCTTGCCAGCAAAACCGTGGGCCCACTGGCCGAGTCGGCCGCGACGTTTCTGGGCAACGCCGGTCGCCTGATGTTGCTGGCGGGCGCGACGATTTCTTCGTTCGGGTTTATCGCGAGCGACATTCTGAGCTCGCCGCGAATCCTGTTCGCCCTCGGCCGCGACGGCATCCTGCCGAAAAGCTTCGCTCACGTGAATGCCCGCTTCCGGACGCCAGACGTCGCGATCGTGATCTATACGCTGCTCGCGTTTCTTCTCTCGCTCAGTTCCACTTTTGAATCGCTCGCGATCATGGCAAATGTTGCCGCGCTTTTGCTCTATATCGTTTGCTGCGCGGCGGCGTGGGAATTGATGCGCCGCAATGTGCGCACGGAAAGCGCGCCTTTGAGGTTTCCGGGCGCGAAGATGGTGCCGCCCATTGCGGTGGTCGCGATCATCTGGATTCTGGCACACGCGACTTGGAGAGAGTTCCGTGTTGCCCTTGGCGTTTTCCTCGTTGGAACAGTCCTGTATCTCATGCGAGTTGGCTTCGCCAAGCAGCGACACAATTAGCAGCTTGCCCAATATCTTGTAGGGACTGGCAACTGGCTGCCCCTTATTTAGTATAATTTGCTTGCGGTAAGGCCGGCCAATACCGTTATTTGCCCAGAGGCAACTCGCCAGCACGATGCACCTCCAATCGCTAGAACTCATCGGCTTCAAGTCCTTCGCCGACAAAACGCTCTTCGAATTCCACGAAGGCGTCACCGCTATCGTTGGGCCCAATGGCTGCGGAAAATCGAACGTGCTCGACGCCGTTCGCTGGGTGCTCGGCGAACAGTCCGCGAAAGCGCTGCGCGGCGGCGAAATGGCCGATGTCATTTTCAATGGAACCGATTCGCGAAAGCCCGTCGGGTATGGCGAAGTTTCGCTCACCTTTACTGACTGCGAGAGCGAGCTGGGTGTCGAGTGGCACGACGTGCGAGTGACGCGCCGAGTTTATCGCGACGGCAACTCCGAATATTTGCTCAACAAAACAACGTGCCGGTTGAAAGACATCCAAAGCCTGTTCGCCGACACCGGAGTCGGGCGCAGCGCCTACTCGATTATGGAGCAGGGCAAGATCGATCTCATTCTGAGCTCGCGACCGGAAGATCGCCGCGCGGTTTTTGAAGAAGCTGCCGGGATCACAAAGTACAAAACACAGAAGCGTGAAGCGCTCCGCAAACTGGAAGCGACTGAAGCGAATCTGTTGCGCATCGGCGACATCATTAAAGAAGTAAAGCGTCAGATCGGCTCGTTGCAGCGCCAGGCGGGAAAAGCGCGCCGTTACCAAACGCTGCTGGCCGACTTGCAGGTGCTGGATACTCACCATTCCCGCAGCCGCCTCGAGCAGCTCGACGCGGAACTCGCGCAGTCGACGGGCGAGATCAGCCGCCACGAAACGGCTGAACGCGCCGCGCACGCCGAGATTGAGCAGACGGAAGACAGTCTGGGCAAGCAGCGGCGCGAGCTTGGCGAAATCGATAATCAAATCGGCGATGCGCGCGCCGAGGTTCTTCGGTTGCAGAGCGCGATCGCCGGCAATCGCAGCCGCATTGAATTCAACGGCCAACGTGCGGAGGAGTTGACCGGCTCGGTCGAGCGGTATCAATCCGACATCGCTTCCGCGGAGTCGAAGCGCAGCCAGCAGGCAACGCAAATCCTGGAGGCAGACGCGCTGATCGAAAAGACGAAGAAGTTGCTTCAGACGAAGCAAGACGAGCTGACGGAATCCACAAACCGGGCCGCTCAGGCCCGTCAGGCGCGCAGCAGGCATGAAAGCGATGACCAATCGCTCCAGCTCGCGCTCTCACGCCTCGAAGATCGAATCGCTCACCTGCATGATGAGCTCACCGGCCTAACGGGAAGACGAGGCGCCACCGAGGCACGCGCGCTCGAGCTTTCCGCGATGATCGCGGAAGCGAATCATGCCCGGGAAGCTGCGGGCCGAGCCCTCGCGCGAGCGCAGGCCGAGGTTCAGAACGAGCAGGCAAAACTTCACGAAGCTCTCGCCGATTCGGAAGCCGCGGAGACAGAATTGCGCAGACAACAATTGAGTCTGGCGGACGGCGAGCGCAACGTAGCGGCGGGCGAACGCGCGCTGGCCGAAAAGGAATCGCGCCTCGAAGTCCTCCGCCAGTTGAACGAAGAAGGCGAAGGTCTAGCGGTCGGTTCTCAGGCGGTGCTGAAAGGATTGCACGTCCCGGACCGAATCCGGCCGGTGTTGGGCGGCGCCCTGGTCGCGAGTTTGAAGGTCGATCGCGAATTCATTCCCGCGATCGAAGCTGCCCTCGGCCGCAACATGCATGCGGTGGTGTTACACGACGCCGGGCTCGCAATCGAAATTTTTCGCGAACTAACCGAAGGCAAGCTTGGCCAGGCGGCGCTGGCTCTCGCCGGGCTTGCTGCCGAATTTCCTACCAACTCGCGACCCGAGCTTCCTGATGGCGCGGTTGATTGGGCGATCGATAAGGTCCAAGCACCGGGACCGCTGGCTTCGCTCGTGCGTCGATTGTTGGATCGCGTCGTGATCGTGTCCGATTTGGAAGCGGCGTTGCGCCTCAAGCGGAGCGAGCCGCAATTGCAATTCGCGACTCTGGCTGGTGAATTCGTTTCCGCGGAAGGCATTGTCTTTGGAGGAACGGCGAACGCCCAAAGCGACTCGGTCTTGCAACGCAGTGCGAGGATCGCTGCCCTGGCTGATGAGCACCTTGTTGCCGTAACTGAACACGCGAATTTTGTGGAGGAGCGCGATTCAGCGCAAATAACTTGCGATCGCGCGGCAACCCTGCTGGACACTGCGCGGCAGCGACAGCAAGCGGCGCATATTAGTTGCGCCGGAGCGCAGGGACAGTTGGGATTGCTCCAGCGCGAACTGCACGATGCCGAGCGAAAAGTCGATAACGTCGAGAGTGAACGTGCGACTCTTGCCCAGCAAATCGAAGCAGCCGATGAGCGCATTGCGCATCTTCAAAACGAGCTGAGCGGTCACCGCGAGGCGTTGATCGAGCACGAGTCTCGCAGGGCCGAAGCGCACCGCGCGGTTGTAACGGCGCGCGCCGAAGAAGAGGAAACCACGCAATCGTTGGCTCAAGTGCGGCTCGCCGTCGCGACGGAGCGACAACGACACGAGAATCTTGTGAGCCAGCGGCAACCGATGACAGAGCGCGAAGCGGAGCTCGAGGAACTAATTGCAGCCAGGCGTGAAGAGATTGCGAATTACGAAATCCGGCTCGCAACCCAGGCGGACGAGTCGCGCGCAGCGGAAGCGGCGATCGCAATCCAGTCAGCTGAGCTCTTGGCGACTGAGGCGAACGTCGCCGCGATCGCGGAGCAGCGGACGGACCGGGTGGCGACGGTCAGCGGATTTGAAACCGAACTCCGAAGGCTGCGGAACTCACTCACCGAATTGCATAACCAGCGCGCTCAACAGCAGGTGCGCCAGACGCAGTTGCAAATGCAGATTGAGAATCTCGCGGAGCACGTCAGCCGTCGTTATCAGCTCGATCTGCGCGACTTCAAATCCGATCCGTATGCGTTCACGAAAACGCTGCGCGTGCAATTGAAGCTGCGCGAAAAATCAGAATCGCCGGCCGAGCCAACGGACTCACAGGAGCCGACCGAACGAGACGCTGGCGCGGACAACGCGCAGGTCGAGCGAATCATCGCGGATCTCACGCGCCAGCTCGACAACATGGGGCCGGTGAATTTGGACGCCGTTCAGGAATACGATGAGCTTGAGCAACGTCATCAGTTTCTCGAAACCCAGAACAACGACTTGACTGCTTCATGCAAGGAGTTGCTGGATGTCATCGCTCGGATCAACGGAACGACGCAAAAACTTTTCGCGGATACGTTCGCGCAAGTGCGGGTGAATTTCCGAGAGATGTTTGCGGAATTGTTCGGCGGCGGGCGTGCCGATCTGGTGCTCCTGGACGAGAACGATCCGCTCAATTGCGGCATCGACATCATCGCGAAGCCGCCCGGGAAACAGCTGCAAAGTGTGTCGCTTCTCTCCGGTGGCGAACGGACAATGACCGCGGTGGCGCTGCTCTTCGCGATCTACATGGTGCGGCCAAGCCCTTTCTGCATTCTCGACGAAATGGACGCGCCGCTCGACGAGTCGAACATCAACCGTTTCATCAAGCTGCTCGATCGTTTCGTTGGGCACAGTCAATTCATCATCATCACGCATAACAAGCGCACGATCGCGAAAGCCGACATCCTCTACGGCGTCACGATGGAAGAACGCGGCGTGAGCAAGCTAGTGGGGATGAAGCTGGCGGCGGAACGCGGGAGCGATGGCGAGCTTAGAAAATCCGAGCGCAAAGAGCTGATGCAGCCGCAGTTCCCGCTCGAAGCCGCGGAACAGGAACGCGAACTTGCCCTGAGCCGCTGATTGGACGGAACATAGGCATTCTTGCCTGTGCTCCCGGCGGGCGTCCTCGCCTGCCGTTCAGTCGGCCGGCAGGCTCCTGGGAAGCGTCGGCTGCCAGCCTGCTGTTCGCAGCAGCCTGCCCCGAGCATCTGCCGGAACACAGGCGTTTCGCCTGCCGTTTGAGGTTCTCGCTGTCGCATCGCGAGAGAGGTTTCCGGCAAGCTGCCGAAACGGCGGGCTCGCAGCCCGCACTCCCCGGATGTCTGCAGCTAGGCGGAAGCACCAGCGCGGAAACGCGCCGACCGCGCAGACGAGACGCCTGTGTTCCGTTCCCAAAATCATTTGCGCGATATCGCCGTTGGCGACTACAATCGGCAACATGCTGCAAACAGCAGAACGTGGCGCTAAGACGGAAGCGAAGGGAGCGCCGCACGAACGATATCTCGAGGCATTCCGCTGGATGCTGCGCACCCGCATCTTTGAAGACAAGCTCGCGAGCCTCTATCGCGGCGGACTGATTTCGGGCGGCGTTTACATCGGCCGCGGCCAGGAAGCAATTAGCGTTGCTTGCAGTCTGTTCTTGCAGAAGGGCGATATTCTCGCGCCGCTGATTCGCGATCAAGGCGCGCGCATGGTTTTCGGTGAACCACTCGTCGATGTTGCGCGGACCTATCTGGGCTCGAAATACGGCCCCATGCGTGGCCGGGATGGCAATATTCATCGCGGCCGGCCGGCGGAGGGATATATGGCAATGATTAGTCATCTCGGCGCCATGGTCTCGGTCACGGTGGGCGCACTGATGGCGAAACGTTTCAAAGGCGAAAAGGGTTTTGTTGGCCTAACGACTATCGGCGAAGGTGGAATGTCTGCCGGAGCCTGGCACGAAGGGATGAATATCGCCGCGGTCGAGCAGGTGCCGCTGGTGGTGGTGGCGACGAACAACCATTACGCGTATTCCACGCCGAACGAACGCGAGTTTGCCTGTCATGATCTCGCGGACCGCGCGCGGGGTTATGGCTTCGAAGGCTCCTCGTTTGACGGAACCGACCTCGGCGCGTGCCTTGATGTCATCGGCAGCGCCGTCAAACGCGCGCGTGCCGGACGTCCGCCACAGCTCGTTGTCGGATCGATCCTGCGGCTCGCCGGTCATGGCGAACATGACGACGCCAGCTATGTAACGCCGGAAATCCGAAGGGAATCGTTCGCACAAGATTCCGTGAAACGCACGGAAGCGTTCGTTCTCGAACAAAATCTCATCGATCAAGCGACGATGGAAAGCTGGCGTGAAGAAGCGGTGGCGGAAGTTGAGGATGCGATTTCGACGGCACAAAAAGAAGCCGCACCCGATGCCGAATCGGAAAATTGGTGCGCCATGTCGATGCCACATCTGGTTGATCAGCCGGCATGAGCATCACCTACCTCGAGGCGATCCGTGAAGCGCAGGCGCGGGCGTTGAAGGAAGACGACCGCGTTTTCATTTATGGACAGGACGTGGGCGCTTTTGGCGGCGCCTTCAAAGCGACCAAAGGCCTGGCGAAAGAATTTCCCGGCCGCGTGCTCGATACGCCGATTAGCGAAGACGCCATGGTCGGGACGGCGATCGGGGCGGCGATTGAAGGAATGCGTCCAATCGTGGAAATGCAGTTCGCGGATTTTTCGAGCGTCGCGCTCAACCAGATTCTGAACAATGCCGGCACCCATTATTGGCGAACGCAGGTCCCCTGCCCGATCACGGTGCGTCTGCCCTCGGGCGGGACGAAAGGCAGCGGACCATTCCACTCACAATCGATGGAATCGCTTTACGCGCATTATCCCGGGCTCGTGGTGATGACGCCGGCAACCGTCGAGGACGCTTACTCGATGCTGCTCGAGGCGGTCGCGATCGACGACCCGGTCGTTTTTTGCGAACACAAATATCTTTATTACCATCTCAAAGCGGACAAGCTGCCGACGGAATCACTCCCGATTGGCCGTGCGCGGATCGCACGCGCTGGCCGCGATCTCACAATCGTCGCCTATAGCGCAATGCTGCATGAGGCGCTCAACGTCGCCGAAGAATTGGCAGGCGAAGGCTTCGAGATCGAAGTGATCGATTTGCGTTCGGTTAAACCGCTCGATACCGACACCGTCCTTGCCTCGGTTGCGCGCACCGGCCGCCTGCTCTGCGTTGGTGAATCGTTCCCATGGGGTGGAACCAACGCGGAGGTGATCGCGCGGGTCGCCACGGAAGGTTTTCATCTGCTCGATGCCGCTCCGGTGCGCATCAATGCGAAAGACACGCCGATTCCTTACCACCCGAATTTGTGGGAAGCGCATCGGCCGAATGCGAAACTGATCGCGCAACGTGCGCGCCAACTTCTTCGAGAATAGAAAGTCATGCCCGAAGTTCCCATCACCATGCCGCAGCTTGGCGAATCGATCGCCGAAGCCACGATCGTCGCTTTGAAGGTTCAGCCGGGCGATAAGGTCGTCGCTGACCAGGAGATCATTGAAGTCGAGACGCAGAAGGCGGTCATGAGCGTGACCACGCCGTGTGCCGGCGAAATCAAAACGATCACCGCGCAGGTGAAGGAAACCTATCCGATCGGCGCGGTGCTTGGATACGTGGAAGGCAGCGAAAAAGACGCGGCGAAATTCGCAAAGAACACACCGAAGCCGCCCACGGAGAGTGTCGCCGCGGAGGTGCCCGGTCGTGCCGAAGAAAAAGCGACACCGGTGCGTGCGAAGAGCAATGGAGAAGTGGCGCAAGTTTCTAACTTGCGTCCGGAAGATCGCAACCGAGACGGTCGTGCTACTCTGCCGGTTCCGGCGAACACAAGGGGCGCGGGCTATCTTTCGCCGCGGGTGCGTGCGCGAATGGCGGAGCTACAGCTGACGCAGGCTGACCTCGCTGGTGTCCTCGCTTCCGGCGCCGGGAACCGCGTTACCATCAAGGACCTCGAAAATTTTCTTACAGGTCTGGAGAAGCAGTCTGCTTCCGATGCGAGCGCGATTCGCGTCGGTGTCGCCGACGCCATGCGGCGAAGTTGGACGCGTCCGCTCGCCACGATTGGTTCGTCTGTTTGTCTCGATCCTGTATTAGACGATCGCAAAAAGCGTGATCCGAAACCGGGCCCGGCACTTTACGCGTTGCGCGCGCTCGCGCTCGCGCTCGCCGAAAATCCAGCCGCGGCGGCTCGTCTCATTGGCAACCGAGTCATGCAGTCTGGATCGATCGACGTCGGCGTCGCGGTTGAAGCCGAGGACGGCATCATGGTCCCGATTATTCGCGGTGCGGACAGGACTTCACTCGGCGATCTCACGAAGCGTTACACCGAACTGGTTGCGCTCGGACGTCAGCGCCGGCTCGGACCTGATCTCACGTCAGGCGGGATCGCTGCGGTTTCAAACTTCGGCACCTTCGGAGTAGAATGGGGCACGCCCATACCCTTACCGGATCAGGCGCTGCTGCTTGGTCTGGGCGCAGGCAAAAAGGTGCCAGCCTGGGATGAAAGCAAGAGTGAATTTGTTCCACGCACTGAAGCGCAGCTCACCCTCAGCTTCGATCATCGCAGTCTCGACGGCGGCGGGGCCGGTCGCTTGTTGAAACGGGTAACGGAGCTGCTAAGCGATCCTGCGAAGCTCTGAGACGCGCGATCCCAAGTAGTTTGACAGTGTATTGCCGGCCCGGGATGCTGCGGGCGTGCTAGGAAAAGACGCTCCGCGGGACCAAGCAGCGGCAGAGATTCCGCGCGAATGGCGCGAGGAGTTCGAGGCTGCAGCGAGGCGGCCCTTGTCAGTTCGCATGCGCTACGCATTTATCCGAACATACAAGCCGGTGCTCGACGATGCCGCATTCCGGGCGTGGGATTCTACAGCGAAATACCGGGACTGGTGCGAACGGAGCCTTCCCAAGTGGCTAGGCTATGGGCGCGTTTGAATACCGTCAGGCGGAGGAAATTCGCAAGAAACTGGCCGATCACGAGGTCCGATATCTTTTCCTGGGCAAATCGGGCGCGATCCTGCTCGGCTTCCCCGACACCACGCAAGACGCAGATCTTTTTCCAGAGCGCACGCGTCAAAATTGCCGTGCTCTCGCTAGAGCTCTAAGGGAGCTCGGATTCCGCCTTGACCCGGCACAAATGGCTGAGATCGAACGTGGCAAGGACTTCATTCAGTTGAAAAACGGCCCCTTCGATCTAGATCTCATCTTTGCCCCGGACGGGATCGAGCATTTCGAAGATGCCTGGCGACGACGCGTGGAAGTGGAAGGTTTTCCTGTTTGCCACCCCGATGACATCATCGCAAGCAAAGCGGCGACGAATCGGCAGAAAGATCGCGAGTCGCTCCCTCGCCTCCGATCGTTTCGTGATTGGTGGATGCAGCGCCAATGAGTTTGATTAACGCTGATGTCCTTCGCGGCGGCAAGATCGGGCAAGACAGTCAATTGCGGGGAACGTACGCTGGTAGCGTACTGGCGATGGCATTCTACCCATGGCGAACTTTCGAAAGCGTAGCCCTCGCGAACAAATGCACGCTTCTCCTTCAGGCGCGCCAACGAAAGTTCGTTTCGGCAGAATGCCGAAACCAGCACGTTGCAAGCGTGCGCTCTCCGGACTCACAGGGACGCGCGAGAGCTTCAGCGCGTGTCTTGCGAATCGAGTGCGCGCCTTTAGGTTGTGCTTCGATGAATTCCGCTGCCGCAATCGATTCGAATGTTACCATGCGCGCGTTGCTCGAGCATTTCCCTGGAGCGCAGCGGGCGCTCTTTCGTAGATATCACATCGGCGGATGCAGCAGCTGCGGGTTCGCGCCTGAAGAAACGCTCGCTGGCGTTTGCGCGCGCAATGAGAATCTCGATATCGACGAAGTGGTTGAACACATCGTGGCGAGCGACGCGGCCGATCGCGCGATGCAGATCGAGCCGGCTGAGCTGTCACAGCGTCGCGGAGCCGGCGAACTCGTTCACCTCCTCGATGTGCGCACGCGGGAGGAATTTGACGCCGTCAAGATCGAGGGCGCGCAATTGTTTACCCAGGAATTAATGCAGGAAATTCTCGGCAACTGGCCTCGCGAAGAACTCCTGGTCGTATACGATCACGACGGGACGCGCAGCATGGATGCGGCTGCGTATTTTCAGGGGCACGAGTTTGAAAACGTGAAGAGTCTCCGCGGCGGGATCGACGCCTGGAGTGCCGAAGTCGATTCCACTCTGCCGCGTTATCATCTCGAGCGCACATGAAAAACGCACTGCGCTCCGCTCCGATGACTTGGGAATCCGCCGTGCACTTCGCCATTTTGAGCGAAGTCGAGACATCCCCATGCGAAAGCTAAATGGTAAGGCTCCGGGGATCCCTCGACTGGCTCGAGATGACCTGGTGAATGCGACGGGATCTCTCGACCCCGAAAGCGTTCGGAGTTCAGGATGACGGATGGGCAATCGACTCAAAACTCAATATGAATGACGACCTGCAAGCCCGAATCAAAGACGCGGTGAAGAACCCGCGGAATATCGGGGAGATGGAAAACGCGGACGCGGTCGGAACCGTCGGCAGCCCGGATTGCGGCGACATGCTTCGCATGTGGATTAAGTTCCGCGAAAAAGACGGGCGCAAGATCATCGATCGGGCCACGTTCCAGTCGTTCGGATGCCAGACCGCAATTGCCGTAGCAAGCGTCGCGACCGAGATGCTGGCGGGGAAAACGATCGCGGAAGCGAAGTCGCTCTCGGGTGAGGAACTGGCCGCGCCACTCGGAGCGTTGCCACCGGTCAAAATTCACTGCGCGAATTTAGTCGAAGGCGCACTGCGCTCCGCGCTCTCCGGAGGCGAAAGCAACCCCGTGACGACGGCGGCAGCTCCGACGCTGCTAAGCGAGTTGAACGCCGGACAAAATATTAAAGGGAAGGTGAAGATTGTGATGGAGAAGCGTGATCCGTCTCAAGAAGAGGAGCGACCGTTGTAGCTTGCCCCCAGTTTCGCAAGCTGGAAGTTTGCGCTACGTTTAACCAGGACGAAGGCGGACCCTAATATGCACGAAAATACCGAATTCACTCTCAGTCGAGATGTTGAGGCGATTCAAATCCCGAGTGGAAACAAATCAACTCTCCCGGCCGGCACCCAGGGCGTCATCACACAGGCGCTCGGTGGCAGCTACACGGTTGCGACTTACCAAGGCCTTGCCCGTGTCGCCGAAAACGATCTGGACGCGCTCGGCCTCAAAGCACCCGAAGCCTCGGCGAACGGCGCGGTCAAAGCTGACGCAGCCGCTGCCGGTCCGGTGCAAGAAGAGGATGTTTGGACCCAGTTGCGTCAGTGCTACGATCCCGAGATTCCGGTGAACATCGTCGATCTCGGCCTCGTTTACGACTGCAAGCTGGAGCCGGGCGACAACGGCGGAACGAAAGTGGAAGTAAAAATGACTCTGACCGCGCCGGGTTGCGGAATGGGCCCGGCGATCGCGCATGATGCGCAGAGCAAAATTCTGACGATCGACGGCGTCGACGAAGCCGAAGTACAATTAGTCTGGGATCCGCCGTGGAATCAAAACATGATCAGCGAAGCGGGGCGGATGAAGTTGGGGATGATCTGAACGCAGCGCAAGTCTCTGGCTTGCGTCCTGCAGTGCAAACGCAAGCGAGACGCTCGCGCTACATTAACGCGTTTGACCACTCATGTCCCGGCACTTCGAAACCTTATCAGCTGGCCCAGACGCAACTTGTAAAGTTGCGCTACGATTCACAGTCTACGGCAAGTTGCTGGAAACTTCGAAAAACGGGAACACCTGCGTCGCGACCTGCACCACAGCCCAGCCAACCAGCGCGTAGGCGATCGCAACTTTGTAAACATTCCGCCGCTTCAGCTCGGCGAAAATGCTCCCTAAGTTCACCGCTCCGCGCTATTGATTTGCAGTCTTCGGAGCGAGTGAAGCGACGAGGTCCTCGAAGCGGGGATCGCCGCGGAGTGAATCCCATTGCGGCTGAAGCATCAGGAAGCCGTAGCTAAGAAAGTTCGGCGCGCGCTCGATCGCGGCGAGCTGTTGGACGGCCAGAACTTTCTCACCAGTCCACGCGTAAATTTGCGCCAGGTTCACCGCTAGAGCAGGGCCGTCGAGGGCGTCCTGGGAGACGGGCAGCAACTCACACGCGCGACGGCCCTCGAGCAGTGCTTTTTGCTTTCGCCCCAGGCCCGCGTCAATCATACCCAAAAGGCTAAGAGCGGCGGGAAAATCGGGCTGTTTCTTCACGATCTTCTGCACTTCACTCCGGGCGGCGGTGAAGGCCGCTCGCGCCTTCACTCGGTCGCCCAAGCAATGGGCGATGACACCCTCCCAGTAGGCGTGGGGATAGTTGACGCCGTTGCTGACCAGGCCATCTCTGGGATAGTGCGACAGAACGCGCGCGGCGGCGGCGGCGTTCCTTTCGCAAAGCGCATAGAAGGGATCGTCGATCTCAGATGCGACGCTCGGATCCTCGGTTAGAAGTTCGGCGAGAATCGCCTGATATGGTTTGATATCGGCTTTCCAATCGAGTTCGACACCAGCGCGAAGCATGCGTGTCAAAGGATCACGCGGCATAATTGTCAGCGCCCGGTCGTAGGTCCGCGCTTCATCGGCGTAGCGGTGCTGAGCTTGGTAAGTCAAAGCCAGCTGCTGAAGCGTAAAGAAGTTCCGTGGATCGATTTCAAGAGATCGCTCGAGATTACGGTTGGCTTCTTCCCAATAGCCTTCGCGGCGATCGATATAGCCGGTGTAAGCGAAGACTTCGGCACTGTTAGGCAGCGTACCGCGAGCGACCGCCAGTTCGCCGCGCGCGCGGCCGTAGTCGAGAAATCCATAGTAATAGAAATTCGCGAGCGCGAGATGTGCTTCGCCGGCCTCTGGTTGCAGGCGCAACGCCGCTTGGACCGCCGCATTCGCCTGCTCGAGGCGCGCGGGGGTGTGGTCAAATCCACCGAAGTACATATAGCCGTGCACTCTCGAGAGCAGACACCACGCGAGGAGGAACTGCGGATCGCGCGCGAGAGCTTCGCTGAGTAGACGCGCGGCCTGCGGTAGCTTCTCCTTCGCGAGAACCTGATCCGAAGCATAGAGAAAAAGTGCCACCGAGCGCAGGTAAAGGTCGTAGGCCACGAGGTCCTTGGTCGGTTGCCGTTCGATCGCCGCCTTTTCCTGGGGTGAGAGCCTGGCCCGAAGCTGGTCGGCGATTGCCTTGGCAATTTCGCTTTGGATCGCAAAGACATCGTCCAGTGGCCGATCGAAATTGTCGGCCCATAAATGCGCGTCCGTCACCGCGTCGATTAGTTGAGCGCTCACCCGCACGGATTTGCCGGCGCGCTGCACACTCCCTTCGCACACATAGGAGACACCAAGCTGCGCTCCAATCTCACGAAGATTGCGAGCGATTCCGCTCTTGTATGGCATCACCGAGGTGCGGCTGATCACTTTCAAATCGGCAATCTTCGCGAGATCGGCGAGGAGTGCGTTCTGAACGCCATCGGCGAAATAGGCGTTTTGTGGCTCGTCGCTGCGGTTTTCAAACGGAAGAACCGCGATCGATTTCTCCCGCACCTGCGCAGTGGGCGGCGACGGCGACGATGTTTGAACGACACCGAAACGCTGGTAAGTCAAAAAAACGATCACCAGCAGGAGCACGCCGATGATCAGGAAATCGAGCTTCCGGCCAGTGCGGCGAGTGATCGATTCGTGCGGCGCGACCTCGTCTGTGCGCTTCAGGCCTTCCGGCGTGAGCTCAAATACCCACGAGAGCACAAGCGCAAACGGGAACCCAAGCAAAAGCAGGATCACGACCAGGCGCACGCACCAGGCCGGGATATTGAAAAACGGACAAACCTGCGTGGCGATCTGGGTTATTGCCCATCCAACGATGCCGTAGGCCACAGCGACCCGGTAAACATTCCGCCGCTTCAGCTCGGCGAAAATGCTCTTTGGGTTCAGATGAACGCCATCCATAAAGACGCTCCTGCTCCCCCAGAGTAACCGATAAGAGCTAACTGTCTATGTAACTAAAAGTGATCGTTTGGCCCGCGTAATTCCCGACACTTACCTTGGCAATTCGAAATGCAGGGCACCTTGGTTCTTTCGTAGGGTAAGCCTCTGGCTTGCGGCCCCCCACGATCGAAGACGTGATCCGCGATCGGTGATTACGCAAGTCATCGATTTAATGAGCGTCGTTCGATTGCCGCGCGCAGAAAAGATGGCGGCTATGATTGATGCGTCGCTAGATCGGCGAAAGGATTGCGGATGCATACGGATCTCAGGCAGCCGCAAGCGGGACGCTCGCGCTACTCGATCTGTCTCCGCGCATTGACAGGCTCTTCACAAATCCTATAGTCGTGCTCCGCGTCCGCCGAAATTCCGCAGACGCGACCTTCTTTTTCATGTCTTCGACTCAGATCATTCTCACTGAAAACATTCCCAGTCTCGGCGCTGAAGCGGACGTGGTGAAAGTGCGTCGCGGTTATGCGCGCAATTTCCTGCTGCCGCAGGGCAAAGCTTACGAGGTGACAAAAAGTTCGCTTCGTCAGCTGGATAATCTGAAGGGGAAACGCGCGGAACGCGAAGCGCGTGAGTTGAACGAAGCGGAAGACATCGCGCGACGCATCGGTAAATCCAGACTCATCTTCACCCTCGAAACGGGCGAAACGGGAAAGGCTTTCGGCTCGATTACCGCGAACGACATTGTCACGCGGCTGAAGAACGAGGTCGGGGTCGAAATCGACCGCCACAAAATTACACTCGAACATCCGATCAAGTCGACCGGCGAACATGAGGTGGCGATCAGATTGCATCACGATGTGACTGCGACCTTGAAGTTCCAGGTTAAATCCGCGGCTGAACCGAAGCCGGAAGTTGAGGAACCGGCTGAAGCTGGTTCGAAAACGCGATCTCCCAGAAAACGCGACACAAAATAAATGCCGAGTTCTCAAGGAGCCGGAAACGGCGGACCTGAGAAACCTCGCAAGACAGTCCCGAATGGTTTCGGGGTTGACCGAGGTTCGGCGGCTCAAACTGGGGGAAGAGTTTTCCCCAAGTCACCAACAGCTTCTCCCCAGGATACTCACCGGGCGCTCCCGCACAGCACGGAAGCCGAGCAAGGTGTGCTCGGTTCAATGCTGATCTCGCCGCGCGACATTATCGCGGAGTGCGTGGAGAAAATTAACGAGCTGTATTTCTTCATTCCGGCGCACCAGACGATCTACACGGTTCTGGTTGAACTCTGGAACGCAGGACAAGGGATTGATCTCATCACGTTCACGCAGACCTTGCGTGACCGGAATATTCTTGAGGCGGTCGGCGGCGCCTCAGCAGTAACGAGTCTGTTCACGTTTGTGCCGACGGCGGCAAACGTCACCTACTATCTCGAAATCGTTCGGGACAAGTTCATCCTTCGACAAATCATCGCCGCCTGCACCGAAAGCGTGCGGCGTTCTTACGATGATCAGGGCGAGGTCGACAATCTTCTCGATGAAGTTGAGCAGAAGATTTTCGCGGTCGGCGAGGATCGCTTCAAGGCAGAGATGCGCTCAATGAAGGACCAGGTGATGGACGCGATCGAGTCGATCGAGAGACTTTACGAGCGTAAAGGCGGGCTCACCGGGATAGCGACCGGGTTCACGGAACTCGATCGCATGACGAGCGGATTGCACCCCGCGGAAATGATCGTAATCGCGGCGCGGCCGAGCATGGGAAAAACGGCCTTCGCGATGAATATCGCCGAGCACGTCGCCATTCAGGAGAAGCTCGCGGTTGCGGTCTTCAGTCTGGAAATGAGCAGCCAGCAACTCGTGCAGCGCCTGCTTTGCTCACGCGCGCGGGTGAATTTAAAGAACGTGCGCGATGGGTTCCTTGGTGAGCGCGATTTCCCAAGCCTCACGTCCGCGGCTTCGAAGCTTGCGGAGGCGAAGATGTTCATCGACGACACCGCAGGGCTGAGCATTCTTGAGCTACGCGCAAAAGGGCGACGGCTGAAGGCGCAGCACGACATTCAACTGATTGTGGTCGATTATTTGCAGCTGCTGCGATCGACGACGCGGCGGGGGCAGGACAATCGGCAAATTGAAATTTCCGAAATCTCGGCAGGACTCAAAGGCCTCGCGAAAGACCTGAGTATCCCGATTATCGTCGTCGCTCAGTTAAATCGGAATCCCGAAAACCGGACGGGCGACAGCAAAGGTCGCCCGCGCTTGAGCGATCTGCGGGAATCCGGCAGCATCGAGCAGGATGCGGATCTCGTCGGGCTGCTGGTGCGGGAGGAATATTATGCGGACACCGAAGAGGAGAAGCAGGAATCACAGGGCAAAGCGGACCTGATCATCGCGAAGCAGCGCAACGGGCCGACTGGAGACGTGCCGCTAACCTTCCGAAAGGAATTCACGCGCTTTGAAGATCGGGCGCGCGAGATGGGTGAGCCGAATTGAGGCGGGACGGTCATTCCGAGACCCGAAAGCGTTCGGGATCGAGGCCGCAGTTCGATAGGGCCAGACTCAGCTTTCGATTCCGTGAAGCTACTGGGTTCAGCCACGGGATCTCTCGACTGCGCTCGAGATGACGGCAAACTGAGAGCTGCCTCTTGTCATTCCGAGCGAAGTCGAGGAACCCCGTCGCGCTACCGTCGGTTGATTCGCGTCTCCTTGACTCGGTCCGCAAAGAAGATTCGAAGTAGCGCAAGTGTCCCGCTTGCGACCTCAACTGAGGCAAGCCAGAGACTTGCACTACTTGGGACGTGCCGCTTTCCACGAATGCGCTCTAATGACACTGGGTTAACCGCGCTCGCCGAGTTTCACGACGCTCACAGTGACCTTGCGGTAATCGGTGAAACGCAGGACCGGCATGGGATGCAAGGCGGACCAGCGCGAGTTTTCCGCGAGTGCGGATTCGATTTTGGCTGGCACGAGCGCGAAGCGCGCGTTTACGGGTAGGTCCTCCACGTTGCTGACGCAAACAACCTGCGACTGGACGTAGAAAAGGAACGGCTGAAAGTCGGGATCGATGGCGTAGAGCGGCTCTAGCGGCGGAATCGTGGCGTCGATTTTCCCTGCGATTTGTTTGAGGTGATGCCGGTCTTTCTGAACGGTGGCGGAGATGAGCGGGAATCCGATCCCTGCGCCCACAAGCAGAACTCTCAAAATCCAGGCGCCGAGAACCGGCGAAACGGGAAAGCGGCGGCGTCCCAGGCGCAATCGCCAATCGAGCGCGTTGTTCCCCATTACCATTCCCACGAGCCAGCACCCCGGTGCCAGCGCAGGCATCGCGTAGCGCGGCAACGCGCCGGGGAGAAGATTGACGACGACGAAGGGAGTGATCGTTCCCCAGCCGAGGGCCCACGCTAGCGCCCGACGGCGCGCCTCCGGGATTTTGTCAAAGCGCACAAACGGCGCAAATAAAAGCCACGGCATAAAATAGGCGGCGGCACGAGGAATGTTCATGATCCAACTCGCGGCTTTGAAGTCTTCGCCACTGACGCGCCCCGAGAATTGCCGCGACCAAACAGATCCCGCGTGTTCAACGGGAACCATCCAGAGGTAGGGAATTGCCCAGGCGGCGAAGATTCCAAGCATGATCATGAGACCGACGAAGTGGGCAGGCTGCCACAACGCTCGGAGCTCACCGGTTTGCCGTAAGACCGCGAACACGATTGCGTAGAAGAAGAGCAGATGGACGGGTCCTTTTGCGAGAAGTCCGAGACCAAGAAACACGGACGTCACCAGCCAGAGATGCCATGGAGAACGCCGTTGTTCCCACGCGCTGAGCCAGCAGATGATCGCCAGACCAAAGAGCGATACGTAAAGCGCCTCGATTTCGATGAGGCGACCCTTTTCCATGATGCCGAAGTTCAACAGCCACGCGAGCGCCGCCCACAAAGCGCCTCGCCCCAGCGCGGCGCTTGCCACAGTGACGAAGCTGAGAGCGACCAGCAGGACGCAGAAGACGGACGGGAGCCGCGCGGTCCATTCGTTCCGCACTCCAGAAAGCTGGAAGGAACCGGCGACGAGCCAATTCACGAGCGGCGGTTTGCGCAGATATGGCTCGCTGCCAATCATCGGCACGATATAGCTGCGGAAAATGTCAAGAGCGCCGCGAGACGCGTTGCCGGTTTGGAGCATCGTGATTGCCGGAAGAATGCGGCGGCCTTCTTCGCCCTTCAGTTCGGACGAGCCAAGCGCCGGCAGGTAAACCATTGCCCAGACCGCAAGCACGATCAGGATCGGACGCCGCATCGACTGACTCTCATGAAGCGGCTCCCGGTTGCAAAGCCATTTCCAGAATGGCCGCGACGGCTGTGCGTAACGATTTAGCTGCTTGACGATGCGCCTGTCGAAAATTAAGTTACGCGTCTAGTCCGCGGAGGATTGGAGTGGGAGCTGGTGTCCCACTCTTTTTCGTCTTTGGGCTCGATGTCTATTATGAACGCCGAGTTTATTGCAATGTTGGATTACCTGGAACGGGAGCGCGGAATCAAACGCGAAATCCTGCTCGAGGCAGTCTCGAATGCGCTTCTCTCCGCGTCCAAAAAGAGCATTGGCGCTTCGCGTGATTTGCACATCGATATCAATCCGAAGACGGGCGAGATTAAAGCCCTCGCAAGCATGCTTGTGGTCGAGAAGGTCACCAATCCGCAGGACGAAATCACGCTTTCGCAAGCGCGAAAGCTGAAAGCCGAAGCCGCGATCGGCGAGACTATCGAGATGGAAGTGACGCCGCGCAATTTCGGCCGCATCGCTGCGCAAACCGCGAAGCAGGCGATGATGCAGCGCATCCGTCAGGTCGAGAAGGAAATGATCTACGAGGAGTTCAAGGATCGCGCAGGCGAGATTGTGAGTGGAACGGTGCGGCGGTTCGATCGTTCGGATGTGATTCTCGATCTCGGAAAATTTGAAGCGATTATGCCGCAGCGCGAGCGCGTGGTGGTGGAAGACTACAATATCGGCGACCGGCTGCGCGCTTATGTGGTTGCGGTTGAGAACGGCATTCGCGGTCCGGAGATTATCGTTTCGCGCAGCCATCCCAATTTTGTTCGCCGCCTTTTCGAACTGGAAGTCAGTGAGATCGCCGACGGCACGGTGGAAATTCGCGGGATCGCGCGCGAAGCGGGTTATCGGACGAAAATCGCGGTCACGAGCATTAACGACAAAGTCGATCCGGTCGGCGCCTGCGTCGGGATGCGCGGCTCGCGAGTGAAGAACATTGTTCGCGAATTGAACAATGAAAAGGTCGATATCATTCGCTGGAGTTCGGATCCGAAGGATTACGTGCTCGAGGCGTTGAAGCCGGCGAAGGTTAAGAACCTCGTTTTCGACACGGAAAAAAAGAGCGTGCAGATCTCTGTCGACGAAGATCAGCTTTCACTCGCGATCGGCAAAAAGGGGCAGAATGCGCGGCTCACTTCCCGGCTGACAGGCTGGGAAATTAATATCGACAAGGACACGACCGCCACGCATCAGGTCGAGCAAAAGGTCGCGCAAGCAGCCCATTCGCTTGCCAGCGGACTGCCAATTACCTCTCAGCAAGCACTCACGCTGGTGACATCCGGGTTCACGAACCTGGACGGATTGCGCGACGCGGATGTGCAGGATTTGGTGGACATCCTCGGTGTCGAGGAAGAGAAGGCGCGAGAAATCTACGAGGCAGTGCATCGAGAAGTACCGGCCTAACAACATGGCTTTCCGTTAAGCAGCCGGAGCCATGGCAACAATTTTACAGGAACAACAATGCCAACCAGGACGACAGCCAAAAGCGCAGCGCGCAAACCCGCGACCGCTCGCAAGACGCTCAAGGAAAGCGTTAGTCCCCTAACAACCTGCAAGGCCAGCGATCAGCAGAAGAGCGCATCGGAAGCACCTCCGAAAGCCACTCGTTCCGGTGTAAAGCCGATCATTGCGAAAGCGCCCGCAACTCCGGAGCGCGAGAAAACCGCTGAAGCTCCCGTCGCGAAAGCTCCCCGGGTCCATGGTGCGACCGTATCGCTGATCGACGAGAAAACCCCGGCCGCGAAGCGGCCGGAGTCGGAAGGCGTAGTAAGGCGGGCAGTCCTGCCGCCGATTTCGCGCATTAAAGCTGCCGAGTCTGCTTCCGCGGCGTCACCGCCGGCTACAATCCCGCCTGCTTCGGAACCTCGGCTGGCAATCGTCGGTGCGCCACCAGCGGGCCCCACCGAGGCTGCTCCAGTTGACCCGGTCCCATCGGAGGCGCCTGCCGTTATCGAAGAAGATGTCGATCCCGCGAAAATCATTCACATCAAACCGCCCATTATTGTGAAGGACCTTGCCACGCAACTGGGCGTGAAAAATTTTCAGCTCATCAAGGAATTGATGACCGATTTCAACATTTTCGCGAACCCGAATCTCACGATCGAGCCGGACGTTGCGACCAAAGTCTGTGAGAAGCACGGCTTCGTTTTCGAAATGGAGCGCCGCGAGAAAGGCGGTGGCGTTCACAAAGTCGAACAAGTGGTCGTCGCGCCTCCGCCTCCGGTGATCGAGAAGGAAGAGGAACTCAAATCGCGCGGACCGATTATCACGTTCATGGGTCACGTCGATCACGGCAAAACGTCACTGATGGATGCGATCCGCAAGACGCGCGTGGCGGCCGGCGAAGCTGGCGGGATCACGCAGCACATCGGCGCCTACACGGTTAATTACAAGGGGACGCGCATCACTTTTCTCGATACTCCGGGTCACGCCGCCTTCACGGCCATGCGCGCGCGCGGTGCCCACGTGACCGACATTGTCGTGCTTGTAGTGGCAGCAGATGACGGGCTGATGCCGCAAACAATTGAAGCGATCAATCACGCGAAAGCGGCCGAGCACGTCAAGATCATGGTGGCGATCAACAAGATCGATCTGCCGGGCGCGAACATCGATCGCGTGAAGAAGCAATTGCAGGAGCGCGAGCTGTCGCCGGAAGACTGGGGCGGTGAGACGATCGTTTGCGAAGTCTCCGCGATCAAGGACACCGGCGTCGATCACTTGCTTGAGATGATGACGTTGCAAGCCGAGGTCATGGAACTGAAAGCTTCACCGACTGCAACTCCGCGCGGGACTGTGATCGAAGCCCAGGTCGAAGCGGGCCGCGGTCCCACCGCGACCGTGATTGTACAGATGGGAACCCTGGAATCGGGCGACGCCTTCATTTCCGGCGATTACGCAGGAAAAGTGAAAGGGCTGACGGATGACAACGGCAAGGCAATCAAACAAGCCGGGCCCTCGACGCCGGTTCGGGTCCTTGGGTTTACAGGACTGCCACAAGCGGGAGACGAATTTTTGGTGATGGAGTCGGAACGCTCGGCGAAAACGCTCAGTGAAGAGCGCTTGCTGGCAAAGCGCGCGGAGAAACTCAGCACGCCGGCACGGGCAACACTCGAAAGCCTGCTCGAGGCTGCGGATGGCAAAAAGTATCTGCGCATCGTGCTGAAGTGCGACGCCCAAGGCTCACTCGAAGCGCTCACCACCGCTCTTGGGCAGATCGAGAGCAAAAAGATCGATCTCGAAATCATCCACTCAGGCGTGGGTCCAATTTCCGAATCCGATATCCTGCTCGCGAGCGCGTCGAACGCCGTCGTGGTCGGCTTCAACATCAAAGTAGAATCAATCGCGGTGAACGCCGCGAAGCGCGAAGGAGTGCAGGTAAAACTTTACAGCATCATCTACGAATTAATCGATCAGATGAAAGAGGCGATGGCCGGACTGCTCGATCCAGAGCATCGCGAAACCGTAATCGGCCACGCGGAAGTGAAGCAGGTGTTCAGGCTCAGTCGAGGCATCGTTGCGGGTTGTCTGGTGACCGATGGACGCATCAGCCGGACCGCCCGGGCGCGTGTGCTGCGGCGGCGTCAGCCAGTGTACGATGGCGGGCTTTCAACGCTCCGACGCTTTCAGGATGATGTGAAAGAAGTCCGGGTCGGTCTCGAGTGCGGAATCAAGCTGGGCGACTTCAGCGAATATCAAGTCGCGGACATCATCGAGTGCTACCAGCTTGAGCAGGTGGCGCAAAAACTCTGAAGCAAGCGTCTCTTGCGGTGCCGGAAAACGCAAGCTGGAAGCTCGCGCTACTTTATGAAACACCGCTTATTGCGCGTCAACGAACTGGTCAAACGCGAGCTCAGCACTCTGATCGGGCGCGAACTGACCTTTGAGAATGCGCTTGTCACAGTGAACGATGTCAACGTTACACCGGACCTGAAAAACGCGCACGTTTACGTCAGCGTTTTAGGCTCGGCGGCGCAAGCAACGGCCATGGCAAAGCTGGAAGAAAATCGCGTCATGTTACAGGGTCTTCTCTCGAAAAACGTCGTGCTCAAATACACGCCGCATCTTACGTTTCATCTTGACGATTCGATCGAACGCGGCGCTCGCGTGATTGAAATTTTGCAGACCATCGAACCGGCGGGCAACGAGAAGAACGCATGACTGCCACCGTTGTAAATGAGCGGGCGTCCGCGGCAAACGCGAAGCAATCGAGCTTCGCTGAGATCGCAGAAACTCTGCGCGCGCATCAGCGGTTTGTGATTATCAGCCACGTCCGACCGGATGGCGACGCGCTCGGCAGTGAGCTGGCGCTGGGACTTTCGCTGCGAGAATTGGGAAAAGAGGTCGAGATCTGGAATGAGGAGGGAATGCTGGAGAAATACAGTTTCCTACCGCACGCGGACCTCCTCAGTAAACCTCCGCCAGCCCCAAGAGATTTTGATGTCGCAATCGCGCTCGACACGGCAGCGCAGAATCGGCTCGGCACCGCCGGTCAGGCGGTCCGCAATACCAAGGTCTGGATCAACATCGACCATCATCCAAGCAATCCTCGCTACGGCGACCTCGTGCACATCGACCCGAACTCGCCGGCTACGGGTCAGATTCTCTTTGAGATGCTTCACGCCGAGGCTTTGCCCATGAACCCGGCGATCGCGGAGAACCTTTATGCGGCAATTTCCACCGACACCGGTTCGTTTCAATATCCAAACACAACCGCGCGCACATTCGAGATCGCGGCGGAGCTGGTGCGGTGCGGAGTCGATGTCGGCAAAATTAGTCGGCAGATTTACGAGAGTTTCCCGCGGCGCCGGATCGAGCTTCTGCGTGAACTGCTTGCGACCATGCGCTTTGAAGCGAACGGACGAATCGCAAGTTTCAGCCTCAGCTTACAAACCGCCGAACGTCTGGCAGTGCTGCCGGAAGACAATGAAGGCTTGATCGATCATCTGCGCGCAATTCAAGGCGTGATCGTGGCGGTGTTTTTCGAAGAACTCGCGGAAGGCAAAGTGCGTGTGAGCATGCGGTCGAAGAGCGAGGCCGCGGATGTTTGCACGATTTGCCAGCGCTTCGGCGGAGGGGGACATACACTCGCGGCTGGTGCGCGTGTGTTGGGAACGCTACCAGAAGTGGAGACGCGGGTGCTCGCAGCAATTCGTGACGTCATCGACTGCAACTCCTGACGGCGTTCTGCTCGTCGATAAAGCGCCCGGGATGACGTCGCACGATGTCGTCGCGCTCGTCCGGCGCCGTCTTCAGATCAAAAAGGTTGGACACTGCGGCACACTCGATCCAATCGCCACCGGGCTGCTTCTGCTCACGCTCGGTCGCGGGACCAAGATCCAGGACTTGCTCATGAGCGAGGATAAGGAATACGCCGGCACGCTAAAGCTGGGCGCAACCACCGACACCCAGGATAGCGCGGGCGTGGTGCTGGAAGAACGGCCAGTGCCGCAGTTTGACGAAGCAACGGTGCGCGGGGCGTTTGAAAAATATCGCGGTGATTTCTATCAGATGCCGCCGATGGTCTCGGCGATCAAGCAGGGTGGCGTGCCGCTCTATAAACTAGCACGCCAGGGCAAAGTCGTGGAACGCGAACCGCGACTCGTACACGTTTACAACTACGCGATCAGCCGGATGGCGTCGCCTGAGATTGATTTCAGCGTCACGTGCAGCAAGGGATTCTATGTTCGGACGTATGCCCATGATATCGGCGCAACGCTGGGCTGCGGAGCGCATCTGCAGGCGCTGCGGCGAACGAAATCGGGCCGCTTCGCGGTCGAGGGCGCGATCACGGTAAACGACCTCCAGGCCGCGGAACCGGTCGAGATTCTCGACCGTATTTTGACTTTACCGGAAGTATCGCGGCGACGCGGCGCCTAACGACTGATCGACGATGGAGGTTCTCCACTCGATCGCGGAATTGAGCCGCCTGCGACGTCCGCTCTTCCTCGCGATTGGGGTCTTCGATGGGGTGCACCTCGGCCATCAAGCGGTGATTTCCACTTCCGCCGCGCACGCGCTCCGCGCGGGTGGCACGCCGGTCGTGGTCACCTTCGATCCGCATCCCGCCAAGGTCTTGCGTCCGGGTCGGGCGCCGCATCTGTTGACTGCGACGCAGCATAAGATCGCGTTGATTCGCGGTCTCGGCGTGGCGCATCTTCTCGTTCTCCACTTCGATCGTGCATTCGCCGCGACTGCACCCGAAGAGTTTGTCGACCAGTTAGTCAGACATGCAAAGCCGCTTCGCGAAATTTGTGTAGGGCACGAATGGTCGTTCGGGAAAGGACGCGCCGGAAATCTGGCGCTGCTGCAACGAATCGGCGCAGATTCCGGGTTCCAAGTCGTGGGGATCAAACCCGTGTCGGTGAATGGCGAAGTTGTGAGCAGCACGGCGGTCCGAGCGGCCGTCGAAGTGGGTGACCTTGGGAAGGCAGCGGCCATGCTCGGACGGGAATACACTATTCTGGGGACAGTGAAAGCGGGGGCGCAGCTCGGGCGTAAGCTTGGCTTTCCGACCGCGAATCTCAGCGCCCATAGCGAGCAGTTCCCGCCCAATGGAGTTTATGCTGCAGAAGCCCGGCTCGACGGTGGGCTGTACCATGGAGTCGTAAATGTCGGCTTTCGTCCCACAATTGCCGAAGGCGAACCGGAGCGGACGCTCGAAGTTCATTTACTCGATTTTAAGCGCGAGATCTATGGCGCTGAAATGGAAGTGCGCTTCATCGACTATCTGCGCGCGGAGCAAAAGTTCGAAAATCTGGATGCGCTCCGGCTACAGATCGCGGCCGATGTCCTACGCGCGCGTGACCTCTGCGCGGCGTGATTCCATTTCTGCCGTCATCCCGAGCGCAGTCGAGGGATCCCGCGGAAATCACCGTGAAGGCTGCACGGGGTGTCTCGAAAGGGGATCTCTCGATGGCGGTCGGTTCACGATGAGACCATTTCGACGACTCAACCTCATGGTTTTGCCGCGGGATCCCTCGGCTGCGCTCGGGATGACGGTGGAAGAACTCTAAGATTGTTGACGCGCCTTACTCACCGCGACTGCACCTGCGGCCGTGGTGACGAGAATGCCGCAGCAGAGCGCAATTAGATAGACAGAGAAAAGCGGCAGCGAGCCGACCCGCGCGATTGCATCAACGATGAAACGTCCGCCGCCTGAAACCACATAAGCGATTGCGCTTCCAAGAAGCGTCACGAGCAGAAGAACAAGAGCGCGAAACGTTGTGCTCGCGCTTTTCCGCGGTAACCGTTCCACAACGGCCGCGGTGAAACCGGCATCATCGAGATAAGGCGTCTCGTCGCGCAGACGCGCATCCAGCCAATCCTCCTCGATTCGGTCCATGTCTTAGTTAGACTGCCAGGCCGCCAATGCCCGCTTCAATTTCTCTCGTCCTCTGAGCACGTTCGTTTTCACGGTGCCGAGCGGGATCTCTAGAACGCGCGCGGCTTCCTCATGCGATAATCCATTCTGACAGCAAAGCAAAACCGCGGCGCGTTCGTGCAGTGGAAGGAGTTGCAAAGCTTGCATCAGATCATGTCGAAGAGCGGGGTTCGCGGTCTGTGGGTCGTGCTCAGCCTGCCACTGCGCTTCGTCGATGCCGACGAGTTCTTTCCGGCGCCGCGCATCTTCCCGGAAGCAATTGTAGGCAATGCGATAAAGCCAGGTGGAGAAACGCGCCTCGCCGCGGAAACTGCGGATGTTCTTGTAAGCGCGCAGGAACGTCTCCTGCGCGAGATCATCCGCGAGCGAGACATCCGTTCGGGTGAGCTGGCGCAGCAGGCCCCGCACCGTCGACTGATGCCTTCGCACCAGTTCCGCGAACGCGTGGTGATCGTCATCGAGAAGGATTCTGGCGACGAGCTCTGCATCGGTCAGCTCCACGCGCCGAGGCTAGGGTAACGGCGGAACGTTGTCTTTCTTTCCTTCAAGTTTCCAGACGAGGAAGTAACCCGCGCCAATCAGGAACGGAATGATCCCCAAGGCCCAGGCGCCCCCACTCCAGTCGTTGACCGCGCCGAGAAACAGCATCAGACCCAGACCAACCATCACGAGCACGATGCCGCGCCGCATATCAGAACGCTGCCGCACCGCGGGAGGCGGATTGAGGAGCGCAGCCGGCACTTCCTGTCCTTTCTCGACCATCATCCGCACGGTGCGGTGCATGGCGCGCGTTCTCGACATGCTGAAATACATGATGACTGCGACGATCAACACCGGCGCGCCAAACAAGCAGAGGAATACGATCAACACGATCGGCACTGCAATCCACTCACTGCCTTCCGGGCCGTCGAAGCTGTGATCTTTGTGGTGGGAACCGAGGCTGACGTTGAGGTGCTTTCGCACCTTCTTCTGGATCGCCGCATCCAGTGAATCGTCATCATCCACGGGCGAGCTCGAAGCGGAAGGTGCCACGGTGGCAGTTGGCGAAATCGACGGCCGCGCTGTCGGTGGTGGGCTGATCGATGCCACTGGCGTTGGTGTGATCGCAGCGCTTGGCTGGTTCGTGGGCGTAGGCATTTGAGCGACAGCGCTAAACGCGAGTGCCACGAAAGAGAGGCAAATAATGAGAGTTGTTTTCATAAGGTATCGTTGAGAGTAGGATGCGCCGAAGCGCAGTTTTGGATTCAAATTTCTTGCAGGGGAACGCCACGGCAACGCACAATAAACCCTTGCGCTGCGGGAGGCCGTGGCGATTATTCCTCCCGCTCAGATGCGGGTGTAGCTCAGTGGTAGAGCACCTCCTTGCCAAGGAGGACGTCGCGAGTTCGAGTCTCGTCACCCGCTCCACAAAGGGGAGTCGAGGGCGGGGCAGCGATCAGCCCGTATGTGGAAATCGATCCGCGCTACTACCGGCCGGCCGAAGTTGATCTGGTGATCGATGACTCTTCGAAGGCGAGGGTGGAGTTGGGCTGGGAGGCGAAAACAAAATTCCCGGAACTGGTCCAGATTATGACAGAGGCCGACATCGCGCTGCTGGCCCGAGAGATGAGTGGGAAGAATGTTCGCCCATGATGGCCTCCCTTAAAGAAAGTGTGAGGCGCGATAGAGATCACGGCACCGCGCGCGAGCAGACAGACAGCGTGAAACCGCCGGAACACTGTAAATTGTGCGGTGGGGAAGTCATTTACAAGTTTTCATTGCCGCTCCCAGCCGGACTGGAAGGAAAGTACGTTGAGTGCTCAAGCTGCCGCCTCCTTCAATCGCATCATCTGGATCCAATCAGTCCTTCAGAACTCGAAAAGAGGGCCAGCTATCCTCCTGGCATCGACCTGGACCCAGGGGCAGCGTGGCGGTTGTCCTGCATTTCACGTCGAATTCATAACCTCCTAAAGCTTAACATTCTCCCGGCAGCTTCCCCGGACTTCAGAGCACTCGATTTCTGTTCTGGAACAGGATTTCTCGTGAGCTACCTGGCTCATCGATACGGATGGCGAGCGGTTGGATATGATCCGTATTGCGCTCCGGCCTACGCACAGGGAAAAGTGTTCAGGGATTGGGCCTTGGTCGAGCAACGAGGACCTTACCAACTGATAATAGCCAGCGAAGTCTTTGAGCACTTCACCGACCCACGAGATGAGTTGCATCGCCTTCGCGACGTCCTCGCCGCGGGTTGTGCGTTCCTCTATGTCACGACAGGCCGATATTTCCCCGAAAAGACGACTGCAAAGTGGACGTATCTTGCCCCACAATCAGGGCACCACGTCTCGTTTTACGCACGCCAAACGATGGAGAAAATTGCAACTCTGATCGGAGCCAGTGGGCTTTATCAAGCCGGATCTGAATATGAGTGGCTGTTCGCGTTTGGGAGCGGCCATCTCGGTTGGCAAAGGGCAAAGCTGCGAGCTGCCTCGGCTCTGCTTCAATTCGGAATGCATCTCGGAGTGATCGCCGCGAGTAAATGAAGTTCGAACTTTTCCCTTTCAACAAACTGCGCGCCGCCAACCTGGTGACTGCAAAACGTGCTCTCAATGAGCATGGTTCCTAAGCCTCCCCCGGCGATTTCTCTCGCTCTGCGGTAGGTTGGATCCAAATTGCCCTGGGAGTTTGTAGCTGCGTTATTAGCCGCGTCTGTAGCGGCGCACGGCGTTCGCAGTGGGCAAAGTCGACGACGTGAGCTCCGACATCGTTAAGATGAACGATAAACATGCGCTACAGAGCTACACGATTACTTATTAGTTCACGCGGAACGTTCACCGGCCAATGTTGCGTGGCAAATGCCCTGGAGAAAGCCTTCTATAAGAGACCGCTCGCAATGCCGGTTTCATAAGCATACCAAAGCCCGAAGCCGATACTCAAGAGGCCGGCGGCAGTTTGAAGCCCATGATTGAAGCCGGTGAGTTTACGCGCGCTGAACGCAAACGGCAGGCCGACAAGACCGGACATCAGTAACATGCCAAAAATTGATCCGAAACCAAAGACCGCGAGATAAGCCATTCCAAGCAACGCGGAGCTGATTTGGGTGAGCACGAGAAGAGTTAGAGTCGCTGATCCCGCCAGACCATGGACCGCCCCGACGACCAATGGTTTAAAGCCGATGCGGGTCGGAAGGTGCGAGTGCGACGCAAGCGGCAAGCTCTGCTCAATCGGATGTTCCGCGCCTCCGTCATGAAAGTGGATGTGCGAATGCGGCACGCTGTCATGTGTGTGGGTATGAACATGCACGTCTTTACGGCCACGCAGCACGCGCAGGAGCGCGCTCGCCCCCAGTCCGATGATCATCAGCGCGACGCCGAATTCCAACCAATTGGCGACGCTCTCGGGGACCGCGATGCGGAGTGCAAGCACAATCGCGCCGACCACGACGAGTGATGCCGTGTGTCCGATGCCCCATAATCCGCCGACCAAAGCGGAACGGAGGATGTTGCGGTGCTCGCTCACGATCGTGGAGACGGCAATGACGTGGTCGACTTCAGTCGCGTGCTTGAGGCCGAAGACGAGCCCGAGCCCAAGGATGGCCAGCGCTCCCATCGAAGCGAGATCAGACTTCGGATTTGCAATCACTCCCGCACCGGCTGGAACGGAGTGGAAAAGTTGAAAGCCGGCTCCGATCAGCGCTTCATAACAAACGACAACGCCGAGGCATGCGATTATAAATGCGCTCACCACTGGTAAAGCGCGGAGGAGCGGATTAGCGGACGAGTTGGGCGAGAGTTTCAGGAAGCGACCGGCATAGAGAAAGCCCAAACCGATAGCGGTCAAGGTTGCTGCCAGGCCCACACTGAAGGCGACGACGAGCAGCAAGCCATAGCCCACCCGTTGCAGAGAGATGGCGGCGAGCAATACGACCAACGCCGAAGGACACGGAAGCAGTCCGCCGGAGACGCCAAGTGCAAGGAGACTGCGCCATGTGATGGGCGCGCCGTCTGATCCCGGCGGCAAGTGTGAGTGCGGGCGTCCCCCGTGCGAATGCACCTCGAAATCGTGAATATGGGAATGGTCGTCATTGTGCGTGTGCTCTTCACCCGCGTGGTGCTGGTGCGAGTGAACATGTCCCGCGGAGAGCCCGAGCGCGGCACGCAACCGGCGCACAAAGAGACTCAAACCAATGACGACGACGATCGCACCGGAGAGAAAGCTCAGGATGGGAAAGAGCCGTTCGGGAAGCACATATTGCGAAGCGAAAAGTGTGATCAGGCCCAGCGCAATGACCCCCGCCGTATGCGTAATCGTCACCGTCAGTCCGAGAAAGACGGCGTGGCGCGCGGTCCCGCGCGACCCGACGAGATAAGCTCCGACAACTGTTTTACCGTGACCAGGCGAGAAAGCATGCGCGGCTCCGAGCGCGGCCGCCACGAGCAGCCCCAGGAGCGCCACCCGAAGCAACACTTCTGGCACCGCGATCAATTCGGCGAGTGGGTCGCGCTTCACAACGTTGACCGTGCGGCCGTCGCGTGTCCTCAAAGCCGTCGCTCCGGAAGGAACGGCACCGCGCGTGAAGCTGAGTTCCGCACCGCGCTCGTCGAGGGGCGTGGAGAGCATGTCTTTCGGGTAAGCCCTAAGCTGATCCGTGACCGCGTTGCCGAACGCGGAACTGTTGTAAATCGAGATCCCTGAAGCTGGAACGACGACCACTTCGTGCCAGCCCGTCCGGTCGCGCTGGACGGTGTCCTCGAATTGAAGCCGCCTCTCGCGGCCACTCGAGGAGTTTCCCGGGGGCACCGCCCCAATGAAATCGCACTCGACCCGCAGAGTTGGCAACCCACCCGCTCCGGGCGGCAGACTTATCCTTCCCGGCGCCGCATCGAGCTGCACGCGCTTGCCATCAGCGGTGATGACGAGGCCCTCCGCGTAATGGGGAACGACCCGCTCCAAGTAAGCATTGAGTGCATCGCGGGAGGGCGCCTCGCCGCCGTGCGCCGCGCCGATTGTTTGGAGTTCCTGAAATGCGGGTATCTCCGCCATATCGACCACGAAGCGGACACTCACCTTCTCGGTCCCGACCTCGATGCGAGTGAAATGATTAGTGGTAAAATTCCCCAGCGGATGCGCGAAAGCGTTCAGGGCAGCGAAGACGATCAAAATGGTCGTGAGAAGAACCGGGCATCGGGTCCCCCACCACCGCCTCACGAGGAAATCAGCAACCATCTTTTGTTTCCCGTTACGCCGTCAAAGCATGGAGCGCTTGTCTGGCGACTTCCGCCTGCAAGAGGTCAAACGTCGGATTGATCGCAAGCGCCTGAGTGAGATACTGCGTCGCGCGGTCGCGCTTGCCGAGCGCTGGTAGGCCGCGATCAGCCCAAAAAACGGCGATCTGGCGCGAGTAGGTACCTGCGCCCGCCGTGCCCGAGCGTTCGATGAACTCGACGAAATCATACTGTTTTGTGCCTGATCGTTGCGACCGAGTCGGGCGTAAAGATTCCAAGCGCGATGGCGACGTCGGGCAAGGGAACACGTTCTTGTGCCCGGCGATAAAATTCAACCGCTGCATTCAGATGTCCGGCAGCGATACGCGCGCGGGCTTTCCCGGCGAGCGCAAAATGATAGTTTGGAAACGCGTACAACGCTCGAGCATACTCGCACTCGCCCTCGACGCGCTGTCCGGCGTTCATGAGTTCGTCTCCGAGATGCACGGTCACCACGCAAGGCTCTCGGGATCTCCCGCCGATTGCTCGGCCATTCGCATGGCCGCAATTGCGCCCGCCGTGTCGCCGTAGAGAGAGCGCAAGTAAGAGATGCGCGAGTAGGACGGCGCGTATGGCCGGATTTTTACCATCGCTTCCGCGGATTCGATCGCCTCGCGATAATTTCCGAGTTCCACCTGGGCGTCTGTCATGATGACGTACATGTCCAAATCTCGCGGACTCTGCTCGATCGCGAGGTGCGCGAGTTTAAGGGCTTCTGGGAAGCGGTGATTTGCGGCCGCAAGTTTCGCCCTCAGCCTAAGTGCGCCGTAGTTGTCAGGGGCGACTGCGGCAGAGCGCTCGGCCGCGGCTTCAGCACGGCGAATGAAGCCAAAGTCGCCGGTTTCGCGTGTCTTTTGCAGGAAGGCGGCACCAAGTTGATTGTAGCCCTCCGGGGATTTTGGCTCGCTTTCGACGAGTCTTTGCGCAATCGCCATCTGTTGATCCGCCGGCGTGGCGTTTTGCGCGATCTTCGGAAGAGTGCGGCTTTCAGGCTGGGTCTCAATCGCCCGGGAGCCGCGGCTGAGGCCAAAGAAAAGGGCGACCGAGAGCAGGAGAAGGGTAGCTCCTCCCAAAATAAAAAGCTTAATGCGCATGGTCATGAAAACAGAGATGCCGGAGCAGGCCCAGTGACGAACCTTACTCCGGCATCAAAGAAAGTCAGCTTCGCGCCAACCCCGACTCTCAGTTGTCGCAAACCGAGCCTCGAGTATTAGCCTACGCCGACGTCAGGGCCTTGGCGTCGGCTCCGGCGGCGGAGCGGGATTTGGCGCCGTCGTGTTCGTGCCTCCAACCCCCCTCGGTGCAGTTGTCGGGCTATCATAACCTGCCCAAGGCGTCGCCACATACGGGAAGCGTGTCAAAAACGGACGGTCGTTTGTATTCACGCCGTCGCCTAGGACGTTGTTTGGTGCGACATTAAAGGTGGGCGTCAAGGGAGTTGCACCTGCAGCGACCCGCAGGATGATATCCGGAACGTCGTCACCCAAGCGCCGGCCGTTCGGATATCCGGCGTTATCGCCACCAAGGAACCCATTCCGGTTAGCTGTGCCGGCCGCACTGGCGGTTCCTGGCGTAGGCGGAAAGTCCATGTTGAGACGGAGCCGCTCATTAGGAACGGTGTTGGCCGCCTGTCCCGGAAATGCGTTGACGCCCGGTCCAACTTGGTTCGTCTGCACGTTCAGGCCCGGAATGCCGGTGAGAAGGATCGTGGCCACGTCGCTCCGCGGCGTTGGCGGCACATTGATCGAAGGGTAGAACTGATGAATCAACCGAGCCCGCTCTGGATCGAGTACATAACTGAGAAACTGTGCATCGCCGGATGGAAGCGAGAAATTGAAATGGTCCTTCATCCCGAGCGGTATAATCAGTTCGTTGATCAGCGGATTTCCCAGGCGCGAGAGTTGGACAAAGTTACCGCTGAATGTGATCGTTCCGCTACGGTCGGGAGCGAACGTGACCACACCTGGGCGCAACGTCGCCGAATAGACACCAATCACCGCGCGTGGGTCATTCGGCGGATTGCTCGCCGGCAGGGGTTGTCTGTCCGAAGTCAACTCCCGGATCGGCACTTGAATGGCGATGGTATTGATGTTGAGACCGTCAAGTCCGTCCACCCCTGACGCGATCGGCAGCGGAATCAGATGCGCCGGGTTGAGGGGTCGTAAGCCAAACAGATCGAAGGCCGAGCCGACATCAATGAAGAAGGAGTCGTCGCGAGAACCGGCAAAAACCCTTACATCGTTGGTTCCCGCGGCCGAGCTAAACGTCCGAACCGCCGGCAAAGCCAGACTTGCTTCGTAGTCAGGCGTTGAACGCGGTCCGATGTTGGCAGGCGCGACGGGAAGGTTTGTGGCCACCGTCGCCCTGGATTCGCTAGGCTGTCCCGGGTTGCGAATGACAGTCACATCATAAAACTGTTTGATGTTCAGATTTGGATCGCCGAGCGACCTCACCGGTCCGGTATTGTAGAGAAAGGTGTTCGGATTACCGACCTGTGTGCGGAATTTGAATTGAAGGACGAGGTCGGTCAACGCGTCGCCGTTGTTGTCTATCCTGATTTGATAAAGCACATTATCGCCAAACTGATAAAAGTTCGGCCCGCCTTGGGCGAGTTGAAATGGAATGAAATTCGCGATTAGGGTCACTCGATCCGGATTGTTGGGATCGACGAACGCATAAACATCGGTGGCATCAACCTGTGGGTCGACGGCGGTTGAAGGCGCCTCGCGGTGGCTGGACGGCTGTCGCGCGTTCGGCTCGAATAGGGTTAACGTCCTCGTTCGGAGAAGTTGAATGGGCCACGTGCCGCTGCTCTAAAAATTGTACGATGTTAGGCATGGAATCTCCTCCATCCGTGGTATGCGCGTCTTGATTGCCGACGACGAGAAGTGCTTCGCCACGACCCTGGCGGCATTAGTGACAAGCTCCGGTCATGAGGTTGTCGATATCGTGCACTCGGGCCTGGAGGCCATTCGTTCGTATCAGCGCAATCGGCCGGATGTCGTCCTGATGGACTTTAACATGGCAAAGCTGAATGGTCTCACCGCTTGCCGAAATATTCTCAGCAGTGATCCGGCCGGGCGCATTGTATTTCTATCCGGCATTGATTACGCTGCGGACCTCGCCCCGCCCAGTTCCGGCGCGGTCGCCTCCCTCCAGAAACCCATCAGACTCGACCAGCTGCAGGAGGTTCTCGAGAAAGTGGTCCCCGACGCGCCGCCTGAGTCGGCCGGTTAATCGCGCCAGCGAGACTCCGTGTTCAAGCTGAGCCAGCTCTTCGCCGCGGCGATATCTGCCGGAATGAGTTGGTGACCGGCGGGTTGCACCTGCCACTTGACTTCTGCACCGCCGACTCGCAGTAAACGCGCAAGCGCTTCGCTCTTCTGCGGCGAAATCAACGGATCGACACTGCCTGATAAAATCAGCACACCAGTTCCGTCCAGCCTGATCGGCTTCGCACGCGTTAGCGGCACCATCGCGCGGAACAAGATCGCACTTTGAAACGGCGCGGTGCCGAGAAGAAGCATCGCCGCGGCAATGTTCGCGCCGTTCGAGTAGCCGACAGCTACCAGCCGTTTCATTGCGAATCCGTAATCCGTCGCGGCCAACCTTACGAAATTTCCTAATTCCAGGGCGCGCGCGATGACCTCTTCTTCGTCAAAAACTCCCTCCGACGTGCGTCGGAAAAATCGAGGCATACCATTCTCGAGAATCCGGCCGCGCACACCGAGCAAGGCCGCTTCTGGATTGAGCTCACGACCATGCGCGAGAAGATCGCTCTCATCGCCGCCGGTTCCGTGAAGCAGCAAGAACACGGGCGGGAGGGTTCTCCGCCAGCCGCGGGAACGAATCGGTGGACGAAATCGAGTTGGCTCATGAGCCGAAAGAGGCCACCAACTTACGGGTGGCCCGACAAAGGCGAAACTATCTTTGGCAGAAACGAGTGAGTCGCGGTTGGCTTTTGAAGAACGAGGAGGCGCTGACGGATTTCACGTCGAGTGGGATTGCGGTCATCGAACGGCCAAACCAGCAACGTCTTCTCGTTGAAAGCTTCTGCTCCAAAGAGCGCGACGCAAAGCAGCTGCGTGACGCGTTTGGTGGAACATCAAAAGCCCTGCCGGGTGATTGGCAGACGATTTTCCGTTCGCCTGCGCGGCAGCCGCTGAAAATTGGATCCAGGCTTCTCGTGGTCGATGACGTTGCCGCACTCTCGACGGCGACGACGAGACAGGCGCTGGTGATTCCGGCGGCGGCGGCGTTCGGCACGGGCGAACATGTGACCACGGCGATGTGCTTGCGGATGGTCGAGAGACTTTCCCGAAACGCGCCGGAGAACTGGAGCTTCCTCGATCTTGGCACCGGCAGTGGAATTCTCGCACTCGCCGCGCATTGTTTCGGCGCCGCAACCGTCGTTGGAATCGACAACGATCCGGTGGCTATTTCGACCGCAAAGCAGAACGCGCGGCTCAATCACATCCACGGCGTCCGCTTTGAAATTGGCGATATTCTCAAGCTTTTTCGAATGCAGAAGTTCGAAGTCGTGACCGCAAATCTTTTCAGCGAGCTGCTGATTGCAGCGTTGCCACAGATGCGTCGGCTCGTGAGATCCAAGGGCAACCTCGTGCTTTCCGGCATTCTCCGCGCGCAGCAGGAAGAGGTGCAGTGCGCACTGGACCGATCCGGCTTTTCCGCGGTAGAGACCCGGAGGCGCGGTAAATGGGTTGCGATGTTGGTGCGTAGTCATTCCGAGTAGTAACGATGCCGCGCTGCGGCATCTTCGTGTAGGTTTCGTCCAGCGGAGTCGAGCGTCCAAAAACCAGGTTGACGCGGGGAAACCGGCCCAGCTACGGTTGCCCTCCCTGAAGCGGACTTCGATTTCCCTGCATCGAGGCGGTTGGATCTGTTGAGCCGCTGAGGAATCCATGCAGGCCGAAGAACTTTCCTACGTCCTTATTACGCCGTACTCGATGCGCAAATCGCGCACGGGGGGAATCATTTCGCGGCTGATTTCACGCACCGGTCTCGATCTTGTGAGCGCGCGCATGTTCGCTCCGAGCGACGAGCTCGTGAAGCGCTACGCCGCGACGATCGTGACCGAAACGGACGCGCGACATCGTGCGACTCAGGAGTTGATCCGAGATTACGTGCAAAAAAATTTCACCGGCACCGTCAACGGCCAGCGCGCACGTGTGATGCTGCTCGTGTTTCGTGGACCCGATGCCGTCGCCAAAATCCGGGACACCGCCGGTCATATCGTTAACGAACGAACGAGCGGCGAAACTGTTCGCGACACGTTTGGCGATTACATCACGAATGCCGCCGGTGAAGTCACCTACGTAGAGCCCGCGGTGCTGTCGGCATTTGATGCGGCCGAGGTGGAGGAAGATCTGAAACTCTGGGCGGAGTTTTCCGACCAAGACGGCGGAATTCTGGACAGCGTCATCGCCTATCCAGAAGGCGCAAACGTCGAAAAGACACTGGTGTTGATTAAGCCGGATAATTTTAAATTTCCGAACGCGCGGCCCGGCGGCGTGATTGACGTTTTCTCGCGCTCCGGCCTCTATATCATCGGTTTTAAGGTGCACCGGATGAGCGTCGCGGAGGCGGAGGAATTTTACGGGCCCGTGCTCGAGGTGTTGCAGGACAAACTCCGCGAACCGGCCGGAAAACGGGCGCGCGCCGTAATCGAGCGTGAGCTGGAGCTGGAGCTGAGCGAAGAAACCGAAAAGCAGCTTGGCGAAGTGTTGGGTCCAATCAACGGGCGGGAGAATTGGGAAGACATCGTCGCGTTCATGGCGGGGTCGAGACCGAGTGATTGCCCGCAGGAAAAGCGCGATGCTCCCGGTTCCGAGAAATGCATCGCAATCGTCTATCAGGGAATCGACGCCGTCCGGAAAATCCGCGATGTGCTCGGTCCGACCGATCCGAAGAAAGCGCCTCCGGGTTCGATTCGAAAGGAATTCGGCCAGACGATCATGATCAACGCCGCCCATGCCTCTGACTCCGCCGAGAACGCCCGGCGCGAGATGACGATCGTGAAAATCGACGAGAACAACTTCAAACCTTTGATTGAAAGTTTCTACGACCGCCAATAGCTTGCGCTCCCATTTTGCAAACCCTGATCCCACATCCCACGGCCATGGAAATTTCCGCGCGCGCAGCTCAGCTCACCCCTTCCCTCACGCTTTCGATCGACAGCAAAGCCAAGGCGATGAAAGCCGAGGGCATCGATGTCTGTGGCTTCGGCGCGGGCGAGCCAGATTTCGATACGCCGGAGCATATCAAACAAGCCGCGATTCAAGCGCTCGAAGCCGGCTTCACTAAATACACTCCGGCAGGCGGACTGCCGGACCTCCGGCAGGCCATCGCTGAGAAGCTCGGGACGGACAACCAGCTCACTTATAAACCGAGTCAGATCGTCGTCAGCAATGGCGCGAAGCATTCCTGTTACAACGCAGTCCTCGCGACCTGCCAGGCGGATGATGAAGTCCTGATCCCGGCACCTTATTGGGTCAGCTATCCGGACATCGTCCGGCTCTCCGGCGCGGAGCCGGTCATCATCCCGACCACCGAACGCAACGGATGGAAGATGCGTGCACAGGATTTCGAGAACGCGATGACGCCTCGCACCAAAATGTTGATTCTGAACACCCCAGGCAACCCGACGGGGGCGGTTTACAAGCGCGAAGAACTGGAAGCGATCGTCGAGATCGCGGCTCAGGAGGACATCTACATTCTCGCCGACGAAATCTATGAAAAACTGGTTTACGACGATATCCGGCACGTAAGCGTCGCCTCGCTTTCCAAGGAGGCTTATGATCTCACGATCACGGTCAACGGCTTCAGCAAAGCGTACGCGATGACCGGGTGGCGACTCGGTTATTTGGCCGCGCCGGAAGCGCTCGCGAAGGCAGCGGAATCAATCCAAAGCCACAGCACGTCGCATCCGTGTTCGTTCGCGCAACGCGGTGCGCTCGCAGCCTTAAAGGGCGATCAGCAGCCGCTGGCGGACATGCGCGATGAATTCAACATGCGTCGCATTTACATGTATGAACGCATCATGAAAATCCCGAACATCACCGCGGTGAAACCGGAAGGCGCTTTCTATATTCTCGTGAACATCAGCCAGCTCGGCCTCTCATCGCAGAACTTCGCCGATCGTTTGCTCAGCAAGGCAAACGTCGCCGTGATTCCAGGTGCGGCCTTCGGCGATGACAGGACGGTGCGCCTGAGTTACGCGACCAGCATCGATGTCATCAAAAAAGGTCTCGATCGCTTCCAGGATTTCTGTCGGACCTTGTAAGCTGGAAGGTTTAGTGCGCGTACCCGAGAACTGTATAGCAGCTATCGGGTAAAATACGGTGCCGGATAGCCGACCCGTCGCGCGGACTGGAGACGTGTCCTTAACGTCATTCCGAGCGAAGTCGAGGCCATAACGCAGTCCTAGAGAGCGAGGCGTGGCTTTCCACCCCGTCGCCGTACCCACGATAGCGCCACTGGATCCTTCGACTCCGCTCCGCTGCGCTCAGGATGACATCGGACGCGGCCAAATTTCAGGCGCCTCTCAACAAACCTGACGCGGTCCGGCGCGTGAGAACGATTGAGAGAACTCTCTTCCGCGCTCAGAGTAACGCGAATGGGGTATCTCGCGTTAATTCTGCACGCGCATCTGCCGTTTGTGCGGCATCCCGAAAGCGAGCACGTTTTCGAGGAAGATTGGCTTTTCGAAGCGATTACCGAAAGCTACATCCCGCTGATCGCCGTCATGGAGCGGCTCCAAAACGACGGCATCCCGTTCCAACTCACGATCACGGTCACGCCGCCGCTTTGTGCGATGTTGAACGATCCGCTCCTCCGGGAACGGTATGTGAGATATCTCGAACGTTCGATCGGGCTCTCCGAACGCGAGATCGAGCGTAATAGGCATCATCCGAAGCTGCTCGCACTCGCGGAGTTTTATCTGGAGCGCTTTTCCGAGTGTCGCCAGCGTTTCGTTGAGGAATGGAAATGCGATCTGCTGGCGATATTTCGTCGGTTGCGCGAGAGCGGTTCGGTCGAGATCATCGCATCCGCCGCAACGCATGGGCTGCTGCCTTTGTTGCAAGAATCAGCCGCCGCCCGTGCGCAAGTGCTGATCGGTCGCGACGTTTACCTCGAAACATTCGGGGCCGAACCAGCCGGCTTTTGGTTGCCGGAATGCGCCTTCGCTCCGGGGATCGAAAACATTCTACAGGAAGCTAATCTCCGCTGGTTCGTGCTCGATGCGCATGGGCTGCTTTTTGGAAACCCGCGTCCGAAGCGGGCGATCTACGCGCCTTGTTACACGCCGGCGGGACCCGCCGCTTATGCGCGCGACCGCGCCTCCAGCCGGCAAGTGTGGAGTGCGCATGAAGGTTACCCCGGCGATCCTTCTTACCGCGAATTCTACCGCGATATCGGGTTCGAACTTCCCGCGCAGCATCTCTGTCCAGATTCGAGCGACAAGACCTCGCGACGATTCACCGGGCTAAAATATCATCGTGTCACCGGCAAGAACGCCGAGAAGGAGTTGTACGATGTCGGCGCCGCGCGCGCTGTGGCGGAGACGCATGCCACCCATTTTTTCGAGGCCCGCCGGAAACAGATCGAGGAACTCCGCTCGTCGCACTCGTCTGCCATCATCGTCACGCCCTTTGACGCGGAGCTCTTCGGGCATTGGTGGTTTGAGGGACCACACTTTCTCGAGACGCTAATCCGGAAAGCGGCTTGCGATCAGACCGATTTTGAACTCACAACTCCGAGCCGCTATCTCGTCGAGTATTCGGCCCAGCAGATCGTCTCCGCCGCGGCTTCGAGTTGGGGAGAAAATGGGCACCTCGCCGTCTGGCTCGATGAGAGCAACTCCTGGATTTACCCGCACCTGCACGCATGCGCCCGTCGCATGGTGGAAATCGCACGCGCTCATTCGTCTGATGCCTCCCCGGTCGAGGAGCGAACTTTGAAGCAACTCGTGCGGGAACTGTTGCTGATGCAATCGAGCGACTGGGCCTTCCTGATGAAGAGCGGGACGGCGAAAGATTACGCGACCAGACGCACCAGCGATCACGTGCGCCGGTTCAACAAACTGCATGAGCAGGTCGTAGATCATCAGATCGACGAGAATTTCCTCGGCGACTGCGAATGGCGCGATAACCTGTTCCCGAACGTGAACTGGCGGTATTACATTTGATCGGTCCCGACACGATGAGGCGAAATACACTCTTTCTGCTCGCCTTGTTTGCCCTCGCAATACCGGCTGTTTTTGCTCAGGAGTCGCCGCCCATACCGGCGACGCATCCGGTGAAAATCAGTTTCCTGCCGCCGCCGATGAGGGGAACGATTAGCCTCGGGATCTACGATGAGCAAGGCAAGCTCGTGCGCATTTTGCATCGTGAAGCGCAGCTCGATGACTTCACCGTGGGGCCGGACGCGTTGCGCACAACCTGGGATGGAAAAAACGAGGCGGGCGAAGCGCTCCCACCCGGTAAGTACAGCGCGCGCGGATACGTCGTTGCCGATCTCCAGGTCGGCGATCCAATCGACGTGCCGGCGGAGACGCTCGCGGAGGGGACGAAGGTGAAGGTGAGGCTGATCGCAAACCCATTGAACGGAAACGAGCGGCGGACGCTGGAGGTGGCCGCGGGCTTCGATGAGGACGCCAGCTATCTGCAAACCGCGGATGGATTGCCGCTCTATACAGTGGATGAAATGCCGGGCATCGTGCGGGTCTCGATCGCGCAGCGGCCTGATAAATCCTTCGATCTCCTTCAAGACGACGGCGATTCCGTCGCGCAATTTCACATTACCGGCGCCGAAAAGATGATGGCATTTGATTGCGGCGATTTTGAATTGAAATAGGCGGAGCACACGGCTCTGATGGGCGGCGATGCCGCGCGATATAGTTTACTTCGATCTCGAAACTCAACGCACCGCCAACGACGCCGGTGGTTGGAATCGAAAGGGCGACATGCGCATGTCGGTCGGAGTTGTCTTCAGCACCGCGACTGGCCGTTACGAGGTGTTTGGCGAGGAGCGCGTGAATGATCTAGTCAATCGGCTGCGCCGCGCCGAGCTCGTAGTGGGATTCAACATTTTGAATTTCGATTATCACGTTCTCATGGGTTACACGATCCTTGATTTAACGGCTGAATTGCCGACCGCGGACTTGATGCTTGATATGGAGAGGCGGCTTGGGCATCGGCTCGGGCTCGATGCAATTGCGCATGCCACCCTGGGGGTTGAAAAGACAGCGGCGGGACTTGATGCGATTCGCTGGTGGCGTGAAGGCCGCGTTATGGAAATCGCGGAATACTGCTGCTTCGACGTTAAGGTGACGCGGCTCGTCCACGAACACGGCTGCCGGAATAAGGAAGTGTTCTTTCACGATCGATTCGCGCAGCGACAACGGGTGGAAATTGATTGGCGCCATCTCGACGAAATCTGAGTGGCGCAAGTTTCCCAACTTGCGGATTTCCCGGGGTAACCTTTCGAAACTTTGAAGTTGCGCCACTCGCTGGCCACCCATTGATTCGGACACACGGATGCCTTGTTCCCAACGCCCTAGTCAGGACGTTTAATCTTTGTTAGGTAAGCGGTTATGTCTTCGCCGGAACTTCAGCAGACCCTCAACAAATCGGCAGGTTTTACCGGCACCTCGCTGCACACCGGCGAGAGGGTGACACTAAAACTGTATCCCGCGCCGATCGATCACGGGATCAAATTCAAACGTAAGGATCTGCAGGATGAGCCGACGATCGACGCGAAATTCGACAATCTGAAGACGGTCGAGCGTGCGACGACGATCGGCGAAGGCTCCGTGCGCGTGCACACGGTCGAGCACGTGGTTTCGGCTTTATCGGCGATGAGCGTCGACAACGCGATCGTGGAAATGGACGCGAACGAACCGCCCATTGGGGATGGGAGCGCCGCGCCGTTCGTTGAGGTGATCAAAAGGGCTGGGGTCGTTGCACAGGAAGCGCCGCGTAGAATTTTCGAGGTGCGCGAACCGATTTACGTGGAGACGAAATCCGGTTCACTGCTGGTCGTGCTGCCGGACGACAAATTCCGCATCTCCTGCACGCAGGTCGGCCCCGATGGGCGTTTCGCGCAGTACTTCACCACTGAGATCACGTCCTCCATCTACGAGCGTGAAATCGCGACCGCCCGCACCTTCGTTTTCTACGAAGACGTGCAGCAGTTGATGGAGAAAAACCTGATCAAAGGCGGCAGCCTCGAAAACGCGATCGTGGTGCGCGGTGATGCCGTGCTCAGCAAAGAACCGCTGCGTTTTCCGGATGAATTCGTCCGACACAAAATCCTCGATCTCATTGGCGATCTCGCATTATTCGGTCAGCGCATTCACGGCCACGTCGTGGCAATCAAACCCGGGCATGGCCCGAACGCGGAGCTGGTGCGCGCGCTCCAGCGAGAGCACGCGAAGACGATGCCGGCGCTGCAACGACGCGCGTTTCCGGCGGGCGAAGGCGGTCTCGATATCAATCAGGTAATGTCGATTCTCCCGCATCGCTATCCGTTCTTGATGGTGGATCGGATCGTCGGTTTCGAAGGCGAAACCAAGATTACCGGCGTGAAGTCAGTCACGATCAATGAGCCGTTTTTCGCCGGACATTTTCCTGGTCATCCGGTGATGCCAGGAGTCCTTCAGGTCGAGGCGATGGCGCAGGTCGCGAGCATTCTCATGATGAAGCTGACGAAAAGCTCGAGCCGCCTCGGCTACTTCATCAGCGCGGACAGCGTGAAGTTCCGAAAACCGGTGATGCCGGGCGACACACTTTTCATTCACGCGGAATTGACAAAGGCACGCAGCAATCGGCTCGCGAAAGCGAAGTGTTACTGCGCTGTGAACGAAGCGGTCGTCTCGGAAGGCGAGCTGATGTTCACGTTCCTCGATAAATGACGGACGCGCAGATTCATCCGACCGCGATCGTCCATCCGCGCGCGGAGATCGGCGCGGGATCGGTCGTGGGTCCCTACTGTGTCGTCGAAGCCGCGGTCGTGCTCGGTTCGGAATCCTGGCTCCAGCATCACGTCACGCTTTGCGGGCCGATGCGCGCCGGCGCGCGAAACAAGTTTTACGCCTATAGCTCGATCGGCCAGCAAACGCAGGATTTAAAATACGCCGGCGAACCGACCTATCTGGAGATGGGCGACGAAAATAGTTTCCGCGAATTCGTAACCGTGAATCGCAGCACAACCGCGGATGGGAAAACACGCATTGGCAACTGCGGAAATTTCCTGGCCTATAGTCATATTGGACATGACTGCGTCGTGGGAAACGCGGTCGTTTTTTCCAACAACGGCACCCTCGCGGGGCACGTGGAAGTGGGCGATCACGCGATCATGGGAGGGCTGACCGCGGTCCATCAATTTTGCCGGATCGGCCGGTTCGCGATTACAGGTGGCTGCTCGAAAATTGTCCAGGACGTGCCGCCGTTCATGATCGCAGACGGGAACCCGGCGCAGGTTCGCGGCGTTAATCTCGTGGGACTGGAGCGGAATGGTTTTGCGCCCGAGAGTGTGAAGTGGATCAAGGAAGCTTTCCGCCTGATTTACCGCTCAAAATACAATACCCGGCAAGCAATTGACGCGATTCGGACTGAGTTGCCCGCGAACGAAGAAATCACGCAAATTTTGGAGTTCATCGAGCGAACGGAACGCGGCATTATTCGTTAGCGAGTTTCCCGCATCGCTGATGGAAGCAGCGCAGCCGCGTCTCTGGGAGCGCACGCATTCTGCGTGCTGGTTTCGGCATTCTGCCGAAACGAACTTCTCTTTTACGCGTTCGATCGAATCGGTGGGAACTGTTAGCGGATCGCGCATCAACAGCGGCTCGCCGCTCGATTTTCTTAGTAACGACAGCGTCCGACCCTGTCGTCTTCGAAAAGACGAGATCAGCGGCAGCACTTCAAAGCCTCAGCGTCAGGCCGTCGTACGCGAGGTGCGTGTGCGGCGGCAGTTCTGCTTCGGCGGAGTGCGGCAACTCGTGCGCGATATGAGTAAAATAAGTTTCGCCGGGCCGGACGCGCGTCGCGACTTCGAGCGCCTGGTTGATGCTTAAGTGCGTCGGGTGCGGTTTGGGCCGGAGCGCATCAATGATCAAAACCTGGACTCCCTCGATCTGCTCCGCGATCTCATTCGGCACTCCGCTGGTGTCACTAAGGTAGGCAGCCAGTTTCTCGCCTTCGCGGCTAAAGAGGTATCCGTTTACCGTCGCGTTCCCATGCGGGACCGGCAGCGGAGTGAGCGTGGTTTTTCCGAGTGTGAAGGGACCACTCACCACGTGCGGCTCCGGGTGAAGATAGCCAGGGAATCGGTTCAGTCCGTTGAAGGCGAATTCGAAAACGCGCTCGAGATCGCGCATCGTTTCCGCCGACGCATAAACCGGCATCGACCCGCGCGCGTAGGAGAAGCGGCGGAGATCATCGAATCCCATAATATGATCGGTATGCGAATGGGTGAAAACCACGGCATCGACCTGGCGAATGCTTTCACGCAACGCCTGCGTCCGAAAATCGGTGCCCGTATCCACGACCCAGGAGCACTCCGGAGTTTCGACATAAATCGAAGATCGCAGCCGTTGGTCGCGAGGGTCCGGTGAACGGCAGACTTCGCAATCGCAGCCGATCATCGGCACGCCCTGCGAAGTGCCGGTGCCGAGGAAAGTGATACTGAGTGAAGAGGTGGGGCGCAGTTGAGAGTTGAGGGTTGGCTGTTGACAGTTCAAAACGTCCCAGTCGGCATCTGTCATCTCTCAACCTCCAACTCTCAACTCTAACTTCTGCGCCATGCCCGGTACTCTGACCCTGCTGCGAATAAGGAATCTCGCGCTCGTTGAGGAGTTGGAGTGGGAACTCGCGCCCGGATTTGTGGCGATCACGGGTGAAACCGGCGCCGGCAAATCGATCATTATCGGCGCACTGCAATTATTGCTTGGTGAACGGACCGACAAATCGCTGATCCGGACCGGTGCCGACGTCTGCACCGTGGAGGGAGTATTTGAAGGCAATGATCTCGCCGGCTTGAATCCGCAACTCATCGAAGCAGGAGTGGAACCCAGCGACGACCAGCTCATTTTGAAGCGCAGCTTTTCGACGAACGGCGTTAACCGGCAGTTCATCAACGGTTCGCCGACGACTCTCGGTCTGCTAAAAGCACTTGGCGATGAGTTGGTCGATTTGCACGGCCCCCACGATCATCAATCGCTCCTCTCCCCCGATCTTCAGCTCGCATTGCTCGATGGTTTCGCGCGCGCGGAAAACGAGCGACGTCAGTTCAGTGACGCGCATCGACGATGGCAGAAGTTAGTCGCGGAAAAGATTGATCTCAGCACTGCGGAAACGGTCCGCGAGCAGGAGCTTGATCTGCTCCGGCACCAGGTTTCGGAGATTGCCGCCGCCAATCTCGATCCATCCGAAGAAAAGGAGATCAGCTCGCGCTACAAGCTTGCGAACAACAGCAAAAGGCTGATCGAACTGGCGAGCGCCGTCACGCGCCGTCTGGCGGACGCGGATGACGCGGTTTTATCGCAGTTGGCCAAGACGCAAAAATGGTTGCGCGACCTGGAAAAACTCGACGGCTCGATGACGCAACTCGCGAACGCGCACGCTGGCAGCGTAGTCGAGCTTTCGGAAATTGCGCGCGCGCTTGCCGCCTATGCAGAACGACTCGATCTCGATCCGGCCCAACTCACCGCGCTCGAAGAACGCGTTTCGCTTTTTGAAACTCTGAAGCGCAAATACGGTCGCTCAATTCCAGAAGTAATCGCTTTCGGCGAGCGTGCCATTGAACGCATGCGAAAGATTGAAGGGCGTGACGCCGAGTTGGGACGGCTGGTTACGGAAATATCTGCTGCCCATGCAGAAATGCGCAAAGTCGGTGACACCTTGCATGAACTCCGAGCTGGCGCGGCGCCGAAATTATCCGAACAAATCCGGCAAAATTTGCGTGACCTTGGCTTCCGCGAATCTGAATTCGAAGCAAAGTTGACCGAGTCCAACGAGCCGCGCGCGCAGGGCTTCGATGCCGTCGAACTACTCTTTTCGCCGAACCCGGGTGAGCCGTTAAAACCACTGCGCGCGATCGCGTCGAGCGGCGAAATTTCGCGGATAATGCTCGCGGTCAAGTCTGCGCTCGCGGCGCAGGATGCGATTCCGCTGCTCGTCTTCGATGAGATCGATGCGAATGTCGGCGGTGAAATCGCAAACGCGGTCGGCGCCAAAATGCGTGCGCTCGCGGCTGATCACCAGATTTTGTGTATCACGCATTTGCCGCAGGTCGCGGCGGTGGCGAACACTCATTTCGTGGTGACAAAGGAAGTGGTAGCGGGCCGGACGCATTCGGAGTTGCACGAAGTGAAAGGTAAAATGCGTCAGGAAGAGATTGCGCGCATGCTCGGCGGGAAGACCGAATCCGCGCTGAAGCACGCGGCCAGTCTTCTGAAGAATTGATGCGCGGCAGCCTTCACGCGATCACGCCCCGCGAAATCCGAAACGACAAATCGCTTCCCGGTAGTGCAAGGCGATTGCTATAAGACGCCGTGCTGAATCACATTTGGCTCGCGCTCATTTTGCTCTCGGTCGCGATCGGCGGTTGGAATGACCGGCTGAAGGATGTCACCGCCGGCGCGTTCGACGGCGCGAAAACGGCGGTTACGATTGCGCTCGGGCTGATTGGCGTGATGGCGCTTTGGCTTGGGGTCATGCGTTTGGCGGAACGCGCGGGAGTGGTGCAACGAATTGCGCGCGCGCTGCGACCGGTTATGCGGAGGCTGTTTCCGGAAGTCCCATCGGATCATCCCGCGATGGGTTCGATGGTGATGAACATGGCGGCAAACATGCTCGGCCTTGGCAATGCGGCGACCCCTCTCGGACTCCGCGCAATGCGCGACCTGGAGACGTTGAACCGCCGGCCGGGTGTCGCGACGAACGCGATGTGCACGTTTCTCGCGCTCAATACGAGTTCGGTGCAGCTGATCCCAACGACCGCGATCGCAATTCTGGTGGCCGCGGGTTCAAAGCAGCCTACGGCAATCGTGGGAACGGCACTACTCGCGACCTTCTGCGCGGCGACAGTCGCGATTGTTTCCGTGAAACTGCTCGAGAAGCTGCCCCTCTTCAGAATCCGTGGAGCGAACCCGACTGCCGAAATCGTGTTGGGAAACGTCGAAACGGACGCTGCGCCGGCAATCGACGAAACTTTGCCCGCTCCTGCTCCGCGACGCCTTCCGGTATGGGGCACCGCAGTTCTAATGATTCTTTTTGTCTATTTCGCAGCCCTCTTCCTGCGCATCGTTTACCCGCCGTTGTTTTATCTGCCATTTGCTCCGGCGTCCGCAGCGCAGAATCCATTTGTGCGGAGCGTGAATGCACTCTCTCTCCTCGCGATTCCGTTCCTGCTCAGCTTTTTTCCAATCTACGCCGCCACTCGGGGGCTGAAAGTTTATGACGAGTTCGTGGAAGGCGCGAAAGAAGGCTTCGGCGTCATTCTCAAAATCATTCCTTTCCTCGTGACCATGCTGGTAGCGATTAACATGTTCAAAGGCGCGGGCGGAATTGACCTGCTCACCCGCGCGCTGACGCCGATTCTGGCGCCGCTGCACTTTCCTCCGGATCTGTTGCCGTTGGCTCTGATGCGACCGCTCAGTGGCAGCGGCACGCTCGCGATCCTGACCGATATCGTGCATCGCCTCGGGCCGGACAATATCGTCAGCCTGATGGCAGCGACAGTTTACGGGAGCACGGAAACAACGTTCTACGTGGCGGCAGTTTACTTCGGTGCGGTGGGTGTGAAACAAACGCGTCACGCCGTTCCCGCCGGTCTGCTCGCTGATCTGGCTGGCGTGATCGCTTCGGTCGCGATCTGCCGAGCGGTGTTTTAAGAGCTGCAGCGAGGTGTTCGCCGAGCCATTCCCCGTGTCCCTATCACTTGAATGAAAATCAGAACAAACCGCGTTCTGGAGCGCACGCACCTTGCGCTCTGGTTTTGGCATCGCGCCTTCGTCATCCTGAGCCCCGAACGCTTTCGGGGAAGGACCCCGTGACAATACCGTCTGGACGGCCACGTGAATTCCTCCCCGAAAGCGTTCGGGGATCGGAATGACCAGGACGTTGCAGAATCACCCCTCTACACGGAGTCGTTTTTTAGGCAGTGCAACTGCTTCTCGCCGACTCGACAATTTTACTCGCCAGCCGGTCGGCGGGTTTCCTATTGTCCCCTTTTCGCGCAATGATTCAACGGGACTACCTCATCATCGGAAGCGGCATCGGCGGCGGGAGCGTGTGCGAAAGCATCCGCAATTACGACAAACGGGGGAGTGTCACCCTGGTCGGCGCGGAAAGTTTCCACCCCTACAAGCGGTGGATGCTTTCAAAGGCGTTCCTGCGCGAGAAAACCGCGCCGCTAAAAAAGTTAGCACACCTCGATCCCGGCTGGTACGAGTCTCATAAAATCGAGACCCGTTTCGGCGCCATGGTCACCCAGGTCAATATTGACCGCCGCCTGGCCGTGCTCGGCAATGGGGAGACGATCGAATTCAACAAAGCCTGCCTTGCCATGGGCAGCCGGCCCGTGCGGCCACCAGTAGCGGGTGTCGGTTTGGGCAACGTCATTTATCTGCGAACCATTCGTGACGCGCTGGCACTGCGTGAAATGGCGTCGCTCGAAAAGATGATCGTGGTCGTGGGCGGCGGCCTGCTGGCGTGCGAGACGGCTGCCAGCCTGCGGCAATTAAAATTTAAAGTCAGCGTCATGCATCGCAATCCTTACCTGCTCAACAGGTATCTTGATCCTGAGACGGGCGCATGGATCAGCGGCTATTTCGCGAAACACGGGGTCACGCTGCTGCTTGGCGAAAGCCTGAACGGGTTCGAAGGCAAAACTGTTTTGCGCAATATCCAGACGAAAAGCGGTAACCGGGTCGCGGCGGGCGTGGCGGTTGTGGCCTGTGGCGCGGAGCCGAACCTGGAACTCGTGCGCAACACCCCGCTCTCGGGGCCGCATGGCTCACCCGTCAGCGAATTCCTCGAGACGGAAGAAAAAGGCATTTACGCGATTGGCGATCTGGCTTTTTACCCGGACCGGATAATGGGCGGCGTGCGACGGCAAACGCACTGGGAAAACGCGCGCGAACAGGGCCTCGTCGCGGGCGCGAACATGACGGGAAAAAAGCGACAGCGCTACGAACAAATCCCCTATTTCTGGACAGAGATCTTCGATTTGCGCCTCGATTTCGTGGGTGATTTCTCGATCAAGCCCACGCGAATTGAACTGCGCGGCACCTATGCAAAGAAAAAGTTTATCGCGCGATATTACCAAGGCGAACGTCTGCGCGCATTGCTGCTCTGCCAGGCGACCTCTCGTGAAGTGGAATCAGCGAGGGCGGAGCTGCGTTCCGCTCTCGGAAAGTAACGAAGAGTGTGTCGCGGCAAGCCTGCTTATCCAGGCGATTCAGTCGTCCAGCAATCGCTGTCCGTGAGCGGTTCGAAAAGCAAGCGCCTAACGCTGTCTGGGTCTGCCACCACTGATCGGATTGCGATTGACGGAGACGAATCGAAAAGGCATGAAGCGTGCTCACTTCCAAAGTCTAATCTATGCTCACGATCGTTTCGTTCGCTGTCGCCCTCTTTTCCGTTCTTGGTTGTGTCTGGTGGGCATGCGTGAATGATAGCGATCCGACCTGATCGGAGGTCTCTTATGCTCGATCAAGAAGATTTGAAGTGGATTGCCACTACTTCGACCGAGCTGAATTCGATGCTGCAACAGATTGCGCGTTACGCGGATCTCGCGAGACAGCACAAAGGCGAATACAGCTACATTGAGATGCTGGGCGAACGGGTCGAACTCGCGGCCAAAAGTGCGCAGGCGATCTTCGATTGCGTGACCTCGAAAATCCTCGCCCGCAGCAGCGGCGGTGATCCCGCGGCACTCCCGGTAGAAGTTCCACCGATCGCCTCGCGGCCACCGTCGTTCACGGTCATGCCTCCACCGACGGCGCCGAAGATGAGGGAAATGAAGCCGAAAACTGCGTCGCCCACAAAATCCGCAGTGCCTGCCAAAGGAGAGTCTGAGGCAGGCCCGAGCACGGGCGCCGCCCCCGGAGCGATCTCCCCCGACATCCAGGTGATCAATCCGAAAGGCACCCGCGAGTTGATCCTGATCGTCGACGACGAACCCGAGATCGCGAATTTCGCGTCGGAGATGCTGGCGGACGAAGGCTACAAAGTGATCATTGCACGAGATGGATTCGAGGCGCTCCGCGTCTATCAGCAAATCGGCAAACGGATCGGGCTCATTATTCTCGATTTCTTTCTTCCGGTGATGGATGGCGACGCCGTCTTCGATGAATTCCGTGCACTCAACCCCAAGGTAAATGTTGTGCTCAGTAGCGGGTTCGCCGAGCAGAGCAAACTGAGCAACATGCTCGCACAAGGGCTACGGGGTTTTATTCCCAAGCCTTGCTCGCGCGAAAAATTACTCGAGCAGGTGCGCTCCACCCTCGAGGCCCGGCACTAACCTCGACAGGTTTTCAGCTCGAGTCGGCTCCCCGGACCGCTCGTCTGCGCGGGTGAATCCGATCGGAGTGGCACCGATTTAGCTCTGCTTGGCAGTACCCCATGGCTCGAATTGACGCTTTCTTCAAACTCATGGCGGAGCAGAAAGCCTCCGATCTCCATCTCTCGACGAACAACCCGCCGATGCTTCGGATCAATGGCGATCTCGTGCGCGTCGATTTTCCGCCGCTTAAAAATGACGATCTCAAGGCGATGGTTTACGAAATTGCGCCCGAGGGAAAAATTAAAGTTTTCGAAGAAACTTCGGACATCGACTTCGGTTATGAAGTGCCGGGGGTGGCACGTTACCGCGCGAACTTCTTCCAGCAGAAATACGGCATCTCGGCCGTCTTCCGCCTGATCCCGTCCCAAGTGCTGACCGTTGACGATCTCAACCTGCCCCCAGTTTTGAAGAAATTTCCGCTGCTCAAAAAAGGTCTGATCCTCGTCACGGGTCCGACTGGTTCGGGCAAATCAACCACGCTCGCCGCGATGATGGATTACGCGAACATGCAGCGCCACGACCACATCATTACGGTCGAAGATCCGATTGAATTTGTGCATCGGAGTCAAAATTGCCTGGTGCAGCACCGCGAAGTCGGCATTCATACCCGCTCGTTCGCGGCGGCTTTACGCGGCGCGTTGCGCGAAGATCCCGACATCCTCCTCGTCGGTGAAATGCGCGACCTTGAAACTATCGAGCTGGCGCTCACCGCCGCTGCGACCGGTCACCTCGTCTTTGGAACGCTGCACACTTCTAGTGCGTCCAAGGCAGTCGATCGCATCATTGATGTTTTCCCGACGGACCAACAGAACCAGATCCGGGCCACCCTCGCAGAATCATTGAAAGGGGTGATCGCGCAGAATTTGTTTAAGCGGATTGACCGGCCTGGCCGCGTGGCCGCGCTGGAAATTCTGGTGGTCGATATGGCGATCGCGAACCTCGTGCGGGAAGCGAAGACGCACCAGATTCCCGGCATGATTCAAGTCGGTAAGAAGAAGGGCAACCAGCCGCTCGACGACGCGATCATGGATCATCTGCGAAATACGCGCATTTCTCCGGAAGAGGCTTACGACAAGTCGATCGATAAGAAAAAATTCCGCCCATTCCTAAAGGAGACAGCAGCCGAAATGGTGGAGGAGTAAACGCACCGCGGTATGAGAATTCCCGACCTCAACAACATCCTTTCGACGATGCTGCAGACTTATGATGGCATCTCGGACCTCAACTTCTCGGTCGGTCACCCGATGCAGGTGGAAGCCTTTGGGGAACTGAAGCCGGTTTATGTGGACCCGCCGATCGAGGCACTCACGCCATTTCAGACTGAGCAAATCGCGCTGACTCTGATGGAGGGAAATCGGCGACTGATTTACGATTATTTCACCGGCGGATCGTGCGATTGCAGTTATTCGCTCAGCGACGAGGCGCGCTTCCGCGTCAACATCTTCCGGCAACAAAGCCACTTTTCGATCGTGATGCGGAAATTGGAGGGCGTAATCCCCACGGTGACAGCGCTCGGGTTGCCGGAAATTTTAAAGGAGATCGCGAAGGAGAAAACCGGACTTGTCCTCGTCACCGGCGCGACCGGAAGCGGAAAAACGACGACGCTCGCCGCGCTTTTAAACGAGATCAATGCGACGCAGCCAGTCCACATCGTGACGCTCGAAGATCCCATCGAATTCGTGCATCCAAAGTTGCTCTCGACCTTTAATCAACGCGAGCTCGGTCAGGATTTTAATAACTACCCGAACGGTCTCCGCGCGGCGCTTCGTCAGGCACCGAAAGTCATCCTCGTCGGCGAAATGCGCGATCGGGCCACGGTCGAAGTGGCGTTGATGGCCGCTGAAACCGGTCACCTCGTTTTGAGCACGCTTCACACTGTAGACGCGGGGCAATCGATCAATCGCATTCTCGGTTTGTTCTCTCTCGGCGAGGAGCAGCAGCTTCGGATCCGGCTTTCTGACACCCTCCGTTACATCGTCAGCCAGCGTCTCGCCCCGAAAGTCAGCGGCGGTCGTCAGTTGTTAACCGAAATCCTCGGCAACAATCTGCGCACGAAAGAGACGATCGCAATCGGAGAAGGCGAGCATCGCAGCTTCTATGAAATCATTGAAGCGAGCGCGCCGTTTGGTTGGATGACGTTTGATCAGTCCATTCTGGATGCTTACGAGAACGGCCACATCAGCGAAGAGACCGCGAAGCTCTTCGCCTCACGCAAAGGCCGGATCACGCGCGGGATTGATCTGATTCAAAAAGCGCGCGGCGTTGACAACGAGATCGATTCGGGTCTCCGCCTGGATGTGCCAGTAAACGCTTTCCGTTAAGACGCCATGGACAACGACCAGGAAAATTCATTTTTCGATGTCGGCGACAACACCGCTCTGGTTTGCGTCGATCAGCAGGAATTTCAGAAGATCATCGTCCCGCAATTGATCGACATGACCTACAAGGTTCATCTTGGGCTCTTTCAGGAAGACGTCCTGCTAAAGCTCAAGACCTACCGCTATAACGTCGTCGTGATTGACGAGAATTTTAAGGGCTCGACCCCGCAGAACAATCGGATCCTCCTGGAAATGATCAAGCGGCCGGGCGCACAGCGGCGCGAACATTATGTGGTGCTTCTGAGTCATCGCCTCGCGACTAATGATGCCATGAACGCCTTCGTGCAGAGTGTTGATCAAATCATCAACATCGCCGACCTCGCGAACTTCAAGCCGGTCCTGCGGCGCGGCGTCGCGCAGCATCGCGAAGTTTACCAGCCATTCCAGGAGACACTCAAGGCAGTGCAGGCGATTTAGCCGCTGCGATCGCGCGTCGCAGAAACCGTGGCAGATCGCGAGCCCACGGGGAAGTTTCAATTCGGTCTCAGGCAAAACCGAATGGAGTGAAGATTTCGCGCCTCCCAACCGACTGGTAGTGTCCTAATTTACAAATTAGGACACTCCAACCGACTAAGCCAGTTGCCTCACCTTCTACCTTCATGATAGTATCCACATCTCCCATATGAAGTTTACCAATTGGATGCGCTTCACCTGGGACCTGACGAATCTGCCGCCGCTCACCGTTAATCTGCCGGAGCATTACGAAATTCTGTCGGCCGCCGCCGAAGACGAAACCGAGCTGCGGAAAGTGATCGCCAGTTCATTCCTGCTCGATCCGACCTGGAATTCAGCGCTCCACGAAGTCATGCAAACGATCGAGCCGTGGCTTGATCGGGCGTTCGCATCTGAAGATGTCGCGCGCCTGGCGTTGCGCCACGGTTCGCGCATCATCGGTGCCAGTATTATGTGCGTCGATTCGGAGAGCGACAGTCATCTCGCGCCGGGCCCGTGCGTGTTGATGGAATACCGAAATCGCGGCTTCGGGGCCCGGCTCCTCGAGCGCTCGCTCACGACCCTGCGAGATGCGGGATTATCACGCGCGGCTGGAGTCGCGAAGGAGAACGCGCCGGTGACGAAATTTCTCTATACAAAGTTCAACAGCGTCGCCGCTCCGCACGAATTTTCGCCTCTGCTCGCGGCCTGAATCAACCCTTCTCTTCGGCTGGATATTCGGGCGGCGAATAAACATTGAAGGTCACCGCGGGTTTCTCGCCGCGGTTGGTGAAGCGGTGCTTCTCGCCGGCAGAAATCAAGAGCACGTCGCCTTTGTTGAGAGCAACGTTTTGCCCGCTGACTTCGCCGAACAGTTCACCGTCGAGCATCAGGAGAACCTGGTCACTGTGATCATGGGCTTCTGCTTTTTCACCGGTCGAATCTCCGGTACCGAGAGTCATCATTGCGATCTGTGAACGCTGACTCGTTTGCAGAACTTCGAACCACGCCTGCGCCTTTCCGATGTTCGTGAGGTTCATCGTGTGGAAGATGCTGACTGCGCGCGCAGAGAAACCTTCGAGCCACCGAGTTGGTGGGAGAAAAATGCGGTCGCGGCGGCGCTCACTTCGCCCAGTGCGGCGGGTGTAAAGCCGTGTCCCTCGTGCGCGAAAAACCGCGTCTGCACAATGCCGCCGCGTTTGCGCAGCAGCGTCAGCAGTGGCTCCGCGTATTTCTCAAATGGCACCCGCGAATCCAAGCGCCCATGCACCATCAGCACGGGCGGCATCCGGCCGATTCGCTCCATCTGGTTGTTCCAAACGCCGCCTGAATGTTCGACGACAGCACCGACGAGGCGATTATCAGATGCTGCAGCCACGGACAGAAATGCTCCGAGCGAATAACCGTAAATCCCGACCGGCGCGTCATTGCCAGACCTGGTATGCGCATATTGGACGCCATCGCGCACCGTCTCCAGCCAAACTGCGAAATTCCGCTGCATCGTCGAATCAAGGGCGACGATCGTGCCCGTCCGGTTGAAATAATGCACGACCGAAACGTCAAAGCCGGCTTCTGCCAGAGAGCGCGCCATACGCCGCATCGTGGGTCCATCGACCAACATCCCACCCGCGCCGTGAAGCACCAAAAGCGCGCCTCGCGATTTCGCGTCAGGCCGGAATCGATCGACCGCGATCCGTCGGCCGCCGGATTCATACGACTCGCTGGTAACTTGAAGAGCGGAAGCTGCCATCGCTGTTTTGAATCCGAAAAGCACGAGCAGAATGAATGGCGTGATGTTCATTGAAACTTTCCTCAGGGCACCACGTTTTTTTAATCTGTGCAGCAACTATCACGTGAAAGCGCGCGTAGGGAGCATACATCGTTGCGTGCTGGCGAGCCGGAAAGCTTCGAGGCGCGAACTTTTTCTCCCGTTGCGACCATCGGCGCGAAGACGCAGAAGAGAAGTTCGTTCCGGCAGAATGCCGAAACCAGCACGCAGAAATGCGTGCGCTCCCCAGATTAAGACTCGCACTGCTTTCCTTCCGAGTAACGAAGGTTAATCAAGGTAAGCGTCATGGGACGAACGGACAATTCGGCGTTAGGAGTCGAATCCAGCATTAGCCCAGGTCGCGTGCATACCAGTCGACCTTGCGCGTCACATATATCACCAGCGCGAGAACAATGAAGAGCGCAATGGAACCCATCAGAAGCGCATAATCCTGCTGCCGAAGCGTGATGTAGAGAAAAGTGTAAACGCCGGCGAGACCCGCTCCGATCATGAGCGTGCGTGCCCCACCTCCGAGGAAAAAATGGCAATACCAGGTGATCAACGTCGTCGCGCTCGCGGCCGCGATTAGACTAGGCGAGGCCGAAACCGAGAAACTCTGAGACCGACAGCAGTGCCAGATAGAAGAGACAGAGTGCCGCGCCGACCATCAGGTATTGGAACGGATGAATCTTCTGTCGCGCGGTGACTTCGAAGAGAAAGAAAGTCGTGAAAACCAGCACGAAGAAGAGCACGCCGTACTTGATCGAACGCTCGACGAAGCGATATGCGTCCAGGACAGAGAGAAACTGCGCGCCGAAGAGCGAGTTGGTCACGGCCGCGGTCGTGAAGCGATCGTTCCCGGCGCGGCTTCTCCATTGCTGCGGGTAATCGCGACCATAATACGAAACCTTCCACTTCGCGTCGAAACCGTCGCTGCGGAGGTTGCGCTCGGTCGGTAAAAAGGCGCCGCGGAAGGCGGGGTCCGGCCAATTCGATTTTAGCGTCGCTCGTTTTGGACGCCGAAGGGAGCAAAGAAAATCCCGCCGCTGCCATTGAAATCCAGCGGCACGCTGAATTCGATCGGTTGGAGAAATGGCTGATCGCTTCCGAGCTGCGCGGTGACGCCGGTGGTGTAACCGGGGAGTTGCGAACCGGGCAGCAGCGGACGTTTTGCGGTGCCCCAGTTCACGATCAATCCTTCGCGCGTGCCGCGAAGATCGTTCAGCGCAATCGCGAGAAACGCATCCTTCCAGATCACGTCCGGCGGATTGATTTTGAGAGCGACAAAATCAGGAACGGCAAAGCGACCGGCGAGCGTGACCTGCGCGCGGAAGACCCCGGCGTTGTAGATTCCGCGATGCAACATTTGGGTCTGGACGTCGGCATCGACCTTAAGCAGCTCGGGCAGGAAATAAGCAGTCGCGATCGAAGTCTCTTCGACTTCGCGCCGTTCGATACGTCCGTCAGCCATCGGGGACCTCATGCACGACTTGGCGCGATATTGATAAGGAATGCAGAGCACGGACCGATCAGGTTTTGATCCTTGCCCCAGGACGCTGTGATTTCCGCGACGGCTTCATTGCGCCGCTGGAGCCGATCGCTCAAAACACCGCTGATCATTGCCAGTGGGATCAACATCACGAGCATGAGCGCGCCGACGCCGAGAAGCTTCACCCTGGTGCTGTCGCGCCGCAGGAATGGCGGTTGCGTGCGCGGGAGCGGCGGAGGCGTGGACAGGGATTCGGGCATGGCCCAAGTCTGAACGGTCGCTGACAGTAGGCAATGAGAGTCGCGAGCGGCGCGCACCAGCGCCTAACGACTACCTCTGCTGTCCGGGACGAGGCGACTCGATTTTCTTTGTCTCAATCGCAACTGCGTGTTCGCTCGGCGCGACCGGACGTCCGGCGCGATTTGCATAAACCTGAGTGAATTCAGCGCCAAAGAGCAAAATTTGCGACGAATAATAAATCCAGAGCAGGAGTGTGATGAGCGAGCTGGCGGCACCGTAGGCCGAAGCGGCGCTCCCGCTGCCCAGATAGAGGCCGAGCGCCCATTTCCCCACCGCGAAAAGTAACGCGGTCATGGCTGCGCCGATCCAGACATCACGCCACTGCACCTTTGCGTCAGGCAAGAACTTGAAAATGATCGCAAAAAGCAGAATCACGACCGCGAGGTCGAAGATCAGATAAACAGCCATGGCGACGATGATGCCGCCCGGCAACATCGATTGCACATAGTGGCTGAATCCTTTGAGTACGCTTTCGAGGGAAAGCGAAACGAGCAGCAGGAAGCAAATTCCTCCCACCATCGCGAACGAGAGAAAGCGCACCCGCAGGAAGCCCCAGATGCCCCCGCCGGGTTTCGCTTTTACTCCCCAAATCGTATTCAGCGCGTCTTGCAGCTGGCCGAAAACTCCACTCGCTCCGAAGAGCGCCAGCAAGACGCCGATGCTCGTCGCAGCCACGCCTTTCCCGGGCTGGGAAGCTTTCTGCGCGATGCTTTGCACGACTTCGACGGCGCTCTTGTCGAGGAAGTAACTCATCTGCTCGGTGAGCTTGTTCCAAGCCCCGGCGGGATCGTTACGGAAAATGAAACCGACCACCGCGAGCAGGACCAGAATGAGCGGCGCGAGCGAAAAAACAGTGTAATAAGCGAGGGCGGCGCCAAGCTGCGGCGCTTTGTCCTCCAGCCACTCCTGAAACGTTTGCTTCAGTAAGCCAAAGGTATTGCCGAAAAATGAACTGCTCTTCGCCGTTGTCACCATTGTCGCATCCTCTCGTGGTAGAATCGCTCTGGTCGCACTTCAAGGATGGATCACCGCGAAAAGAAAGAGAGACGCACATTTGCCCTCTGCGATACGAATCGGTATGCAATGATGACGCGCAACTCCTGCCTGACCGCTGCCGCGATCGCGGCGGTCTCGATTTTCGCCGGCTGCGATGCGCCAGTCTCCCCTGCCCCAATGACTGAAAAACCCTCACCGGCACGGGAAATTAAGGGTGCCCCAAAAGAACGCCAGGCAGCGTTCCTGAACCGGATCCGCGAAGCAGATCCCACTCATCAAGCGATCGATCGCGCCTTTTTAAACGAACGAAACGAACTCGGCCTAATCCTGGGTCACACAGTCGAGATGGATAAGATACCGGATCTGATGCGCTCATTGCTGACGCAAATGGCACGGGAATTTCCCGGCCAGGATCTCACGATTCTCGCTTACACCCTATCAAATCCGCCGCGAAAAATCGGCACTGCGCATTTGAACGCCCAAACCCACGACATGAGTTATACGCCCGCTCAGTAGAGCGGCGAGGGATTCACCCTTTCTAACCAACAACCTCAAAACGGAGAACCAACACCATGCCAGGAACTGTAGATGATTTCATGCAACGCTTCGGCGGCGGCGAAACAATGACCGACTCCGATGCGGCGCAATACCATGACCGGTTTGTCTCGAGCCACGCGAATGATCGCGAATTCGACAACAGCACCTATCACGAAGCGGCCACCCAATATCTTGGGAAGCTGCCAGACGGTCAATTTCATGACACCGCCCGTAATGCGATCACGCAAGCACCACCGCAAGAGCGAGCTGGACTGCTAGGCAGTCTAATGGGTGCGCTCGGGGGAGCAGGCGGTGCTGCTGGGATCGGTGGACTCGCCGGCATTCTCGGATTGGGATCAACCGATCCCAATAAGATGAGCGGTGATGACGGCGCGAAGTTAATGAACTACGCACGGAAGGAGAATCCCGAGGCCCTCCGGAAGACGGTTGCCGAGAAACCTTGGTTCATGAAAGCGCTTGGTAATCCGATCGTCATGGGCGCCCTGACCATGGCGGCGGCGAAAATGTTAAACAACCGGCGGCGTTCATAGCGGCCCCGCGTCCGGCACCGAGGATTCGAAGCAAATCATTGGGCCGGGCGGTCAGCCGATGCAGAGAGTAGATCTCGCGGATCTATCGCGGCGGTGCGACAGATAGTAGCGCGACCGTCCCGGTTGCGACCTGAACGGGATAAAACGAGCTTGGCCTGCTCGCATAGCGGACCCCCTCCAACACGCCACGCAAGCCCGACTCGAGCACCTGCCAGCGTCGCCCTCTAGCTGCGCAAGGATAAGTCCGCACGTTAGCTCGTGCGCCCGCCTCCGGACAATGATTCAGCTCACGGCTTATAGCGCGTGATGTAGGTGCTCCAGTTAGCAAATAATGTCCGGGCATTGTCAGGGACATACTCCGTGGCAAGCCAGATCACGCCATCAGAATCAACCGCGGCGGCGGAGTAATCGCCCCAACGAGCGACGCCGTTGCTGCCGAACGCGCGGTAACCAGTGAAGCCATCATCCGGCTCATTGCCAGCGCGGGCAATCTGGATCTGCCCTGGGGTGGTTCCGTTAATTGGGATGAACGCGGAGCTGGGATAATCGTGGGGCCCGTTCAGCGTGAATACGATCGCACCCTTCTGCTGCGCGTTCACCGCAATCGCAGGTCGAAGCAGGTCCGCGTCAGACTCGGTGATGCTTCCCTGGGTGATCAACCTGGCGGTCAGAAACCTGCCTTGCACGCTCGGTGACAGAGCAAAGTAGTCCGCCGCAAGTCGCTCGAACCCATTTTGGTTGATGACTACCGAATTGAGAGTCGCCCAAAGCCGTCCTCCCGAATAACAAACGGACAGAACGCGCTGATCACCAAAATCAAGTCTCTCCAATTGCTCATTGAGCGATTGCCCCAAGGGGTGGAAGCCATTCTTTTGCGTGGAGCCCCGAGGGGAATAGTGGTAGGCCTGCGTGTCCACGGCCACGGCTTGTAGACTGAGCGCGGGAGTCGCGCTGTCGAGGCTCTTCGTGTTCGTCAGCGCCCAGACTGCCAGGCCCTGGTTAGTCGTATTCCTGATGTTCGAGCTGACGAAGAACTGGGTTCCCCCATTGCCGAGCACCGGACCAGTTCCCGGTGGGACATAGGCGGGAAAGACGGTGAATTCAAAACCCGTGAGGAATGGCAGCTGGAAGCGAACGACGGTGGGAGCACCACCGCTTCCGGTGATCAAATCCTGCTTCGAAATCGCCGTGATCGTGGCACCGATAAAGTTGCCGGGCGCAGCGGTGATCGGATCGACAGCGAAGTCATTCGTGCTGACGTAGAAACCGTAATGGTCAACTCCAAAGTGCGGGAAGTCTGGCAATCTGGGTCCGAGATTGTCCGGATTAACAGCGCCAGTAGTATTCAAGGTGAAAATGGTAAAGTTACCGGTCGGATCAGAAGTCTGGCTCACCGCAATATAGAGCCGCGTCTTCGGCAACGGAGTGCCTTGACTGGTATTAAGCTGACTAAATGCAATGACGAACCAGCGCTGCGTTTCTGGATCGTAGAGAGCGCTAGGGTCAGTTAGGAAAGCGCCAAAGGTTAGGGTCTTACGAATGATCGCGGCTGGTAAGTCGAAGAACTCCGTGAGCGCGAGCGGTCGGACGAGCTGTTGGATTCCATTGGTATCGTAAATGTTCAGAGCATCGTTCACGGCTTCGAGAACGAATCCGTTCCCGACCGCAAGTCCCTGGTCTGGCGGCTCAAGCGAAAACTGGTTGCCGTTTCTCGCAAAGCGCTGATCCAGGTGCGATATCCCATTGAAGCCACGGAAAGAAAGCGCGGCAGCTGCCGCTGCTTCCGTCCGTGCAGTAAAGGGCACGCGGTCAGCAAAAGGTCCGGACTCCTGCATAGGCGGGCGCAGAACACGCAGGCGATTATGGGGATTGATCTCTGGCCCGGAATTCGATGCCGGCGCCATCGCGGCCTTAGCGAGCTGGCTGACGTTCACCGTCCCGAGCGGCGTCAAGTCGCCAGTGAAATTTTTCCCGGTGAACTGACCCAAGTCCTGTGCAAACAGGGACGGAGCTGCCAACGCCATGACAGTGAGGATCGTGAAGCGAGTCAGCGGGCTCACTTTAGTCGGAGAAGACTGCTTTGTAATTTTCATATTGATTGGGGGTTTCTCACATAAACAACTAAATGGCCCGAGCAAGGTCAAGCCTTTTCCTACTTTTCTTCGGAAAAATTATTTTCTCTGCAGAATAAATCGTCTGGACAGAGTCCAGCGGTTTGCAAAAAAAAACGGACCGCGCCGACAAGGCGAAATTTTTTCCACCACAGAGTTCGCAGAGAGCGCCGAGACTCGCGGAAAGGATTTGCCGGATTTCGGTAAAATAGCGCAAGCTTCCAGCTTGCATTCGCAACCGGCAAGCTGGGAACCCTGCGCTACTCTGAAGGGACTTAAGCCCGCAACGACATTAGCGTCCGCTGCGGCTATCTCTGACCGCTGTCCCGCGCGCACGCTCAGCGATTTCTCGTCGATGCGGGCGCTTCCACTTCGCCCGCTTCACCCCCCGGTCCGAGGAGCATCGAAAAGACGGCGAAGAGCTGCACGCGAGGTGATTCTTCGGTCGTGCCGAAAAGCGGTGAGATATCGAGGCGCGTATTCCGATTAGGTTTCCATGCAACCGTTGGCCCGATAACGAAACGATGAATCGGATTGCCGCGCGTATCTTTGACCGTGAAGTTCTGATACTGCATTTCGAAACCAGCTTTCAACCGTTCGTTAGGCAGCAACGGCGCCGCGATACTTTGCGCAAACCCCCATTCGCGTCCCCGATCGCCGGTATTCTCCCTTTCGAAAAAAGCGTTGAAAGCCCATTCAACGCGCTCCCCGAAGTCCTGCGAAAGCATGAGACGAAACTCGTACGAGTCCGGTCTCTTGGGCCTGCCGCCCTCTTCATTTTCTTCCTCTTCGCCAGGGGACGGAGGCGGTCCTTCCTCGTGACGGACCTGACCGACGCCGAACCTGTACTCGGCGAAAATCGTGGGGTTCAGTGGAATTTTGTTCCAATCGGCGAATGCGTAACGGCCTTCCAGACTGATGGTCGAGATGCCACCGGCCCCACTAAAACGCTCGAAAGTGGTCTCCGCCGCCAGGCCAAAGCGATGCGGGAGTCCCAACTCCACTTCTTGCGTGAAGAGATGATCGGGCAACCCGTGACGAAACGCGTCTCCTTCGTAAACGGTCGCGGCGTAAAAGGCCCAGGGCGGGAGAACGTACGCCGTCGTCAGCGGCGCAAATCGGGCGCGCGAAAAAGCAGGGGGCGCGCCGTAAGCGCTGCCGACTTCTTCGCCGCGCACGACGATATGCTCTGAGGTGGCGGATTGTGCGTGGAGCGTGTGGTTGATTGCGAGGTAAGCAAGAAAACCACAGGCAGCGATCGTCGGCAGTGTGCGCGAGGCAGCCTTGGAGACGCGAAAAAATTCCATCTGCGCCGAATAGTCGAAAAAGACCAGCGTTGACAAGCAGAACCCGAAAGAACGTGAAGCTGTTTGGCGGGAAAATGTCGCGCCGAAGGGGCAACGACTATCGGGCAACGTCAGTGCGGCTCGTGGTTGTGAGGCAATCACGAATGCTTTGCGCGCGCGGTCAGATAGCAGTGCTCCAGAAGAACCTTCTCTAGCCCGTCTCCGGTTTTCCAGCCGCGCTCAAAGCGGTGCATTACTCCTCGGGAGCTTGCGTGGTGATTAATTTCCCGTCACGGATTTCGACGGTCGCGATATGATACGGAACGATCGCGTCGAGCGCGTAGCTGAGAATTGAACGGCCCCGGTAGTGCCACTGGAGAATCGCCGACGGCACCGGCCATCCATTCGCCTCTGTTTTCTTCACCGCGATGCGAGCCGGAGCGGTGGGTCCCGTGGTTTCAATCTCGAACGAACCGTTCAGGTAACGCCCTTGATCGCCAGTAAGTTTATCCGCGGGGATACTCAACTGTACGGTCGCCGCGTTGCCGTTCAAGGTAACAAAGGCGTGCCCACGAGCTCTTTTGTTCGCCGCGATCATCCCGTTGATATCATCGCTGGAGAGTTCGAGTTGCTTTTGATCCCGCGCAACCGGTGCGTCCGAGTCAGGCTCCGACTGCTCCGCCGACGACTTGAATGTGCGGATGCGCTGCCTGGTTTCGGCCAACTGCTCGGAAGAAAGCTCTTTCGTTGACAAAGCCAAGGGCTTTGACGCCAAAAAAGATCGCTTCAGAAAAATATAACCACCGACGGTCACCGATAGAATCAGAACCAAAGCGATCGTGAAGGTCGTGAGGCAGCCTTTGCCGAGGCAGCCCCGCCGTTTTTTTTGCGGAAGTGCTGGGTCAGTCGAACTCTTCATTTTCGAAATTCTTTCTGTCGCGCGAGTTGTGCCGATTACAAGTCATCCGATAGATGCGCGACCATTCCGACGCTTTCGAACATCATCGATAAGACTACGATCCCGCACCATTGTAACTCGACCTGCTCGGGATAGCTGAGAAAGAGTTCATCTTCCTCTGGTGTGACCGCTCTCGATTGATACTCTACCAAAACGTATGTCATTGATTTTTGAGGCAATTCAAACAGAGGGTCTGGCGGAGATATCTTACCTGGTCGGCGATGATGACGACGGCGTCGCGGCGGTGTTTGATCCTCGGGCAGACATCGAGATTTACATCGAGCTTGCCCGCGCCAAAAACGTTTCGATCACGCACATTTTCGAGACGCATATTCACGCGGATCTCGTTAGTGGCGCGCGCGAGCTCTGCGCGCGAGTGGAATCGGCGAAGGTCTTCGTGAGTCACGAAGGCGGCGCGCGTTATGGGTTTCCGACCGAGGAGGTCAAAGACGGCAGCCGCTTCAAACTCGGATCAGTGCTCATTACCGCGCGACACACTCCCGGGCACACGCCGGAACACGTCTCCTATATGCTCGCGGAGGAAGATCATCCCGAGATGGCGTGGGGAATCCTGACCGGCGATTCACTTTTCGTCAGTTCGGCCGGACGCCCTGATTTGCTGGGCGAAGCAGAGACGGAGAAACTCGCCGCCCAACAATTTCACACCTTGCGCGATTTTTACCTCAAGCTGCCGGACAGCGTCATGATTTACCCGGGCCACGGGAGCGGCTCACCGTGCGGAGCGGATATTGGTGACCGGCTCAGCAGCACCATCGGCTATGAGCGGCCGCTGAATCCGTTTTTGCAATTCAGCGACGTCCAAGCCTTCACGCAGTACGCGGTTTCCACCGCGCCTCCGATGCCGCGCTACTACCCGGTCATGAAAAAAGTAAACGCGCAAGGCCCGGAAATCTTGGGTGGTTTGCCGCGGGTTCCGGGTCTGCCGCCAAAGGCGTTCAAGCAGGCGATCGAGGACGCAAGTGCAATCCTGATTGATACGCGCTCGATGCTCGCATTCGGCGCCGCGCACATACCTGGTGCGCTCAACATTGGCGGCTCGCCCATGCTCTCGATTTGGGCAGGCTCGCTCCTCGATCCTGAGCGATCGATTCTACTCGTGCTCGAAAACGACAGTGATATCGACGAGATCGTCCGCCTCTTCATCCGCACCGGATTCACGAAATTCGCCGGCTATCTCGTCGGCGGGATGAAGGCTTGGGATAACACCGGTTATCCCTTCTCGCAAATCGGCCAGATTTCGGTGCACGAGCTCAAAGAGGCCAGCGAACGTTTGCAGATTCTCGATGTGCGCTCGCAGCGCGAATGGAAGGGCGGCCACGTACCAGGCGCGCGGCACATCTTTCTCTCCGAACTGCGCAAGCGCATCGGCGAGCTCGACAAATCGAAACCAACGGCGGTTTACTGCGGGACTGGTTACCGCGCCAGCATCGCCGCGAGCATTTTGAAACAGGAAGGCTTCGCGGTCGTAAGCAATGTTCCGGGAAGCTGGCATGCGTGGCGGCAGTCCGGTTTGCCGGTGGAAGGTCAACCGGCGAAACCATGAGATGATCATCCGCGAGAAAGAGCCCGCCAATCTCGAGATGGCTTTCGCGGATCTGGAGGGCCGAATTACGCCTAACGAGCAGTTCTATGTGCGCTCGCATTTCGCCGTTCCGAAGATCGATCTGCGGGATTGGCGATTGAAAATCGAGGGTGCCGTGGCGCGGCCGGCGGAGCTTGGTTACGACGCCCTTTTCCAAATGCCGACGCGAACCGTCCAGGCAACGATCGAGTGCGCGGGGAACAGTCGCGTCTTTCTCGTGCCAAAAGCGAAAGGGGTGCAATGGGAGCTGGGTGCGGTCGGCAACGCGGAATGGACCGGTGTGCTCCTCCGCGATGTGCTGCAAGATGCCGGCGTCAGCGCGAACGCAAGCGAAGTGATTTTGGAAGGCGCTGACAATGGCATGATCGCGGAGCCACCGCGACCAGCGGGCAAAATCCATTTCACCCGCAGCATTCCAAAAGAGAAAGCACTGGACGATGTGTTGCTGGCGTTCCAGATGAACGGCAAACCGTTGCCCCCATCGCACGGCTTCCCGTTGCGTGGCATCGTCCCGGGATGGTACGGGATGGCTTCGGTGAAATGGCTCCAGCGCCTCACCGTGACTGAGAAGCCGTACGCCGGCTACTATCAGACTCTCGATTACGCGTATTGGGAGCCGCACCCGGAAGGCCACTCACTCGTGCCGCTCAGAGAGATGCAGATAAAATCCGAGATCGCCCAGCCGGGCATCAATGAAGTGATTGCTTCCAGCACGAGTTACCGGATGACAGGTGCCGCGTGGACTTCGGGCGCGGAGATCGTGAAGGTCGAGATTAGCGCTGACGGCGGCGCTTCCTGGCAGCTTGCCACTCTGCTCGATCAGCACGTGCCGAATGCATGGCGCCTTTGGGAATTTTCATGGCGAACGCCAGCGGGACCCGGCAAATGTATCTTACTGGCGCGCGCCACCGATTCGCGCGGTCGCACCCAACCCGACCGGCACGACGCGAATCGTGGCAGCTACATGATCAATCACTGCCTGCCGATTGAGGTGGAAGTGGTCTGATTTCTTCCGTCATCCCGAGCAGAGTCGGAGGGACCCCGTAGCAAACGTCGGTAATCGCGTGGAAATTCCTCGCGAAGTGCAGCGAGCCATTCGTGATTTCAAGAGATCCTTCGACTTCGCTGCGCTTCGCTCAAATGACGAACGTTGCCTACGCACCTTTCTCAATCGGCGCGCCGACCTTGTTGCCCCACTCGGTCCACGAGCCGTCGTAATTGCGCACGTTCTCGATCCCCAGCAGATAGGTGAGCACGAACCAGGTGTGGCTGGACCGTTCCCCGATCCGGCAATAAACCACGGTGTCCACATCGCCCTTCACGCCACAGCCTTCGAGGTAAATCTTCGCCAGGTCCGCAGCCGGTTTGAAGGTGCTGTCATCATTGGCCGCCGTTTTCCACGGAACGCTTTTCGCCCCCGGAATGTGACCCCCGCGCAGCACGCCTTCCTGCGGATACTCGGCCATGTGCGTGACCTCGCCTTTGTATTCACCGGGCGAACGCACATCGATGAGCGGTTGGCCGGCCTTGCTTTGCGCAAGAGCTTCGTCGGCGAACGCACGGATCTCTTTGTCAAAGCGCTTCCGCGGCACCGGGTAATCTGTCGCCGGATATTTCGGCACTTCCCGAGTCATCGGACGACCCTCTGCTTTCCATTTATCCCGGCCGCCATTGAGGATTTTCACTTTTTCGTGCCCAAATAACCGGAAAGCCCAAAGCGCGTAACAGGCCCACCAGTTCGCCTTGTCGCCGTAGAAGATGCAAGTCGTGTCCGGCGTGATCCCACTTCGTCTGCACAATTCCGCGAATTTCTCCGGCGTGATGTAATCGCGAATCGTCGGATCCTGCAGATCAGCGCGCCAATCGATGTGCACCGCACCGGCAATATGGCCCGTGTCGTACAGAAGAATGTCTTCGTTTGATTCCACGATCCGAATGCCATCGCCGTGCAGATGCTGCTCGAGCCACTCCGTGTCCACCAGCGCTTCGGGATGTGCGTAATCGGTCGGTCGAATTGTCATAGGCAATCTTTAAGCAGTCGATCAAGCGTCGCAAACGGATTCGGAAGGCCCGATTCGGCTCCGGTTATCTCAGTATTTGTGTATGCCCTAACGGATCGTCGAGAGCAGAATAAACGAAACCAGATTGTGCGATCCGTCACCTCATGGCGAAACGCCGGCGAAAATCCCGGTGGGAAGCACGCCTGGAGTCGCGGCAATCGATCAAGGGACACATTCCGCCGGGGACGTGAAACCGGCCGCTACGGCTGCACCCTTTCCCACACTTGGAGAATATATCCACTGCCGGATTGGGCACGAACCCCGTCGGCCGCTCCTTGCCTAACGGAGCCCAGCAAGCGCGTTTGTGATTGTCATCAATAATTTCGTAAATTCCGCGCTTCCGCGCCGGTAGAAACGGTGAACTTGTCGCCATCGGTCGCGAGCCGTGTTTTTTCCTGACATCTTCGGGCACCTTCTTCCCATCGATCATCCCGGAAACGAGTGTAAGGTTCCCGACAACCGCTCGTAGTCTCTTTTGATTAACTGTTCCGTTGGGTAGCCAGCGGATACATGAGTGCCGATCGCAACACAAAAGGCTGCCGCGCAAACGATTATTGGTTGCCTGCGCATAAGGATTCTCTAGCAAATGGCGTTTGGATGTAAAGGGCGTTCCATTGAACAAAAAGAAGCGCCTTGCAGTCTAAACCCCCATGGCAAATGGGGAAAAAGACGAGCCGAAAGTCCCGGAGGATAAGCCGAAACTGAAGCTTCACGATCTGACGCCATCCAAAGACGCCAAAGTGGTGGGGGGTACCAGGAGCGGTCACGGCGCGGTCCCAACTCGACCCGGCAGCGGATTGATGCGGCCCAATCCCGCCTCGCCAAATCCTGAAAGCGGATCGACCCGCTGATCGTTAGTAGCGACCCGCGCGCTTGAGCAGCGCTTCCCACCAGACGCGGTTGTCCAGGTACCAAGCCACGGTTTCTGCCACGCCCTCGCGAAAACCGTGGAGCGGTTTCCAATGAAGTTCGCGTTCGGCAAAAGACGAATCGATCGCGTAACGTCGATCGTGGCCGAGACGATCGGTGACGTAAGAGATCAGCGTGTGCGGCTTGCCCAGCTTGTCGAGGATCAGCTTCACCACCTCCAGGTTCACCATTTCGCTGTTGCCGCCGAAGTTGTAGATGCTCCCCGGTTTCCCCCCAAAAAGCGCCGCCACGATGCCGGCACAATGATCCTCGACATGGATCCAATCGCGCACGTTCATGCCGTCGCCATAAACCGGCAGTGGTTCGTCGCGCAGCGCTTTGATGATCATGAGCGGGATCAATTTTTCGGGAAATTGATAAGGGCCGTAGTTGTTCGAACATCGGGTCACAATCACTTCCTGCCCAAAGGTTTTGTGGCACGCTAGCGCCACCAGATCGGCGCCGGCTTTGCTCGCGGAATAGGGCGAACTTGGATCGATCGCTGATTGCTCGGTGAACCTGCCGGTTTTGCCTAACGAGCCATAAACTTCGTCGGTGGAAATTTGAACGAAACGCTGGACGCCGTGCCGGCGCGCGCCATCCAGCAGCACGCTCGCGCCGACGATGTTTGTGTGAATGAAATTTTGCGGGGAATTGATGCTGCGATCGACGTGCGATTCGGCGGCGAAATTGATAATCGCGAAGAACCGGTGCTCAGTCAGCAACGCGTCCATCTGGTCCGCGTTCGCGATGTCCGCCTGGAAGAATTCGTAACGGTCGCCATGTTCCTGCGCGACACCGTCGAGATTCGCGAGGTTTCCAGCGTAGGTCAGAACATCGACGTTGCTGATGTACGCCGGCTTGTAATGTTCCAGAATATACCGAATAAAGTTGCTCCCGATGAACCCACAACCACCGGTCACAAGGATGCGCATGGCAGCGCCTACTAGCAGCGGGAACGACGCCGCGCTAGCAGATTCTCCTTCGTTCCGGGAGCGGTTCGACAGAACCCGAGAGCGCGCCGCCACGATCGATTGGACGCCATGGTTGATCCTCGGGCTCGGCGCCTTTCTGCGCGTGCTGCTGCTCGAAATCAAGCCGCCGCATTTCGACGAGGGAATCAACGGCTGGTTCGTCGATCAGATGACGAAGACCGGCTTCTACAAATACGACCCGACGAATTACCACGGACCACTCCACTTCTACATTCTCTTTCTCTCGCAAACGCTGCTCGGCCGTAACGTCTGGGCGCTTCGATTGCCGGTCGTCGTCGCGAGCATCGTTTGCATTCACCTCACGATGAGGTTTGAGCCGATCCTGGGCCGCAATCTCAGCCGGCTCGCCGCGGTCGCGATGGCAGTCTCGCCCGGATTCATCTTCTATGGCCGCTACTCAATTCACGAAGTCTGGTTGCTTCTGTTTTCAATGCTGTTCATCCTCGGCCTGCTTGGTCTGTGGAAGATCGGCACCGCTAAATACCTCTGGTGCGCCGGGATTGGGCTCGCGGGAATGATCCTCACGAAGGAGACCTATATCATTCACGTCGGTTGCGCGGTGCTGGCGGCCGGCGTGTTGTGGGTTTCGCACAAGACCACGCGGACGGAGAATGCGAAGCCCGCGCGGCAGACCTGGACTTTCCTCGATTTAGCCGTCGTGACTGGAGTTGGAGTCGCGGCGATCGTTTTCTTTTATTCCGGAACTTTCCTCCACTGGAGCGGAGTTAAGGGCCTTTATCAGACTTTTGACGCTTGGTTTAAAACCGGTCACAACGGAAATGGCCACGAGAAATCATGGTGGTACTGGCTGATGTTGATCGGCCGTTACGAAGTCGCGGTTGCGATCGGACTGTTGGCCTGTGCGCTTTGCCAGCTTTTCAAAGATCTCGCGGTCCGCTATCTCGCGATCTATGGCGTCGGTGTTTTGGTCGCTTATAGCATCGTTCGCTATAAGACTCCCTGGTGTATTATTAGCATTGTCTGGCCTTTGTTGTTCCTCTTCGCAGCCTTGGTTTTCCTTGTCCCCGCCAGATACCGCCGGTTTTCTCAGATTGGTACTGCGATTGCTCTCGCAGTCTCTCTCTTTCAGGCAATCTGGTTGAATTACTTCCGTTGCACGACCGACACGGAACCTTACGTCTATGTGCAAACCTACAACGATATTTACAAGTTAACCCGCCCCTTGCTAAAGCTGGCGCAAAAGAATCCCATTTTTTATCAACTCACTGGACACCTGGTGCGAACCAGCTCCTATCCTTTGCCCTGGGTCCTGGGCGATTTCTCCCGTGTTGGTTACTACGAACACGATAACCTTCCGGCGAAGCTTGACGGCGACTTTCTTCTCGTGCAGCAAGATCGTATCGCCGAAATAGAACCGAAGCTACGCGAGGCCTACTATACGGCTCCGTTGACTATCCGCCCCTATCAGGACACGTCAAAGCTGTATCTAAGTGCAAAAGTCTTTCGGGGGTTTTTCCCTGGCCGCGTGCCCGAGATAACTGCGAAAGCAGCGCCTTGATAGCTTACGGTGCTCCCGAAGTTCTTCGTCGCGCAGCTCTCCGCGGAGCAGCTCTGTCCATTCCGCAAGCGACGACTGCGATCTTGCCGAGGAGACGGTGTTTCCCGCGTCCTGACCCCGGGCAGGTGCAAATAAGGGGATGAGATGGATTGCGGCAGGGGTCAGTTTCGTAAATTTCGCGACGGTTTCGGGTTTGTTGCTCGGGATGGCTGGCCATGGTTTGAACAGCTCGATCGCGGCGATCGCATTGCTTCTCGGAATGATCGCGGCACTCTTTGCTTACCTCTGCACCTTGGAGCATGCGGTCATTCCCGCAGACTTGCCAGCCGTCGGAAGCAGCGGGGATTGCACTGAGACCGCTCCAACTGCGTCGGCTTCGGCATCCAGGTATCGCCAGCTCTGGTTCTGGGCGCTTGCTTTCTGCTTCGCGATTTATGCCGTTCGCTCTTTCTGCTGGTTGCTCTACCTGGATAGTAACGAATGGAAAGTGCAGTCGCCCAATAACCTCGGCGATCTTGCGCTGCATCTCACTTACATCGAGAATTTCGCGCACGGGGTGGCGCTCTGGCCCGACAATCCGATTTATGTCTTCAGCAAGCTAAGATATCCGGCGGGCATCGATTTCTTTAATGCCCTCTTTGCCTGTTTAAAATTCGATACTGTCCGGGGCCTTGTGGTGACGGGCCTCCTCGCCTCTGCCGCGAGCTGTTGGGCGTTGTATCGTTGGGGCGGAATCTTCGGCCTCGCCGGCTTCCTTTTCAACGGCGGCCTGGCAGGCTTTCGGTTTCTTTACACCTGGAAGTTTCTCGATTACCAGGGTGACAAATCGATCGCGTGGAAAAGCATTCCGCTTGCGATGTTCACGACGCAGCGCGGATTCCTCTACGCCATTCCCGCAGGACTGCTGTTACTCTGTCACTGGCGCTCGAAGTATTTCGGCGGTGTAGCCGCGGACCCGGACGGCGGAAGCGGCGACCGGCCGCGGCGAAACGGCCTACTGCTGCTCCCGTTCTGGGTGGAATTGTCGATTTACGCGACGATGCCGCTCTTTCACGTTCACACCTTCATGGCGTTAAGCATTGTGGCCGCTTTTCTATTTTTGATCGGCGACAACTCGATGCGGAAGCAACTCGGAACGCTGGTCGGTGCCGCGTTCGTGCCCGCTACCTTCTTCGTTTGGATGATTACCGATCACTTTCAGGCGCGCTCGATGATCGAGTGGAAACCCGGTTGGGTCCAGAATGCTGGAGACTTCATTGCAAAACCATTCACGTTTCCGTTTTTCGGTTTCAGCATCGGAACTCCAGCATCTTTTAATTTCTGGCTCCTTAATTTCGGCATCACGGCGCCGCTCATTCTTCTTCTTCTCGGCGTCCTTTGCTACCGCACGTGGCGATCAAGCGCAGGCGGCGAAGTCTTAGCTGCGCCGACGGGAATTGGACAGCAGACAACCGCGCCGCGTTCTTCTGCCCTGGTCGCGCTCAAGCCCTCTGCACCTTTGGGAATTGCACTTCTTCGCTCGTCTCCCGTTTTCCCGTTCGTTTTTCCAGCGACCCTGATCTTTTTGTTCGCCTACCTTTTCAAAACCGCACCCTGGGAGTGGGATAACACGAAGCTGATCATCTGGGCTTATCTTATTATCCTGCCATTTTTATGGAGTGAACTTATCAGTCGCTGGCCGGAGATGGTCCGGGTTGGAGTCTGCATTGCACTCTTCGGATCCGGGTTCGTTTCGCTGCTTGGTGGACTTGCTGCCGGACAAACGGGCTTCACGATTGCGGACCGTGCGGAGGTTGATGCGGTTGGCAACGCGGTTTCGAAGTTGCCCATCGAAGCGCGGTTCGCATGCTACCCGACTTACAATCACCCGCTCCTTCTACAAGGGCGCAAGGTCGTGATGGGCTATCCCGGACACCTCTGGACCCAGGGCTTCGAATACGCCGACACCTCGGAACGGCTCACTCGCCTGATGCTCGGTGCTGAAGACTGGCGTGAAGCCGCGCGATTCCTCCGGGTTCGCTACTTATTTTGGGGACGCGAAGAGAAGAATTTCTATCCGACCAGTCAACGCCCTTGGGAGCAGGAGTCACGGCTCGTCAACAAAGGAGACTGGGGCGCGATCTACGATCTGGAGAAACCTGCCTCCAGGCTGGGCGATTGACGTCAACAAGTCCGAGCGCGCCGGAGTGGGCGCGTTTTTTGGCTCGATCACGATCTGCCGGCGCTTGATTTTCTGAGCCACGAATTGCGGGACGCCGTTTGTGGTCTCCAAGTGACGGCGGTGTAGAAATACGAGTAGCTTCCCCGCGGGGTGCTCGTTGAAATATTCCACGATTCGATCCGCGGAGAATTGCTCGCTCACGATAAAAGCGCGGTACAAGTTCCGCAGCTCGCGCTCGGCCACTCCGTGTCCCTTCGGCAGTCGTTCCACGAAGGCCTCGAAATCGTCGTTGGCAACCGTGAACCCAGTCGGCATTCCCCTTTCGGCAGCATCGAGGTGGTCCGCGCGTTGTAGTTTCGCGAGGAAGCCGTCCGGGCAGCCGAGCGCAAGATTGCGGATGCTGCCGGGCGCAAAGGCACGGAGGATGGCGCGACAATTCTCCCGTTCAATTTCCCCACCCGAAATCTTGAGCTGCGCCATCAACTGCTCCGCCGAAATCGCGCCGCTCTCCCACCGAGCCAGGAGCGGCTGTTCGTCACTATCGATGGAATCCCAGGCGACGGCTGCCTTATTTCCTCCGATCCGCTGCATCGCCTGCAAAAGCTGTAATGACGAATCGCGACCGCCCGTCGCGAGATATTCGAACGGGAAGTAAATGATATCCGCGCCTTCGAGCAGTCCTGCGAAGCGGTCGAATTCGGGCGCTCCGGGCGCGATTTCGAGCGCGGCATGTTGTGGCAGCGCCGGTTTGCGGGCCAGAAATAAACATCCTGTGCCAGTGAATGCAATCAGTGCGAGCGCAGTCACCCGCCGGGCACGAGCGCTCCTGCTGCCGCAGGCGCTTTCCTTCATGTGCCGCGTTGCGGCTGCGTCACGAGGTCGGGCGGGACTTCCGGCAGGTGCATCGTTTGCCAGCGACGAAAACGCGTCCGCGCTCTCCAGCCGGCCGCAACGATGCGGCAGCCGATCAAAAAAGTGCGACGCCAATTCACCCCGGAAACCTTTTGTTCGCCAGCCAGCCGCAAGCGCTCATGCGCGGGAACTTCATGAATGCTCGCACCGAGTGCAGCCGCGCCGATCTGCGCTTCAATTGTCCAGCCAAATGTCATTTCACGCAGCCCCAGCCGGTTGAACAATCCGCGTTCGATCAACCGCAGGGGCGCGAGGTCTGTGAAACGATGTCGCGTCAGAACTGCGCACCAGAGCGCGAGCGCGAAATTGGCAAAAACGTGGCAGGCGGTCATTGCCTTCCAGTTGCCCACCATCGTGGTGCGAGTGCCGAGGACGAAATCACTTCCCTGGTTGAACGCGGCGACGAGTGCCGGGAGATCGCGCGGGTCGCTGGCGCCGTCGCCAGCGAAAAAGATGTAGCCGCGCAACGCCGGCAACGTCGATTCGGCCAGATCGATCACGGCCTGACAACCGTGGCCATATCCGCGCTGCGCCGTCTCGGCCACGAGGACGGGGAACGTCCCCGCCAGCTCAGCAGTCCGATCGTTTGAGCCGTTGACTCCCACGAGGATGACGAATTCTTCGGAATCCACCGAGTCCAACAACTCTGAGAGCACGGCTCCGATGCACGCCTCTTCGTTGCATGCAGGAATGACAATGCCGATCTTTGCAGTCTCGGAGGTCGATCTGTGGTGGGGCATGTTCACGCTTTGCGAGGTCGGGGCACTGCCTGTTATTCCTGGGCTGCCGCTGCCATGCTGAGGACGAGCTGGCCTTGCGCAACCCGCTCGCCGTTGACAACGGCCTCAACCTTAAACTGCATCAGCCCGTCCACTTCCGCTAATTTCTCGGCCCGAAGCACGATCCGCTCACCCGGTCGCACCGCTCGCCGGAATTTCATCCCGCGAATCGCGGAGAGCAAAAAGAGAGGCTTCTGGTTTTGCGGAAACGCCGAGGCCGCCGCAATTCCCGCGGCCTGCGCAAGCGCTTCGGTCAGAATCACGCCCGGGACGAGCGGGTTGCCAGGAAAATGGCCTGCAAAAATTGGGTCGCTGGGATCAAACCATGTCGCGCATTCGACCGAGTGGCTTGCTTTTTGTCCCAAAATTTCGCGCACAAAAACGAATGGCGGCCGGTGCGGCAATCCCAACCACGGCTCTGGGGCATCGGGAATCGTCTCAATCACGCGCAAAAACCCGGCGGCGCGTTACCCGTTCACGAAATAAACGAACTTCCAGCTTCCGTTCACGCGATGAATCCCGGCACGATAGCCGTCGTAATTGAGCGATTCATCCGCAAATTGCGGCGGCGCGACCCAGAACTCTCCTTTCTTCACGAAGCGCTCGGAAAGGATTCCTTGAAGCTCCGGCCACAATCCATTTTCGTCCCAATACTGGAAAACGCCTTCGCCCGATTTCTCCGGATTCAGGCTGTAACCGAAGTCGGGCGTCATCATCGTCGCGAGCGTGTTCATGTCGTGAGCTTCGACCGTCTTGCGCAAGCGGCCAACGAAGGCCTGGAAATCCACGTCTGTGTTATCCTCGCGCAGTTCCGCTTTCGCCTTTTTCTCCGCGGCCGGTTTCTTCTCTTTCGGATGCTTCGATCCAAACGCGGCGCAACCGCCCAGGACGGTGCAGCACCAGGCCACGCACACGAAACTGCGCAAATAAAACATTGCTCGCCGGAACTCAGGAATTTTCACACGCCCGTTGTCTCAGGTTCTAGAGTTGGTTTCAAGGTGGACCTGCGGCCTTCCGTGGCTGCACGAATTCTCCGCGCTTTGCCCGAGGGGATGGTGGTGATGGTCCGCACGTTGCCGGAGTGGGTGAGCGATAAAAATAAAATAAAGCGTGCTGATCAAATCCCGCAGCGTACACGCCGGGCTCGTCAATCGCAGCCGCGCCCTTCGCAGCGCCGCGAAGACGTTCTCGATTGTCAATTCGTCCGGTCGCCGCACGCTCGTGTAGTGCGAACCGAATGCCTGTAAGCGGTGCGCGTCCGACGTCGCAATCAGCGGCTTCTGAAATTGAGCGGCGACCTGCATCGCACGGCGGTTCGGGTTAAACATCGCCTTGTGAAAATGGCAAAGTTCGATTCCATCGAAGCAATCGATTTCCTGGAGGAGTCGCCGACCGATCGAACCGCCGACGACGTAGAATGGGTGCGCCGCAATCGTGAAGATCGAGTCGCCGCGCCGCGCTCGCAATCGCCGCAGATCGTCGAAGTTGCGCAGCTCACTGACCTCGGCCCAGGTCACGTTCAGGCAAATCACGTCCGCGCCTTCCAGGCGCATCTCGGCGGCCGGAATCAGCAGAATGCCCATCGCGGCAGCGTCGGCAAACACCTCGGCGCGATCAAAGACCGCGTCGTGCAGCGTAATTGCGAGCACGCGGAAACCGAGGGCAGCGGCACGTTCCAGCAATTGATGTGCGGAGTAATCGAGCGTGTCCTTCGGATCATCCAGGGTATGGATGTGCAGATCGATTTTGATCCAGTCGTTGCTATCCATGTGAGAATCAGATCCTAGCTAGAAGCAATCTGGAAACCAGGAACCCAGGAATCTTTCAATTTTCTCTAGCGCTCACTTCGCCGGCCATTCTTGTGGGACCGTTGCCGTCGCCTTCAGAAGCAGTGCGGGGCCAACGAAGCAGGAACGCAGGAATCAAGGACACCATTGTTCGTCCGCCGCATTCACGCAGCCTATCTCTAAACCGTACGCCTTGGCCGTTCGCACCGCTATCTCCTGCTCCTCTTCTGATCCTACTTTCCTGCTTTCCTGATTAGAATGTCTTTCGATTCCCCCCTTTCTGGTTTCGTGGTTTCCAGATTAAAAACTCCCCGTTGACCACATCGGCACTTACGGCCACTTTTCCGCCGCGCACTTCGCACATTCTGCTCGGGTGGTGAAATGGCAGACACGTACGTTTGAGGGGCGTATGCCGAAAGGCATGGGGGTTCAAGTCCCCCCCCGAGCACCAATGATGTCTTTGGAAAGGCAACAAAAGGGCACCCTTCTGTTTGCGCCCATAGTAGCTGAGCCGTCGGGCGGGTTCGGGAGGCCGTCGTCACTTGCCGCCGGTTGAAGCTGATTCGAATTGATCCTCTCGCGGACATTTTCGAATCACTCACAACGGCTCTCAAATCTTCAAAGCCAATACCGCAGCACCGGCGACAATCAACGCGCCGCCAAGCCAATGCTGCCACGTTAACTGTTCGTGCAGAAAAATGCCGGCGAGCACGATCGCAAAGATGACGCTTAACTTATCGACGGGCGCGACGCGCGAAGCCTCTCCGAGTTGTAGTGCCCGAAAATAGCAGGCCCATGAGAGGCCCGTTGCGATGCCCGACAGGATCAGGAACAGCCACGTTCTTTTCGAAAGTGCGGTGATCGCTTCTATGTTCGTCGCGGCAAGGGCAAGCGCCCACGCCACCATCAAAATCACGCTGGTTCGAATCGCGGTCGCTAAATTTGAGTCGATGCGTTCGACGCCGATTTTCGCGAAGATGGCTGTGAGTGCCGCAAACAGCGCCGATAAAAGAGACCAACTGAACCAGTTCATAGCAGCGCTTGATTTAGCAGCCATCGCTCATTTGCGCAGTTACGAGCGTAGTCGTGCTATGAATTCGCCCATCCGAAGTCATGGATAGAAACGACCGAAGAAGAGTCGCATCACGACTTCTTGAAACGCCCAAAGCGGCAAACAGTACCGCCATAAAAAGAATACGAAGCGGTCGGTGAATTGCGCACAATCAGAACGAAAGTTCGGTAGTGCTGCCAGTGCGGCAGCAGCCATGCCGGAGGAGATTGCGCCAAAGAGCAAAAGATCGATCACTGTGGTATCGGTTCCGCGCCACTCGCGGTCGCTTGCGAGAACCGGCGGGAAATTTCATGCACTTGTTGCGTCAAACTCTCGCCAACAGGATCGAGATAAGCGGCGAGCTGCGGCGCCACGGCGCCGTACCCGCGCAACGAAGAGCTGTTCAGCTCAGCCAGCATCTCCCACAAGACTGTCGCTTGACCGACAATCAGTTGCGCGGTGCCTGGCTTCTCCGGCGCGAGATTGAGATCATCCCGCAAGCGCATGATCAGCTCCCGCAGATTCTCGATTCGCCCGCACAGCTCTTCCTTCTCCGTCACCGAGAGCGTGTCCTGCTGTTGATACATCACACCCGGAGTGATCTGAGTCGTCGTCCAGCGCTCCCATTCGCAAAGCTGCTTGTCGAGCAGATGAAGTGAAACCGAGATATTACGCCTGTGATTGTCGCTTACTTCGATTGATTGAGGCGCATCTTTCACGTGTCTTCGAGCGATTGGATTGCGAGGGCGCGGCGATAACGCCGGCCCCACGCGTGCATTGCATCCTTCGTGGGCTGGAAAAACTTCTGCGCGAACAGTGTTGGCACAAACGCACTCAAGATCACGACCGTGACGAGGATCGTGTATTGGCGCTGGTCGATGATTTTGTTCTGCAAACCAAAGAGCGCTGAAATCGTGCCGAAGGTCAGGCCGGTCGCCATCAGCAGCGTCGTGTAGGCAGCCTGATGGCGGCTCATGAAATGCATGCGCGCGAGCGGCCAGACGCCGACAACTTTCGTCAGCATTTTTAAAAGGAGCAGACCCGCGACAATCGTGATCGCCGGCCAGAGTGCTGGAAGCGAAACGAACAAGCCGGCGCGGATAAAATAGAATGGCGTGAACATCGCGAAGGCGATGCTGCGCATACGATGGACGAGCGTTTTATCGCGCAAAAAGACACCGGCGACGACGAGGCCCACCAGGTAGGCGGGCAGGACAGCCTCGCTCTTCGCGGCGGTGGCGAGACCGCCAAGAAAAAAAAGGATGAAGAAGATGAACTTCACTTCCGGCTCGCTCACGCGCGATGCGCCGAGACGGTCGATGATCGATTTCGTCCAGCTCGGCATGAACCACAGCACGACGCACATGACCGCGACGAAAACAACGAGCCAGATGTTGAAGTTCGCGAAAAGTCCACCGAGCGCGAGGACCGTCCCGAAATCGGTGATGAAACAAGCGGCGAGAATCATTTTGCCCATTGCGGTGTCGCTGTATCCGCCCTCGATGAGGACAGCGTACACGACGGCGACCGAGGTGGTGGAAAGCGCGATGCCCGCGATTTGCGCCTGGTGAAGCGACCAACCGAGAACGAATTGCGCGAAGAGCCAGACGAGCGCGAACGGCACCGCGAAGGAGATCACACCGATGAGAGCGCTCGCGCGGAGATTTTCCCGGAGCGAGCGCGGGTCGATCTCAGCGCCCGCAAGAAAGGTAAGCACACCGCTGCCGAGCATGGCGAGAAAGCCGATCCACTCATTGTTCGCTTGGAGGTGGAACAAGTTGCCCGCGAATACGCCGACCACGATTTCAATCAGCGCGACGGAAATTCCGGTCCAAATCGAGACCAGGCTCGCGACGAGCGCGAGGCCCATCCAAATCGCAGCCACGAACCAGATGTTCTGGAGCATCCGGGCCTACTCCGTTTTCGGCTTCTCGGGCCGATAATGAATGACCTTGATTTTCTCCAGTGTGACCAGACCGCCGCCAATCATCCCTTCAAGATCGGGCAGAAAACCGTTCACCTTTTCTTCGCTGTCCACGATCTCGATTACGATCGGCAGGTCCATCGAGAGGCGGAGAATCTTCGCGGTGTGAATCCGGCTCGCTGCGCCGAATCCCATTGGGCCGCGGAGAACAGTCGCTCCAGCGAGATGACGCTCGCGAGCTTTCATCACGATGCCCTCGTACAATGGTCCATGTTGCCATCGGTCGCTTTCGCCGATGAAGATTCGCAGAAGCATTGCGTCTTTCGGAATTTGCATAGTTCTTCCTTAAGGTTTGTTGATCATCGAAGCGGAGAAATGCCCGAGCCACACAGCAACCAGGCATAATGTGAATGAAGCGACCGCGTTGGCTCCGGCGCGAAGCCACTCGCCGTCCTGCGCGAGCGCGAGCGTCTGCAGGCTGAATGACGAGAACGTTGTGTAACCACCGCAAATTCCAATCATGAAGAATTCACGAAACGATGGGCTGGTGAGGAAACGTCCGTCCGGATCCGTAAGCGCCGCGAACAGACCGATGATGAACGAACCGGTCACATTCACCACCAGCGTCCCGAATGGGAATGTCTGGCCATAGCGCGAGGCGACTAGTCCAGAAATCCAAAAACGCGCAGCGCTTCCGATTGCACCACCTGCGCTGACCCAAAGATAACTGAGCATAATTTTCCTGCCGCGCATCGCTGCGCTAAACAGGAGTCATTAGCTCTGAACCGGTCAGGCAGTTTTCCCGATTCGCGGGAAGGCAAACTCCATTGCCTCTCAATACCTACGGTTGATCCACGAAATGCGCAAGCGAGAAGGTCCTCTGGAATGGATGAGATCAGGCTCGGACCGCCGAAGAGAAGCAGAGAGTGCTTTCCAGAAACAAGCCAAAGGCCCCCGAGAACAAACGAATGTAAACCAGATCAGTCGTCGCGGTTGCGAATTAACTCTTTTGTCGCCGCCTGCGTTGCGGTTACGCTAAGCCGATATGGAATCGCTTTACTACGTCGGCGTGGCAGTGATCGCGCTGATCGCGTTCATCCTTTGCATCGTTCTCTTTAATTTCTTCGGCCTTTGGCTGCGAGCGCGGATTGCAAACGCGCCCGTCGGCATCGGGAAAATGGTGGGGATGCGGCTACGGAAAGTGCCGGTTGGATTTATCGTCGATAATCGGATCACGGCGGTGAAGGCGGGTATTGAGATTCCGAGCGATCCGCTCGAAGCACATTATCTCGCCGGGGGCAGCGTGGATCAGGTTGTCCTCGCCTTGATCGCGGCGGATAAGGCCGGGATCTCGCTCGATTTCAACCGCGCCTGCGCAATTGATCTGGCGACGAAAGGCACCGGAAAAACAGTGTTGGAGGCGGTGCGCACCAGCATCAATCCGAAGGTGATCGACGCGCCGAGTGCCAACATGGGGCGGCTCACGATCGATGGCGTTGCGCAGGATGGGATCGGGGTAAAGGTGAAAGCGCGGGTGACGGTGCGCTCGCATCTCGATCGCTTTGTCGGCGGAGCGACGGAGGAAACAATCATCGCGCGCGTCGGCGAAGGCATCGTCAGCTCGATCGGCTCCGCCCCGTCCTACAAGGATGTGCTGGAAAATCCTGATCGCATTTCCAAAACCGTGCTCGCGAAAGGGCTCGATAGCGGGACCGCGTTCGAGATTTTATCGATCGACATCGCCGACGTCGACGTCGGCGACAACATCGGTGCGAAGTTGCAGACCGAGCAGGCCGAAGCCGACAAGCGGGTGGCGCAAGCGAAGGCGGAAGTGCGGCGCGCGGCAGCGGTCGCGGTCGAACAGGAGATGCGCGCGGAAACTCAGAAGATGCGTGCCAAAGTGGTGGAGGCTGAAGCGCTCGTCCCGACGGCGATGGCGGATGCGTTTCGTTCCGGCAACCTCGGGATCATGGATTACGTGCGGATGAAAAATGTGCAGGCGGACACTTCCATGCGCGAATCGATCGCGAAAACTGACCAGCCTACCGATCAAGGAACGACCTGAGGATTTATTCGCAGATTAACGCAAGTTCTCTGCAGGCTTTTCGAGGCCGTCTGAGTCAGGCTAACGGGAATGTGAATCAGGAACGCAGGAAAAGAGGAACGGAGGCAAATGTGCGTTTAGTAGTTGAAGCTTGTCGCACAATCGGGCGTCCGTTGATCCGATGCGTACAAATCGAGCTTTCGTTCTCTTCTTCCTGTTTTCCTACTTTGAAAGCCGGCCGTTGCTGCGCATCGGTTACGGCCTGATCAGTCTTTTTTGGTGTGACCATGCAGCATCCTCCTTGAATCTGCGTGGCCTGCGGATGATTTATGCACTTCGATAATCTTTTCTTCCTCATCCTGATCGCGATTGCGGGGGCTTTGCGCTGGGCAATGCAGCAGGCGCAGAATTCCAGAAAAAGAGACGGCGCTCCAAAGGAGGCCGCGCCTCCGCCAGGACGTGCCATCCCTTCACGAGACGCAGACACGGACGAAGAACGGGTTCGCCGATTCCTGGAAGCGCTCGGACAGCCGAGAGGCGCGCAGCCGCCCGAAAAGGTAAAACCTCGGACAAAGATTGTACCGCGGCGATCTCCCATTCGTCCGATTGATCCGTTTCCCCGACCCGAAATTGGGCCCCTCACCGGCCATCCAGTCGCCGAAGCTGCCCCGCCGCCGGAGCTGGTGCAGCTACCGTCTGTGCCTTCACCGTTACCCAACGCCGCGATTCCTGCAGTTCGATCCGAGCTCCCCGGCGCGCCGCGCGTTTACGAGGTCGAATCTGAAGAAGAGGCGCGCGCCGGCTGGACGATGCCAGATGTTGCGCTCAGCAGACAGCCGCGGGCGATGGTGAAGCAGAACACACTCACTGCGCTGCTCCGTTCACCGGCCGGTATTCGGAATGCGATTCTCCTGCGCGAGATTTTTGGCCAGCCGCGGAGCTTGCAACCGTTCGACCCAACGCAAACTTTCTGAGCCGCCCGGTCGGGAGGTGGCGCTGCCGTTTGAGCTTTGCCGCGAACTCGATAGTTTCACATCATTCACCATGCCGGCGTGGCGGAACTGGCAGACGCGCTGGACTCAAAATCCAGTACTCGCAAGAGTGTGTGGGTTCGAGCCCCTCCGCCGGTAGGAACGCAGAAATGCCTGCTCGGGAGCGACATTGATCGGCCTAACGACTCGGATGACTATCTGGAAGGTCTTGCTGCTGATCTACCGGGACATCGACATTCGATTTCGCGCGGATCGCTGGCGCGCCACGCGTTTTGTGAATCGCATGGCAGACGCGGAGATGCAGGACGGGGTTGCCGCCTTTGAAAAGTTTCCTGCGCTGGTCAAGGAACTAACAGATGGCGCGGCGGGCGTCGCACCCACGATAGTTGAAGTCAATCATGCAATCACGAGTATCACGCGGCTGCACGAGAGGACGTATTGGCCATCGCCGGACGATACGCGCGCAGAACTCGACCGATTTAATCCGGCAGGCGAGTACGATTCCGTGTTCGTTTACTGGCCACAGAATGATTTCGAGACCGGGCGTTCAGTTCCGTCGGGTGGTTGGGGACTCGGGATGGGCCCTTCCCCCTGGTCGAACCACGCCACCTACGCAACCGTGGCCAACGCGCCCGCGTCAGCATGGGAAGTGCCGAGGATCGGGGAGGTTTGGCTGCACGAATGGCTCCACGGGGTCTGCGCGCATTTCGCCGCCCGAAGTCTTCCGATGCCCGATGGCGACGCGGACGGTGCGGAGCGGCATGGCTACGTCCGCTCAGCGGAATCGGGTTGGTGCGACTACTACCGCGACCTGATGAGCGGCAGCGTGCGCGAGAGCGGCGCCTCGACTGGAATCCCGCTTCAGGCATGGGTCGGAAGCAAGCCGACTTCAGCTCTGGCCTAACGAAAAATGCTCGCGCCGCCGTGAGGTCTCTTTTGTGGCGCGAGTTTCTAACTTGCGAACCTCACGCAAACGCAAGTTTGGAAACTTGCGCCACTAAAACGACAACGATTGCAGCTCGTTGCATCAATAGATATACGGCTCGGGGAGCGAGAAAGCATCGCGCAGCAGCTCGATCCGCGGCGCCGCACCGTCAGCGATCACGACTTCGACGACATCGAATCGGAAGAGGATGTCTGGATTATCGAGCAGTCGAAGCCAGGCCAGGCCGCCGCGCGCGATCCGGTTCTGTTTTGCGCGACTGACGGCATCGAACGGCCGGCCGAAGTCTTCCCGCGTCCGCGTTTTTACTTCAACGAACACGAGGGTGTCGCAATCGCGGCAAACGATGTCAATCTCACCGCCGCTGCGTCCACGGAAATTGCGGTAGAGAATTTTGTAGCGCTGTCGGCGCAAAAACCGCCGTGCGAGCCTTTCGCCGCGAGCGCCGAGCTCGAGATGGTCCGGATTAGAATGCGAAAACCGGCTGCGCCACCGGTTCGAAAGATCGGCGATGGATTGGACAAGGCCCGTGCTCATGCAATTTCGTCAGGTGCAATTCGGTGCCATAGCCTTTGTGCTGGCTGAAGCAGTATTCAGGAAAACGCGCGCAGAATTCACGCATGATCGTGTCGCGCGTGACTTTCGCAATTACACTCGCGGCGGCGATGCTGAGGCTGTAGCAATCGCCATCGATGATCGCAGTCTGCGGCAGCGGAAAGGGATGAACTGGGAGGCCATCGATGAGGACGTGATCGGGCTGCGCCAGGAGCATGGCGATGGCCGCGCGCATTGCCTTATGCGTCGCGCGCAGGATATTGATCCGGTCGATCTCTTCGGCATCGATGACGCCGACCGCCCAGCAGATCAGTTCGTTGCGCACGAGCTCGCGGTAGATTTCCTCGCGCCGATCGGGTAGAAGCTGCTTCGAATCGTTCAGGCGCCGGTGCCGAAACTTCTCGGGCAAAATCACGGCGGCGGCGACGACGGGGCCGGCTAATGCGCCGCGCCCCGCCTCGTCGATACCGGCGATGCTGGAGATTCCGAACGCACGGAGTCGTCTTTCATGCCGGAAGCCACAGCGTCGCATTTGATCCGCAGATTACGCAGATTTGCGCAGATTGTCCCAGCGAGAAGAATACGAACCTTTTGCACGCGGATCCTAGGAGATCATAATCGCGCAATGAGTGCTCAAGCATTCGAGCGTTAATCAGATGAGTAATCTGGAAACCAGGAAGCCAGGAAAAAGAGGGAGACGCACCAATGAACTCAGAAAAAGAAGGCGAGATGGAGCCGTTCTCTTCTAACTCCTGTCTCCAGATTTGATCCCGGCCTTTGCCTGCGCCCGGGCTAACGAAACGACCTGCGCGCGACGGCTGCTGGTGGTTTCACGTAGCCGCCACTCGGCCGCTTCTTATCGTCACGCGCGGAGCCGGTGGAATTGCCAAGAGCTTGCTCGGCAGCCGGTAGAAATTTCTTAAACAGGCTCTTGTCGATCGCTTTCATAAACGCTTCGTGCGCCGAGATGACGCCCTGTTGCAGCAGCGCCCAGATCGCGTCATCCATGAACTGCATCCCCTGCCCTTTGCCGGCCACGATCACATCCTGGAGTTTCTGGGTCGCGCCCTCTCGAATAATGGCCGAGACGGCGGCGTTCGCGACCAGAATTTCGTTGACCGCGAGACGGCCGCGGCCGTCGGCTTTTTTTAGCAACAATTGGGCAAGCACCCCGCGCAACGAGTTGGCCAGCATCGTTCGCACTTGCGCCTGCTTGTTGGCCGGAAAGACATCCACCATGCGGTCGATCGTTTTCCGCGCGTTATTCGTATGGAGCGTGCCGAACACCAACAAGCCGGTCTCGGCCGCGGTAAGCGCAAGCGAGATCGTTTCCAGATCGCGCATCTCGCCGACGAGCACGATATCCGAATCCTCCCGCAGCGCCGCTTTCAATCCATCCGGGAACGACGCCGAGTTCAAGGGCACCTCCCGCTGCGTGATGATGCTGCGCTTATTTCGATGCACAAATTCAATCGGCTCCTCGATCGTGACAATGTGCCGGGAAAAGTTTTCGTTGATGTAATCGATCAGGGCCGCCAGCGTCGTTGACTTGCCGGAACCGGTGGGGCCGGTGACCAGGACCAACCCTCCGCGCAAATGACCGAACTCCTTCACGACCGCTGGAATTCCGAGCTGCTCGAGTGTCGCGATTTGGGTGGGGATTAGCCGAAAGACCGCGCCATATCCGTTTGTCTGCTTTAGAAAATTGCAACGGAAGCGCGACATTTCATCCATCTCGTAAGCGAAATCCAGGTCTCCGCGTTCCTCAAAGAGCTGCCAGCTCTCCGCACCGGAAATTTCGCTCAGCATCCGAACGACCTCTTCGCGAGTGACCGGTTGTTCGCGAATCGGCATGACATCGCCATGCCGACGCATCTTGGGCGGTTGACCTTCGCCGATGTGCAGATCAGATCCGCCTTGCTCCACCAAAACGGCGAAAAATCGGTCGATATAAGCCACGCCGGTTAGACTCCTACGTGCTGTCGCATCAATAATTTTTGTTCGGCTCGCGCGTTCGCCTCATCCCCGCTGATCAGGCGGCGGTTGTAGAGGTCGATCAAGGCATCATCCATGAGCTGCATGCCTTGCTTTTTCCCGGTCTGAATGATGCCGGGCAGCATGAAGGTCTTCGCTTCCCGGATCACATTCCCGACCGCGGGCGTGTTGGTGAGCGTTTCCAGCGCGAGCACGCGTCCGGTGCCGTCCGCGCGAGGGATCAACTGCTGGCTGATGATGCCGCGGAGCGATTCGCTGACCATGATCCGGATCTGGTCCTGTTGATCTACTGGAAAGACGTCGAGGAGGCGATCGAGGGTGCGCGAAGCATTCCCCGTGTGCAAGGTTCCAAGCACGAGGTGACCGGTCTCCGACGCGGTGATCGCGAGCGAAATCGTCTCTAAATCGCGCATTTCGCCCACCATGATGACATCGGGATCCTCGCGCAGCGCACCACGGAGCGCGGCGCTAAAGGAGAGGGTGTGGGTATGCACTTCGCGTTGCGTGATGTGGCAGCCTTTGGGTTCAAAGGTGTACTCGATCGGATCTTCGAGGGTAATGATATGTTCACGGCGCTCGACGTTTATCTGCTCAACGAGCGCAGCCAGGGTGGTCGATTTCCCGCTGCCAACCGAACCGGTGACCAGGATCAGGCCATTCTGGTAACGCGTGAGTAATTTTAAAGTCTCAGGCAACCCCAGCTCGTCCATCGTCCGCACCCGCGTATTGATGATGCGGAAAACGAGATCGACTCCGAGACGGTGCCGGACGACCGACGCGCGGAAACGGCCGGATGCGTTCGCGTACGCGAAGTCGGCATCGCCACGCGAGGCGAGATGTTCTTTCTGGACCTCAGGCAGAAAAGCCGCCGCCAGGGCGGACGTCTCTTCGGCGCTCAGCGGCGACGCATGAGGCCAGATCGGCTGCAGCAAGCCGTGCAAACGCCAAATCGGCGGAGCGTTCACTCCCAGGTGAATATCGGAAGCGCCGCCCTCCTGCCCCACCGCCAGATATTCGTCGACGTGACGAAAAGTATGCCCTCTTGAATGGGCGACAATCTCGGCGGTTCCTGCGGTCATGGCCGCAGAGATGATGAGCCACCGGAGTCACCGGCGTAAATCGAAAACGCTATGTCCGAGAACCGGAGGCGCTGCTGCCGGGTCCGGCGAACTTCTGCGCGATGAACCTCGTTACCGCCGGCTTCGCCAGTGTGGCGGCGAATCTGAGCATACCAAGGGTAAGTCCCGCCCCGAGAATGCCTTTTTTTTGTTCTTCACCCTTGCTCTTCGATTTCGCATGCACGGTCACCTTTTTCGTGCGGGCGGGAAGCATGCTGAAAAACGCTCCGGAGAGCACCGCTCCGCCGACCCAGATCGCGGTATTCCGCTGGACCGACTTGCGAATTTTCAGCGGGAAATCCAACTCATACCGCAGCCCGCTCAAATCCCGGGCTAGCCGGTCCCGCGAATGAGCGATCTCCTGCCTCAGCTCGTGCGGAGATTTTGCTTGTCCAGGTTCTTTAGCCATTGACGATCCTTCTTCAATTCAGCGGCGCTCATTTCGAACATCGGTTTGTGCATCCGGTTGAGCGCGAGGTAAACGCAGCCCGCGCAAAGCGCAAAATGCACGATTGCCGCTCCTAAAGCGATCCAGACTGTGGAGACGTGAGACGCGTGGGCGATTCCCACGACGATGCTTCCGATCAGGAACACATAACCAAGACCGAAGAGCAGCGCACCCGCGACGAAGGCCCCTGCCAGCACCAACACGTGCACGAGCGCGGACTTCGACTCGTGCGCGATCAGCCCAAGACGGCTCTCGAAGAATCCGGCGAGCGAATTGAATAGCGCCAGCAGGTTGTTCAACAAACCTGCGTGGCCCGCAGGATTGCGGAACCGCATGGAGTCGCCGGCCATGCAGCGATCTGATTAACGCCGGAAAATAATGCCCAGCACGAATCCCACCCCCAGCGCCGTGCAGACGGCTTTGGTTGGATTCTCGCGGACATATTGTTCGCCATCTTCCTGGAACGTGCGAACCCGGTCGCGGGCGTCGCCCCAGGCTTGCTCGGCCTTGCCACGATATTCGCCGGCCACTGCGCCCGCCGCGGATTTCAAATCGTCAGCGGCTTTGCGCACATGCATTTTACTGCTCTCAACGTTCGCTCCTGGAAGCGCGGTTCCAGTCGTGCTCGGTGTGAATGGTTTGGTTTCGTCAGCCATGGTGTCCTCCTGTAATCGTCTTTGTCGAATATCCGCCCGTTCCTCATTTAGACAAACGGAAGAAGGAATGAATCCCTTCTCTCAGCAGAAACGTAATTCGAGCAGCGATTGCGCTTACGGGATTGGAGGATTTTATTCGCGCTCGCAAGGCGACTTTGCGCGAGGCCAGCAATTGATCCAGCGCTTCACCCCCCAGAGAAATACAGGGGAACCCGCCATGCACAAAATCGCGGCCGAAGGACGCGGCCCACCGCCGGCATATCCGCTTACTTCTCGCGAAAAATGATCCGGGCCTTCGTCAGATCGTAAGGCGAAAGCTCGACCTCGACTTTGTCGCCCGGAACGATTCGAATAAAATGCTTGCGCATCTTCCCGGAAATGTGAGCGAGGACGTTGCGATTCCCTGGTAACTCGACGCGGAACATGGTGCCCGGCAGCACCTGAGTGACGGTGCCCTCAGTGACGATCTGCTCCTCTTTCGCCATCGGCGCAAAATACCGCTCCAACCCTCGTTTTCAAGCAGCCCACGTCCGCGAGATTCACACGAAAGCTTAGACGCGCTCGATCGCGCAAATCTCGCTGCTTTTGTCGCGTGAATCGCAGTTTTCTCGCCGCAGCGCTGAGCTTCTGCTGGTCTGCGGGTTTCCTGAACAACGCTGATGCCAAACGCAATACGATGCGATCCCGCCTGCATCTCCATGCCGCCGGCGACCCCGCTGCAATGTGCGATTTGCGGCGCCTGTGTTATAAATTGCCAGCATGTTCCTGCCGAATCAGAAAGTTGTTTGTGTCGATGGAAAGTTTCCGCTTGGCATCGAGAAGCTTTATTCTGAGCTGCCGAAGGAAGGTATCACCTACACCATTCGCGACATCGTTCCCGGCATCGGCTTAACCGGTGAAGAAGGCGAGACCGCCGTTTACCTCTGTGAGATTACCGGTCCCCTCAACGCCCACGGAATCGAGCGCGGCTTCCGCGCCGACCGCTTTGCGCCTTTAGAGACGATCGAAGAAACGGCGGAGGAAGAGCTCTCCATCGGCCTCCCGGAATTCGCGCCCGCCTGACCTCTCCGCAATCGGAACTTCTACTTTCTACTTTCTGACCTCTGACTTCTGACCTCCGCCTACTTCTCCAGCCATTCCCACGACTTCATCTCGTAGTGGGAGTCGAGGGCTCGAAAGATCGTTGCCTTGACCGACCGGGAATTGCCGCCCCTGCTGACCACGAGCGTCAGCCGGTAGTTCATTCCTGCAACAACCTGCTGCTCCGCTGTCGCTATCGACCTCAGTTGCAACGGCGACTTATCGCGTTTCGCCTGTTCCTGGACCGCAAAATCCGCTGCGGCCTTCACTTCCTGTTTATCTAACTCGGCGGGGCTATACGCGCCGGGCAAGGCGCCGAAAAGAGCACCGCCACTGCACACAAGCAGAACCAATAAGCGGAAAGCTCGAATGAGGGAGTTAGGGTGTGTTTTCATGATTTCCCGGCGCGGCTCTCTACGGCTCAGATTATTGAACTCACGCGCCTCTCTCGCGTTGATCTCTCTACCCCTCACTTTCCACTCTTACTTTCCCATTCCTACTTTCCACGGTCGCAGTCGGGTCGGGCAAAGCCAGAAAAGGCGCAAACATCTCCAAGGCGCGCGTTGGGATCGTTGCCGTCACGTGCGTGAACTCATGCTCGTACGTCACGTTTGAAACAGTGCCGTCGCGGTGCAACCGCGCCACGAGATCGGCGCGTGCCGCCGGCAACCGCAGCTCCACCGTCATCGCGCCGCGCGCGACAAATTCCGAAATCCGTTCGACCAACTCATCCATTCCCTCGCTGGTTTCCACCGAGACAAACACCGCGTCCGGAAAATGCCGGCGCAGCGCGGGAACGACATACGCGTCAGTGATCTTGTCGATCTTGTTAAACACCACCAGCATCTGCTTCGTGTCCGCGCCGAGATCGGCCAGCACGCGCATGGTCGTATTGTAAAACTCCATCACCTCCGCTTCCGACGCGTCGAGCACGTGGATGAGGAAATCGGAAAGCGCCGCTTCTTCCAGCGTCGCCTTGAACGCTTCCACCAGCTGATGCGGAAGCTTGCGAATGAAGCCGACCGTATCGGTGAGCAAGAGCGGCTGCTTGTTCGGCAAGGCGATCTTGCGCGTCGTGGTGTCGAGCGTGGCGAAGAGCTTGTTCTCAATTAGCACTTCCGCGCCGGTCAACCGTCGCAGGAGCGATGACTTGCCCACGTTCGTGTAGCCGACGATGGCGGCGTTCGGCACCGGGGCACGCTTGCGATCTTTGCGCTGCGTCGCGCGTGCACTCCGCACCTCTTGCAGCTCGCGTTTCAGGCGATCAATCTGTAAACGGATCTTGCGTTTATCCTGTTCGAGCTGGCTCTCGCCCTCGCCCTTCGCGCCAATCCCGCCGCCCTGCTGGCCGAGGTGACTCCACGCCCGCGTCAAGCGCGGCAGCGAATATTGCATGCGCGCGAGATCGACCTGGATTCGCGCTTCCCGGGTGTGCGCACGGGCGCCGAAGATATCGAGGATGATTTCCTGACGATCGGCCACCGTCATCCCGGCCAGCTCTTCCCAGTTGCGCTGTTGGGACGGACTCAGCTCATTGTCGAAAACGAGCACATCGCACTCGTGCCTCTTTGCGAGGTCCACGATCTCCTGCGCCTTGCCGGAACCAATCAGATAGCGCGGGTGATTCTCGCGATGGGAGATCAGCTTCCGCTCGACGATCGGAATCCCGAGCGTATTCACCAGCTCCTCCAACTCCTCGAGCAGACTCTGCGCCTCGGCCTTCTTCCCCGGATCGATGTAAGCGCCGATGAGAATCGCCCGCTCCGTCATTTTCTCCTTCGCTTTGATATCAAACATCAGCTTCAACTCTCAGCTTTTCAGCTTTCAGGGGGTTCAGTGTTTTACGCCATTTAACAGATCGGGGATTAATCGCATCCTAGAATGGCGACTTCACCACGCCGCCATCCACCCGCAGCGCCGCGCCATTTGTCGCAGACGAGAGCGGACTGCACAGATACGCCACCAGCGGCGCCACCTCCTCCGGTTTGGCAAATCGCTTCAGCAGCGAAGTCGGCCGGGCCGAAGTGAAAAACTCCTTCTCAAATTCCTCGCTCGTCTGCTTGTTCTCTTCCGCCAGCGACCCCACAAACTCCTTTACCCCTTCCGACGCCGTCGGGCCTGGCAACACTGCGTTCACCGTCACGCCGCCGCCCGCGCATGTCTCCGCCAGCCCGCGGGCGATTGCGATCTGCGCGGTCTTTGTCATGCCATAGTGAATCATCTCCGCCGGAATTTGCAGCGCCGACTCACTCGAAACGAACACAATCCGGCCCCAATTCTGTTCCCGCATTCGCGGCAGATAAGCGCGGCTCAGCCGGACCCCGCTCATCACATTGGTTTCGAAAAACCGGAACCAATCCTCATCCGAGATTTGCTCGAAAGGCTTTGGCTCAAAAATCCCCAGATTATTAACCAGAATGTCGGCGTCAGGAACCTCGTGGACAAACTGCTCCACTCCTTCCGCCATGGAAAGATCCGCCGCCACGCCTCGCACACGCCGCTGATCTCCGGTTTTTGATTTCCGCCTTCCGAGATCCATTCTCTGGATCTTTTTCACCGCCTCGTCCACGCGCACCTGGGTACGCCCGTTTACCACCACATTCGCTCCTTCCTTCACCAGCAGCGCCGCGATCGCGAGTCCAATACCCGCCGTCGATCCGGTAACGACAGCGGTTTTGTTCTCAATCAGCAAATCCATACAGCCTAAATCGTCCGTCCCTTCATTGGCGGCCGCGGTGCCTGTCTCCACTTTGCCCCTAGCACCGCGATGCGCACCCTCTTCCGACTCCGCCTCCGGAACTTCTACTTTCGAATTCTACTTTCCACCTTTGACCTCCGCCTTCCCTGCGCCTCGTAGCCACCGGTGAGACCAAGCCTCGCGCCTAAAAACAGAAAAGCCGCCGGGGGCATTCCTGCGCCCCGACGGCTTTTCGTTAATAGCCTAGCTCCACCTTATCCCATCCCGAGGGAATTGAGCGTCGGTTCGTCGATCACCGCCGTCGCCGTGAGCCCCTGCTCGGACTGGTAGCCGGTGAGCGCCTCCCGGGTCAAAGGCCCGAGTAATCCATCCACCTCGCCCCTGTAGTAGCCCATCTGCTGCAGCTCGGTTTGCACGTCCGCGATCACACGGTCTGGCGGCTCAGCACGTTGACCCACATAGATCGGGGCATCGTAAGCGTAATACTGCGCCGAAGGACTGTAACCCCATGCCGGATACCAGTAGCCACTGTTGAAGTAATAGTAGCCGCCACCGATCAGCTCCACGCGGTTGTAACGCGACCGATACCACCCCTCGTCATGCCGTTCCGGCCGGTACGAGCGGAATACTTCGTACTGCGGACCCTGCCACTGATCGCTTCCTTGAATGCGATAGTTCTGATTATAGGTAACCGTTGGCACCTGCTGCGGCTTGGGCTGCGCACGGAAGTTCGCGTGCTGCTGCTTGATCTGCTGCACCTGCTGCGGATCGGGTTTCTTCGCCGCTGCCCCCGCATTAGCCTGCCCCTTTTGCCCAGTCGCTGCCGAAACTGACGGAGCTGCACTGGCCGACGCTGCCGCCGGAGTCGCGCTCGGCGCTGCCGGAGTCGCTGATGCCCTCGCCGCCGCGTTACGCCCCTTCATGCCTTTTTTGCGCTGCTCGGCCTGCTGCTGTTTCGCGGCGGGTGTCGCACTGCTGCCCGCCGCGGCCTGACCTGAAGCATCCGTCTGGGCAGCATTCGGAGATTCCTCGTTCGCGCGAGCATTGCGGCTCTTGCCAGCGGCACGCTCGTTGTTCGCGCCACGATCATTGGCTGCGCCGCGCTCGTTCGCCGCGCCGCGTTCCTTCATCGCGCCGTTTTGCTTTGCCGGCCGCTCCTGAGTCTTGCCCGCGTTCGCGCCTGATTGCGGTCCGGCCGCGTTCGTTTTTTCAGCGCCCCGCTTGTTCTTTTTTGCCGGTGACGCCTGCTCGTCTGGCTGTTGCGCCATCGCAGCCCCTGCCAGCGCGAGCGAACAGCCTATCAGTAAACTAGTAAACCTTTTCATATGAAGATGTTGGTCGTTGGAAGTGCGCGATCTATTCAAGTCGGAGCGGCTTCCGTCTCCGCAGCGCATCGATCGCTTAGCGACAATCGTGCTACCAACGGCGTTCGGTTCCCTCCGGTTCGCATTCCGAGTTGGGCATTGCGCATTCGCCGTTGTGCCGGTTCAGCCTTCCGAATTCCGCATTCGCGATTGTGTCCTTTCCGCAGTCGAGTGGTGGCGCCGTGCCACTCGCATCCTTTTTCTCAGTTTTCACTTCTTCAATCTTCGTTGTCGTTTCACGATTGGCGCCATGAATGGATCGAAGCACGCCGGATTCAGTGTTCTTGCGCTACTGCTCAAAACCGTACCTCTTTGCGGATGACGGGTATGCCGCAAAACCTGTAATGGTAGCCGTCGCGCTGGAATAAGGCCGCCTTCTCGGCAGAATTCGGCATGCGCACCTTGACACGTTGATCGTCTGGAAGCTTGGCGGCGCGTCCGTCACAACTCGATACTGCACGTAAGGGCTCCTCGTACCCCAGAGCGATTCCGTGTAATCTCTGAGCACCGGCATTCCCGCGAGGCGTATCAGCTCTTCAGCGAGATCACGGCGGCCCATTAGGTGCGCGGACACTGCCGCATCCAGAAAACGCGCGGCGGCGGCGATCTCAGCGATCGGCTCGACGGTGGTTCCATATAGCGTGGTGTTGCTGCGCCTAACGAGAACAAGATGAGCTGCGGCGAGCTAGAGCGCCCGTCGCGGCGGGTTGGAGGATATTAGTCATGTGAAAACTGGGTCGTACGACGGCTCGCCGTCAGCTGCAGCGCATGGTTAAACGTTTGGGCTTCATCGCGGGATGAACAAAGAACAATACATCCGTCGCAACGACGGTAAAAGCGTAGAGATCGGCTCCCAGTCTTCCAGTGGGTGTCGCGCGGGGGTAGGCAAAGTATCCGGTGGCATCGATCAAGCCGTGCATGACGACAGGCCACGCGATGCTTCCGGTAGCCATGCGAATAATTCCGAGAGTGATACCGGCTGGAAATGCAAAAACGATAAGTCGCCATACAACGTGCGGATCAACACCGGTCGTTAAGCCCGTGATATGCAACAAAGAAAAAGCGAGCGCACTCAAAAAGACAGTCGTCTTAGGAGAAGCTTCCGGGTCTCCGAGAAAAGCGACACCGCGGAACAAAAACTCCTCGATGAAGCCGATCGTGAGACCATCGAGAACTAAAGCTGCAGCGAGAGCAGTAGGAAAGAACGTTGGGTGTGCAAATAGGCCTGCCGTATTCAGGCCGAGATAAACGAGCGGTATCAACAGCACCCGTGTCCACCGCCAACTGACACGTAACTGAGATTGAAGCGTTGGACTCGCAAGGAGGAGGGCAACCAATACGAGACAAAATCCAGGCCGCGCGAGCCGTGGGACGACCGAGCCAAACTCGGTAAAGTGCCGAACGAGTGCTGGAATCCAATACCCGAAAATCACCGCCACGACAACGGCTACCGTCAGGAGAAGAAGGCGTCGCATCTCGGTGCGCGGAAAACGTCTAACGAGACCAAGATGCTACACCGCCGAGAGCGAGTGTCGCTGCAAGTAAAAGCTTGGAGCTATCATACGCTAGGCATCGTAAGGGCCAGCGGTTCGCTTATGTGCTTGGTGTGGCTGGTTTGTTGGCATGGAAAATTGGATTGAGGGGGCAGTTCTGGTTTCGTTGTTTTCGGTCGGCCGAGTCTTTGCACGTTCGTCATCGCCCCCCTCGTGGAGAGCATTGGACGCAGAGCAGACCGGCCGGCCCTTTTTTAACCCGCC
>JBBSIA010000003.1:0-200761 GCA_038232335.1 Chthoniobacterales bacterium
TACATCGAAACCTTCTATAACCGCATCAGACTGCACTCTAGTCTTGCCTACACCAGCCCGATCGCTTTTGAATCCCAGCTAAACAACTAACAACAGGAATTGGTCCCTCATTCACTGTCCGAAAAAACAATGCAAGCCCAATTCTTAGCTTTTGACGGGCTCTTAAACTTTCTCATTGACCTCTCGTTAGCTTTCGCGGCAAGAGTGAGCGCCTCGCTTGTGAGTGCGACCTACAGAGGCGCGAAACGCGAGGGAAGCGTTCCCGCGAAGGCGGTCGAGGCGAATGTCGCCTCCCCAGCGGTGAGGACTATCCAGCTTCGGTTGTGTGGTTGCCGCCGTTCCGGGGTTTCGTGGGCGAAAAACTCGCTTTGGCGGCAAAAAGGTCGGTTTTCTGGCCAAATCAGCCATTTTTCTGGCCAAAACGGGCATCTCCTTGCCCAAGTCGAAGGTTTCGTTGGCCAAGTCAGTCGTTCGTTTGCCCGAAGCGGCGATTTCCCTGCCTAGGACCGCAAAATTTTTGCCCAAGGCCGCCATCTCCCCGGCCACGACGGGCGTTTCCTTGGCCAAGGCAGCGGGTTCGTTGGGTAAGGCGGGCGTGCCCGAGCAAATCCCGCTCTGATATCTCCCGCTCCTTCGTTTTCGAGCGGGAAAAGAATTGACCGCGAGACGGCGCTCCCCCAGTCTACGGTGAGGCTGCCGCCGTCACGGCAAGGGTCCTCTAATTCCTCACATGATGAAATCGAATTTGCCTGCACCCAGGGCCCGGTCCGGGAAAACTCTCTCGTTCTTTGGGAAACAATCGCAGCGCAGTGTGCTTTGTCTCGCGCTGGCGGCTCTCTTCTGCGCCGGGGGCGCCGTCGAGGGAGCACCAGTGTTTTCCAAGACGACCAACGTCGGCGGCAGCGGCGTCACCCTGGGCGATTCGAGCACGAACGCCATCGTCAGCATCGCGCCCGGAACGATCGCGAACGGGTCGCGAGTGACGCTGCATGTCGATTCGAATCCGCCGCCGCGAGTGTTGGGAGACGGTTACCTCGCCTCGCCGTCCGACGTGCGGCTGAAGCTGGACCCGCGGGCGCTCTCCGCCACTGGCACCATCACCATCACGCTGCCCTTCGTCGGCGCCTACGATACCGCGGTCCCTTCTTCCACCACGATCATGGTGGAAACAAAAGGCGGCCGGCGCCTCTCCCTGCCCTCCACGCTGGCGGACAGCTCGCATCTGACCGGCCAGCTCGACGCCGCCACCGTGCGCAAGCTCCATGCGAAGCCTGGCAAAAACGGCCGCGTCATTCTTCGTTTCTTCACCTCGAACGGTCAGCCGCAGCTGCCTTCAAGTTTGATCACGTCGGTGCAGCCTTTTCAAAATGGCGCTTTTCAGCCGAACACGGCGGTCCCGCCTTTGTCCGGCCGGATCGCGCTCTGCGTGCATGGGATCGAGTCCGATCTGGCCGACCTGAACGAACTCGCTGCGCACCTCGCTTCGCGGCAGCAGACGGGGCATCCGTATTACGATTACATCATCGGTTTCCAATACACTTCCAATGCTCCCCTGCAGGAAATCGGGAATGCGCTGGCCAATAGTATGCAGGGCGTCCTGACGGCCGCGGGGATTACGCAGGTGGATGTCTTCGCGCATAGCATGGGAAACCCCGTCTCCCGCTGGGCGATCGAACAGGGAAACGCGGGCTACCGCCTCGGTCCGCTCCGCGGCGGGGGCCATTACGTGAGTCTGGGAGGACCGCACACGGGAATTCCTTTCGGGGACCTGAGGTTGTACAATGCCTTCGCGAGTTATTTTCCCATTGCGGCGCGACCGCTCCTACAGGACCTGGCGACGACCGGGAAAAACGGGCCGCCGACTTACTCGAATTTCCTGACTCTGCTGGACCCGGCTAATTCGCCCGGGCCCGACTATGCCACCGCCCATTACTATTCCGCTTCCGCGAGCGATCCTTACGAAGAGCTGCCGCTCGGGCCGCCGGGGGCTTTCCTTTATTACCTCGCGGTTTATCCGGAGAAAGTGGTGGACGACGGACTGGTCGCAGTCTACAGCGCGCAGAATCCTGTCCTCGGGCGCGAAAGTCAGACCTGGCAGCCTGGACCGACCCTCTACATTGGCCATCACGACCTGGTGACGGACACGGAAGATCCGTCGACCGGTTTGTCGCCCTTCGACGTGATCGATCAGTGGATGGCGACCTGGAACTAAGCAGCGCGCTTTCGTTCTCCCAAACCAGGAGGCATCCCTACGCCGCCGGCAGTTCGAACCAGAATTCGCTGCCTTTGCCGGGGAAGCTTTCCACCCCAATGGTGCCATCGTGCGCGGTGACGATGGCCTTGGCAATGGCGAGTCCGAGTCGTGACGCCCTGGCTTCAGAATTCCCATTTTCCTGAGTCCGTTTTCGCGCTCTGTTGAGGCGGCATGCGTTTCGAGGAAAACCAACTGCTCTTCGGCTCCGACCAGACGCCGCGTATCGTCGCGATCGAGCTCGGCGATACCGGGACGGTGAAGGTTTATCGGCGCGACGGAGATGGCAGCACCACGTGTGAGATCGAGCCGTTCCATCCGTTCGTCTGGGCTGACTCCGACGTTATGGATCTGGGGATCGAAGCCGAGAAGCTGGCTGGGAATCTGAAGTTCGGATGGCGTGTGATCGCCAATAGCTGGAAAGAGCTGATTGCGCTACGGAACGGTTTGAAAAACGCCGGCCGCAGCTTCTTCGCGCTGAACGATCCGGTGCAGCATTATCTCACCCACACCGGGCGGACATTATTCAAGGAGTTGCCCTTCTACCAACTTCGCCGCCTTCAGCTCGAAGTGCTCTCGTTCTCTGGAAGTGACCGCGATCTGCCAGAGGCGTCGATTCCGGAAGATCACGTCATGAGCATCGCCCTTTCGGACAACAGCGGCTGGGAAGAACTGATCCTTGTTGATCCAGCGAAGGCGCAGGAATCAGAACGCGACGCGCTCAAGCGCCTCACGAGTCTGATAAAAGAACGCGATCCCGATCTCATCGAAGGCCACAATCTTTTCCGTTTTGACCTCCCGTATCTCGTGGCGCGCGCGCGCAAGGCAAAGGTGAAACTCGATTGGGGACGCAGCGGCGGGTTTTTGCGCTCACGGCCATCGCGACTCCAGATTGCCGAGAAGACGATCGATTATCCCAAGTTTACGATCGATGGGCGTCACTTCGTGGACACCTTTCTGCTCGCCCAGTTCTACGACGTTGGGATGCGCAGTTTGTCGGGATTCGAGCGCGTCGATGTTGCCGAGCACTTCGGGCTGATGGATGCAGCCGAGATCTCGCAGCTGGGCGGGAAAGAATTGCAACGCGCCTACCTTGATGACGCCGACACATTCCGAAAGCGCGCCCTTTGCGCTGTGCGCGAGACACGCGCGGTCGCTGATCTCTTGAGCCCGAGTTACTTCATCCAGGCGCAGATTTTCCCCTACAACTATCAGGACGTGATCGTGCGCGGCAACGCCACCCGGATCACCGCCCTCTTTCTGCGCGAGTACTACCGGCAGCGCCATTCCATTCCCGAAATGCCGATGGCCCGCGGTTTCGAAGGCGGCTACACAGCCATTTTCTTCACCGGCGTCGCGCGGAATGTCTGGCACTGCGATATCGCATCGCTCTATCCGTCAGTCATGCTGCAGTTCGACTGCTTCCCTGTTACGGACCAGCTGCAAATTTTTCGTCATCTGCTCACCGATCTGCGCACCTTCCGGCTGGAGGCCAAAGCCAGCATGCGCGGTGCCTCCGACCGCGCACAGCAACAATATTTTCATGCACTGCAGAACACCTTCAAAATCCTGATCAACAGCTTTTACGGATACCTGGGATTCGCGCAGGGGCATTTCGCCGATTTCGACGCGGCCGCTCGCGTCACCCAGATCGGGCGGGACCTGCTCCAGAAAATGATCGGCTGGCTGAGCGGACGCGGCGCCCAGGTCATTGAAGTCGACACCGATGGCATCTACTTCGTTCCCCCGCCGACAGAAGATTCGAGTTTCAGCGCCGCGCCTGAAAAGCCGCGGCCAGATACCGCTTCCGTGATCGAGGAATTACGCCGCGGCCTCGCCGCGGAATTGCCGCCGGGGATTGAAGTGGAATTCGACGAGCAGTTCGACGCGATGTTCAGCTACAAGGCGAAAAATTACGCGCTCCTCACGCGCAAGGGCGACGTCATCATGAAAGGGGGCGCCTTGAAGTCACGAGGACTCGAGAGATTTCAACGCCTCTTTCTCGAGGAGATGATCAAGCTCCTGATGCAGGGGAAACCGGACGCGGTGACGATTCTCCGCGCCGATTTCGAACGCAAAATCCGGGAGCGCGCGTCGCCCATCGATTGGTTTATGAAGACCGACACCCTTCAGGATTCGCTCGATCAATACCGGAAGAAAATTGCCGGTTCATCCCGCAATCGGGCCGCAGCCTATGAGCTCGCGCTCGCCAGCGGCCGGCACTATCGGCCCGGTGATCAGATCAGCTACTACATCACGGGCACGGGCAAAAAAATCGCAGCCTACGAGAACGCGAAGCTCGCTTCCGCTTTTGACCCCGCTAATCGTGATGAAAACGTCGATTATTACGCTGCGAAACTGGATGAGCTGATGAAAAAGTTCGCAAGCTTCACGTCGACGGCGTCCGCAGTCGCCCAGCAGACGCTGGAGTTATAACACTGCTCTCGTGAGGCGGGAATCGAGACGAGGAAGACACGCCTTCGCGTCGTCACGCCGGCACAGGTATGCACGTATCTGCCAGGCTTTCGGGGTGACGATAAACCGGAGCGTCGTTGAAATACTGCTATGGACCCGCGCGTCTGCCCACGCCAACAGCTTCATCATGCATGGTTGCTTCCTCCGGTCGTTTCTCTATCCAGCTCAGCGCGACCGGTGTGAGGAGCCTGCGATCGAGCTGATACCCTTCGATCGCATAACGTAGAAACCAGCCCGCATATCCCAGACGACTCGAATCGAAAATATCCGGAAAGGCGGCTTGGAGATCAGGGCGCAGTGTATAGATGAAGGCCGCCAGATTGGTTATTCTCGGGATCGCGCTGTGTTTGAGTACGTCTCCATCGGCGGGCGCATTCACCCAATGAAAGAACGAGTCAGGGGAGGAAGTGCTTAACACTGGATTCCATCCCTCTCTCCTCTCCGGCTCGACGCTCTCCAGCAGTTGCGCGAGAATGGGAAGGAAGGGTACGCCGTTATCAAAGCAGGCCTCGCCGTGCTGCAAAATACTGCGTGTCTGAAACGACGGTTCCGGCTCGTGTGCAGGTGCCTCCGGTTCCATGTCGTATCCTAAAAACGCAAACTGCGCTTTGAACGTTTCTTCCTCGTGAAAGCGACGGAGAACCTCGAGCGGTAGCGCACTGCGCCATTCACCGACCAGGGCTCGGCGGAAGAACCTGCTGTCAATTTGATAACTGTCCCGCAAATTCTTAAGCTCACAGGCGTCGATCGCCTGCTGAATCCGATCACTCGAAACCGGAGCGACTAACGCAGCAAGGCGACTGAGGCTTGACAAAGGCTCTGCCCGCAAATCCTCATAGCGCACGATTGTACTCCGTCGGCTGAGAATCCAGCTGATCGAGATATTCAAATCGCACATGATGCGATCTTGCAACGCGCGAATCAGTTCCCCATCGACGACATGATGCTCCAGCGTCGCGGTGGCCTGGCGATCGGCCGCATCGGCAACAAGGGCACGCTCAATCCGAACGTCATCCTTGTAATGATCCGCATAGTTACAGCAGTAGTGATAAAGAGAAACGAGAGTATCGCCCGGATGCCGAACGGTCGTGAGGAGGCGCGCTTGCTTCAAATCTGCCCACTCCAAAAGGCGGCGCTCCGGGAAAAAATGCTGATGGGTTACCCAGCGCTGCCCGAGCATGTCCGCTTCGGACTCCGAAAAGTCCGGACCAAGGTACGGTGCCGGCAAATCGTAAAGATTCGAAAGAAGAAGCTTCAGCCAAGTATTTCCGGTCTTCTCAGTACTAGCGATCAGAATTCTGAATTCTTCGGTCTCCATCTCCGGGAATCATAACGAGACTGGGAAGCTTTGCGAGGCGCGGCAGAGCACGCACCAATAGGCGTGGTGACCGTCATTCCCGAGCGCAGTCGAGGGGTCCCGTTGCAGGACCTGATCTCAAGTCCGAGGGATTCCGTTGCAGGACTTGAGGTAATTCGCGGGACCTCAACTGCACTCGGGATGACGGTCACTCCGAAGTCTGGGGATTCTTTTTCTTGTGCCTCCAAAGTCGAAGGCTGACGAGTGCACCACGATTCTGTGAGGCCGTCGTGCCTCCTCGCGCTAAGGATGACAAACGTTATGCTGCGGCTGTAAGGTGCGCGTATGAAGATTTGCCTCGTCCTCGCGCTTTCGCTCGCTCCCGTGCTCTCCGCATTCGCGCAACAAACGCCAGAACAAATCGCTGACGCCGAATTGCCGTCGCTCATTACGATTTACAAAGACCTGCACACCCATCCTGAATTATCCACGCACGAGGAGAGGACCTCGGCGGTCGTGGCAAGGGAATTGCGCGCGGCTGGATGTGAGGTGACAGAACGCGTCGGGAAGTACGAGAAAGCCGGGGCGACCTGCTTCGGAGTCATCGGCATCATGAGAAACGGCGATGGCCCGACCGTGGCTATTCGGACGGACTTGGATGCTCTGCCGGTGCGCGAAGATACGGGCGTGCCGTATGCGAGCACTGTCACGACCAAGAACGACGCCGGCCAGGAGGTCGGCGTTATGCACGCCTGCGGCCATGATGTGCATATGGCGACATTTATCGGCACTGCGCGCGCGCTCGGGAAATTGAAGGATCGGTGGCACGGCACGATCGTATTCATCGGGCAACCAGCGGAAGAAACTGTCGGCGGGGCTCGCGCGCTCCTGAAGGATGGACTCTACACCCGCTTCCCGAAACCTGACTACGTGCTCGGGCTGCACGACGATGCGGAGATTGCGACTGGCCAGATCGGCGTCACCGAAGGCTATTGCTATGCAAATGTGGATTCAGTCGACGTCACTGTGCGTGGGATGGGCGGACATGGCGCGTATCCGCACAAGACGAAAGACCCGATCGTTCTCGCAGCGGAGACGATTATGGGCTGGCAGACGATCGCCAGCCGCGAAACCAATCCGCATGACGACGTCGTTGTCACCGTCGGTTCCATTCACGGCGGCACCAAACACAACATCATCTCGGACGAGGTGAAGATGCAGCTCACGGTGCGCACTTATAAGAAGGAAGTGCGCGACGCCGTGCTGGCGTCCATCGATCGCATTGCCAAAGGCATGGCCGCTGCCGCGGGGATACCACAGGATCACATGCCCATCGTTAACGTTCGACAGGACGAGTTTACGCCCGCGACTTACAATAATCCCGAGTTGACCAAGCGCGTCTCGGCCGCGCTTAAAACCGCGATCGGCACGGAAAACGTGATCCAAAAAGATCCGACAATGGGCGGTGAGGACTTCAGTGAATACAGTCTGCCCGATCATTCCATTCCGGCGTTCATGTTTAACGTCGGAGCGGTTGATCCTGCAAAGATTGCGGAGAGCAAAAGGACGGGAACGCCGCTCCCGAGTCTGCATTCCAGCAAATTCGCACCCGTGCCAGAGCCGACCATCCGCACTGGACTCGTCGGCATGACGAGCGCCGTGATTGATTTGATGAAGAAGTGAAGCTTGTCATCCGAGCGAAGTCGAGGAATCCCGGTGAAGTTTCCTCAAAGGCGCCGCCACGGGACCGCTCGACTCCGCTTTGCTGCGCTCGGGATGACGCTGGTGCGCGTTACCGTCATTTCACCCGCACGTTTTTGCGCAGGAACGTCGGCACATCAAGATCCTGACCCTCGACGATTGTTGGCTCACTCTTCTCGAAACGTCCGCGGGTGATCGGTTCGAATTGCATCACCTCCTGCTTTGCGTGCGCAACTTTTTCGCCCTGTAGCTTCGGCTCCATCACTGGTTCCATCAGTTCAGCCGGAATGGCAGCCATTGCCGTCGCTTTCGGTTTCGCTTCCTTCGCCACAACCGGCTTCCGTTTTGGCAGGATAACCCGAGGCTGCGGCTCTGGTTCGATGAGTTCTACCTCAGGTTCCAGCGCCGCTTCTCGCGGACGCGCTTCGGCAGCTTCAACTTGCCCTGGCGCAGATTCGGATTCGAAAGACAGTTCGCAAGGATCGTGCACCGCGGCATCGGGCACCGTTTCTTCAGCCAACTTCTCCGAGATTGACTCGGCAACAATTACCGGTGGAGAAGGCGTCGAAGACAATTCCGGAGGGGGCGGCGCAGGAATGGCGGGTCGAGACCACACGACCGACTTTTCCGCCGTCTCCCCGTTCGCCGAGAGCGAGGTGATGATCGTCACGCTCAATCGGTTGCCCATCCTTCCATCCACCGTGGTTCCGAACAGAATCTGAGTCCGATCGCTGATGTGGCGACCAAATTCGCCCATCAGAATTTCCACTTCCGACAGCGTCATGCCGGGCCCCCCGGCTACCTGCACCAATACATGCGCGGCGTCGGCCAGCATGCGTCCGCGGTCCATCAGCGGATTCTTTAATGCTTGCGTCAACGCATCGTGCGCCCGGTTATCGGAATCCGATTCGCCGAATCCGAACAGGCAACGGCCGTTCGTGCTGCGGAGTGCCGAGAGCAGATCGTCGAAGCCGATCCGAATCAATCCGGGCCTTTGCAACAGATTCACGATCGACCGCACGCTCTGGCTAATCGTGACATCCGCGGCGGCGAAGGCCTGGTGGATTCCCGCTTTCGGCGCGACCATGTCGCCCATCCGATCGTTCTCGAAGCAAATCACGGCATCGCAACTCTCGTGCAAGCGCTGGAGTGCCTCGTGCGCCTGGGCGGTGCGCCGTTTGCCTTCAAACGAAAACGGCAGCGCCGCGAACGCAATCACGAGGGAACCCGCATCGCGCGCGACCTGGGCCACGACTGGGGCGGCCCCGGAGCCAGTTCCGCCGCCGAGTCCAGCGCAAACGAAAACCATCCGCGTATCCGTCAGGGCGTGACGAATCTCATCGATCGCCTCCTGTGCCGCCTCATACCCCAATTCCGGATCCCCACCAGCGCCGAGACCGCGCGTGACATTGCGCCCGAGCTGCACTTTGTGCGCCGCGACTGAACTTGCGAGCGACTGCACGTCGGTGTTAACGGCGATCAGGTCGGCCTTATCCAAACCATCGAGGACGACGCGATCGAGCGCATTAGACCCGGCGCCGCCAACGCCGATGACTTTGATGGAGATCAATTCCTCCTCGCGTTCGGGCAGGCTGTAGTTGCGGCTGAGTTGAATCATGGTGTTTTCTTTCGTTAATGCATTCTCACTCTGTCGTTGCGAGCGAAGTCCGAGATCTCGTGAGGCTCTAGAACCATCTCGTAAATGCAACGCAAGTATGTCACCCCGAGCGAAGTCGAGGGATCCCGTGGCGTCATCTTTGGGTCCCACCACGGGTTCTTCGACTTCGCTTTGCTTCGCTCAGAATGACGGTGCTATTTATAAGAAGGCTTCTTCCAATGTAGGTCGCGCGATGGCTCGGCTGCGCTGCGCTTTGCGCGGGATGACGTGAAACGGTTCATCGCATCCCGCTGAAAAGTTTACCGAAGAGACGGCCGAAACCGCGGCGGACCGGGCGATCGGCCTGCACCGCTTGCGCGTACTTGATCAAACCGATCGCCGCGGAGAACTGTGGGTTCTCAAACGCGGACGTTAGCCCGGACATCGTCTGCGCATGTGCCACACGCGCGGGGATTTCGAAGACCTGTTCCGCGAGATGATCGACGCCGTTCAGTTGGCTGCAGCCACCGGTAATGAAAATTCCTTCGCCGAGATAATCGATGAACGACTGCTCATCGAGTTTGCGTTTCATCAACTCAAACATCTCACGCAGCCGCAGGTGAATAATCGTGTTCAGCGTCTCCCGGTCGATTTCTTTGCCGGCAAACCCGGAGTCGTCTTTCAGCAGCACGGTCTCGCCTGGAAGACAGTTGCCGAGCGTGACGCTCCCCTCCTCGATCTTCAATTTCTCGGCGCGCGCCATCGGGATCCGCAATCCCATCGAGATGTCGTTGGTGATGTGATCACCGCCCACGGCCAGGCAGCCGCTTTGTTTCACAGCGCCATCGACATACAAAATGTAATCGCTCGTTCCGCCGCCGATATCGATGACAAGGGCGCCGAGGTTTTTTTGGTGCTGGGTGAGCACGACTTGCGCGGAAGCGAGCGCCGTGAAAACCACGTCTTCGACTTCGAGCGGCAGCTCCTTCACGCAACGAATCGTGTTTTGGATTCGCGTCCGCATCCCGTGAATAATGTGGAAATCGGCCTCGAGTTTTTGCCCGAGCATGCCGACCGGATTCAAAACGCCATCCTGTCCGTCGACGTGATAGTGCTGAATGATGGAGTGAAGAAACGCGTTTTGCGCCGGAATCATGACCTCGCGTGCGCTCACCTTCACGTCCTCAATGTCTTGCTGATCGATTTCATCGCGATCTTCGGGAAGCGCGACCGAGCCGCGATTGTTGAAACTCTGAATGTGCGAACCTGCCACGCCGACGTAAACACTGCGGATCATGACGTCGCTCTTCTGTTCCGCATCCACGACCGCTTCGTGCACGCATTTCATGGCAGTCTCGAAATCGACGATTTCGCCTTTGCGCACGCCACGCGATGGCGCTTGGCCGACACCAAGGATTTTGATGGTCCCGTCCGGCCGGCTTTCGCCAACCACGACGCAGATCTTCGACGTTCCAATTTCCAATCCGACCATCAAATCACTGCTCGCCATTTTTTCGTTCCTTTTTCCCCTTATGTGTCGGAGTCGCACGCGGCATCGAAAACGGCTGCGCACCGGCTGGTTGTTTCGATCGCGCGATTCCCTGCTCCGCCCCTTCTGTGGCCGCATTCAGCGGAATCGCTTTCATGATTTTCGGCACCTCCTCCGGATCAATTGTTTCGTTGATCACTTCCACGGCTGGCTTGGTGAAGGTCACCGGGATATTGCGCTGCACGAGCAGGTTCACGGTTTCGAGTTCGCGCTTGGAATCGTCTGAGTAAACGAGAAATTGCTCGAGCCGCTGCAACTGCGCCTCGAGATTGTCGAATCCAAAGGTGACGCGGGTGTGGTTTTTATCGGTCACGAGCAGGCAGTAGCCTTTGGCGACATCGATTTCGCGAATTTGAAACCGCGTTTGCATGAAGCTCCGCGTGCTCATGCGCAACAATTCGAGCGCCGCTTTGACTTCGTATGATTCGACGATTTTGCCGGCGGCGAGTGACTCGCTCGCGCAACCACAGATGAGTGGCAAACCGAGATACTCTGGTAACAACTTCTTTTCCTTCATGAGCACGCCGCGCGCATCCACCAGAAAAGCTGCCTCGGAAGAAAAAGGATCGGAAAGTTCTTTATCACTCGTGATCCAGGCCACCGGTTTCCGTTCCACGATCTCGATGTCAATTTCCGCCGGCAGCTTGCGCACGACTTGCACTTCATCGACCTGGGCTAGCTGCTGCAGGCGATCACGCACCTGATCGAGATTAACGCTGAAAATGTTTTCGCCTTCGTGCAGGTCGGCGGCTTTCAAAACCTGCTCGCGCTGCAGGGCGCCATCGGTTTTCATTCCGATCTGACTGAGCCGATAATCCGGATTTTCGAAGAAGAGGCGCTTCGCCCCGAAGCGGATGCCCAGATAAAGAGCGGCACAAACCGCCAGCGCGAGCGCGATTTTCGAGAGAACGACAAGCACGCGCCGGTTACGATGTTGGATCGCTTTGTGCGAGCGCACCTTGACGTCGAGCAGATGCTGCTGGCGACGCTGGCGGGTGTTTGAGATGCGCTGGTTGCGAGGGCGTTTGCTTAGGTTGGTCGCTTTCATTTCGCCCTCTGCTCTCTTGCAGTCAGCGATAACTCCACGATGCGCGCGCAGAGTTGCGAATAGCTGATGCCCGCAGCGGCGGCCGCCTCGGGAAGCAGACTCGCTTCAGTCATGCCCGGAATGGTGTTGATCTCGAGGACCGTCGGCTCGCCCGGCTCCGGCAAGATGACGTCCACACGCGAGTAAACGCGCAGCCCAAGCGCCCGATGCGCGCGCAACGCGAGCTCCTGGATCGCCATCGTCTTCTCCGCCGAGAACACGGCCGGGCAGACGTGCCGGGCGCCGCCGCCCGCGCTGGGATTCAAGAATGGATATTTGTTTTTAAAGTCGTAGAACCCGCCCTTTGGAATAATTTCGATGATTGGCAGCGCTTGCTTGCCCAGCACTCCAACCGTCAGTTCGCGCCCCGGCACAAATTTTTCAACCAGCAGCTCGTCGCCGAACTTTTCGGCTTCGAGCAACGCAGCGTCGATCTCCTCTGCCGCTTTAATAATGTAAACACCGACCGTGGATCCCTCGCGCGGCGCCTTGACCACAAACGGCAGATCAAGCGATGGCTGCTGCGAACCGCTGATGATCTCCCATTCCGGCGTCGCGACGCTCGCGGCATCGAACTTCTCTTTTGAAAGGATCTTGTCGAACGCAAGCCGGCTTTCCTTCACTCCTTCGCCGGTGTAAGCGACGCCGCGTGATTCGAGCACTTCCTGCACCTGCCCGTCTTCACCGAAGGTTCCGTGGATGGCGTTGAAGGCGAGATCGATTTCAGGCAATTCAAAGTCTGGTCCTCGCACGTCGATTTCAGTCACTGTCGCGCCTAACGAACGCAGCGCCTTCGCCACGCCCGCGGCGGTGGCAAGGGACACGTCGCGCTCGGAGCCCGGCCCGCCTTTTAGAACGGCGATTCTTTTACCGTTGAGATCCATGATTTTGAGTCATCCTGAACGAAGCGCAGCGGAGTCGAAGGATCCCGCGGGTCGAACCGACGATCCCGAATCGGCGCATCACAGGATTCTTCGACTTCGTTTCGCTGCGCTCGACTCCGCTCAGAATGACGGCTCATTAAATCGTTCACGCGTCCTCTCCTACGATTTGCACTTCAGTTTCAAGCTCGATCCCGCGTTCCGCGCGCGCCTTCGTTTTAATTTTTTCGATCAACTCCAGCACTTCGCTCGCACTCGCCCCGCCTTCGTTCACGATGAAGTTTCCGTGCACCGCGGAGACGCGCGCATGGCCAACGCTGGTGTTTTTCAAGCCCAGTTCGTCCACGAGTTTACCCGCCGGACAACTTGTCGGATTCTTGAAAATGCAGCCGGCACTCGAGGCGACTGGCTGTGATGTGCGACGCTTTTGTTGCGAGTCCTGGAGTTTGGGGAGGATGTCTGCAGGTGGTGACGGTTCGCCGCGGAAAACGGCGGAAACGGCAAAGTTGCGATCGAGCGACGGCACATGCCGGTAGTGAATCTTCAGTTCGGCGGGCGTCTTCTCGTGCGCGACGCCGTTCTCGTCGAGAAAACGGACGCGAGTGACGTTGTCGAAAGTCTGACCGCCCATGGCGCCGGCATTCATCCGCAGTCCACCGCCAACCGCGCCGGGAATTCCTTCCATCCATTCGAGACCGCCAATCCCCGCTGCTTTTCCGGCGTAGGCGACCTGCTTTAACTTTGCACCGACGCCGGCCGTAATTTCGGTTTCATTCACCTGCACGGTATCGAAATCGCCGCCGCAAGGACGAACGACGACGCCACGGATCCCGCCGTCACGCACCAGGAGATTCGAACCGCGACCAATCACAAAGAGCGGCAAATTCTCGCGCCGGCAAAATCGAATCAGCTCCGCAAAGATCGCTTCGTTCCGGGGCTCGACCCAGAACTGCGCCGGGCCGCCGACGCGCAAGGTCGTGTGTTTTGAGAGCGGCTCGTAAAGACGCACTTCGCCCGCTTCACCGACAATTCCTTTCAGCTTTTCCGCGACCACCAGATCTGCCGCGAGCAAAGAGATCTGTTCATGAATATTCCCGGCCCCCAGGCTCAGGACGAGATCGCCAGGCGCGAGCATATTTCCCACTTCACGGTGGACCCGGTCAAGCCGCGGCTGGTAACTGGCGCCGCGGTGACCATCCTCAATGATTTCCTCGACGATCGTGCGTCCGCTGATCCCCGCGATCGGCGTTTCACTCGCTGCATACACGTCAGTCACGACGACGCGGGCGGCGTCATGGAAGGCGCGACCTAACTCTTTCCGCAACGCTTGGGTGCGCGAATAGCGGTGGGGCTGGAACATCGCCAGGACGCGGTTGCGTCCCACAGATTTTGCGGTCGCGAGCGTCGCGCGAATCTCGGTCGGATGATGAGCGTAATCATCCACGAGAAGGAAGCGCTCACTCGCGTATTTAATTTCGAAACGGCGGCGCGCGTGCTGAAATTCAGCCAGCGATTTTCTGATTTTCGCGAAAGGAATATCCAACTCCGTCGCGAGGGCGATGACGCCGATCGCGTTACAGACATTGTGCCGGCCGGGAACGTTTAAGGTAACCTCGCCGATCTGCTCGCCTCCACGAAAGACGCAAAACAGCGAAGCGAAATCGCGCAGCTCGATGATCACTCCGCGGTAGAGCGCCGAGTTCGCGAAGCCATAAGACACGGCACTCGCTCGATTCGAGCAGAGTCGGACCGCGTTGTCGTCGTCTGCGCAGTAGAAAATCTTTTCGCTCGTCTGATCGAGCAGCTGCGAAAACACTTCATTAATTGCGGCAAGGTCAGCGTAGAAGTCGAGGTGTTCTTCTTCCACATTTAGAATGAGCGAATGTTGCGGATGAAAAAAACGGAGCGTTCCATCGCTCTCGTCTCCTTCAGCCACGAAATATTCGCCACGCGAATTCCAATGCGCGTTCGAGCCGAGAATCGGAATCTCCGCGCCGACGTAGTGCGAGGGATGCAAACCGCCCTCTCGTAAGACGTGTGCCGCCATCGCTGAAGTCGTCGTCTTGCCGTGCATCCCGGCGATCACGATCCCCCGTTTTCCGGACATGATCGCCGCGAGTGCTTCCGCGCGCCGCACAGTCTGTGTCCCGATGGCGCGCGCAGCCGCGAGAATCGGATTGCAGTTCTTGATCGCGGACGAATAGATGACGATCTCCGCGCCGGCTGCATCGTCGGGGCGATGCTGCTGATAAAAACGCAAGCCCAGCCGGCGCAGGCGATCAGTCTCGACCGTGCCCACTTTGTCGGAGCCGCTCACCTCGTGACCGAGTTCGAGCAGAAGCGCCGCGATCCCGCTCATGCCACTGCCGGCGACACCGATCAGATGGATGCGCTTACGCTCGCGCGTAAGCTCACTTCGCAAATCGGCTTCAGGCACGCTCGACGTCATCTGGCTGCGTGTATTTCTCCATCGTTTTAACGACCCGGTCCGCCGCGTTCTGCGGGGCGAGATCTGCGCTTTTTTCCGACATCGCGCGCACTTTATCCGAATCAACGATCAACTCCCGGATTTTCCGCGCTAGTGATTCACCAGAAAGTTCTGACTCTTTCAGCAGGATCGCAGCATCGGCACGAGCGAAAATTTCGGCGTTTCGGGTTTGATGATCGTTGTCTGCGTAAGGAAATGGAATTAAGAGCGCCGGGAGCGAGAATGCGGCCAATTCGGCGAGGCTGGCAGCGCCGGACCGCGCGATCGCGACATCGGCGGCGCTATACACTTCCTCCATGTGGTGGTGAAACGCGGCGACATATGCAGGAATATTTTCGCGACGGTAATTGTCCGCGGCCAGGCGTTCGTCGCGCGCACCAGCAAGATGAACCACTTGCAGCGCCAGCCCCTGGAGCGACGGAAGCGATTTGATCATCGCCTGGTTGATTCCGCTCGCGCCCTGGCTGCCGCCCATCACGAGCAAAGTCGGCAAGTTTTCGTGGAGGCCGAGTTTTCTCCGCGCTTCCGATCGATCAATGCGTTTGAGGTCGCCGCGAATCGGCGTGCCGGTGACTTCCGTTCGCACTTTCGGGAAGAACGGTGCGCATTCCTGAAATCCCAACAAGACTGCGCGTACCATTCGCGCGGTCATGCGATTCGCTTTCCCAGGGACGGCGTTCGATTCGTGCACGAAAGTTGGGATCCCGCGTCGGCGTCCCGCCAGAATTGGCGCCGTGGAGGTGAATCCGCCCATGCCGAGGACGACTTGCGGATTGAACTTGCGGTAGATGCCGCGGCAAACGGCGAGACTTTCGTTAAACCGCCGGAGAAAACGAAGAATCGCAGGAGAGAATGGGGAAGGCAGACCGATGCTGGGCAGTTTTTCGAACCGGAACTCTGTCCGGTTCGCGGCCGCGAGCGAGTCGATTTCCTTTTCCGAAATAAATAAGAGCACCTCATGACCGCGGGCGCGCAGCACTTCTGCGACGGCCAGTCCTGGGAACAAATGCCCGCCAGTTCCTCCGCATGCAATGACAGCATTCATCTCGCCAATTTCGAATGTCGGATTTTGGATTTCGGATGCAGAAGACACACCGCTGAGTCTTTAAAAATCGGGAATTTCATTAGATCCGTGGCGTTGTCCGCACCTGCATGGTCGCACACTTCTTGTTAGCGACGGGATCAAGCACACCCTGCCGATATATGCTCAAGAGCAGCCCGACACCGAATAGGCACGCGGCGAGATTTGAGCCGCCGTAGCTGATGAACGGCAGCGGCAGACCTTTGTTCGGCAGAAGCGAAGTCGTGACCCCCATGTTGACTGCCGCTTGCAATGCGAGCAAGGAGACCGCGCCGCAGCCGACCAGCAAACCGAACCGGTCCTTAGCATGCACGGCGATCGTCGTTCCACAGACTACGATGACAACAAATAAAAACACGACCAGCAGGCTGATCCGGAGGCCGAGTTCCTCTCCGATCATTGGAAAAATAAAATCGGTGTGTGCGTAGGGCAGGTAGAGCATTTTCTGGCGGCCATTCCCAAGGCCCAACCCTTCGATTCCGCCGCTCCCCCACGCGATCAGCGCCTGCATTTGCTGCAGGCCGGCATCATCTTTGAAACGTTCCGGGTCCATGAAGGCAGAAAGCCGACTCATGCGTTCCGACATGTGGGTCGCGACAAATAGAATTCCGCTCAGACCGCTCACGGAAAGCAGCCCGAGCATTACGGGATTTGCCCCGGCCACGAACATCATCACGAATGCTGTCGCGCCAATCAATGCCGTCGTCCCGAGATCAACTTCCGTGACGATTAGCGAGAGAAGAATCGCGACGATCACGAGCGGCAAAACGAAGCCGTGGAGAACCCCTTTACTCTCCTTCTCGAATTTCGAGAACCACCACGCGAGGAAAAAGACGGCGGCGACCTTTGCAATTTCCGATGGCTGAAAAGTGAACGGCCCCACTCCAACCCAGCGCCGTGATCCGTTGATGCGCATGCCGAGATGAGGAACAAAGCAAAGGGCAAGCGCGACGAATGCGACCGCAAACCAGAGCCACCACGTGCGCTGCCAAAAATGATAATCGGTCAGCGCGGCTACGGTGCAGACCACTAGTCCGACTCCGAGCCAGACCGCCTGCCGTTTGATGAAAAAGTAAACGTCGCCGTGGCTGTCGTGAGCGAATGCGCTCGTGCTAAAGAGCATCACGATGCCGATCACGAGCATTGCGAGCACAGCCAGAAAAAGAAAGTAGGCGCTTTTACGATGCATTTAGCGGACTAAAACGGTCTCGTCGTTCTGCTAGCGGTCGCGGTGAATTCAGCTCCGGGGGAGCGCACGTTTGCAGCGTGCTGGTTTCGGCATTTTGCCGAAACGAACTTGTGGCGCTCACGTTTCTCTTTGGTTCGAGGATCACGTGCACGATCCAGAATGGCGGGTGCCAGTTCCATCACTCGTCTGTTTTCTTCGCGGGCTTGGGCGTTCTCGCCGGAATCAGCAGTTTTTGGCCGATCTGCAATTTGTGCGGATCATCGATGTGGTTGATCGCGAGCAGCGCGTCGTAGGACACCTTCAATTTCTTGGCGATCGAAACCGGGTTCTCGCCTTTCGCAACGACGTAGGTTTTGCCGGAATCGGCCGCTTTCGCCCGCTCCGCTTTGCGCTCGTCCTTCGCCTGAATCCTGGTCACCGCGTGCGCCGCTTTTGCCTCGTCCCGAGTTGCGAGGGGCGTGACGCTCAATGGCACCGGAGTCGACAGGTCGGCTTTTGCGGTTTGGCCGTCAGCCGTCTTGCTGTTGTTCGCGCTGCTCGCGCTTGATCGCGCTGGCGGCAGCGGACCTTGCCGGGTTTTGATTGAGTTGAACGCGATAATGCCGGCAACGGCGACGACATGCAGCACGAGCACGATCAGCAGCGCGCGCGACAGTTTCATGTTTGGTTCGGACATCTCTTCGTAATCCATTCCCGGCGGCGCGCCGAGAGACCTGCGCGCCGTAGCCGCGCGAAGTTTTTTGCGGGGAAGGAAATTCGGGATTTTCATGGGATTACTTCTGGAGGGCATGCACGAGGGCACGAAATTGATCGCCGCGATCGGCGTAGCTTTTGAACATGTCGAATGAGGACGTTCCGGGAGAAAAGAGCACGACCTCGCCTGGCTGCGCGACCGCGTGCGCGCGCTCGACCGCATCAGCGAGCGAATACGCGACCTCATTCTTCGTCGCACCACTCCAATCGTGCGCGATGCGCTGCGCCATCTCACCGATCAGGATCGTGGCGCGCACTTTTTCGGAGACGAGCGGTTTGAGCGGATCGAACGTAAAGCCTTTGTCCTTGCCGCCTGCGATTAGCACCACCGGCCTGGATTGTGCGAGCAGAGCCTTCTCGACCGCATCGAGGTTGGTCGCTTTCGAGTCGTTGATGTAAGTGACACCACCGAGCTCGCAGACGAATTCGCAACGGTGCGGCCGCGGTTCATAGGCGCAGAGTGGAGGGACCATCTCGCCGAACGTGAGGCCGCGCGCGCATCCCACCGCGAGCGCCGCCATCAGGTTCTCGATGTTATGGGAGCCGCGCAGTTTCGTATGGGCCAGGCGGAGGACGGGTTTGCCTTCGTGCATGATGGCACCGCCCTGAAGCCGAAAGTCGGCGTGATCCTCATATGCGCTGAAGGTCACGATGCGAGGCGCGATCTGCGGCAGCCTTTCCGTCGCGTTCACAATCGCGATGTCGGTGGAGGTTTGATAATCAAAGATTCGAAGCTTGGCCGCGCGGTAATCGGCGACTGAGGGATAACGATCCAGATGGTCGGGCGCGAAGTTCAGCCACACGCTTACCGAAGGATGAAATGAATTGATGGTCTCGAGTTGAAATGAGCTGACCTCAACCGTGAGGACATCGAGGTCCTGCTTTTCACGAGCGACTTCGGAGAGCGGTTTGCCGATGTTTCCGCAGGCAATCGTGCGCTGCCCGCAACCGTTCAGCATTTGTGCGAGCAATTCCGTCGTGGTGGTTTTGCCGTTCGTGCCCGTGATCGCCAGCACCGGCAGGTCACACGAACGCCAGCCGAGTTCGAGTTCACCAATCGTCTCGAGACTGCGCGACGAAAAGTTGCGTGCGAGCGATGAAGCCGGATCAATCCCGGGACTGAGAACGACGAGATCGTAAGTCGATGAATCTATTTCCGCCGCCGATCCGCAAACGACGGCGATGCCGTTCGCCCGCAGTTTGTCGACCGTGGATTTGAGCAGCGTTTTCTCCTCGGCCGAATCTAGAACCGTGACTCTTCCGCCTTCGCTGCGGAGCAGGAGCGCCGCCGCGGTTCCACTCAGACCGGCGCCGAGGACTGCGGTGTTTTTGCCGTCGTAACGCATGTCGTTATCTCAATTTCAACGTCGCGAGCCCGAGCAGCGCGAAAATTCCTGAGAGAATCCAGAACCGCACGATGACGGTATTTTCCTTCCAGCCACTCAATTCGAAATGATGATGGATCGGCGACATCGCGAAGATCCGTTTTCCAGTGAGCTTGAAACTCATTACCTGTAGAATCACGGAAACCGCTTCGATCACGAAGACGCCACCGACAACGGCCAGGAGCAGCTCCTGTTTGCAGCAAATCGCGACGACGCCAATCATGCCGCCGATCGCAAGCGAACCGGTGTCGCCCATGATGACTTTTGCGGGATGACAGTTAAACCAAAGGAAACCCAGCCCCGCTCCCACGAGCGACGAGCAGATCACGGTGAGTTCGCCGGTAAACGGGTAAAATGGGACCTGCAGGTATTCGGCAATGCGAAAATTGCCCGCGGCATAGGTGAGCAATGCATAAGCAAACGCGACCGTGATTGTGCATCCGATCGCCAGTCCGTCTAAGCCGTCGGTAAGATTCACCGCATTCGAGGAACCGACGATGACGAGGGAGAAAAAGAAAAAGGTGAACCAACCCATATTATCGATCACGGCGTTCTTGAAGAACGGCAGGTAAAGCGATCGCGCCTGCACCTGGATCAGTGGATTGGTGAGGAAGACAACCGTGACCACGCCCGCGAGTGCGAGCTGAAAAACCAACTTCATGCGCCCGCTAATCCCATCCGATTTTTTTTTCGCAACCTTCAGGTAGTCGTCAGCGAACCCAAGGGCGCCGAGATAAAACATGCTGAAGAGGACCAGCCAGACGAAGCGGTTATCGGGGCGCGCCCAGACCAGACTCGAAAGGAGGACGGAACCGATCACGAGCACGCCACCCATGGTCGGGGTCCCGGCTTTGCCAGCGTGCAACTCGGCCAGGTGGCGCACTTGTTCGGCGGTGCGAATCGGCTGCCCGACTTTCAGTGAAATCAACTTTCGAATGATGAAATTCCCGAAGACGAGTGAGAGCGCGAACGCGGTGACCGCCGCGGCCACCGCGCGAAACGTCACGTAATAGAACACGTTAAAGCCGCCGATCTGCTCGCTCAGGCGATGGAGATAAAAGATCATCCTTCGCTGCCTCCGGCGGGCTGAAGCTTCGCGAACTCCTCCAGCACGCGTTCCGTCCGCGCCAAGCGGCTCCCCTTCACAAGCACGGCGTCCCCGGCCACCGCATGTTCGGCGAGAAACTCCGCGGCCTCTTCCGAAGAGGAGAGCGCAAACGCCTGATCGAGTCCCGCGGCGCGCGCGGCACGCGCGATCTCCGCGGCGATTTCACCGATCGTAATGAGCTGATCGATTCCGCTTTTGGCGGCAGCTGCGCCGACTTCGCGGTGACCAGTCTCGGAGGCGGCGCCGAGTTCATTCATCTGCCCGAGGACCGCGATTCGACGACCCTCGATCTCGAGCGCAGCGAGTGTACCCAGTGCCGCTTTCATCGAATCCGGATTGGCGTTGTAGCTGTCGTCGAGAAATTGCAGCCCGTGGATCGTTTTGATTTGCAGCCGCGCCTGAGTCACCGCCGCAGACGCCAAGCCCTCGATGCATTCTTCAAGCGAAAGACCAAAAGCACGCCCAGCGGCGATCGCGAGCAACGCGTTTTGCACCATGTGTGTGCCGGGAACGGGAAGCTGGCCGCGGCACCGATGCGCGCCTTCAATGATCGTGAACTCCGAGCCGTCCGTCGTCTGCCGAATGTCGATCGCGCGCAAATCACCGCGCGCCAGTCCTGCCCAGGACAACTTCGCGTGCGTGCGACTCGCGATGTCTTTGCTGAACTCGTCGTCCGCATTCAAGATCAAGGTCCCATCAGCGCGGAGCGCTTGCGCCAGGGCAGCTTTTTCGAGCGCGATTGCTTCCCGCGTCTCGAAAAATTCGATGTGCGCGACGCCGACGTTCGTGATGATTGCAACGTCGGGCAAAGCTAGCTTCGCAAGCGCGGCAACTTCGCCTGCATGATTCATTCCGATCTCCCAGACGCCGATTTCGTCACGGGAATTTGCGGTCAGGATTGTGCGCGGAAGTCCCACGTGATTGTTGAGATTTCCTTCCGTTTTCGTGACACGAAAACGGCGGCCCAGAACTGCGGCGACGAAGTCCTTTGTGCTGGTCTTACCGTTACTGCCGGTGATGGCGATGACTTTGAGCGGGAGGGATTTTCGATAGCCCGATGCGATCTGCTGATAGCCGGCGAGGGTGTCCGCAACGCGCAGCAGTCCGAACGAAGCCGGCACTCGGCCCTTCCACTTCCGCTCGACCAGCGCCGCGCTCGCGCCTCGTTCCGCCGCCTCTTCGACGAAGCGATGGCCATCAAAATTGTCGCCGCGCAAGGCAACGAAAAGATCACCTGGTTGCAACGTCCGCGAGTCGGTGCTGACGCGAGAGATCAGACCAGCCTTGTCGCCCGATGAAACTTCAGCGTCTGCGAATTCCGCGAGATCTGAAAGCGAGCGCGGGTCCATCATTCGAAGGCGACGGGACGATCGTCCAGCGCTCGACGCGCGACGGCGATGTCGTCAAAGGGGACCGTGTGATCGGCAAACTCCTGGTAGGTCTCATGTCCTTTGCCGGCGATGAGCACGATTTCGTGCGGCTGCGCCAGCTCGATCGCGCGCGCAATCGCCTTCGCACGGTCTGTGATTTTTTCGTAGCGGTCCGACCGAAAACCTTTTTCCACCTCCGCGATGATCGCATCGGGATCTTCCTTCCGCGGATTATCAGAAGTGATGATGCTGAAGTCGGCATTCTCATCCGCGACCCGCGCCATCAACGGCCGCTTTTGGCGATCGCGATCGCCGCCGCATCCAAAAACCACGATCAGTTTGCGCGGCTGTAATTCACGCAGGGTCTTCATGACGTTCAGGAGCGCGTCATCGGTGTGCGCGTAGTCGACGAAAACCTGGAACTGCCGCTTCGCCGGGACCGCTTCCAAACGACCCGGCACTTGTGGTGATTTCGCGAGGCTGAGGATTGCTTCTCGCAAGCCGATCCCCATGGCGCTGACGGCGGCGAGCGCGGCCATTGAGTTCGCCACGTTAAACCGGCCTATCAACGGCACGCGCACGAGGTAACTTTTGCCCCGGGCGTCGAGCTGATAGGATGTGCCGCCGAATTCCATTCGATAATTTGAAGCGCGAAAATCCGAACGCGCCCCCACTCCGTAGGTCACAACCGGAAAATCCTTCGGCATCCGCTCAATGATCTGAGCGCCGAAACGATCGTCTTTGTTGATTACCGCGACCGCTTTCGTTTTCGTTTTCTGGCCGGCGAGGCTGGTGAAAAGCTGGAGCTTTGACTGAAAATAGTCCTCCATCGTGCCGTGGAAATCGAGATGGTCCTGCGTCAGGTTGGTAAAGACAGCGACGTCCCATTCGAGTCCGCGCGTGCGTTGTTGCGCGAGCGCATGTGACGAAACTTCGAGGGCGGCGGCTTTGCAGCCGGCATCAGCCATTTGCGCGAGCAACTCCTGCAGATCGAGCGACTCCGGAGTTGTCCGGATCGCGGGCAGGATGCGCTCACCGATTTCGTAGCGAACGGTGCCGAGCAACCCACAGCGCAGCCCGGCACGTTCGCAAATGTGCTTGATCAGGAACGTCGTTGTCGTCTTGCCATTGGTGCCGGTGACGGCAGCGAGTTTCAGTCGCCTTGCGGGACGTCCATAAAAGGTCGTGGCGAGATCCGCGAGCGCGGCGCGGGTGTTGTCGACGACGAGACTGGTCGCACGTGGAATTTCCTCGTCGCGCTCGGTCACAATCACAGTCGCGCCCTTTTCGACTGCCTGATGGATGAACTGGTTGCCGTCCACTTTTTCGCCGCGCAAGGCGACGAAGAGACCGTTCTTTTGCACGCGCCGCGAGTCATAGGCGATGCTTTCCACGTTGCGATCAAGCGACCCGATGACGTGGCGAGGCGCGATGGCAGCGGCGAGAATTTTGAGCTGCATGAGAAGTCGCGAGGCGGGCGCAAATGCGCTCAACGCCCCGAAGGATTGGTTAAGGCAACGCGTCCTTGCGTCACGGGTTTGCCGAGCTCCTCATGCGGCTCAAGGTCAAGATAACGCGCCGCTTTTTCGGCGATGTGGGAGAAAATTGGACCGGCGACAAGGCCGCCATAATTGAGTTCCGGTTTCGTCGTATGCGCGTCATCCAGGACGACGAGGCCGACAAATTGCGGATCGTCGGCCGGTAGATATCCGGTGAACGAGACGACATATTTTCCCTGCTCGTATCCGCCCTTCGGATTGACTTTCTGCGCGGTGCCGGTCTTGCCGGCAATTGTGAAACCCGGGACCGCGGCGGCCGCGGCGGTCCCCTTGTCGCTCACGACTCCGCGGAGCGCGGTGCCGATTTCCCTCGCGGTTTGTGGCGAGATGACCTGCCGCAAAACCACCGGTGAGAATGTGCTAATACCTTTCCCGTCCTGGGTCGTGATTGATTTCACAACCCTCGGAGTCACGAGCCTGCCGCCATTCGCGATCGCTGCCATGGCCAGCGTCATCTGCAACGGCGTCACACCAACTTCGTGACCCATGGGAATGCGCGTGATCGAAATTTTACTCCAGGACTGCGGCGGGCGAATCACTCCGCTGATTTCCCCGGGCAATTCGATTCCCGTGCGTTCACCGAAACCGAAGCTGCGGATGTACTCGTAAAATTTCTGTTCGCCGACGCTCAAGGCCAGCTTCGCCGCTCCGATATTGCTCGATTTGATGAGGATGTCCTGCACGCTCAGATCGGCGTAGGGCTTGTGATCGTGCAACGGCCGGCCGCCAAATCTCCAAAGACCGTTTTCGCAGAAGATGGTCGTGTCGGGACGAACTTTGCGTTCATTCAATGCCGCCGCTGCGGTCACAATCTTGAAGGTCGAACCTGGCTCCATCATATCGATGATGGCGCGATTTTTCATCTCCTCGGGTCTCGCTTCCGCGCGTTTGTTCAGATCGAAATTTGGCCGGTTCGCCATCGCGAGAATTTCGCCCGTCTGCGGCCTCATCAGGATGATCGTCGCCTTCTGCGGCGTGTACTCGCGCATCGCGGCGTCGATCTCGTTTTCGACGATGTTCTGTAGATTTAAGTCGATCGTCAGGTGCACCTGATAGCCGTCACGCGGCGCGCGCTCCTGCCCGCGATAGAGCACCATTTCCTGCCCGGCGCGATTATGTTCGATGTAGCGAAACCCGTCCTGTCCATGGAGATATTCTTCCATCGATGCCTCCACGCCCTGGATTCCTTTGTGATCGAAATCGGTAAACCCGATCACGTGACAAAGCATCGCGGCATTCGGATAAATCCGCGTTGAATCGCGTTCGAAATAAATGCCGCGCAGATCTTGCGCGGCAAGTCTCTGACGAAGTCCGCTCGTGACATTCGAAGGCACTTCGCGCTTCAGCACCAGATAGCGGCGGTCGCCGCGCAGTTTCTCTTCGAGCGCCGCCTCGGGCAGCTTCAACACCTCAGAGAGCAGCGGCACGAGTTGCTCGAGGTGGTTGATGTGGGTGGCGTCGGCGACGACGGTCTCGACGGGAATGTTGTGGGCCAGGACTTCGTTGTTGGCGTCGAGAATCGGACCGCGCTCGGCGAAGATTGCCTGTTTGTAAACGTGCTTTTCAGCGGCGAGCCCGGCGTATTCGTCGTGCTTCACCATCTGAAGATAGACGAGCCGAAACGAGAAGACGCTGAAGAGCGCAATGAACGCGAGACAAACCAGCGCGCATCGATTTCGGCAATTCCATTTCATCTGCCGGGAGCGGGATTGGAGACTGGTTGAATCGCGTCCTCACTGAGCTCGCGCGGCGGTGTCGTCAGCCGGACAATGTTGTGTTCCGCGATCGGCACCATTTTCAGATAACCTTCCTTGAGCCGGCGTTGCAGCGCCGAGCGTGAGGTCAACGCGGCGATCTGCACATTCGCGACGTCGTTTTGCGTGCGCAGGCTCGTGAGCTCGAGTTCGAGTGCTTTCTTGCGATCGCCGAGATGATAGAGCTGCAGCGTCAGGTAAACATAAATCAAGCCCGTGACTGCGACGAAACCAGTCAGCACCAGCCAGCGCGCGAGCGACGCCGCGTTGATCGTGTTGAATTGTTTCCGGCGCGGGTTTGGCATCAGCGTTTTTCGGCGACCCGCAATTTCGCGCTGCGCGCTCGCGGGTTGTTTCGTTGCTCCAGTTCACCGGGTTCCACTGGTTTCGTCGTCACGAGCTTGAGGGCGCAATTGGGATTGCGCTGCGGCGCCGGCCACTCCGGACGGTCCAGCCATTCTCGGCTCCGGTCCCGGAAGAAATTCTTCACAATCCGATCTTCGAGGGAGTGAAATGTAATCACGGCGATGCGGGCGCCGGACTCGAGGCGGGAAGTCAATTCCCCCAACCCGTCGCGGAGTGCGCCAAGCTCATCGTTCACTTCCATGCGCAACGCCTGAAACACCTGCGTCGCCGGATGCCGGCGGCCATGACGCAACACGACCTTTTCGATCGCTCTCGTGAGCTGCATCGTCTCGAGAAACAGCATGCTTTTCCGCTGCTTCACGAGCTCACTGGCGATGCGCCGCGCTGCGGGTTCTTCGCCCAGGTCGCGGAACAAACGCGCCAATTCGTCCTCGCTATAATCGTTCACCACGTTTGCTGCCGTGAGCTCGATGCGCGGATCCATCCGCATGTCGAGCGGTCCATTGCGGAGGAGGCTGAAGCCGCGCTCGGCGTTCTCGAGTTGACGCGAGGACACGCCAAGATCGAGCAGAGCGCCACCGATCCGTGTGACTCCGAGTTCGTCCAGCGTTTTGCCGGCCGCGCGAAAATTTCCCTGTCGTAGCGTCACGCGGCCGCCGAAATTCGCCAGCCGCTCCCTCGCGTGTGCGATCGCGTCGGGATCCTGATCGAACGCGATCACGTCCGCGCCGGTGCGCAAGATCGCTTCGCTGTGCCCGCCCCCGCCACAGGTCCCGTCCACGACGATTGCTCCCGCTCGCGGCGCAAGACGTTCCACAACTTCTGCGACCAGCACGGCCCGGTGATAGGTGAAATCCTCCATTTCCGGCGCCTCCTTTTCCATGATGAGTGGACCCGTCGCGTGCCGGCCTGGCCGCTCAAGTAACAACCCATTCATGATCGTGTGTTTCACAGTTAAAGACCGATGATGTTGGCAACGTGCTGGTAGGTTGGCGTCTCCTCGTCATGCGCCCGTTTCCATCTCTGCAGATTCCAAATTTCAAAACGGCCGCGGCCGCCGACGAGCGCAACCTCGCCTTTCAAAGCCAGTTGTTTGCAAAGCTCTTCTGGAAGGACCAGCCGACCCTGCTTGTCGGATGCGCCGTGCTGCGCCCGCGCGTGCAACTGCCGCAAAAACACCCGGCGATCACGCGCGGAAATCGCAACAGCCTGCTCCGCTTGCTCGGTCATGCGCGCGAACTCATCGGGCGACATGACAAGAAGAAACTGATGCTGCGTCTCAGGAAGCAGGATAAACTCTTCGCCCTCTGCGCGACGCCAGCGTGAGGGGATGGTGATCCGGTTCTTTTCATCGATAAAATGGCGAAACTCTCCGGCGTAGAAGTTTTGAGACAGAGAGAGACTTTCCATATGCCGGTGGAGAATTGAACCATTTCAATCCACTCCTCTCCACTTGTAACCACCGGCGTGGCCGGAGGTCAATAAAATAAATGGCCGTTTGCGGCGATTTTCCGCCGTCGTACAATCCCTCTTGTGCTTCGAGTCATACTCCTCAGCGTATTTGCAGCGGCTAGGCTGGCGCTTTCGCCTTCAGCGCAAACCGCAGACGCACCTGGCGATTCGATCCGCGTGACAGTTTCCGTGAACGCAGATGGGTCACGTACGACTTATCAGTTCGACGCGGCGAACCACAAGGCGACCGGCACAACGGTCGCAAAGAACGGCAAACTCGCGGGCAAAATTCTCTACAAGCTGGATGACCTGGGCCGGTTTTCGAGCGGCGACGTGCTCGGCCCGAAAGGCGAGTTCCGTTTCAAGACTCTATACAAGTACAATTCTGCCGGACTTCCGACCGAGGAGATCCAACTCGGCAAAGACGGCACGGTCCAGCACAAATCATCTATGCCTATGACACCGCCGGAAAACAGACCGGTTACTCCGCCTATGATGCGGCCGGAAATCTGATCTCGCGAACCGGCATTCCCGGTTCCGGTTCAGCCGCGCCCGCGCAAAAGCCGGGTTCCGGCCACGGCGGTTGATAACGTCCTTGGGCTGTCATCTTCTTGCCACCGGGCGCAAGAAGGTCTAAGACGGATCAACATGCTCGATTATATCCAGAAAGGGGGTCTCATTATGTGGCCCATTCTGGTCTGCAGCGTGATTTCGGTCGCAGTCTTCGCCGAGCGACTGTTCTATCTGCATCGGGCCACGATCCACGTAGGCGAATTTTTGCAGGGACTTTCGAACCTGATTCAGCGTCGCAATTTCGCGGAGGCGTTGCACGAATCAGCGGGCACCCCGGGGCCAGTCGCGCGCGTCATTCACTCTGCGATTATCCGCCACCAAGCGCCGCGCTCGGAGCTTCGCGAGATCGTGCAGGAAACCGGACAGCTCGAAGTCCCAAAGCTCGAGCGTTTTCTCGGTGTTCTCGCAACCATCGCATACCTGACGCCGCTGCTCGGCCTGCTTGGAACTGTCGCCGGAATGATGGACGCTTTCAGTACGATTGCGTCGAATGGCGGCTACGCGACCGTGACCGAACTCTCGAGCGGCGTTTACAAAAGTCTGCTCACGACCGCGGCGGGGCTGGTGGTCGCCGCTCCCACCTTTGTGGCCTACAGTTATCTTTCGTCGCGCGTCAACACCTTGATGCATGAGATGGAGCGCGCCGGGATCGAAGCGGTGCACATGTTGAGCGACACCGAGCCGATGAGCGGGATTATCGCCTTTCAACCGGGCGAGCATGCCGGTCTGCAACGCGGCGCACGCGTCGAACCCTAAATCTCGCGGGCAGAACGCGGCGCCGGATGAAGCTTTCCCGCACGAAGGAATACAACTTCGGCTGGTTTTTTGTCGTCCCGCTGCTCGATGTGGTTTTCGTGCTCGTCTTGTTTCTCCTCCTCAGCTCGAATTTCGTTCTCCAGCCCGGCATTGCCGTATCGGTCCCATTCTCGCGCTTCACACTCGGCCCGCAGCTGAATCCTCAAATCTTGAGCATCACGGGCGGCGGGACGCCGGCAATTTACTTTCGTGATCAAAAGGTCGCGCTCGAGCAGCTCGGTCCATTGCTCGAAGCAGCCAGGCGTGATGGCCGGCCGGTCATCATTCGGGCCGACCGCGCGACGCCGTATGAAACCGTGGTCGCGGTCACGAACGTCGCACTTGAAAAAGGGATCAGCTCCGTGTCGTTAGCAACGACGCCACCCAGGTGACGGCCGCGAGCATTGTCCAGAGCGAGACCGCGAAACGGACAATTTTCCGTTGGGATTCGCCGGACCGACGCCGCTGGGGTATTGCGATTTTCCTCGCCGCATCGGTCACGGTGCACGCGCTCTGCTTCTATATTTTTCAAATTACTTATCCTTCAACGGTCGCGCTCTCGCCCCCTCCAGCGCGGGTTAATTTCATCACGTCCGCGACCGAAGAAGGCCGCGTCCTGCTGCGTTGGGTCGAAGCAGAAGATCCGGCCTTGGCATTTACGACTCAACGCGCAACGGATGCGAAATCCTTTGCACTCCCGAAAGTGGCGCATGTGCCGTCGTATGCCAGCGCGGAACCCGCCTTGCGCGAGCTGCAACCGCTTGAACCGGATCTACGCCTCCCGAGTTCCGATCCGCCTGGACCCGTTCGCGTCAGACGCGAAACACCGGCGTTGCCGCAATTGAACTCGTCAACGGCCGTAAAATTTTCTTCTGAGCTCGCGGCCGCCGGAACGCCGCACCTGCCGTCCGTGAACTTTAGCGCGGTCGGCGATGAAGCTCCCGCAATCGCGGAGTTCCGCGTCGCGATTTCCGCGGATGGCGTCGTGCGCTTTTGCTTCGTCGAATCTTCTTCGGGCAACGCTGCGCTCGATGAGCAGGCCTTACACTATCTCGCGCTGTGCCGTTTCACGCCTTCTGCGAAATCCCCTGCCACAACATCAACCTTGACGTGGGGCACCGCAACGGTCGAATGGGGGAACGACGTGGTCACGCCGCCGCCCGCGCCCGAGGAAAAACACGCGCCGTGATTCGCGTCAGCCTTTCCCTGCTCGTCACCATCTATTTGCTGGTTTTTCTTGCGGCAGTTTTTCTCCTCTGGATACTTGGAGAGTGGAACCGTCGGCGGCGCGAGCGCAGGGCTTTGCGTTACCGGTTGCGATGCGTGCTTTGCGCGTTCGAGTTCGAAGATCGGACCGACGCTTTGGTTCCCCGTTGTCCACGCTGCGGGAGCTTGAACGAACGATTTAAACCGGAGCAGATTTGATCATGGGAATGTGGATCGGCCGCAATCGCAAAGCGCGCGTGACGTATGGGTTCGACGAAATCGCGCTCGTGCCGGGCCGCGTCACGATTAATCCGCATGAAGTCGACATCAGCTGGCAGCTGTGCCGCCGCGCCGCGGAACCGCTCGCGTGGAAAATCCCGATTCTGGCCAGCGCTATGGATGGTGTCGTCGATGTGAAGTTCGCGACCGCGATGAGCAAACTCGGCGGACTCGCGGTGCTGAACCTCGAAGGCGTGCAGACCCGCTACAAGAATCCGCAGGAAGTGCTGCAGAAGATAGTCGAAGCGGATAAAGCGGAAATCACGGCCTTGTTGCAGAAGATTTATCAGGAACCCGTGCAGCCGGAACTGATTTCGGCGCGCATTCGCCAAATGAAAGACGGCGGCGCGATCGCGGCGGTTAGCTCGATTCCGCAACGCGCCGAGGAGTTCGGCGCGATCGCACAGGAAGCCGGCGCGGACGTGTTTGTCGTCCAGAGCACGGTCTCGACCGTGCGCCACATTTCGTCGGAATATAAATCGCTCGAGCTCGAAAACTTTTGCGGCGAAATGCGCATTCCGGTGATCGTCGGCAACACCGTCGGCTACGACGTCACGCTCGAGATCATGGAGTGCGGGCCCGCCGCCGTGCTTGTAGGTGTCGGCCCCGGCGCCGCCTGCACTTCGCGCGGAGTACTGGGGCTGGGCGTGCCTCAAGTGACTGCGACCGTCGATTGTGCTGCCGCGCGCGACGCTTATTTCAAGAAAACTTCGCGCTATGTTCCGATCATAACCGATGGCGGGATGAGCAAAGGCGGCGATGTCTGCAAAGCCCTCGCCTGCGGCGCCGACGCCGTCATGGTCGGCAGCGCGTTTGCGAAAGCGCACGAAGCGCCCGGCGCTGGCTACCATTGGGGAATGGCGACGCCTCATGCTAATCTTCCACGCGGCACGCGCATAAAAGTCGGCGCGACTGGTCCGCTCAAGCAGATTTTGTTCGGGCCCGCGGAGGTTGACGACGGCAGCCAGAATCTGGTCGGCGCGATCACCACCTGCATGGGGAACGTTGGGGCACGCACGATCTCCGAATTCCAACAGACCGAAATCATTATTGCCCCTTCGATCAAAACCGAAGGCAAGCTTTTCCAAACCGTGCAGAGCGTGGGAATGGGCACGCGGTGACCGGGAAGTAACCAAGTGAGTAGCTGCCAGCGATGACTTTAGACGCTTCCGGCTCGTCACGGATCACTTCGCCCTCGCCATTCCTCTTATGAAAGACCGCAGAGTTGTCATCACCGGCCTCGGCGTCATTTCGCCGACGGGAAATGACGTCGAAGCGTTTTGGGACAATCTCAAGAACGGCGTCAGCGGCATTCGCCCGATCCAAATGGATGAGATCGAGCGCTACGATTGCCGGATCGCCGGTCAGGTGCGCGACTTCGATGCGAAGAACTTCTTTAATAATCCGAAAGACGTCCGCCGCACGGACCGCTTCGCACAGCTGGCGATGGCAGCCGCGAAAATGGCGATGGAAGACAGTGGCGTTGACCTCGATCGCCTCAACCGTGAGCGTTTCGGTGTCGTCGTGAGCAGTGGAATCGGCGGACTGAAGACGCTCGAGGATCAGCACACCGCGCTAATGGTGAAGGGCCCGTCGCGCGTCTCCGCCTTCACGATTCCGATGCTGATCAGTAATATGGCCGCGGGCTTAATCTCGATGGAATACAACCTGCAGGGTCCAAATTTTTGCATCGTGACCGCCTGCGCGACCTCGAATAATGCTATCGGCGAATCATGGCGGATGATTAAGTTCGGTGACGCCGATATCTTTCTTGCCGGCGGCTCCGAGGCTTCGATTATTCCGATCGGCCTCGCCGGATTTTCGGCGATGAAAGCGTTGAGCACGCGCAACGCCGAGCCCGAGCGGGCTTCCCGCCCCTGGGATCGTGACCGCGACGGTTTCGTGATGAGCGAAGGAGCGGGCGTGGTGGTGGTGGAAGAACTCGAGCACGCCCGCGCGCGCGGCGCGAAAATCTACTGCGAGCTCGCCGGTTACGGACTTTCGGCAGATGCGCACCACATGACCGCACCGCCGCCAGACGGAGCTGGAGCGGCGCGCGCGATGCAGATGGCGCTCAACCACGCGCAGATAAACCCCGAGCAGGTCGATTATATTAACGCCCACGCGACTTCCACCGATCTGGGCGATCTTTGCGAAACGCGCGCGATCAAGACTGTCTTCGGCAACGCGGCGCGGACGGTTTCCATCAGCTCGACGAAATCGATGACTGGTCACTTGTTAGGCGGCGCCGGCGGCGTGGAAATGGCGGCTTGTGCGCTGGCGATTCGGGATTCCGTGATTCCGCCGACCATCAATCTTGAGAACCCCGATGAGGAATGCGACCTGGATTACACGCCGCTGGTCGCGAAAGAGAAAAAGGTGCGCGTGGTGGTGAACAATTCGTTCGGGTTCGGAGGGCACAACGCCACGCTTGTGGCCACGGAATTTACCGGTTAGCTCGAGATAATGAGAGCGTTCGCGGAACTTTTCGTCATTCCGAGCGTCAGTCGAGGAATCCCGCGATGGGAGCTTACGGTAACGCCACGGGATCTCTCGACTGTGCTCGAGATGACATTGTGACCGCGCCGGTCCTCACCAGCGGCACTAAACGAGCAGCAGCGTCGGATTTTCCAGCAGCTGCTGCAGTGCCTTCAGATACTCCGCGCCCAGAGCGCCGTCGATCACACGATGGTCGCAGCTCATGCCGATGCTCATTCGTTGAGCGACCGCGATCGAATCACAGTCATCCACAATCGGCTTTTTCACAATCGCACCGATCGAGAGAATAAATCCCTGCGGCGGATTAATAATGGCGAAAAAGTTATCGATTCCGTAGCTGCCGAGATTGGAGACGGTGAAGGTTCCACCCTGAAACTCCTCCGGCTTCATGCGCTTGTTCCGCGCACGATGCGCGAGATCCTTGATCGCTTCGCTGATCTCACGCAGCGACTTCATTTGCGCAGCGTGGATCACCGGCGTGACCAACCCTTCATCGATCGCGACGGCAACCGCAAGATTCACATCGTTGTACTGAATGATCGCGTCCTCGTCGAACGCTGCATTCGCCTTCGGAACTTTCACTGCCGCTTCCGCCGCGGCTTTTAGAATGAAATCGTTCACCGTGATTTTGGACGTGTCGCTCTCTGCCCCGGCCGATTTCAATTCTGCGCGCGCCGTCATCAGCGGACCCGCATCGATCTCGACGTTTAAATAGAAATGCGGCACGGGGCTCTTGCTCGCCACGAGCCGTTCCGCGATGATTTTGCGCATGCCGCTAAGGGGAATGCGCGCGCCTTCATTCGCCTGGATTTTCGCAGGTACAGATTGCGGAGCGCTTCTCGGTTTGATCGCGGCACGCACGTCCGTCTCGGTCACGCGTCCCGCCGGCCCAGTGCCATGGATCGTCGACAAATCGACTCCTTCTTCCGCCGCGATCCGCCGCGCGAGAGGCGAAGCTTTGACTCGAGCCGTGGCATCGGCATCCTGCCGATGATCGCTTTTTAACTCTTCGGCAGGATGCCGATGCCACTCTTCTTGAGGCGGTACAGGCTTCGCGGCTTCCGCTTTGGCTTTCAGCGGCTCTTTCTTTGCTTGCGGTTCATTTTCCGGAGCTTTCGGCTTTTCTGCTTTTGCTTCTACCGGCGGCATCTCGTCTTTCTCTCCAATAAGCGCGATCTTGTCGCCGACGTTCACCTTGCCGCCTTCCTCCACAAAAATTTCCCTGAGCGTTCCGTCCTCTGGCGATTCCCATTCCATGGTCGCCTTGTCCGTTTCGATCTCCGCAATCACGTCGCCGGCGGAAACCTTATCCCCCTTCTTTTTCTTCCAGCTCACGAGCGTCCCCTCAGTCATCGTGTCGCTCAGCTTTGGCATTTGAATTTCGGGCATGTTAATTGGGTTGAACGCTCTCAGGCGTAGCAGACTCTTTTAACCTCTGCGATCAGCTTCTCCGCGCTCGGCAGGACTGCTTTCTCCAGCCGCTCGTTATAAGGCATCGGCACGTCTTCCTGCGAGACCCGCGCGACCGGAGCATCCAGCTCGTCAAAAATTGCATTCTGAATCCGAAAGGAAAGTTCGGCGCCAATTCCACAGAAGGGACGATCCTGCTCGACGATCACGACCCGATGGGTCTTCGAGACCGACCGCAGAATTGCTTCCAGATCGAGTGGTTTAATCGAGCGGAGATCGAGAACTTCCGCGCTGATTTCTTCGTTATCCTCGAGCGTCTGCGCCGCCGTGACCGCGAGCGGCACCGTCTGCGCGTAACAGATAATCGTGACGTCCGCCCCTTCTCGCTTCAGTTCCGCTTCGCCGAGGGGGATCAGTAATTCCTGATCTGCCGACTCCACCATCCCTTTGGAGCTGTAGAGTAATTCAGATTCGAGGACAAGCACCGGGTTGTTGTCACGGATCGCAGTTTTGAGCAGCCCTTTTGCGTCGCGCGGTGTTGCCGGCGTGCAGATTTTCAGTCCCGGCACATTCGCGTAGAGGCATTCGGTGGCGTGGGAGTGTGTCGCGCCGAGTTGATGAGCTGGCCCATTTGGTCCGCGAAAGGTAATCGGAATGTTGAACTGTCCGCCCGACATCGTGAGCATGTTCGGCGCGTTGTTCACGATCTGGTCGAAGGCAACGAGCGAGAAACTAAACGTCATAAATTCGATGATCGGGCGTAAGCCGACCATGGCCGCGCCCACGCCGAGTCCGGCGAAACCATTCTCGCTAATCGGCGTGTCAATAATGCGCCTGGCGCCGAAGCGTTCGAGCAGGCCCTGGCTTACTTTGTAAGCGCCGTTGTATTCGGCGACCTCTTCGCCCATCAAAAACACGTTGGGATCGCGCTCGAGTTCTTCTGTGAGCGCTTCATTCAGCGCCTGACGGTAGGTAATTTCCCTCATCCGCGTGCGGTGTTCACCTTTCCGCGGTGGCCAAATCGATCCGTTCTGATTCAGCGATTGGATTCGTCAAGCCTGCTTCGACACCATTCACATAGGTGTAGTCGTAAAGCTCGTCGAGGGGCGGCTCTTCGCTTTCTTCGGCAAATTTCACGCTCGCGAGCGCAGTCTCTTTCGCTTGCTTATCCATGGCGTCGAACTGCTCGTTACTTAATTTACCTTCGCGCGTCAGCTGGGCGCGTAGCCGCGTGATTGGGTCGTCCATCCGATACTTTTCGAGCTGCTCTTTCGTCCGATAACTCGCGGGGTCAGACATCGAGTGTCCCCGGTAGCGGTAAGTGCGAATTTCCACGAACGCGGGATGCGGATCTTTGCGGATCTGATCGACAATTTCGGCAATCCTGTCGCGGACCTCGCGAAAGCTCATCCCGTCAACGACGGTGCCGGGAATGTCGTAGCCTTCGCCGCGATCGACGATTTGTTTCAAAGAAGTCGAGCGCTCGACGCTGGTGCCCATCGCGAAAAGGTTGTTCTCGCAGATAAAGACCACGGGCAGCTTATAAAGTGCGGCGAGATTCAAGGCTTCGTGGAATGAGCCCTGATTGATGGCGCCGTCACCAAAGAAGCAAAGCGTGACGCGATCTTCTTCGCGATACTTCGACGCGAAAGCCATCCCGACGGCGAGCGGAACATGCGCGCCCACGATCGCATGACCGCCGTACATGTGATGCTCGCGATCGAAAAAATGCATGGAACCGCCGAGACCACGTGAGCAGCCGGTCACCTTCCCGAACAACTCCGCCATGCAGGCATCGGCGCTGGTGCCGCGCGCAAGGACGTGGGCGTGATCCCGGTAAGCGGTAATCAGATAATCGTCGGGCCGGGTCGCCGCAATCGCGCCCGCGACCACCGCCTCCTGGCCAATGTAAAGATGACAAAAGCCGCCGATCTTCTGCGCTTGATACTGCTGACTGGCTCGTTCTTCAAACCGCCGGATCAGCAGCATCAGCGAGAGCATTTCGACTTCGTCGCGCTGCTCCGGCCGCTGCATTGTCGGTTTATGCGGGGCGAGGAAGCGCTGGTGCTGTGACCCTGCGTTCAGAACTTCGGCCGAAGCTCATGCACGCAACAAAGAGCGCGGTGAAGAACAAATCGCTCAGAACAGAATTGCGGAAAAACATCCACGCCGGCGTGCTGCCGTAGGCAGGCAAGCCGACTGTTAGTGATTGGATCAAGCCAGCGAAATTCTTCGCGTATCCCGGATCGGTCAACCATGCGAACACGTTCGTGATGAAATAGAAGAGCATTGAACCGGCGATCGACGCCGGCAAAAGCGTCTTGAGCGAGGCTCGGTTTTGGAACAGCAGGCCGATAATGCAAACGAGTCCAAGCGCGAGGTAACGGCAGAGGATTAGCGGATCGAGCAGTGACGCCTGGTTATAATAATTGAGCACCGCATCGGAAATGAAAAGTGCGATGAGCGGCACGGTGAATTTGTACTTCGTTGGAAAGTAAGCTGCGCCGCATAAGGCGACGGCGGCGAGCGGTGCGAAATTCGATAACCAGATCGAGCCGGAATGGATCATCAGGCCGGTCGTGATCCGAAATGCGACGGCTGACAGAATGAGAAAAAACGCGGGAATCATGCGAGGGGAATTTTCAACTGTCCTGTGCGATATGCAACGCGGAAAGCAGCCGCAGTCTTGGAAGCCGACCTGCGATGCGCTCTTTTTAACCGGAACACAGGCGTCTCGCCTGTGCAGCACAACAACACGCCGCTGCGATCCCCGGCTCGCGACTAAGCGAATTTCTATTCGCTGGATGGTGGTGCGGCGCTCGCGAGTGCTTTGTGCAAACGCGCCTTACGACGGTTCGCGGCATTTTTGTGAATAGTGCCCCGCTTGGCGGCTTTATCGACAGCCGAAATCATTGCGCGCACATCCTTCTCTTCAGGCTTCCCACCGCTCGCGACAGTCTGTTTGTGCAACCCACGCAAACGAGTGAGGACCCTGCGATTGCGCAATGCACGAACCGTAGTCTGACGTGCGCGTTTGCCGGCGGATTTTGTGTTAGCCATGATTGCTGATTGTGAACTGAACGGCCTCGATCGTCGCGGAGCCAGCGGCGAAAGTCAAGATGCTGGAGCATAAGCAACGAGCCTTCGAGCCTTCTTTGTAAATGGCCGTTGTCAGCAGCAGTTGGCTCGAACCGAGGCGAGAGATGCCGCTACTACCTGAGCCAGTCGCGGGATGAAAGCCCGGCTCCGCCCTGTCGGGCTGCGTTACGGCCTCGACTTCGCTCCGGTCTGTTCGGAGGATGGCAAGTTATGATAGCGAGCCACGCCCGAACTGCCCGGCGAAAAGACGGCGGTCAAGAATTGCCGGCAAGACGAACCGGCTCGGCCGTCGCAGCGTTCGGCGCTCCGCTTCCGCTCTTAGCGGGCGGCTTGGAAGCGGGCTGCGGTGCTTCCACCAGCAGGTTGCGCTTCTGCCCAGTCCGGCTCTTCGGCACCTTCGGCAAATTGTCCGAAAGAATTTGCACGAACGCACCGAGCGGCAGCTGATTATAGAGCTCCGCGACATCATTCGATTTCATCCGAATGCAGCCATAGCTCGCGGGGCGCCCAATCGAATTTTCTTCCGGTGTCCCGTGAATGTAAATGCAGCGACCGAACGCGCGCGCATTGCCCGCTTCCAAACCGCGCAGCCAGATAATGCGAGTGATGACCGGGTCTCGACCGGGCGCATTCGGCTTTAGCACCTCGCCGGTAAATCGACGATGATGAAACACAGCACCGAGCGGCGCGTGATCACCGATTTTCTGCGCCACCTGCAAAATGCCTAGAGGAGTCGTCATTCGGCCCCAGGCGTCGCCGATTCCGAACTTGGAAGTGGAGATGGGATAGATCGCGACGCGTGCGCCGTTCTCGATCAACATCAGCTTTTGCTCTTGCACACTGACTACGACGCGGTTCGGATTCGCGAGCGCGATTTCGGCAGAAACCGTGGAACCAACCAAGGCCAGTGCAAACAAAACGGCGAGCGCTCGCAGCATTTGCCGGAAGTTCCCACGCGAATCGCAGTGAGATGTCATGCAGGAATTACCGCCTCGCGTGGCACGCCCAGAGTGGTCTTAGGCCACCATTGCGACAACGAACTCAGGGAAACATAGAGGAAACCAAGCTGGAACATGACGAGGAACGGCACGGTCAGGTATTGACTGTGCTGAATCGCAAACCACACAAAATAAGAAAAATAAATCGCGAATCCCATCTCTGCGATCGGAAGCAGCGACTTCAGCGGCATGTACTTGCATTTGCGCCACGGCTGCGACTTTCGCTCGATGCCATACTTCGGTGTCCGCGCAAAATCGGACTTGTAGTTAAACACAGCCTCGAGCACGGCGCGGGCGTTATTGAGCGAAAGCCCGACCCCAAGGGCGAGGAGCGCGGGCAGGAGCAGCATCTCTTTCATCCAGGTGCGCGGGTGCAGCTCGCGTTGAGCGCAAAGGTAGAAAACCGCGACCGAAACCGACGCCGTCAGGAAGATTGGGATATCGATCAAAACCGTGCGTACCCACGTATTTTGGGGGCCGCCGCTGGAGGGATGAAGGAGCACGCATAAGAAAGCCAGCAAGAGGTATGCGAAGTTCGAGGTTAAGTGCGCCGTGGCTTCGATTTTCAAGGGGAGCGATAGCTTGCTGCGCCAGATCGTCGGCAGCAGTTTTTTGCAGGTTTGAATCGAACCCTTGGTCCAGCGATGCTGCTGGGACTTGAAGCCGTTCATGTCAACCGGAAGTTCCGCGGGCGTGACGACATCTTGCAGAAAAATAAACTTCCAGCCGGCTAGCTGCGCGCGGTAACTCAAGTCGAGATCTTCCGTCAACGTATCGTGCTGCCAGCCGCCAGCCTCTTCAATGCAGGAACGGCGCCAAAGACCCGCGGTGCCGTTGAAGTTGAAGAAACGGCCGCTGCGACTGCGCGCGGTCTGTTCCAGCAGAAGGTGGCCGTCAAGGAACATCGCCTGCACGCGCGTTAACAATGAGTAGCCACGGTTCAGATGGCCCCAGCGGGTTTGGATCATGCCCACGGTCGGATCGGTAAAGAAATCCACGGTGCGACGAAGCAAATCGGCTTGCGGGACAAAGTCCGCATCGAGAATGCAGACAAATTCTCCCTCGGCAGTCGCGAGTCCGGCTTCGAGCGCGCCCGCTTTAAAGCCAACCCGATCAGTGCGATGAATCAGTTCCACATTGAACCCGCGACGGCGAAGTTTTTCCACGGAAGAGGCGGTCAGTTCACGCGTGTCGTCGGTGGAATCGTCGAGCACCTGGATCTGCAGCAACTCGCGCGGGTAATCGATTTCACTGACTGATTTGAGCAGCCGCTCGACGACATAGACTTCATTAAAAATGGGCAGTTGCATCGTCACCCTGGGCAACTGCTCGAAACGCCTTGCCGGCACCGGCGCGCGTTTTCGATACTTTAGGAAAAGATAAATAATGAAGTAGCGATGAATGCCGTAGGTCGAAAGCCCGCACAACACGGCCAGATAGCAGACCGTCCAAATGATGTAGCCAGCGCTTCCTTGCATAACTCGGGGAATGGTCGCCGATGTGGCGAACAAGGGCGACATGATGCCGCTTCCGAAGCAGCCGTCAAATCAAAAATGGGCTCGTCGCCCCCTGCAAACTACGGCGGAACTAGCTCCAGTTTGCAGCGGGTCGAAGTCACCGATTGGGCGTAAACACCGCTCGAAGGTCGACCGGGAGGAGGCAAACGACGGCCGTTTGCGACGCGATTCAGAGAAGACGTGCGCTGGCCCTCTTCACGATTTTTCGCGATTGCCGTGCTCACCGCGCTGACGCTCGGAAGCGCCAGCGCCATTACCGAGGAAGAAGCGGAAAGCGACCGCGGCTACGAAGTCGAAAAGCGCGGCCTGAATCCATACACCGCCCCTTCGATTGCACAAATTTTCCAGCGCCTCGACGAGCTCAAGCCGCTTCCGTTCGAACAACTGCAACGCAATTTCACAGCCGGAGGGCACGGCAGCCGAGCGCAACTCGGGATGATTTTCGGCGGCATGATCGCGGATGGCTTCCTGATCGTGGAATGCGAAAGAAAGAATCTGGTTGACGAACTTGGGCGCGCGTTGATCCGGCAGGCGCGCAGTCTGGGAGTGGAGCAGCGGGTGATGCGGCACAGCGCCAGCCTCACTGAGCTAGGCCGCCGCGGCGATTGGCCAGCGATGCGGCGGGAATTGACTGCCACCCAAAATGACGTTGAGCACGCCATGATCGTGCTGCACGATCGGAGACTGGCTCACTTAACAAGCCTTGGCGGATGGCTGCGTGGATTGGAAATTTGCTCGGCCGCGGTCTCAGAAAACTACACCCGCGAGCGCGCCAAGGCGTTGCTCCAGCCGGACCTCCTCGATTACTTGGCGCAGAACTCCGGAGCTTGCCTCCGGATGTCGCTCACACCCCCATCTTCGAGAAAATCCAGAGAGGTGTCTCGGCGCTTAGCCTGATCGAAAAGAAAGCCGCCGGCGCCGGCTTAACTGTCTCGGACGTGAGGGCGATGAATACTCAGGCTCAGACAATGAACGCCGCGCTCAGAGGCGATTGAGCGCGGGCGGTCCGCTCATTCGGCCTTGCGCGCCCGCGCAGAGGGCGGAGTTTTCCAACCCGATGGCTTCGCTCAAAGGCACTTTACCGCGATCTCCGGTATCGGCGCGCCGTGACTGGGATCGATTTGAGCGCTTTAACATCGTGATCGCGATCCTGCTCGCCGGTTGGGTGCCGTCGATCCTGATGCTGGTGATTTCCTACACGATCCTGACCCGGACCCTTGAAACCAAGATTCTGCGCGACCGGCAGACCTTCGTGCACCTGATCGCGCATCTCGTGGGCGACGATCTCAGCCGCACGGGCGGAATCATCGAATATTACCAGACGCAGCCTGACGTGGCGCGAATCCTCACTGGCGCAAATGCCGAAGCCGCAGGGCAACTTTGGCTGAACCAGACGTTTTACTCCCATCCGCGGATCGACGGAATGTTCATCGCGGGACGTGACGGGCGGCTGATTGCCTCAATTCCTGTCATCCCTCCCGAGCGCGCCGCCGATTTTCCCTCCAGCCTCTGGCGCGAAGCCGCCGCCGGCTCGCCGGCGGTGATTGTCTCGCCAGCGCACGCTCGTCCGTCGGATGGACGCATGACGACCGACATCGTGGGCGCCGTTCGCGCACCAGAGGGCAGTGTCGTGGGATACCTTGGTGTTTCGGTGCTCGTAGAACGGATCGGACGCCGTCTCTCGTCCATCGAATTCGCTGATCAGTCCGTCCCTCAGGTCATCGATCAGAGCGGGGCGGCGCTGTTCACAAACAATTTCGCTCCCAACACCGCTCCTTCCTCCCCGGTGGCGGAGACTTTGATTAAGGAAATCCGTCAAAACAAATCCGGCCACCTCGAGCACAACGAGAATCTCTATTCTTTCGCACCCGTGGAAGAGACAGGCTGGTTGGCTGTCGTTGAGCAACCAAAGGCAGCAGCGTATCGGCCGGTGCGTGATTTGCGGGACAAAATCACGGTGCCGGTCGTCTGGCTGCTCCTGTTGACGGTCGTAGGCGCGTGGCTGGCCGACAGGTTCACCCGACGACAACGAGAGGCGGCCCGGCGCATCGAACGCGAGGTCATTTTCAATGAGAAAATTCTCGCAAACATGCCAAGCGGCATCGCGCTCGTGGATCCGAGCACGCGCGGCTTCCTGCAAGCGAACGAAGCCTTTGTGCAAATGGCAAAACGGTTTGGCGGGCTCGATGAAAACACAAACATTCACACCGTCACGTTTGATGACGTGAAGATTGCCCCCGCTGATGCGATTGAGAAAGTTCTGGCGTTGGGCGCGCCGTTTCAGCTCGTGGAACAGCCTTACCAGGATGGGACCGGGATGACCCGGTTTGTGAATGTGAACCTGCTGCGGCTGCAAGGCTCCGAGCAGCGGATCCAAGGTGTGCTCTATCTGGTGGAAGACAAAACCCGGGACGTGACTCTGCGTCAGGAGCTGATCGGCGCGAACGCCGCCAAAGATCAGTTTCTCGCGCTGCTCTCACACGAGCTGCGCAATCCCTTGTCCCCGGTGATCGCGATGGTGGGCGAACTCGAAGTCACCGCGCCCGACTCCCCGGATGTGCGGCGCGCGCTCGAAGTCATTCGTCGCAATGTCGAACTCGAGGCACGCCTGATCGATGATCTGCTCGACATCACGCGGATCTCGAAGGGCAAGTTGCAGCTCAGCGTCGAGACCGCCAGCGTTCACGAAATCTTGAAGCGCGCGTACGAGATTTGCCGCGAAGAAATCGTCACGAAGAATCTCCGAATCGAATTCCGGTTGCGTGCCGAGCACGATTTCGTGGAGGGCGATCCGGCGCGGTTACAGCAGGTTTTTTGGAACCTGATCAAAAATGGAGTCAAGTTCACGCCCGCCGAAGGACGCATCATAATCGAAACGTTGAATCCCTCGGAAGGCGAATTGGAAATTCGCACCACCGATACCGGCATCGGCATCGAGCAAGACAAGATGAGTCAAATCTTCAATGCCTTCGAGCAAGGGCAAACCTCGATTACGCGGCGCTTCGGCGGTCTCGGCCTCGGCCTTGCGATTTCGAAAGCCATGCTCGCAGCGCACGATGGTGAGATCCGGGTCGAGAGTGAAGGAAAGGATAAGGGCGCGACGTTTATTGTGAATCTGAAAACGGTCGACGCTCCGGCCCAGGCGGCTCGCTCGTCCAGCGATTCACCGAGCGAGCGGAGCGCCGAGGATAAAGCGCGGATGCAGGCGCGTGCTCCCCGGGTCCTGGTTGTTGATGACCATCACGACACCTGCATCGGCATGAAAATGATGCTGGAACGTCGCGGTTATCGGATCACGCTCGCGCACTCAGCTGATCAGGCGGTGGAGCGCGCGGAGCAGGAAAATTTCGATCTTGTGATTAGTGATATCGGACTGCCGGACCGTTCAGGTTACGAGCTCATGAAGGAGTTGCGCGCGAGCAAAAATCTCCGCGGGATTGCGCTCAGCGGATTCGGGATGGAGAATGATGTCAGCCGGGCGTACGCCGCCGGCTTTACTGAGCACCTGACGAAACCGATCAATTTTGATCGTCTGGAAGAGGCAATCCACGGGCTGCTCGATGTCGAGACGACCGTCCGGTCCTGAGTCCCTCCAGAGCGCCGTTTGGCGTAAGACGAACTTCCCCGCCCACTCTGGGGATCAAGCGCCGTCGTCGCTTGGTGCAGGGGCCGCAGCGGGTGAGCTTTGTTGCTTTGCTGCTTCCGAAGCGCTCTTCGCGATTTGCTGTTCGGAAGCCTCTTTTAATTCCCGCGAAAGTTTTTCCACGCGCTGGCGCATGATTTTGCCAGCCTTGAACTTCACTGTTGCCCGCGGCGGAATCACAAAACTGCTGCCGGGTTCGTTTGGATTGCGTCCGACCCGTGGCTTCGTCAATCGCGGTTGAAACACACCGAAATTTCGCAACTCAACCGCCACGTTTTTCGCCAAGCTATCCGTGATGTGATCGAAGGTGCGCTGCACCACTTCGAAAACCTCGTGCTGCACCATCCCGGTTTGATTGCTGATCGCTACGACGATGTCGCGTTTGGTGAGCTTTGCCATGACACTAACCAAATCGCTTCCCGCGTTGAGGTTGCGCGGGAGAATTGCGAACTTTGTTTGTGGAGTTTTATGCCTCTAAATAGCTCAACGAGCGCGATGAAAAGCCGATCGCGACGCATCACGCGCTCGCGGCCGGCCGGCGCAAGAGCCGCTCAAAATAGTGAGACAGAAGCGTTTGCTGCGCGAGCGCCTTGCGCCGCGATTTCAGTTGACCCTGCACGACTCCTAATTTGGTGAAAACACCGTTCCATTCTGCCTCGAGTCGACGAACTTCATCTCCCGACAACTCGCGCACCCCCCGGACGGAAACGCACCGGTTTAAGACATTCATCGCGCGGCTGGACAACTCCGCTAAAATTCCGAGCTCTCCGAGAACGTGTTCCGTTTCCTGAAGCAAATTCGAGCGGATTTCAGTGAATTGCCGTTCCTGTTCACCCGAGATAATCGGCTTTGCCTTGTCGAGACCGTAGGTGATCAAGTCATGCAATTTTTTCCAGCTGTCGAGCTGGAGCGCGAGGAATCGCAGCTGCTTTTCGAGAACTTTGTCTCTCATAACGGCGAAAGGCTCACGAGCTCGAGGGTTTCGTCGAGCTTCTGCAAATTGTCGATCAGGAGATGTGCCCAGGGACGATCGACACTTTGGACTTGGCTGATGATACCTTCCTCGAAGTAAAATCGCCCCTGACGCCAGCGAAAGATTTCCGCGACCGCGGGTTCGCCTTCGAGCGATTCGAAAACGGCGTGCCGGACTGCGCCATGTTGCAGGTAGATCTCACTGTTTCCACGACCGGATTTAAACGTGAACCGGCCGCTGCGTTGCCCGAGGCAGCTCATTTGCAGGATTTCCGCCGCCGAAAACTGGTTCAAATTGCCTATCAGAGAATGACAGGGATCAATCCCTTCGTAGGGCGTTGCCGAATGATTTTCAAGCGACGCGATAAATTGCTGCAGCCGGCGGCTGACGGTGCGCTCGGTTCCGCTGCTCGAAACCAACGGGATCTTCTGGCGCGCTGCGGCGCTTTTGAGCTCCGCAGCATGCGGGAGCGGCGCGAGACAGATCAGGCGCAGTGAAGGAAAATGCTGCCGCGCGTTTGTCGCTTGTTCAAGCGCGATCGCCGGCTCACCTTCGACGACAAAGCCATCGAAGTTTTCCTCCATCAACACCGAAACGGCTTCGGCCATGGTGCGGACAATCCGGATTTCGACGTTCGCGCAGTTGTAAAAAAGGGCGAGGACACGGTCTTCAAAGACCGGGTCGGCATTTAAAATGAGCAACCGTATTTCCACAATCGCGAGAGTAAGCCACAGCAAGAGCAGGAATCTTGCCCTGCTTGGCTTTGAATCCGACCCCGAAGCAACACGTGCAAAAGGCGATTCTAGCGGTGACCGAGCCGTGAGAGCGCGAGCTCAGCCGGCTTCACTGCGGTCCGGGGCCCGCGATCACCGGCTCGCAGAAGCGTGACGACCTGTCGGCTCCGGCAATTTCGCAAAAACTGCGCTCCCGGAATACCAGACGACCGTTAACGCCGCCACTCGATCCGCGGCGGAGGCGCTGCGTAACTCTCAGGCGCAATTTCATGCGCGGTCCGGAAATGCACCTTTGCGACCTCCCGCAGGACCTCCGCCCCTTTGTTTTCGACTAATTTCTTCGCGACTTCTTTGACGCCAGCAGAAACGCCGCGCCCGAGCTTCATTCCGAACGTCTTCCCCTGCCGGTCCAGCCAGTCGATAAACGCCTCGCGCGCGATGATCGATGCCGCCGCGACCGCGAGATCGGATTCCGCTTTCGTCCGCTGCTCGAGTTTGATGCCTCGGCCTCGTCCCAAAAGAGCGTGCTCGATAACGCGCGCATCCGCGAATTTGTCAGAGAGTGCGCGCGGGCAATCAGGTCGTTTTGCGAGGAGATTTTCGATCACCCGTGCATGGCCCCACCCCAACAGACTGTTGAGATTGCCAAATTTTTCGTAAAGGTCGTTGTAGCGTGCCGGACCGATCGCCACCGTATCGAAGACCGCGCCTTGCGTTTTGCGGATCGTATCCGCGAGCAAGCGAACGCGTCCATCGGATCCAATGCGTTTGCTGTCCTGAATTCCCGCATCAAGAAATTTCCGCGCGATGCCGCGATCGACGTAAACACCCGCGATCACCAATGGGCCGAAGAAGTCGCCTTTGCCGCTTTCGTCGATCCCGAAATGTGGCTCGAACATTTCGGGCGAATGCACTTCCTCGTAACCGAGTTTCGCCTCGCCTAAAATCCGGGGCTCGAGCTGAAACTGAACGAACTCCTCAATTCCCTTTCCTTGCAGGAGCAGCTTGGGACCTTTCTCGTAAACCGCGACGCTGAGTTTATTTTTTTGCGCGAAAAAGAGCGTGTACGGCTTTGGCGAGAACGTGAAACCAAGTTCCTCCGCAAGCCGACGGAGCTTGGCCGCTTGTTCGGCGGTGAGCGGCGCGGTGTAGACGTTCACGGGTATCGTCTTTAACGTGTCATCTTGCGCGAAGCGAAACATCTCTCTCGAACCAGCCGTTATCCTAAGCGAAGCAAGGCGCATTCGAAGGTTCCGGTTGCGAAACCCACCGCCAAGGTGGCGGAATTGAAAGCCCGCCCTCGCCCTCTCGGGCTGCGTTACGGCCTCGACTTCAATAGCGATAACGGAGCCGACTTTCGCGGCGCGCTTCTTCGCTGGTTCCGCACCAACCGCCGCGAACTTCCATGGCGGCAAACGCACGATTCTTACGCGATCCTCGTCTCCGAATTCATGCTCCAGCAGACACAAGTCGCGACCGTCATCCCTTACTATAGAGAGTGGCTCCGTCGCTTCCCTGATTTCGAAACGCTCGCTGCTGCCTCTGAATCCGACGTGCTCCACTCCTGGCAAGGTCTCGGTTATTACGCGCGCGCCCGGAATCTTCACGCTGCCGCAAAAATCGTGGCGAGGGATCACGCCGGCGTTTTGCCGAGATCCGTCGAGGCCATGCGGCACCTGCCCGGTGTGGGCCGTTACACAGCGAATGCCATCGCGAGCTTTGCGTGGGAGGAAGCGTTGCCCGTGGTCGAAGCAAACATCGCGCGGTTGCTTGCGCGCGTTTTCGACCTGCGCGAACCAATCGATGCTCAGTCCGGTCGGAATGCGCTTTGGTCATACGCGGCTCTGCTCATGCCAAAGACCGGCGCGAGCGCGCACAACGCCGCGCTCATGGATCTCGGCGCCTTAGTTTGCACTTCCCGGTTGCCGAAATGCGGAGTCTGCCCGGTCAAAGATTATTGTCAGACCACGACTCCAATGATGTTACCAATCAAAAAGCCGCCGGCGAAAGTTGAGCTCTCGATCGAAAACCACGGGTTCGCGTTTCGTGGGAACCGCGTTCTCCTGGAACAATCCAGCGACCGCTGGCGCGGAATGTGGATTCTGCCGCGGCTCGCGCTGCAACCAGCGGGACGGCCACCGATTCACACCGCGGAATTCCCGTTCACCAATCATCGAATTATGCTGACTGTCTTCGACTTGCCCAGGGGAATTCTCCCGCGTCCGTATGGTGACGAGCATCGATGGTTCCCGGTGGATGCAATAGAATCGATTCCGCTGCCGTCGCCGCACCGGCGCGCGTTACGCCACCTGCTCGCACGTGAATTCGCAAAAGCTTAGCCACGGTACGCCGGCGTCTTAGCTTCCCCCGCGCACATGAGCAAGTTCGAAACAATGCCGGACGGGCGCGGTCACTTCGGCGTTTTCGGCGGGATGTTTGTGCCGGAAACACTCATGTCTGCGCTCCAGGAGCTGGTCCGGGAATATGACCGTGCAAAGGACGATTCCGCTTTTCAGACTGAGCTCGACGGCCTCCTTCGCGATTTTGCAGGGCGCCCAACGCCGCTGTATTTTGCGGAACGCCTAACGAGTAAACTTGCAGGCGCGAAAATTTATTTGAAACGCGAGGACTTGCTCCACACCGGCGCGCATAAGATTAACAACGCACTCGGACAGATTCTGCTCGCGCGTCGGATGCACAAAGATCGCATCATTGCGGAAACGGGAGCCGGCCAGCACGGCGTCGCCACCGCCACAGTCGCGGCGCGGTTCGGCTGCGAGTGCATCATTTACATGGGCGCAACCGACATGGAGCGACAGGCGCTCAATGTCGCGCGGATGCGGTTCCTCGGCGCGAAGGTCGTCGCCGTCACCGCCGGGCAGGCGACGCTGAAGGAAGCGATCAACGAAGCGATGCGCGATTGGGTGACGAATGTCCGCACGACACACTACATTCTCGGTTCCGCGCTCGGATCACACCCTTATCCGATGATGGTACGGGATTTTCATCGCATTATTGGGATCGAAGCCCGCCGGCAAATCCTCGAACGCGAAAAGCGACTGCCCGATTTGCTGGTCGCGTGTGTCGGTGGTGGTAGCAATGCGATCGGCCTGTTCCATCCGTTTCTGGAGGACGCCTCCGTCCGAATGGTCGGTGTTGAAGCTGGTGGCGAGGGCATCCGAAGCGGAAAACATGCAGCGCGTTTTCAAGGTGGCCGTCTCGGTGTCCTTCATGGAACGAAAACCTTTCTGCTCGCGAACCAAGACGGGCAGATCGAACTCACGCACTCGATTTCAGCCGGTCTCGACTACGCGGCGATTGGACCAGAGCACAGTTACCTTCGCGAGTTGGGACGCGTGGAATACGATTACGCGACCGACGACGAGGCGCTCGCCGCCTTTCGCATGCTCGCGGAAATCGAAGGCATCATTCCCGCTCTCGAAACCGCGCACGCTATCGCCCACGTCGTTAAAGTTGCGCCACGGATGAGCGGCGACGAGGTGATAATTGCGAACTGTTCCGGGCGCGGGGATAAAGACGTTGCGCAAGCGGCGGAGCTCCTTCTTTAGCTCCGTCAGGTCCTTCCGGCTCGAAAGAATCGAAGCCATCGCGCGGCTAGTTCGTTTGCTCCATTCCAGTCGTCGCGAAGCGATCCCGAGGGTTGCGGTGAGCTGTCGAAAAAGACGGTCGCGAGAGCGATTCGATGGCGTCAGGATTTTGCCAGCGATCGCTCCGGGTTGTTTCTATTTGTTATTTGCAGCCGGTTTTCCGAAGCTGCATCGCATGAGAAGCATGACCGGATATGGCCGCGGGGAGGTGGACCTCGGCGGAAAGAAATATTCGGTTGAGCTAAATTCGGTGAATCGCAAGCAAAGCGACATCGTCATCAATCTGCCACGCGATCTCGCGCCGCTGGAGCCGCGGGTGCGGCAGGCAATCAACGAGAAAGTCTCGCGCGGCCGGACTAACGCGACCGTCGCGCGTGGGCAGGGATCGAACGGCGCGCGTAAGCTCGCGCTCGATACCGCGCTGGCACGCTCTTATCACGAAGCGATGCGCGCGCTGCAGAAAGAGCTGAGTGCGCCGGGCGAAATCACTATCAGCACGATCCTGCAGGCGCCTGGAGTGATGCGTATTTCAGAAGAGTCAGTCGATCCGGAAGAGGCTTGGCCCTCAATCGAAATGGCGTTGAACTCTGCGCTTTCCGAATTGATCAGAATGCGCGAACGCGAAGGCAAACATCTCGGAAAAGACTTGATTCACCGGCTGAAGTTTATCAGGCAGGAAATCAAAGCTGTCCGCACTCTCTCTCCGGGGGTGACTACGAAATATCGCGGCGCTTTGCTGGATCGAATCGCGAAAGCGGAAATTGAAATGAAAGGCGATGATGAACGGCTGTTGAGGGAAGTCGCGCTTTTCGCCGATCGTTCCGACATCTCCGAGGAATTGACGCGGCTCGAAAGCCATCTCAAGCAATTTGCTCACCACCTGCGCGCGCACGAGCCGGTCGGTCGCACACTTGAATTCATTACCCAGGAGATTTTCCGGGAGCTGAACACCCTGGGCGTAAAGTCGAATGATGCGGCGATTTCGCAGCACGTCGTCGCTTGCAAAGCCGAGCTCGAACGAATCCGCGAACAGATTCAAAATCTTGAGTAACCAGTTCGGCCGCTCCGGGATTTTCTTCGTTGTTTCCGCACCGTCAGGGGCGGGGAAAACGACCTTGTGTGACGCGCTGCGCCAGTCGCCCGATTTTGTTTACTCCGTCTCCTGCACGACGCGGCCCTCGCGATCGAACGAGATCGAGGGCGAAGACTACTACTTTGTGAGCGAGCCGGAGTTTCTTGCGCGAGTCGAAGGCGGCGACTTGCTCGAACATGCGAAGGTTCACGGCTATTATTACGGAACCTTGCGCCGGCCCGTCCTGATGAATCTGCGCAAGGGAGTCGACGTTTTAATCGACGTCGACACCCAGGGCGCGGCCGCGATCCGCAACTTCGATGACCAGTTCATCCGCCAGGCGCTCTGCGACGTCTTCATCATGCCGCCGGATCTGGAGGAGCTGCGCCGGCGTTTGATTAAACGCGGAACGGAGACGGGTCTGCAAATCGAATTGCGCCTAACGAACGCCGCGCGCGAGATGCAGTTGTGGCGGGATTATCGTTACACGATTATCAGCAAATCGATGGAAGAAGATCTGCAGAAATTCCGGCATATCATGGGCGCGGAACGGTATCTTAGCCGGCGTTTAATACCGCAGCTCTCGACATCATCATGAGCAAAGCCGCAGCGAAAACAGCAAAGACCGTCGTGCTCGGCGTGACCGGCTCGATCGCTGCCTACAAGGCCGCAGAGCTGACAAGTCTGCTCGTAAAACAGGGGCACACTGTTTTTGTCGTGATGACAAGTGATGCCGCGGAGTTCATTACGCCTTTAACGCTGCAGACGCTTTCAAAGAATCTCGTCATCACCAGCTTCTATGACGAAAAGGAAAACTGGCGCCCTGGTCATATTGCGCTCGCGGATCGCGCCAATCTTCTCCTGATCGCTCCAGCGACCGCACACGTAATCGCGGAGCTCGCCCATGGGTTTGCCGCCCATCCTCTGGCGGCGATCGCGCTCGCAACTCGTGCCCCGATTCTCATGGCTCCCGCGATGAATGGAAAAATGTGGGAGCACACCGCCACTCAGGAGAATGTCGCGACGCTGACAACGCGTGGTGTGGAATTCATCGGACCGGAAGCAGGAATGCTGGCCTGCGGTTACGAAGGAATTGGACGTCTTTGGAAAGTGGATGAGATCGCATTTCGCGCTGAATTCCTCCTCGCTCAACACGACAAGCTGATCGCGTGAAGTTTGTCGTCACTGCGGGGCCGACGCGCGAAGCGATCGACCCGGTTCGGTATTTGAGCAATCGCTCTTCCGGAAAGATGGGTTACGCGATTGCGGAGGCAGCGGTCGTCTCTGGGCACGCCGTCACGCTGATCAGCGGGCCGGTCTGTCTCGCGCCGCCCGCGAACGCGCGCATGATTCATGTCACCAGCGCCGACGAACTCTTCGATGCTGTCCACGCAGAAGTTAACAACTGCGATGTGCTCGTGATGTGTGCCGCGGTCGCGGATTACAAACCGGCACTGCCCGTGTCGGTGAAGCTTAAAAAACAAACGAATGATTTTGCACTCGCGCTGAAGCCCACGCGCGACATCCTCGCTTCCGTTTCAAAACGGCCCCGCAATTATTTCGTGGTCGGATTCGCCGCGGAAACGGAGAAACTCGAAGCCCACGCGCGCGCTAAACTGCTCCAAAAAGGATGTGATCTGATCGTGGCGAACGATGTCAGTAAAAGCGACAGCGGAATGGAAAGTGCTGAGAATGCAGTCACAATTTTCGTGCGCGAAGGTAAAGCAAAAACGCTCGCGCGCGCCGGAAAAATAATAATCGCGCGCGAGATTTTGAAAATAATTCTCGCGACTCGTGAAAAAGCGTTGACAAAAAAAGCGTGATGATTAGTGAGTCGTGTCAGTGAAGTTATTCACATCTGTTCACACCCACCGCACCTGCGGATCGAAAGGGGGGATATCTCATGGCAGCGAAGAAAAAATCTTCAGCAAAGAAGGCGCCAGCAAAGAAAAAAGCAGCGTCTAAAAAATCCGGCAAGAAGCATTAGCGCCGGTCCCTCACAGAAGAACGAAATTCTGTTCTTCTAAACGCCAACTTCAACCCGGGAGGAGAATTCAATTTCTTCTCCCGGTTTTCTCTGCTAATTCACCGGTCTGCGTGTCTCTCACCGTTCCGCGTCGAGTATCTAAAACTTTGGGAGCGAGACGGCACGATCTCGTTAAACTCACGCGGTGACGCACTATCTCGACGTTGCCGTTGAAGCCGCTCAAACAGCAGGTCATCTTCTGCGCCACAATTTCGCGCAGCCATTGCGCGTAAACTCAACAACTGCCCACGACATCAAGCTGGAACTTGATGTTCGCGCGCAGGAATTAATCACTGAATGCCTGCTCAAGAAATTCCCGCAGCACGCACTCTATGGCGAGGAAGGGATTGTCGGCGATCAGGCGACCGCATATCAATGGGTGGTAGATCCGCTCGACGGCACCGTTAATTATTTCTACGGCATCCCGCATTTCTGCATTTCGATCGCGCTGCGACTACGGGGAGAGATCATCGTCGGTGTGATTTACGATCCACTACGCGAGGAACTTTGGACCGGGCAAAAAGGAGAAAAGCCGTGTTTGAACGGAAGGCCGTTCCGGGTCAGCGAGCGCGCCGATCTTTCGGAAGCGGTCGTCTCGGTCGGTCTTTCAAAGACGGGGGTCACAATTCAAGCCGGGCTGCCGGTGTTAGGAGACATGGTGAATCGCGCGCGAAAATGCCGGATGCTCGGGAGTGCGGCGCTCGACATGGCGTATGTCGCGTGCGGTCGTCTTGATGCTTACATCGAGCAGGGGATCAGTCTGTGGGATGTCGCGGCGGGATGGATTCTGGTGGAGACGGCCGGCGGGACCGTCGACTTGCGGCCGCGGCCTGACATGAAAGACAAATACAGCGTGATCGCCTCGAACGGTTTGATTGATCTGCAAGTGTGACGACGATGATGCGCTGCGGCACTGGCTACGATGTCCATCGCCTCATTCCGGGGCGGAAGCTGATTCTCGGCGGGGTTGAAATTCCGCACGACCTCGGACTTGACGGCCACTCGGATGCCGATGTGCTCTCCCACGCGATTGCGGACGCGCTGCTCGGCGCGATTGCGGAAGCAGATATCGGTCATCACTTTCCAAATAGCGACGAATCGATCCGCGGCATCAGTAGTTTGCAAATTCTTGAGCGCGTCGGCGCCCTCGTGCGCGGGAAAAGCGGTGAAATTATAAATGTGGACGCGACCTTACTCGCGGAGGCGCCGAAAATTTCGCCGTATATTTCGGTGATGCGGGAACGAATCGCAAAGGCATTGCAAGTTGATGTCGGGCAGGTCGGCGTCAAAGCGACCACGAACGAGGGACTCGGCACCATTGGCCGAGGCGAAGGCATGGCGGCGATGGCCGTCGCAGCGGTTGTGCAAAATTGACGCGCCGCCGCCCTGATTCGCTGTCATCTTGGAATGAAGCTGAACCTTCTCTTTCTCGTCGCTGCCATGGAACGTGGACTCGCCAAATGAGAAATGCTGGCGACGGCGCTGGCCGCTTCCCTCAGAGTGACGAAGAATGCACTGCATCATTGATTCCTATAAGCATTAGGCGAAGCCACATGTCTGGGGAGCACACGCATCCTGGGTTCCTGGCGACCTCGGAAGCTTCCGAGGTCGCGAACCCTTCTTCAGCTGTCGCCGCCGGTGTGCGAATGCGCAAAGAGAAGTTCATTTCCGCAAAATGCCGAAACCAGCACTCAAAATGGGTGCGGTCCCCAGATACGCGCGTTCCCGTGTTGGCTGCTATACCAGTGAACGATAGAGGGAACTTGGGACTTCCACTTCGCTCATAAGACAGAAGAAAGCGCGCTTCGCTCAGACTGAGTCGATCCGGAATGGCTCTCCGTTTTTTCAACACCTACTCGCGCGAACTGGAGGAGTTCCATCCGCTCGATCCGAGCGGCCACACAGTGAAGATGTACACCTGCGGCCCCACAGTTTATAGTCTGGCGCATATCGGTAATTTTCGCGCTTACGTTTTCGAAGATCTCCTGCAAAGGCAGCTCGAATTGCGCGGGTATGAAGTCGAGCGCGTGATGAATATCACAGATGTGGATGACAAGACGATCCGCGGGTCGATCGGCGTGGGGGTGCCGCTGGCGGAATTCACGGCCCCTTTCAAGCAGGCCTTCTTTGAAGACTTCGAGACGCTGAGGATAAAACGCGCGAACGCATTCCCGGCGGCCACTGAAGACCGTTACGTCGCCGCGATGATCGCGATGATTGAGACGCTGGTCTCGCGCGGCCTTGCGTATCAGGCGGAGGACAAATCGGTTTACTACCGCATTAATAAGTTTCCCGCCTACGGCCGTCTCGCCCATTTCGATCTGACGGAGCTCCGCTCGACCGGTCGGATTAAAAGTGATGAATACGACAAAGAGCACGTCGGTGACTTCGCGCTCTGGAAAGCCTGGGATGAAGCAGATGGCGCCATCCAATGGGAGAGTCCCTGGGGCCGCGGCCGTCCTGGCTGGCACATCGAATGCAGCGCGATGGCGACACAGCTCCTCGGTCCGCAACTCGATATTCATTGCGGCGGCGTCGACAACATTTTCCCGCACCACGAAGCGGAGATTGCGCAGACCGAAGGCTGCACCGGAGAAACTTTCGTGCGCTACTGGATGCACTGCGCGCATCTGCTCGTGGATGGGCAGAAAATGTCGAAGTCGTTAGGCAATTTTCACACTTTACGCGACGTGCTCGCAAGAGGTTACAGCGGCCGCGAAGTGCGCTACGCCCTCATGCGCGTGCATTATCGCGCGCCTCTAAACTTCACCTGGGAAGGACTGGACGAAGCCCGCGGAGCCCTCGTCAGGGTCGACGCCTGGCTCGCGCGTTTGCGCCAAACAGCCGCAGGACCCGGAAAGGACGGATCTGCGCCCGAAGGCACCGGTGATGATTTCGCGCAAGCGCTGGATGACGATCTGAATATCTCTGCCGCCCTCGGCGTCCTGTTCGAAATGGTCCGGCTAACGAATCGAGCAATGGATGAAGGCAGCATGAGCGCCGCGACTGCCTCTGCCTGGCTGGCCTGGTGGCGTCGCATCGACACCGTGCTCGCGCTCGCGGGCGCGGAAACTGAAATGCCACCTGAAGTGGCCGCGCTCGCGGAACAGCGTGTCCACGCCAGGCTTGCCAAGGACTGGGGGAAAAGTGATGAATTGCGCGATCAAATGGCTGCGCGAGGTTGGGAAGCACGCGACACCAAAGAAGGTCAAAAGGTGACGAAACGCGGCGGTGTTTGATTGCACATGTTTGACTCCGCCGAATTTCTGAGTCTTGAGCACACCAGTCACTCAAAGCTGTTCGAGTCGCAGAAATACGTCTGGGACGCGCTGAAGCAGATCGCGAGTTACCTCCAGTTCCGGCTTAAGCCGGTGATCCTCGGAGAATTGATCGGGAAGCCATTCATCGGCAGTGCGGTCTTTGTCGGAGCGGGAACCATTGTCGAACAGGGCGCGGTGCTGAAGGGACCAGCCTGGATCGGCGAGAATTGCCAGATTCGCAGCGGCTGTTACGTCCGTGAAAACGTGATCGTAGGCGATGGCGTAGTCATGGGCAACTCGTGCGAATTCAAAAATTGCATCCTCTTCGATGAAGTCCAGGTCCCGCACTTCAATTATGTCGGGGATTCCATCCTCGGTTATCGCGCGCATCTTGGCGCGGGCGCGATTTTATCGAATGTGAAACTCGACCATACCGAGATTCAGGTCTTTGCATCTGACGGCAGCATCGCCACTGGACTGACGAAGTTCGGAGCGGTCGTGGGCGATCGCACTGAAATCGGCTGCAACGCGGTCATCAATCCGGGCGCGGTTCTCGGGCGGGATTGCCTGATCTATCCGGGAGCGAATTTTCGCGGCGTCCTCGCAAGCAGTAGCATCGTAAAAGTTCGGCAGAACCTTCAGATCTTGACTCGGCGTGCGCTCGAACCGACTTGAAGGTTAGTCCGCAGCCGGTCGTGAGACCAACCCTGATGCCTGGTCCTTTACTCGTATAGGAACGTTTGAAAACACGCATCTGCGGAGCGCGCGCACTCGGGTGCTGGCCATTTCGAAAGCTCTCGGGATTGCGGACTTTTCTTCCGGAGTAGGCGCATTCCAATCGCGCCGTGCAAAGTGCGTTTCAGCGTCGTTCGCCGAAACCATCGCGTGAGGGACGCGTGCTCCCAGAACGCCGCTCGCGATGCTGATAACCAAGCATTTGAGGCGCGGTCGTCTTTTCCGATCCGCGGCCCAACCGCCAGTCCGAACGACTGCTGCGGAGCGGATCTTGGAAAAGCAAACCGCCGTGTGGGGTAACCACACGGCGGTTGATTGCTGGTCTAATTAGGACAGGTTTTTGCCGCCAGAGATGGTTTTGCCGCCAGAGATGGTTTTGCCACCAGAGACGGTTAAGCCGCCGCCGCCTTTGGCGTCTTTCTTCGGCGCGAGATCTTTCATTTCTGGTTTCTTCTCGTTTTTCTTGTCTTTGTTTTGTTCAGTTGCCATTTAATGGTCCTTTGGGTTGTTGGTTTTTTGTGTTGTGTCTGTTGCGCCGAATAACAGTTGTTGACGGCCGCCTTTGACGTTTCCTTTCGGTATCAGGTCGTCCAGACGGATCAGTTTTTCCGATCCGCCCTTTTGCCGCTGACCTTTCGGTCCTCGAGCTGGCGTCTTCTCATCATTGTTCGATGCACTCACTCGTTCCGTTGTTACCACGATGCGTGCCACGGTTTCCAGTTCGTTTTGCTCAGCCGGTGGCTCAATTCTAAAACTCTTGGTAATGAACGACTTAGAGGACATGAAGTTTCGCGAAAATGCGATTTGCGCAGAGCTTTGCGAACTTCTTTTTGGCATCAATACGACGCACAAGCGTGATTAAACTAGGCCAGAAGCACTTGATTTTGAGCCGGTGTAACTGAGCGACCATGCAAAAAATGAATGTCTCGGAACAGGCGATGCCCCAACAATCCCGAATGCGCTAAATTACTGCCAAGCGAAGTGGCGGATGGGCGGGGATTCGAACCCCGGGTGCTTTTCAGCACACACGCTTTCCAGGCGTGCACAATAGACCGCTCTGTCACCCATCCCAAGTTTCGCGGCCGTATGCCGTCCGTTATGCGCATGAGGTTTGGCCCTCACAGAGCGCCACTACACCCGACGGCAATTAAAGCTGCAACCGGGAAAACAATTCGTCGAGCGGCAGTTGCAACCCGATGTAAAACTCGCCGAATTCGCCGTAGGCAGCGCTCACTTCGTCGAACCGCATTTCATACACAATTTTTTTAATCTGGAAGCTATCGTGCGCAAAGAGCGTGACGCCCCATTCGGCATCGTCGAGACCGGCCGATCCAGTGATAAGCTGCTTGATTTTGCCGGCATATTCGCGCCCCACTCTGGCGTGCCCCGCCATCAGTCTTCGGCGCTCCTCGAAACCGAGGGAATACCAATTCCGCTGCTCGCCGCGGCGTTTGCTCATATTATAGAAGCAGACGATTGGCCAGTCGGGCAACACCGGATAAACGCGGTCGTGTCGATATTTCGCGATCCGCTCCCGGAAGCTATTCATTGCCTGCTCGAACTCCGTCGATCCAGCGGTGAGCTTTTGCTCTTCCGTCAAGCTGCGCGCGTAGTCTTCCTCGGAAGCGGCGTACTCGCTCTCTTCCGTAAGCGAGAGATAGCTGTAGACCGGCACAAGCACGTCGGGACCAAGTGATAAGCTGATTCGCTTTTCTATCCGATTCGCAGCATGTAAGTCCGAAGTCACGAGCATGAAACCAAGATCCGCTTTCGGCGTCACGATGCTGAGCGTGAGCAATTGCGTCGCGTCCATCGCGCGCACTTCCTGCACAAGAACAGAAAGCGCGACCTTGGCCGCGCGCTGTTCGTCACCGGTTAAGAGTTGCCATTGACCGAATTCAATCCGGTAGAAAAGATGCAGGCAATGCCAGCCCTGTTCGGGCACCAGCGGGCTCGATCCTTTGGGCATCGCGCAAGTCTCATTCCCTGCTCCGGCGCGGTCAAGATCGGTCGATACCGGCAGTCGCGGGAGGGCGAGACTCTGTCGAGCCTCAGGACGATGTTGCTGCCGTTGCGTTAGGCTCAACGGACCCCCGCCTTTCCGCCGCTGAGGTTTTCACACCCGCGCATTAGCCGGCCGCGAGAGGTGCTCCAGGCAATATTCTTCGCCGTCGGTTGCGACTCGGAATTCGAGATTTGGATTCGACAGCTCGGTTGCGCCGCACGTAGCGCAGCGATGCAACGGCTCGTCGAGGTCACGGGATTGCCCTTCAAAGCGTTTGCGTCGTGAGGAAACGTCCTTGCGTTGACGCGCCTGACTGAAGAGCACAGGGCCAAAGAAGATAAAGTAATTGCTCAGCGCCGCGATCACCGCCATCCGGTAGGAATTCGGTCCGCCGGCAAACCCGAGGAGAATGAAAGCGGCGGAGACCCACGCCAGCCACTTGATTTTCATCGGCAGGATGAAAAGCACGTAGATGACTTCGTCCGGATAGAACCAAGCAAAGGCGAAAAAAAGCGAGGCGGCGAGCATCGCGTTGGAAAACTGCGCGCCGAAGAGGAACGCGGCGATGGTGGTGCCGATCATGCCCACCAGGAAATAGAGAGTGAGCCGGAAAGCGCCCCACGCGCGCTCGAGCCCTTCGCCGATAAACCAGAGGAACCAAAGCGCGAGCACCAGCCAAAGTGGCGAGAGCATCGAATTCGGCTGAACGCCAGCGCGCGGAATGAAGATGTAGGTAACGAGGCGCCAGACCTCCCCGCCACGGATACGCGCCGGGTCGAGTTGAAGCAGGGAGAGGAACTCCGGGTTCAAATACGTCAGCAGATAAACCAGCGCGGTGAAAACGACGATGATGCGGATCAATCCAGGAATCGCGAGGAAGCCGAAGCGACGCTCGAGTGAATTGAGCCAGGTCACGCTTATGCATCGTAAACGCCACATCAGATGGTCTCAATCGCGCTTCGTTGACGCCAGACAACGCGCCGCCTAGCTTCCGGCTCGTGAGCGAGGCCGCGGAAAAGAAGACGCCGCTTTACGAAGAACACGTTCGCTGTGGCGCGAAATTAATTCCATTCGGAGGATGGCTGATGCCGGTGCAATACACCAGCATCACGGATGAGCATCAGGCGGTCCGCAAGGCCATTGGCGTCTTCGATATTTCCCACATGGGCCAGCTGACAGCGGCCGGACCGGGGGCCGCAGCATGGCTGAACAGGATGCTCACGAATAACGTCGAGAAACTCGAAGTCGGAAGCGGGCAATATACGTTTTTGTTGAACGAACGCGGCGGTATCATCGATGACCTGATCGCTTACCGCATCGGAGCGGAGGAGTTCCTCTTGGTGGTGAACGCTTCGCGCACGGAGGAAGATTTCGCCTGGCTCCAGCAGAATCTCGAAGGCGAAGCCGAGTTGCGTAATCGCAGTGCCGAATATGGCGGCCTCGCCGTTCAGGGCCCGCGCGTGCTCGAGCTTCTGCGAAGCATGCTCGGCAAGACCGCGGAAATTCCTGCGCGCAATCAGATTGCGCATTTCGAGTACGAAGGCATCCAGCTGATGATCGCTCGCACCGGCTACACGGGTGAAGACGGAGTCGAGATTTTCTTTCCGGCTCCCGATTCGGTGCGCGTCTGGAATGCACTTCTCGCACATGGTGAGTCGTTAGGTATTCGGCCTTGCGGCCTTGGGGCGCGCGACACTCTCCGATTGGAGATGTGCTATCCGCTGAACGGCTCCGACCTTTCGCCAGAACACAATCCAATCGAAGCCGGCCTCGGGTTTTTCGTTGACCTGACCAAGCCAAAGTTTATCGGCCGCGAAGAACTGGCGCGGGTGAAGAAGAACGGTCCGGCGCGCCGCCTGGTCCCATTTCGAATGAAAACCAAGGGACCCCCACCGCGACCACACTATCCGGTTTATGCGGGGAGCGAACGTGTCGGCGAAGTCGCAAGCGGCACGTTATCACCGAGCTTGAGTTACGGAATCGGAATGGCTTATCTTCCAGTAACAGAGGCCAAAGTCGGCAACGATTTTGAAATCGAGATCCGCGGCCAGAAGTTCCCCGCCACGATCGAGAAAAAACCGCTCTATAAGAAATCATGAATGTTCCTGACGATCTCCGTTATACCGAATCACATGAATGGGTGCGCGTTGAAGGCGAGAACGCGCGCGTCGGAATTACCGACCATGCCCAGGCCGAACTGACGGACGTCGTCTATGTGGAGTTGCCCAAAGTCGGCGCGCAAGTAGCCGCGCGCGGAGCTACCGCCGTCGTCGAATCCGTGAAGGCGGCGAGTGACATTTACGCGCCGGTTAAGGGAACGATCGTCGAAGTGAACACCGCGCTGGAAGGAAATCCCGCGCTTATCAACACTGATCCATTCGGTGAGGGCTGGATCTTCACTCTAAAAATGGATGCGCCTGCGGATGTGGAGCTGCTCAAGGACGCGGCGACCTACCGCGCCGGGATTAGTTGATTAGCGCAGGAGATCGATCAAGCTGCAGACGGCTTCATCTATCGAGAGCGAGGTAGCGAAGAAGGAGTAGCCGCTGACGGCGCCGCTCGAGACAACGCCTTCTTTCGGAGCGACGATCAGCGAAACGATCGAGGTATTGGAGAAAAATGGGATCGCTCTGAATTCCTCTTCCGTTGAGCCGTTACCGCCGTCGATCACAATCAAGTCTGGACGAAACCAGCGCGCCACATGCAGCGCAAGGCGATCGTCGGTTTCTTCGCGCACGAGGTATTGTCCCGCGTGTTCGAATAACTGGCGCACGACACATGTCACCTCAGGATCGTGATTCACGAGCAGGATTTTCTTGAGAAAAGTCATCAGCGACGCGGCACGCCGCCGATACCGAGCATCGCGTGTGCCAACCTGACGAAGGGCTGACGCTCGTGGTCGCTGCTCGTTAGGCCAGAATCCGAGATTCGGACGCGCGTTCAGCACCCCGCCCCTGAAACCGAAGCGGAGGAAAAGTCCCTTTCCTCTCGCAAAGCCGCGGCCTGGGAGAAACTCAGGTGTGATTCAGCGTGAGATTCACGGAGAAGCAAGCCAGTTAAATAGGCAACATTTCCGTCCGCTCGATTCATGCCTGGTGCTAGCTCTTGAGTAGCGGAATCGAGCGTCAGTCCAGAAGTCGCACTTTTTAATGCCGCGGCAGTATGCTTAGGTGGTGGTTCTGGAGATGTCGACAGCTGCAAGCAAAGGCGAAGCCGAGTTGAATTTCGAGGCCGCGCTAACTCGCTTGGAAGCGATTGTGGACGAGATGGAATCCGGCAAGATGATGCTGGAGGAACTGATCGTCCGTTATGAAGAAGGAATGAAGCTCGTCAAAATTTGTCAGGAGCGGCTCGCCAGCGCGGAACAACGGATTGAAATTATCACTCGCAACCACGGGGGGAAGGCGGCCGTAAAACCCTTTGAACCTTCCACGGAAGCCACCGGCATCCCGAAATCCGAATCGAAAGCAGTAATTGAAAATGATGACGTCAGCCTCTTCTGATTCCATTACCACGAGACGCTTGCTTGACGGCATACGCTCACCAGCCGACGTCAAAGCGCTGAGCGAGCAGGACCTGCCGCAGCTTGCGCAAGAGGTCCGTGACGAGCTTGTGAAAGTGCTGTCGCAAACCGGCGGACATCTCGGTCCCAATCTTGGCGTCGTGGAATTGACGATCGCGCTGCACCGGGTTTTCGAGACGCCGACCGACAAGTTTGTTTTCGATGTCAGCCATCAAGGCTACGTCCACAAAATGTTCACCGGCCGGCTCGATCGGATCGGCACGATGCGGCAGTACCAAGGTTTGAACGGCTTTCTGCTGCGGACCGAAAGCGAGCATGACTGCTACGGCGCAGGACACGCCGGCACCGCATTATCGGCGGCTCTCGGGATGGCGGTCGGCCGTGATTTGCGCGGCGGAAACGAGCACGTCGTCGCCGTAGCTGGCGATGCCGCCTTCACTTGCGGCATCAGCTATGAAGCTCTCAATAACGCGCGGTCGCAAACGAAACGCTTTATCGTCGTCTTGAATGATAATGAATGGTCGATCGCAAAGAACGTCGGCGCGATTGCCAGCTATCTGAACAACATCGTCGCGAACCCCACTTACGCGGGTTTGCACGACAAGGCACGCCGCTTCATCGAAGCCATTGCTGGAAAAACTGCCGCGCATCTCGCTCATAAGTTCGAAGAAGGTGTGAAGAATCTGCTTGTTCCGAGCGTTATTTTCGAAGAACTCGGGCTGCGTTATTACGGGCCGATAGACGGCCATGACATTCCGCTGCTCACGCGCACGTTCGAGTTTTTGAAAACGCAGGAAGAACCGGTCCTGCTGCACATCCTCACGAAAAAAGGGAAAGGCTACGAGCCGGCGATCGCGAAGCCGGACAAGTTTCACGGGCTGGGAAAATTCGCCGCTGATACCGGTGAAACCGTTGCCGCCGGGACACCCACGTACTCCGAACTGCTGGGTCGGACGCTCGCGAAATTTGCGGACTCGAATCAGAATATCGTCACGATTACGGCGGCGATGCCCAGCGGAACCGGACTCGGGTTATTTCAGGCCAGGCATCCAGATCGTTATTTCGATGTTGGAATCGCGGAAGAGCATGCGGCGCTGTTCGCGTGTGGCCTTGCGACTCAGGGCCTAAAGCCGTTTCTGACAATTTATTCCACTTTCATGCAGCGCGCTTACGACATGATCATTCACGACATCGCGCTGCAGAATTTGAACGTCGCGCTTTGCATGGACCGCGCCGGCCTCAGTGGCGATGACGGCCCGACGCACCACGGTCTCTTCGATATTGGATATCTGCGCCACGTTCCGAATTTCGTGCACATGCAACCGAAGGACGAGGATGAGTTCGTCGACATGCTGTGGACGATGGCGAACTACCATTCTGGACCGATCGCGATCCGCTATCCGCGCGGCGCCGGCACCGGCGCGCAGTTAAAGTCCGCGCCGAAACTGCTGGAAATCGGTAAAGCCGAAGTCGTGCAGCATGGGCGCGATGTTGCGATTTTTGGTCTCGGCAATATGTTCGAAATGGCGCAGGAAGCGGCTCGTAAATTGGAGGAGAAAGGCGTTTCTGTAGCCCTGATTAATCCGCGTTGGATCAAGCCGCTGGATACTGGCACGCTCGAGTTTTTCGCGCGCGGCGTCGGCGTGATCTGTACGATTGAAGATCACGTTTTGCACAATGGGTTCGGGTGCGCAGTGATGGAGCATCTGCACACGCGGATGATCAATACTCCGGTCGTCCGAATCGGCTGGTCCGATCAATTCATCGAGCACGGGACGATTCCGATCCTTCGGAAAAAACACGGTATTACCGCGGATGCGCTGGTCGAGAAGGTGCTGCCGCTGTTGCAGCAGAAGAACGCGCGGCAGGCGCAACCAAGCGCGGCATAATCTCGTGCCGGAGTAAACGGCAGGCGTTTCGTCAGCCGTGTTGAGAAATGATTTTGGTCCAGGCAGCAGTTCTGCGCTGCTGCTCTGGAAAAGCAAGCGCCCTACTTCAGCTACACGACTTAGCTACCCGGCGTTTTCCGCGATAAGGCACTCGATCCAACTTCGGACCGGATTAGCACGTCGGTATTTGGATAAGTGGAAGATTGTTGACCCCGTGGACATGGACGTCCATCGGCCTGCACCCGATTAATGCTGCGGTTACTTGCTGAGCAGGACCATAGGTCCTTCCGCTTTTGGGACGCCGCCTTTGCGTTCAAGAGTCACCGCGAAGGCTTTCGCGGAACTGACGCGAGCCTCAGGTTTGAATGCAATCTTCGTCGTCCCATCCGACTCCACCGCGAAAACGGCACCACTCACAGGCTGTTTGTATTCCGGGTCTACGACCCAAAGTTGGTAGTCGTGATCGGTGGCATTTTTCGGCACGTCCACCACTTTCAGCACACCCTCTTGTTTTTCGACATCCCAGACCACAACCGCATATGCGCGCGGCGCATTTTCCAGTTTTGACGAGAGCATCGCGATTTGGGTTTCCGCAACCATCGAGCGCCTTTGGAGGGCGGCGAGCTGATGACTGATGCGCGCGCGATCTATCAGCAGGAGAAAACAGGCTGCCATCAGTGAGGCTGCGATCGCCCACGGGACCCAGGAATGCGACACTGTCACGCCACGTAGGGAAAATTTCCGGCGCAGACTTGTAAAGATTCGGTGCTCCAGCTCCGGCGGCGGATTGCGCAGTGGGACGTCGTGCGCAAGTAGCGAGAGATCGGATTGAAATTCGTCAATTGTTCGCGCCAACTCCGCGTCTGCGGCCATCTGCTTCTCAAAAGCGCGTCGCTCCTCGCCCTCGAGCAAATCGAGCACGTAAAGCGAGGCGAGTTCTGCCGTTTGCTCGTTCATGAGGAAGCGCGCGGCAGGACTTGGCGCAGCGCGAGAAGTCCGCGACGAATCCGTGCCTTCACGGTCCCGAGCGGCGTACCAAGTTTGGTGGCGATTTCGGCCTGGGTCATTCCCGCGAAGAAGGCCAGATCGATCGCTTCGCGTTGGGGTTGCGAAAGGCTCGCAAGGGCGGCGCGAACCCGCGAGCGTTCGTCATTCTGGCTGAGCGCTTCATCCGCTTGCTCGACGGCGGCGGCGGGCGCGACTTCAGCTTCCACACTTGCCGCCTCGACGATGCGAATCCGGCGCTGCCGTGCCCGCAGGCGATCGATCGCTTTGTTACGCGCAATCATCACCGCCCAGGTGAAAAGGCTGCTGCGGCTTGCATCGTAGGTGGCGCTTTTCTTCCACATTTGCACGAATGCTTCCTGTAGCACGTCTTCGCTTTCCTTTTGATCCTGCAAGATGCGGTAAACGAGCGAAAACAAACCCGGCGAGAACCGGCGATAGAAGATGGCAAAGTCGGCCTCGTCGCCGGAAGTAAAGGAGCGTATCAGTTCCCGATTTGCATCGGCGCGGGTGTTCTGTAGGCTTTCGGAACGCGCCGGCCTTCGCGAGTCCTCTGCGGACGGGGAAATTGGAACCGGCGAGTCAGACATCTGCGTCCGCACCATCGCAGCAAGACAGGATGAATGGCAAGCCGGCAGCACCCGGAAGTATGGACCACTCGCGAATGGCGAGGCGAACTCCGCAGCCAGGGCAGACATGATTAAAGTCACTCATTTTAGACGCCCGCACTCCTGCCCTAGATGCAAGGCTCTCTCGGATTGTAGGATATACGCTTAGCACGTATTTACCATCTAGCACTGTGCCGCGGCGGAAGGAAATCCGGCATTATCGCTGTTTCAGCGCTGGTGCTGAGGAATCACGATCTGGGGAGCGCACGCATTCTGGGTGCTGGTTGCGGCATTCTGCCGAAACGAACTTCTCTTCGCGTGTCCACATGCGCGTGGCCACCCCGAAAGCTTTCCGGTCGCAGCACGCGACACGCCGCGTGACGTGTGCGTTTTCTGGGGACGCTCCTGGCGCTGCTTCCCCCTTTGAGTGATGTAATCCACCAAAGAATCCGCGCGCGCGCACCCCAAGGTCCCGCTTTCCCTTCGGTGCCATCCTTAGCTATGGCGGCAGGATCCCTCGACTGCGCTCGGGATGACTCCTCGGTATCGCGCCGGAATCCTCCCCGAAAGCGTTCGGGCTCGGGATAACGCTTTGGGCGCGCCTTGGCCTATTCTCCCGCGCGTTGTGCCGGCTTCGGTTCAGCCGGCTTCTGCACTGGCTCGTGACCCGACTCGATCCATTCGGTGTGAAACACGCCGGGCTTATCGGTGCGCTCGTACGTATGCGCGCCGAAGAAATCGCGCTGCGCCTGCAGCAAGTTCGAAGGCAACCGCGCCTGCCGATAACTATCGAAGTAAGCGAGCGAGGCACTGAACGCCGGGACGGCAACACCGTGTTCGATCGCTGCCACGACCGCGACCCGCCAGTTCTGCTGCGTCTTCGCGATGATGCTGGTGAAATACGGATCGAGCAGGAGGTTGTGCAGCGCCGGATTGCGCTGATAAGCCTCAACGATACGATTGAGAAAGACGGCGCGAATGATGCAGCCGCCGCGCCAGATCGTGGCGATGTCGCCAAAATTCAGGTTCCATTTCCATTCGATGCTGGCGGCGCCAAGTAGTTCCATGCCTTGCGCATAAGAGACGATCTTGGATGCGTAAAGCGCGTTGCGGACCGCCTCGATCAAGACCGCTGGGTCGCCCGTGAACGGCCGCTTTTCGAGTTGCGGCAGGATTTTCGAAGCATCGACACGCTCCTGTTTACGCGACGAAATCACGCGCGCTTCAACGGCGGCATTGATCGTTGAAATCACGACTGACTGTCTGATCGCGGACTGGAGCGTCCAAATTCCGGTCCCTTTTTGCCCGGCCTTATCGAGAATGACATCGACGAGCGGTTTACCTGTATCGGGATCGATTTTGCGAAAGATTTGCGAAGTGATTTCGATCAAATAGCTGTCGAGTTCCCCTTCGTTCCATTCGGTGAAGATTTCGGCCAGCTGCTTTGCCTCGAGTCCGAGGACATCTTTCAAAATCGCATACGCTTCGCAGATCAACTGCATGTCGCCGTATTCGATTCCGTTATGCACCATCTTGACGTAATGACCGGCGCCATCCGGACCCATGTAGCGACAGCACGGCTCCCCATCGACCTGCGCGGCGATATTCTGAAAGATCGGTCCAATCATTTCCCATGATTCGCGCGATCCGCCGGGCATGAGCGAAGGACCCTTCAGTGCTCCTTCTTCGCCGCCGGAAACGCCGCAACCCACGAAGTGAATGCCGTGCGCCTCGAGGTCTTTGCCGCGACGTTGCGTGTCGGTAAAAAGCGAATTGCCGCCGTCAATAATGACATCGCCTTTATCCAGGAGAGGCGTGAGCTGATCAATAACTGCGTCCACGGGAGGGCCCGCCTTGACCATGATCATCGCCTTCCGCGGCCGCTTTAAGGCGCCGACGAACTCTTCCATCGTACGAGTCGGCTGGATATTTTTGCCCGCACCACGCCCGGCCGCGAATCTGTCGGTGACCGCAGTCGTGCGATTAAAGACTGCGACCCTGAACCCCTTCGACTCCATGTTCAGGACGAGGTTTTCACCCATGACCGCAAGGCCGATGAGTCCAATATCACATTGATTAGCGGTCAATTTAGTATCTTCTAGATGAGCGAGTGGCGGTCAACTGAATCGTATCCGCTATCCTGAGCGCATGGCAATTTCCCTTTGCGAAATTAGACTCAGTCCCGCGCCGCTCGCGTATTCCGAGCCGATCGTAAGTTCGGAAGCAGGTGCGGTCGTGGACTTTTTTGGGATTGTGCGCCTGACGGAAGGTGCCGACCAGCTAAGCGGCATTGACTATGAGGCGCACTGCGCGATGGCGGAGCATCAATTGCGGGAGATTGCTCGCGCGGCCGCGCAAAAGTTTGGCCTGCTCCACGTGAGCATTCGGCATCGCATCGGGTTTGTGCCGGTAGGCGAAGCTTCGCTCCACGTTCGGGTGACGAGTGGACATCGGGCGGAAGCGTTTGCGGCGAGCCAGGCCATCGTCGAGGAAATCAAACTGCGCGTGCCGATCTGGAAGCATCCGGTATTCGTCCAGTCCGCCGAGGCCCAAGAATCTGTGCTCACCGGAGCGCCATCGCCATCCTCGTTCTTGGCCGTATGAACTGGGCAAATCGCCTCACCCTCAGCCGGCTCGCGATCACGATTCTTTTCGTTGGTGCATTAAATTCTGACTGGAGTTACAGTCGCACTGCTGCGCTGATTTTGTTTCTGGTCGCGGGAATCACCGATTTTTTCGATGGGGAAGTAGCAAGACGCTATGGCTCGATCACCAATTTTGGAAAGCTGATGGACCCGCTAGTGGACAAGATCATGATGGCGGCGGCGTTTATCTCGCTCGTTCCGTTGAAGGCGGTTCCCGCGTGGGCGGCGACCGCGGTGGTCGGCCGAGATTTCCTGATTACTGGTTTGCGTCTGCTGGCCAGTTCCCGCGGCCAGGTGCTCCCTGCGGAACGTTTGGGCAAGCACAAGACCTCGTGGCAGATCGTGACCGTGCTCTTCTTTCTCGCGTTGCTCGCGGCGCGCGAACTGCGATACGCCGGATCCGAGACCGTCTGGTGGCTCCGTGCCTGGGAGCAGGGAGGTCCGCTGCTCGTCTGGATTGCGGTCGGTTTGACACTCTATTCCGGCCTTGGATATGCCTGGCGGCACCGCAGCCTGATCGAGTCTGACGTGTGACGAGCGGACACGGAAAACGATGAAAATGCGTCCTACACGCACCGATGTGCCGCACGTCCGGGAAGAGACACAGGCGCTTAGACGCGCATCTCGTCGGCCGCTTCCAAACTAGCGCTGCAGCCGCCTAGAAGGTCAAATTCAGGCCGGCGAAGTAGCGATTCCGAGAGTAAGAACGAAGCGCGGAGTCTGAGTCCAGCTGGGTGTAATGATATCCTACGTTCACCCCGAGGTTCGGTGTGATCGCATAACGGGCGGAAGGCGCGATATCGAACGAATTCTCCATCGATCCGCCGCCTTGGGAGGAGTTGCCGCCGCGCTGATTGCCGCCGCGCTGATTGTCACCGCGACTGTAGTTCAGCACGAGGCTGGCCAAAATCCGCGCGGTGAGCGCATATTTTACGTTTAATCCTGTGCGAAACGTCGTCCGACCCGAAGCTCCGGGCACGTCTGACTCTTCGATCGAATAACGATTTGTCCAGCTGATCGAATTACTCGGTCCAAAGTCGTAATGCAGCGTGCTCTCGAGATGCGGTGAAGTGCGATTTTTGTTGTCGTCAGAAGATCTGGATTCTACACCGGCGCGAAGCGAGGCGTTCAGCTGTGGACTGAAGGTTTGATCGACCCCGGCGAGCAGCGTTTGCGACGTCGCGTCGCGCGAACCGACGTCAAAATCGACAATCCCGAATCGGTATTCGCCAGAGATGGTGGTCGTCGGCAACAACAAAAAGCGAAGTTCCTCCCCCAATCTGTGTTGAAGGCGGTTCTGGAACGAACCTGTTGAGCTGTCATATTCGAGTGCGCTGAACCGGTAGCTCGTGACTGTAGAGAAGCGCGGCGTCAACTGATACGCGGCCGAAAGGCTGTCATTCGAGCGGAAGAAGTTTCCGAGCCGGCGATTTGCGCTCAAGTCGGTGCTCAAATCCGGCTGTGCCTGATACGATGTGAAAGAGGCGATACTAAGAGTCAGCCGCGGAGTCAGTTTGTGCTTGAGGGAAAATCGGAGGTAAAGATTCGGATCATAACGCGGGTTTTCGAAATAGTATGTGATCCCAGTGCCGCTGGAGAGACTGATGCTGGTTCGCGGAGTGCCGAAGCTGTAGGAGAGAACCGCATTCGCGCTGGTAAAAAACGAGGAGCCTCCTCCGCCAACAAAAACTCCACCACCAGGCGCGCCGGCGCCAGTTCCACCGCCCGGGCCGGTTCCGCTGGCAGAACGGTTGCGGACGTTATCGTCGTATCCGCCGAGGAGCGAGATCGAAAGCCGAAGTTGCCTTGGAACGCTGAAGTTGCCGATCGTGCCCTCCGCGCTGCCCGCGATCGGGGTGCCGTCGTCGGGATTGGTTTGAACAATGGGTTCACCGATTGTTCCCTGCGGACTGATCTCGACCTGGGGACCAGCGTCTGTTTGCCCAGAAAGGTGCTGGCCTGGCAAGACGACCATGCCCAGCGCAAGGCCGATTTGCATAGAAACTAGGAACCTCATTGTTTCTGTTATGCGTACTGGCGGGCGAGATTAAAGGAAAGCAACTCGGGTACCGCGCGGAGCGTAGGCGGTCGCTCCGGGCAGATCAACGCTTTTTCTACCCCGCAAATACCGCGTGAGCAGGTCACCCATGCCGTGTCGACGATGTAGAGCGAATCTCCTGAGCCCGATCTTCTTTTCTGGGAAGCGGGTGAAGGGAATCGAACCCTCGTCAGTAGCTTGGAAGGCTACAGCTTTACCATTAAGCTACACCCGCGCGCCGGTAAGCTGGCTCGCACGCTCCCCCCTGCCAAGCACTTTTTGAGAACCTGCGTAATCAGAGACCACTTCGCGAGCACTTGCCATTTACGTGCGCAGTCGCTAGCTACGTCAGTGATGAGACCTCCTGGCTTTGGTGTGCTTCTCACCGCGGCGCTTTTGTGCAACGCCCGCGCCGACCTCACAATCGTGCAGAAGGTAGAAGGCGCCGGACCGGTTTCGGAATTAACGATCAATCAAGGGCGAGAGAGTCCGAATCGATGCGAATCCGCAAATCACCACCATCATCGACAGTAAAACGGGCGAGATGCTGAACTTGATGAACGATCAGAAGAAATTCCTGCGCCTCTCTGGCGACAAAGCGAAAGCGGTGGCTGAGATGGCAAGTCGGTTTGGCGGAAAAGAACAATCCGCGGGAAAACCGAAGCTCAAACCGACCGGCAGGAAGGAGACGATCAATGGTTACGAAACCGAGCAATACACCTGCGAAACGCCGCAGTTCAAAGGGAGCTATTGGATCGCCACCAAATATCCCGATTCAGTTGCGATCGTGAAGCAGTTGCAGGCGATGACGCCCGCCGCCTGGAGTGAGGCTATGACTTCAATGCCAGACTATCGCGATTTTCCGGGATTGCCGATTCGCACCGAGGTTTCGATGAAGGGGCAGAAGATTAAGAGCACGATCACGGCGGTGAAACAGGATTCTCTACCGGAAGCGCAATTCATCGCGCCGCCGGAATACAAGGAAATGAAGATGCCGAATATAGGCAGGATGTTTGGCGGCAAATCCGCCACGGATCGCGAAGAGCCGGCGGCCACTGAATCACCGGCTTCCGCCAGGCCATAGCTAACCGCGACGCGCGGATGCGTCCGATACCGCATTTCATTCTCGCTTCGGTTTCGCCGCGTCGAAGCGAACTGCTCGCCGAGCGCGGCTTCGAATTTACGGTGGTTTCTCCATCGACCGAAGAAACACTCACGTGCGCCCTGACGGTGAGCGAGCTCACCTTGCTGAACGCGACGCGGAAAGCACTCGCCATTTCGCGTTCGCACTTCGGGGCTGTCGTTCTGGCCGCCGATACTCTGGTCACTCTCGCCGGCGAAATCATCGGCAAACCGTCCGACATGCGGGAGGCGCACGGGATTCTTCGCCGGCTGAGCGGTCGCACTCATCAAGTCTGCACGGCGGTTTGCATCGCGCGTGCAAATCATCGGCGAAGTTTCATCGTGACCTCCGAGGTCCGCTTTCGGCGCCTCGGAGAAGACACAATCACCTCATATTTGCGCAGGATCGATCCGCTGGATAAAGCGGGCGCATACGCGGCACAGGCACACGGCAGGGAAATTATCGCGCGAATCAACGGCTCCCTGACCAACGTGATTGGACTCCCGATGGAAGAGACCACGCGCTTGCTCCGCGAGTTCGGTGTTCGTCCGCGGTGCCAAAGTCGCGAGGTTGGAATTGAGACCAGACGAACGCCGCGGGCGCTCGGCGGATGATGGGGACAGCGGGCGACGCCGTCCGAACCGGTGACCTGACTACTGGCTTCTATACTGCGACTCCGTTTGAGCGCATAAGCTGCTGGCGGCGAACAAAAGGCGCCATACTGACTCGCCAACAATTGGACGCCGCAGCCCGGCGTCCGCACGCGCTCCGATGCGCGACGTTAGCGCGTTTCGACCGCGACTTCGCGCTCCGCCGGCGGCGCGGCAGCGTGGTGATCGCGTCTCAGAACGCGACAGAGGAACCATACGATGAAGCAGTTGACCGCGAGAATCACGAATGCGATCAGACTCGGCCGATGGAAGATGTGGCGCACCTCGATCGGAACCAGGGCCGCGGTTGCGATCACCATCAAAAATTCCGCCCACCGCTTTTGCAGGTAAACACCGATCCCTTCCGTGAAAAGCACACCTGAGTAAAAGAGCGCGAGCAGGCCTGTTGCGCGCAGGTGACCCGCGGCGAGCGCGTCCTGGAGTTTATTGAGCAGGAACGTGATCGGACGGCTGTGCGAAAGCAGCAACTCGTCGTCCGCCCAGCCCGAGAGTGAATCGAGCCATCGTGTTCGCGAGTTTAAAAAGAGCAACGAAAAGCCGAGCGTAAGCAGAATCACCCCCTTCGAGAGTTTGAAGAGCGCGATGAGTTTGAGATAACGAACGCGGCGCTGCTGTCGCGCGGTTTGCGGTTGGCCGGACGCACGCTTCACGAACAACGTTTCGTCGAAGGGCCGCTATTCCGCAACGATCCCGCTCGCACGACAGCAAACCTCGAGTTTGTTGCCGCTCGGGTCTTCAAAGAAGAACGCGTAATACCCCGGCGTGTATTCGAGACAAAGTTCCGGACCTTCGAGATTGCGGCCCCCAGCCTCACGAACAACTGCGGCGACGCGATCCACTTCTTCCCGCGTCTCCGCCCAGAATGCAATCCGGGTGCCGTTCGGCTGATGCTCTGGATCTTCGGTAAAGCCGAAAAACTCCGTCGGCTCGGCGTCGCCAGTATCAAAGGCGCCCCAGCGCTCACCGCTTTGATCGTGCGGGAAACCGAGAGCCGGCAAGACCATGGCGTAAAAGCGCTGAGCTTCTGCGCGGTTCCTGACCCGCAGATCGATGTGATCGAAGCGACGCGTTTTCATGATCAGGCAATTTCGAATGTCGATACCACCGCCGGATCATCAGCTTCAATCCTGACCATATTCAGCGACCGGACAGACTTTCACATTCACCAAGCCGGCGGGAAGAGCAATTCCGCGAATGACATTTTTGGTCACGTTCTTTGGAGCTTGGGCCGAACCCAAAATACCCATGGCGAGTTGCACATCAGTCGGCAGAGCTTTTTTCACAAACTGCTCTAACCGTCTTGCGGCCACGTAGAGGAGCCTGGGATTATTCTTCGGAGCAACAAATTGCGAGCACGTAATTGCCTGCCCGGATGCCGAGTTTACACACGAGCGGTTCACTAAGGTCTACCGCGGAGCGGCGGCACTGACGGTCCGACAGGGTGGATCGCTTGCGGTTCGCTCGGAAATCGATTTCCTCTGGAGTGCCGTCTCCGAATTCTCTGGCCATCGATGCATCTTAGCTCCTCTACGGCCTGCGCCTTTCTCACGCTCTTTGCCTTCACTGCGGGTCAACGAGAGAATAATGCGGTCTCCGGCACGATTGAAGTAGACGAAGTCCATGTGGGACCGCGATTCGGCGGACGCGTCGAGAAGATCTTTGCGGATGAAGGACAAAAGTTGAAAGCTGCGAGCCGATCGTGCAACTCGATGCCGCCGAGCTGAAAGCGCAGCGCGATCTTGCGGCGGCGCAAATCGACACCGCGGAGCGCGACGCAGAGGCCCAGGCTGCGCAATTGGAATTCGTGCGCGCGGATTCTCAGCGGCAACAGGATTTACTCAAGAGTCGCACCGTTTCCCCGAGCGAAGCCGAACGCGCGGCGAGCGCAGCGAAGGCCCAGGCCAGAGCGGTCGAAGCGGCTCGCACCCGCGTCGTGCAGGCCCGTGCTCAGCTCGCGCAGATGGATGCGCAGCTTGGTGAAACGGGAACGAGGAACGCAGTTCTTTGCGAGGCCAGAGTGATTGCGGATCCCAAATTCGACGAAGCAATGAATCAGGAAAACAAGAACGGGACGAACATGGTCTTCCTGTCTGCCGATTGTCGTTCCGCTTCCATGGATTCCTGTGTGGGTACCTAACGAAACCGAAATTCGACAGGCCGCGCTATCGCGTCAAGCACCTCTGACGGGTAGGGCTGACTCCGTCGAGCCCGAGAGATGCCACAACTCGCTCCGTGATAATCAGGAAAGCAGGCCATGCGAAGAAGAACGTGCCTCTGACTAGGCAGCTTTCTTGATTCTATTTCCGCTCCTCGGTTCCCGGTTCCACAGTCGAATTCCGATGCCAGCTGATCTGATGATTGAATGCGAGGGGCTAACAAAACGCTTCGGCGCCTTTACCGCCGTCGATCACGTCAGCTTCTCCATCGCCAAAGGCTCGATCTTCGGCTTCCTCGGACCGAACGGCTCCGGCAAGTCAACCGTCATCCGGATGCTCTGCGGGATTCTGGAGCCGATCGAAGGAACCGCGCGGATTGGCGGCCGCGATGTGTTGCGCGACGCCGATGCGATCAAGGATCTGATCGGCTACATGTCACAGAAATTCTCGCTTTACGACGAGCTCACCGTTAACGAAAACCTCGTCTTCTCTGGCAAGCTCTACGGATTGCGCGGACGCGCACTGAGACAGCGTCGCGACGAGTTGGTAGCCGTCACGCATCTCGAACCGTTTCTCGATCGGCGCGCTGCGTTGTTGTCTGGCGGATGGCGGCAACGCCTCGCGATGGCTTGTGCCTTGATGCACAAGCCAACCGTGCTCTTTCTGGACGAGCCAACTGCCGGCATCGATCCAGTCGCACGCCGCGAGTTATGGGATTTGCTCTTCGAGTTCGCTGGGCAGGGGATGACCCTTTTTCGTCACCACCCACTACATGGACGAAGCCGAACGCTGCTCACACGTCGGTTACATTTACATGGCGAAGTTAATCGTTTGCGGCGAGCCCGACGAGCTGAAACAGCTGCCGGATGTGAGCCCGCCCGGGACTCGCCGGCTTGACATCACCTGCGATCATCTGACGACGGCGCTGCAAGCGATGCGACAACTCGAAGGCGTGCAAAGCGCCACTGTCTTTGGCCAATCGATGCACCTGCTGGTCGAGGAACATATTCAGCGTGCACAGGTCGAGCAGCAATTGCGCGCCGTGGGGAGCGGCCGCCCCGAGATTCACGAAATCGGCCCATCGCTTGAAGATGTCTTTGTTTCCCTGACCGCAAAGCACGCAAACGGAGGCGATCGTGGCGCGGCGTGAAAGAATGATCCGACAGCTCTTGCTCAATGCCTTGGACCGAGGCGCGTCGGAGAATTCACGGCACTTAGACGATCGTCGATGTTAGCGTTGCAGTTTGCAAGATGCTATCGGTATCCAAAAATTTTACCTATACAATCTCATGAACCTGATCCTGTCGTGCCTCACGGCGATCCAGGCGCCTATCATCTTGATGAGCCAAAATCGGAGGGCACGTGATCGCTTGCGCGCGGAAAACGATGACAAGATCAACCTGAAAGCCGAGCTCGAGATTCGGCATCTCCAGGAGAAAATCGATCACCTCGTGCGGCGTCAGTACAATCGGTTGTTCGAGATTCAGCAGATCCAAATCGAGCTGCTCGCAGGAATCGGAGGCCCCGCTTGCTCTGCGGTTTTTCACCACGGCAGTGAAGACCGGATCGCGAGGATTGGCACGTTCCAGATCCGTCGTGCCGGTCGGGATCTCGGCGATTTGGGTGAACTTCGGACATTTCGGCCTCTCGGCAAGCGACGGCCCCTATCTGCGCCGCGAAACTGCGCCCGTCCTGCCTCTCGGACGCGGCATTGACGATTATCGCGAGACGGTGCTGGGACAGGACGCGAGCTTTGCCTGGCATCACCTGCAGATTTGGACCGAGGCATACGAAGCGCGCTTCGAGGTCCCGCGCCTCGGTGACGTCGACACCCTGGGCTATTTCATTGAGGTAAAGTATAAATTCGCGCCCCAGCTCTTTGGCGCGGTGCGTTGGAATCAGCAATTCTTTAGCGGCACGGGCGGCGGTAACCGTGCTCAACGGGTGTTCGGCAATGACCTTATTCGCGCCGAGGCGTCGCTTGCCTATCGATTTACCCCGCGTAATCAACTTAAGGTGCAATATACCTTTGAACAGGAACAATCAGGCGCTCGCGTTGATCGGCAATTCTTCGCCGGGCAGTTCACCGTCCGGTTTTAAAGAGAATCCGCGCCCGTATTGGGGTTTCCGGGCACGTCCCTGGCGATGCTTTTGCCCGTGCAGTGTCTTTCGAGCGGACGTCGGAAGAATCGCGGCGTTCGAGCAATCTTGCAGTGCACACCTGCGGTAATCGGGAGCGGACGCCATTCACGCGCACCGCTGCGGAGCCGATCGCCAGTTGCGAATGAGGTAAATTTCTCGTTGAAGCGCACAGCGGGCGACCGGAGCATTACGCCCGATGTCCCGCGAATACACGCTGCACCGCGCCCCCTCGGCCGCGATCAGCATCGACTATGCGGGAGAGCTGAACGAGCAGCAGCTCGCGGCCGTGACTGCATCGCCCGGGCCGCTTCTCGTGATCGCGGGCGCGGGCAGTGGGAAGACGCGCACTCTGACCTATCGCGTGGCTTACCTGCTCGAAAATGGGGTCGATCCGCGCAATATCCTCCTGCTCACGTTCACGAACAAAGCCGCGCGTCAGATGCTCGATCGCGTCGCGAAGCTGCTGCCGGTCGATGCCAGTGGCCTCTGGGGCGGCACGTTTCATTCCATCGGGAATCGCATGCTGCGGCGGCACGGCAGCGTCCTCGGTTTTTCCAGCGGCTTCACGATCATGGATCGCGAAGATCAAAAGGACTTGATCAATACCGTTGTCTCAGCCGCAGGAATTAACCCAAAGGAGACGCGCTGTCCGAAGGGCGAGGTGCTCGCGGATATCTTCAGCTTCTGCGTTAACACCGAGAAGCGAATGGAGGAGCTGCTCGCGGAGAAGTTCCCCTATTTTTTACCGCTGCTGGGCCAAATCAAAGATGTCCACGCGCGCTACGAGCGGAAGAAAAAGGCGACGAACTCGATGGACTTTGACGACTTGCTGGAAAAGACGCTGCGCATGTTGAAGGAGCACGAGCATGTCGCGGAGATTTACCGTCGCCAGTTTCAATTCGTCCTCGTGGACGAATACCAGGACACGAACAAAATCCAGGCGGACTTCATCGACACGCTCGCCGCCGAGCACAAGAATGTCATGGTGGTAGGGGACGACGCGCAATCGATTTATTCGTGGCGGGGCGCAAATTTCCAGAACATCCTTGAATTTCCGACGCGATATCCGGGCGCTCAGGTGTTTAAGATCGAGCTGAACTACCGGAGCGTGCCGGAAATTCTGAGCGTCGCGAACGCCGCCATCGCTGCGAACGTCCAGCAGTTTCGCAAGCGGCTCAGTGCGACACGCGAGACGAATGAGGTTAAGCCGGCCGTCGTGGCGCTGAACGATGGCGGTGAGCAGGCGCGGTTTATCGCACAGCGGATACTTGAATCGCGCGACGAAGGCATTGAGCTGAGCGAGATCGCGATTCTCTACCGCGCGCACTATCATGCAGTCGAATTGCAGCTCGAATTATCGCGCCGCGGCATTCCTTATCAGATCACAAGCGGCGTGCGCTTTTTCGAACAGGCCCACATCAAAGATGTCGCCGCCTTCATTCGCTTCGTCGCGAACCCGCGCGATGAAGTTGCCTTCAAACGGATGGTGAAATTGCTGCCTGGAGTAGGAAACAAGAGCAGCGACAATCTTTGGCGCACTTGGGACGCATCGCTGAGCGACGGCTCGGAAATTACGTCGTGGAGCGATCGGCTTTTCTCGATGCAAGTCGGGGCGAGGTCGAAGAAATCATGGCAGCAACTCGCGCACACGCTCGATGAAATCGCGCCCGGTGGTTTGCCGAATCCGCCATCAGAGATGATCACGTCCGTTGTCGAGGCGGTTTACGACGATTATGCAAAAGCGAATTTCACGAATTACGAGCTGCGCCGTGAGGATCTGAACCAGCTCGCCGCCTTTGCGCGCCAATTCAAAGACGTGCACGAATTTCTTTCCCAGCTGGCATTAATCAGCAACGTCGATTCCGAGCCGAGGCTCGATCAGACGAACGAGAAGGAGGCGGTGAATTTGTCATCGGTCCATCAGGCGAAAGGATTGGAATATCACACGGTCTTTGTGATCTGGCTGACTGACGGAATGTTTCCGAGCGCGCGGTCGCTTGAAACGCGCGATGCGATTGAGGAAGAGCGCCGCCTGTTTTACGTGGCGATCACGCGCGCACGCGACGAACTCTATCTCACCTATCCGCTCATGCGGATGAATGCCGGTTACGGCGATATGTTTCAGCGGCCCTCGCGTTTTCTGAACGAGATCCCTTCAGGACTCTTGGACGATTGGCAGATCCGACGCAGTTAAATTCCCGTCGTTCCGAGCCCCAAAGCATTCGGAGTCGAGGCTGGAACGTAGGCCAAGAGGGCAAGGCCGAGCATTCCATGTCTGACGATTAGCTTCGGTGACGTATCGAATGAGAAGATGACTTTATCGCCGGACAAGAAAATCGCTGGCGTGCTGGTGCCACTGTTTGCGCTGCGCATGGCGGATGATCTCGGGATCGGCGATCTGAACGCGCTGCGGCAGTTCGTCGATTGGGCGGCAGGTGTGGGATTTCAGCTCGTTCAGTTGCTGCCGACGAATGAAGTCGGGGGCGATAATAGCCCGTATAATGCCATCAGCTCGATCGCAATTGAGCCAACAACGCTCCATCTCGGCCCCGGTTCTCCCGTGGATCTGACGGATGCCGACTTCGCCGCCGCGACTCGGGAGGTTGATTTAGCACAGCTGCGGAGAGGACGTGTCAAATACGCCCGTGTGCGACGACTGAAAAGGACCTTGCTCGAGAAGGCATTCGCACGTTTTCGTGAGGGGCGCGAAATGAGTGACCGTGCAAAGGAATTCGCGCAGTTCTGCGCGCGCGAGAAATCGTGGGTCGATGACTATGCGTTCTTCCGCGCGTTGATGGAATTGAACCACAATCGCGAAGCGTGGGATCAATGGCCAGAGGCGCAGCAATCCTGTCTTTGCGCGCGTGAGTGGTTGCGCAATCAGCCAGAAATGAAGCAGAAGGAATTCGCTGAGCGCGAAATTTTTTTTCGCTACGTGCAATGGATCGCGGACGAGCAGTGGACCGCCATCAAGAGACATGCGGACGAGTGCGGAGTTGCGCTGATGGGTGACATTCCGTTTGGAGTCAGTTATTACAGCGCCGACGTCTTCACCCGGCCTGACGAATTCAGACTCGACTGGTCCGGCGGCGCTCCCCCGGAACGGTACTTCAAAGATGATGCGTTCACGCAAAAATGGGGGCAGAACTGGGGCATTCCGCTTTATCGCTGGGAGGTGATGCGGAGCAAAAACTTCGATTGGTGGCGGCAGCGCGTGCGCGGGGTTGGGCGCAGTTTTCACGTTTTCCGAATCGATCACGTCCTTGGTTTCTACCGCATCTATGCTTTTCCCTGGCGCCCGAATCGGAACGGCGAATTTCTTCCCCTTTCGTGGCCGGAGATGCTCGGACGGACTGGTGGGCATGGTCCGCATTTCGCGCCCCGCGACGATTCGCACTGGGAGAATTGCGAAGCGAACCGCCGGGACGGCGAAGAGTACCTGCGAGCCGTGCTCGATGAGGCATCTGGCATCCGCGTTGTGGGTGAAGATCTCGGCACGGTGCCCGATTACGTGCGGCCGAGTTTGCGGGCGCTGGAGGTTGCGGGTTTCAAGATTCCGCAATGGGAGAATCATCTCGATGGCCGCTCCATTTCCGGGAGCGAATATGAGCGCGTCTCCGTCGCCACCTATGCGACCCATGATCACAAGCCGCTGCGCGCAGTTTGGAGAGAGGCTTACGGCGAAGTGAACGAAGCGGCGGCGCAAGCGCGCGATGAGCTTGCCAAGATTGCGGAGTTCACAGGAAAAGCTCCCCCTAACGAGCAGTCCGATTACGATAGGGATTTTTACTGGCCCGCGCTGGAGACTCTCTTTGCCTGTGAGTCGTGGATGGTAATTGTGATGATCACCGATCTGCTTGCGCGCGAGGAGCGGTTCAATGTGCCGGGAACGGCGAACGCGGGAAATTGGACGCGCCGCCTGCCAAAAACGATCGATTACCTGAAATCGAGTCGCTCTGTCAAAAGGCGGATGGAACTGATCCGTGCAACGCTTCAGAAAACTGGCCGCGCGCAGTAGTCATTCTGAGCGCAGCGGAGTCGAAGCGGTGACGCAGCGGGCGCAATCGGTAAGGCCGGACTCTGATCCGTTGCATCATCTTGAGGATTTGCGACGGGGTCCCTCGACTACGATCGGGATGACAGAATGGGAAACTGGGGCTACACAAAAACATGAATTCTCCGATCAAAGTCGCTGTCACCGGTGCCGCCGGGCAGATTGGTTACTCGTTAGTCTTTCGAATCGCGTCGGGCGCGATGTTCGGGCCGGAACAGCCGGTGAGCCTGAGCCTGATCGAAATCCCGAACGCGCTGCCCGCCCTCGAAGGCGTGGTCATGGAGCTGAACGATTGTGCGTTTCCATTGCTGAAGGGAATTACGCCTACCGCCGACCTCGACGAAGGCTTCCGCGATGTGAATTGGGCGCTGCTCGTCGGCAGCGTTCCTCGCAAAGCCGGAATGGAACGCAAAGATCTCCTCGGCATCAACGGCAAAATTTTTATCGGGCAAGGCCAGGCGATCGAGAGAAACGCCGCTCCAGACGTTCGGATTCTGGTAATCGGAAATCCGTGTAATACGAATTGCCTGATTGGAATGAACAATGCGAAATCGATCCCGCACGACCGCTGGTTTGCGATGACGCGGCTTGATGAAAATCGCGCCATGGCGCAACTTGCGCACAAGGCGGGGGTCGACGTTACCGGGGTGTCACAGATGACGATCTGGGGAAATCACTCCGCCACGCAGTATCCCGATTTTTACAACGCGAAAATTAACGGTCGATCGGCGGCCGACGTGATCAGCGACGAGGGCTGGCTCAAGGAGACGTTTATCCCAGCGGTGCAGCAGCGCGGCGCGGCGATCATCAAAGCGCGCGGGCTCTCCTCAGCAGGTTCAGCGGCGAACGCGATCATTGACACCGTCCGCTCCCTGACCAATGACACGCCGGCGGACGATTGGCATAGCGTCGGTCTTTATTCCGACGGCAGTTATTCGGTGCCGGAGGGGTTGATCTCGTCGTTCCCTGTCCGCACGAGCGGCGGCAAAGCGCAGATTGTCGAGGGCGTGCCTTTGAATGAATTCGGCCGGTCCAAGGTCAACGCGTCCGTTGGGGAGCTGCAGGAAGAGCGTTCGTTAGTTACTGAGCTGCTCGGTTAGCGAATGCTGCTGCGGGCGAGGCCGGACTTTCGATCCTGAGGCAAACCCAGAGTAATGCGACGGATCCTTCCCCGAAAGCGTTCGGGGCTCAGGATGACAAGGCGGCGCCGCTCAGCCGCTCGAAGGCTTCGTTGTATTTGGCCGACGTTTTCTCGATGACTTCCTGCGGTAATGACGGTCCTGGTGGCGTTTTGTTCCAATCCAGCGTCTCGAGGTAATCACGCACAAACTGTTTGTCAAAGCTGGGGGGACTTTGACCAACGATGTAGCGATCGCCCGGCCAGAACCGCGAGGAATCCGGCGTGAGACACTCGTCAATCAGCATCAGCTGGCTATCGAGAATTCCGAATTCGAACTTCGTGTCGGCAACGATGATGCCGCAGCTCGCGGCGTGCTCCCGTCCCGCGGCATAGATTTCAAGACTCAGTCTCTTTACCGCGCGAGCGATCTCTTCACCGAGCATCCGGCAACATTCGTTCCAGTCGATGTTCTGATCGTGCCCGGCCTCGCTCTTCGTCGATGGCGTGAAGATTGGCTCCGGCAATTGTGAAGCGAGCTGTAGCCCAGCCGGCAACTCGATGCCGCAGATCATCTGCGTCTCCCGGTATTCTTTCCAGCCGGCGCCAGCAAGATAACCACGCACCACACACTCAACGGGCAGCGGCTCGGTTTTTCGCACAATCATGGAGCGACCCACGAGCTGATCACGAAACTGACGCAGTGCGGGCGGGAACTCATCGAAATTTGCGGTGAGCATGTGATTTCGGGTGAAACCAAAGCGTCCAAACCAGAATGCGGAGAGCTGGTTCAAGACCGCGCCCTTGTGTGGAATCGGGTCGGGCAGGATGACGTCGAACGCGGAGAGCCGGTCCGTGGCGGCAAACAGAAGCGTGTCGCCAAGATCGAAAACTTCGCGCACTTTTCCGCTGCGCAGTTTATCGATCCCGGGCAGGTCGAGTGAAACTAGGGGCGTGGTTTCCATCGCTTGAAGCGGCAGCGATTATGACTCCCTGCAACTCGCGCGGAAAAGCAGAATCGAATGCTATCGTAACGCGTGGCCGGGCTAGTCATCAAACCGAGAGCGCGCATCCTGCACGGGCACGACTGGGTTTTTTCAGGCGAGGTTCTGAAGGTGTTCGGCTCCCCAGCGGACGGCGATGTCATCTCGCTGAAGGATGGCCGGGATCATCTGATCGGCAGCGCGATTTACAATAGTAGGTCGCAAATCGTCGCGCGCCGTTTCTCGCGCCGAAGACAGGAGCTCGATCTCGATTTTTTTCAAAGGCGAATTGCGCAGGCCGCGGAATACCGAACGCGACGCGGAATCCACCCACGGCTTTGCCGCGTTGTCTGGAGCGAAAGCGACGGGTTGCCGGGAGTAATTATCGACCGCTATGGCGACACGTTGGTGCTGCAAACGCTCACGCTCGCGATGGACCAGCGGAAAAAAATGATCGTCGAAGCGCTGAAAGACATTTTCGATTGTAGGGCAAGCGCATCGCTTTCGGAAGCGGATGCGGCAGGCGGAACGTCCGCCCTACAAACATTTTCAATCATCGAACGCAACGACGCACCGGTCCGTCGGGCAGAAGGTCTCGAGTTACGAGCCGGATTCCTGCAAGGCGATGGTGCAGGCGAAGTCGAAGTCGAGCTGGCTGGATTGGAATTCAGGCTCGATCTGCTCCACGCGCAAAAGACCGGGTTCTACCTCGATCAAATGCAGAATTACGCGGTCATCGCGCAGTTCGCCCGCGGTAAACGCGTCCTCGATTGCTTCACGAACCAAGGAGCGTTTGCGCTGGTGTGCGCACAAGCGGGCGCGGCCGAGGTCGTGGCCGTGGAAGCAAGCGCTGAGAGCCTGGCGGCCGCGAAACGCAACGCCGTGCGCAATGAATTACAGGTCGAATGGATTGAGGACGATGTCTTTCAGTTCCTGCGCGCCACAGAAAAGGCGGAGAAGAAGTTCGACTTCATCATTCTTGATCCTCCGTCATTTACGAAAACAAAAGGGGGATTGCGCGATGCGCTGCGCGGCTATCGCGAATTGCACGTGCGCGCCTTCAAGCTGCTGGCAAATGATGGCTTGCTCGCGACGTTTTCCTGTTCGCATCACGTGAGCGAAGCGGTTTTTTCGCAAACCATCGCCGATGCCTTGGTCGATGCGCGTCGCTCGGCGCGAAGGCTGCGCCGCTTTGAACAAGCGCTCGATCATCCGGTGCTGCCGACCCTGCCGGAAACTGAATATTTCAAGGGCATCCTTCTCGAGATGATGCCGGGACGCTAGGTTATCGCGTTCACCAGAAAAATTCTGGAATTCCGAAACACCACTACTAATATGCGGTTGGTGATGCGCCGCTCATGGACGACGCGGCATCGCCCCAAAAATTCTCATGTCTGAACGAATGCGAGCGAGCGAACAAATGTTGGAATTAAGCGAGGAAGAAGCGATGTCGCCGGAGCATCTGGACAATCAGGTGCAGAAAGCGCAGGAGCAGCTTCAGCTGCTAAAGCGACAACAGGAACAGATTGAAAAGCAGAAGCGCGAGCTCGAAGAACTGAGCCGGCGCCAGGAGGAATTGGAACGCGGCCGATCGGAGATGACAGACAAATTAACGCGCTCGCTGGTGGTGTTGGAACGGGAAGGCTACGACGCGCAGAAGAAACTCGAGCAGATCCGCGCCACCCACGAAAGTTTCACGCAACACCTGCAACTGCTCGAAGGCATCGAACCCAAAGCGTGGAATCCGACGGAACTGCCCAAGGAATTGAGCCGCGCTCTGAGTACGGTGGACGACGCCCGTGCCGAATTTAGTCAACAGCGCAGTCGTCTCGAAGCCGGCAGCGGGGAGACGCCGGACCTCGATTTGCCGGAAGCAACAACTCCGCGCGCCAGCGGTTCCGGCGGCGGAAGATCTTTCGGCGAGTGGATGCAGATCGGTCTCGCGCTGACGCTGCCACTGATTGTGTTCGGGTTCATCGCGCTCCTGATTTTCTTCTGGATGGCCGCGAAGGGGCAGTGATCCGCTCATGCGCCGCCGAATTGCCAGCTCCGGGACGCCGCTCGACCAAAAACAGGAAGAACTCTCTCGCCGCGAAAGTCAGTTGCGCGCGGAGATGCAAAAGCTGCAGCGCATGATCGAAGAAGCACCGCGGGTGGCGGAGGAGACGACGCGCAGGCAACGCGAAGAGCTGGTTCGCCGGGCGAACGATGGTGGCAGCCGCCTCGACGTTTCGATGGCGTTGCAGGATAAGCGATACGACGCCGGTGGCGAGACCAGTCGCCGCCCGCGCTCGCTGCGGAAGGAACGACGAGAAGGGCGGATCGTTTTTCTCGTGCTCGTGATTGCACTTTTCGCGGCGGTGATCTGGCTCGCGACCCATCTGCCGTTCTAGATGGCGTCAATCTCCGATCTCGACGTCGCCTACGTCGCGAAGCTCGCACGCTTGAATCCGTCGGCGGAAGAAACGCAACTCTTTCAGACCCAGCTTGGAAATGTGCTGGAGTACGCGGACAAGCTCCGCGAGATCGATGTCGATCACGTGGAAGCTGCGGCGCACGCGATTCCAATCTTCAACGTCTTTCGCGAAGATGAGCCGCGCGATTGGTTAAGTGCCGAGGAAGCTCTGCGCAATGCGCCGCGGCAGGCGAACGGTCTCTTCATTGTCACCAAAGTCTTAGAATGACGGCGGCCGATCTGCCGACCCTGAGTATTGCCGGGCTCCAGACGTTGCTGCGCCGGCTTGAGATCACGCCCGGCGAAGCGCTCGATGCGTTGCGCGCAAGAATCGTTGAGGTCGAACCGAACATTGACGCCTATCTATCGCTGGAGGCGGAAGACGCGGTCAGGGAAGCGGCAGCCGCGGACGTCAGCCTTCCGCTCGGCGGGGTGCCGATTGCGATCAAAGATGTCATCAGCGTTGCGGGTCTGCCGTGCACCTGCGCATCCAAAATCCTGCGAAACTATCGCGCACTCTATGACGCCACCGTGATCACGAAATTGAAAGCGGCGGGCGCGATCCCTTTTGGTAAGACAAATATGGACGAGTTCGCGATGGGTTCCTCGACGGAGAATTCGAGCGTGAAGTTAACGCGGAACCCGTGGGATCTCTCGCGCGTGCCAGGCGGATCGAGTGGTGGGTCCGCCGCGGCGGTCGCGGCCGATGCTGCGTTCGGCGCGCTCGGGACCGACACGGGTGGGTCAATTCGACAGCCGGCGGCGTTATCAGGAGTTGTCGGCGTCAAACCGACCTACGGCCGCGTTTCGCGCTTCGGTTTGGTTGCATTTGCCTCTTCGCTTGATCAGGCGGGGCCATTGACGAAAACGGTGCGGGACGCCGCCTTGTTAATGAATGCGATTGCGGGCGCTGATCCCCGCGATAGCACCTGCTTCGACCAGCCGGTCCCGGATTACACCGCTGCTCTCGGGCACGAGATCCGCGGCCTGCGGCTCGGCTTGCCTAACGAATACATGCGCGAAGGAATTGATCCGCAGGTGAAGGCGGCGGTCGATGCGGCAGTCAGACAATTCGAGTCGTTAGGCGCGGAAATCGTGAACGTCACCCTGCCGCACACGGACGAAGCAATTGCGGTCTATTATATTCTTGCGACCGCGGAAGCGTCGGCCAATCTGGCGCGCTTCGACGGCGTCCGTTACGGGTATCGCGCCGAGAATCCCCAGAACCTCCTCGACCACTACGGCCGGACGAGAGAGGAAGGCTTCGGCGCGGAGGTGAAACGGCGGATCATTCTCGGAACTTACGTTCTCAGCTCCGGGTACTACGATGCCTATTACTTGCGCGCGCAGAAAGTTCGCGAACTGATCCGGCAGGATTTTGCTCAGGCGTTTGAAAAAGTGGACGCGCTAATTTCGCCGACCTCTCCAGTTCCAGCGTTCAAGCTTGGCGCCCGGACGGCAGATCCCTTGCAGATGTACCTGGCGGATATTTTTACGAATGCCGCAAATCTCGCGGGCATTTGCGGAATCAGCCTGCCGTGCGGCTTTGCCAGCCTCGACGGCACGAAGCTGCCGATCGGTCTTCAGTTGCTGGGCAAGGCGCTGGACGAAGCGCGTATTTTGCAGCTCGCTTATGCCTACGAGCAGAGCACCGAGTGGCACAAACACCGTCCGCCGCCGGTCGCCGCCGCTGTTGAGACCGCCGCCGCGTGACTGCGAAACCCGGAAGAGGGCGCATTCCGGCGTTCGTCTCGGATCTGAACCGCGACCCGGTCTCACGCATGCTGTTCTGGGCATTCGGAGCTCTCGTTCTCGTCTTCTCCATCGTTCCCGTGCTGCACTCCATCCGCGGCCATAGCATCAAAGATTACGAGCTGTGGTATCAAACCGCACAACTGGCGATGCAAGGACGCGGGATTTATCCGGACCGCTTTCATAAGTTCGATTTTATGTATCCACCCCCGTGCGCGCTGTTTCTCGCGCCGTTCAGTTTGCTTGGTCAGACTGGATTGATTGTTGCCCTCGTCATCGTCAACTCCGCGGCATGGATCGCGAGCATTCTCTTGTCGGTGCGTTTGACCTCGCCCGGTCGCGATCGGCCGCACGTGCTGCTTTATGCGGTTCCGACGGGCATCGTTGTCATCTACGTGTGGGGAAATTTCCTTCTCGGCCAGCCCACTTTGCCGCTGCTCGCACTGATGCTGGGCGCTTTCCTGGCATTGCAGCACAAAGCCCAATTCACGGCGGGTGCATTGATCGCCGCGGCGGCAGCGATAAAGGCTTTTCCAGTGATCGCAATCTTGTACTTGCTGTATCGCCGTTACTGGATCGCCGTTGGCAGTCTGACCCTTGTGCTGGCATTTCTTCTTCTGGCTTTGCCGACGCTCGTTCGCGGTTATCCCCAGGCGCGCGCCGATCTCCGGCGCTGGTCCGATGGCATGTTGCTGAAATACGATGAGCACGGCCTTGCCCAACGCGCCGGTCGCAGCAACGCGTGGAAAAATCAGTCAATCTTCGGCGTCGCCAATCGACTGCTTCGGCATGTTGATTATGATGACAAATATGAGCCGCATACGCCGGTTTACGCGAACCTTGCGAACGTAAAATTCTCGACCGTCAACGGACTGATCGCCGCCGCGGCGTTGGCAGCGGGTCTTTGGTATATCGGCGTCATGCCCAGACGAAGCCGTCGCACGCGGGAAACTGATGCCGTCGAATTCGCGCTTCTCCTGCTGCTGATGCTGGTCTTCACGCCTCTCGCGTTCGGATACCTGTTCGCGTGGCTGCTCTACCCGTTCACGGTTATCACGCAACGATTGCTCAACCACCGCAGCACTCCTCTTCTCCTCTCTGCGGGCGCCGCCGTGGTTCTGCTTGCACTCACGATCCCGTGGCGCATCACGGCGCAAACTTATGGCAATGTATTCTTCGCCACGCTGCTTCTCTTCCTGGGATTGGCGGTCGAGTTAATGCGCATGGGATGCCATGCGAGCATCGCCCGCGACGCGAAGCCGGAGGCACTGCCGATTTAAGCATCGATTGCTACGCCTCCTCCGACCGGCGGAACCGCCGCTGCAATTGTCACAGTCGAAACTCGACGAAACGGGCTCAATCTGGCGAGTGCTGCCGCCCAACCCAGCGCGAACAGGACCGCGATGCCAAAGCTCATCTTCGAAACTCCGCGGGCGCGATCGCGAAATGTGATTGGGATCTCCAAGACCCGAATTTTTGGACCGCGATGAACAAGAACTTCAAAAGCGATTTTGAATCCGTGCGCCCGCGATGCGCGCTCCAGGAAGACTGAACGGCGGATTGCAAAAAAGCCGCACATGCTGTCATGCACTCCAGCCAGTGGATACGACATCGCAGCGGCGGCGCGCGACATCACTTTTCTCCAGAGCGGCCAGCCGGGCGTCGAACCGCCCCGAATGTAGCGGCTGCCAATCACCATGTCCGCCCTACCTGCGGCGAGCGGCTCCACCAGTTGCGGGACCATGGCGGGAGGATGGCTGAGGTCGGCGTCCATCAGCACCAGCAGATTGCCGTGTGCAGCTTGCGCTCCCGCGATCACGGCGCCAGCAAGTCCAAGCTTCGCCTCGCGCCGCTCGATTAATCGCACTCGCGTGTTCGATTTGCATGCGAGAATACTTTCACGGGTTCCATCCGTGGAGCCGTCATCAACAAAAATGATTTCGTCGAACACCATGCCGCTTTCGGTGAGTCGCTGAACGAGCACTTCCACGTTGTCAACTTCGTTGATCGTCGGCACGATCACCGAAACGCTGGGCACGGTCAGGCTCATGGCATTACACTTTCGCGCGCGGCTTGCGCCCGATGACGAGAAACTGCCGCCCGAAAAGCTCCCAGGCGAAGGGGAGTCGCAGATAGATTCGGAGTAGCAAGAGCGGATACTTGGGCGCATCGACGAGGGTGTATGGCATGAAGCTTTCGAGCGCGCGTTCGATCTCGAAGTTGCGCAGTTGCATGACTTCCTGCAGCGAACGGTGAGTGATCGGTATGTGGTGGTCCCAAAAATCCCAGTATGCCCCCTGCACGCGGCCGATATTGGGTCCCATCGCGATGAATCGCCCGGAAGCTTTCAGACAGCGCCACGCTTGCTCGAGCGTGCGCACCAACGCCGGCTTATCCGGCAGGTGCTCGAGAAAATTGCTGGTGAAAACCACGTCGAGTGACTCCTCCGGCAATGGCCACGGTTCGGAGCAATCCTGTTCTACGAATCTGATTTCCGGCGCGAGCGCGGGACGCGAATCCGGATTCAAATCCATGCCGAATTTCTGAGCGCAATCGACCTGGTTAATGAATTCGCCAAAGCCGCAGCCAAGGTCCAGGACCGCGTCGGTTGGACGAATGTATTGACCGAAAAAATCTCCAATCAAAATCCGCCAGACCTGATCGCGATATCCGCGCGTTTTCTCGAAACGGTTCCGGTAAATCTGCTGCAGTTCGGCAGCGTCCTGGCTCGCCTGAGTCATTGCCGAATGTAGTCACCGCGGCTGAAATACTTTTCCAACCAGACGTAAAGACAGATGAAAAGATAGCGGCTGCCCATTTCGGTTATCTTTAGCTTGGGCTTTCCGCTTCGTCGATTCCGCCATGTGATCGGCACCGTCGCCCAGGTGTATCCGCGCACCATCGCCTTCAGCGGAAGTTCGACCGTGATATTGAAATGCGGCGAAATCAGCGGCCGGCATCCCTGAATGACTTCGCGACGATAAGCTTTGAAGGCGTTGGTCGTGTCGTTCAACTTCGTGTTGAACAAGATCTCGAGAAAAAGATTCGCGCAGCGATTCAATACGAGCTTCACCTTCGGATAATCGATCACCCCGCCGCCTTTGATGAAGCGGCTGCCGAACACACAATCGTATCCCTGCTGCAATGTCTGCCAGTAGCGCACAACGTCGCGGCAATCGTCCGATTCATCAGCCATCATAATCACCACGGCGTCGCCGCGCATTTCATCAAGCCCGGCGATAATCGCGCGACCAAAACCATGCGGCGCCGGGCTTTGCACGATGCGCAAGACCGGCACGCGTTCCTTCGTTGTCGCCAGAATTTCCCAAGTCCGGTCAGAACTGCCGTCATCGACGACAATGATCTCGTGGGGCACGCCGCGTAGTCGCAATTCAACATGCAAATGCTCGATGGTCGAGGCGATACAGCCTTCTTCGTCGCGGGCCGGAATCAGAACCGTGAGAAGCTCGATCTCTTTCGCCTCCATCAGCTAGGTTTCCGAAATCTCGAGCCAATCCGGATGCGCTTCCGCATGGGTGGCAATCTCTTCCAGGATCGATTCCATTCGCGTTTCAACTTTCCAATCCCACTGCTCCGCGGCGCGGCGCGAATCCAGGATCAACCACGGGACGTCGAATTGGCGCGGCTCGGGATCGCTCCCCACCGGATGCGCCCCGAAGCGATCTCCGCACCAGGCAGAAAGCTGCGCCAGCGAGATGCTGTTTTCGCGGCCTCCCGCCACATTCGCGAGACGCGGCTGTTGGCTCGCCGGGTTCTGCATTTGATATGCGAGTAAGCCGACGAGGTCCCGCGGGTGCAGGCAATCACGAACCTGGAGGCCTTGTCCGCCGAATCCCACGTAACGGAGAGGACGCTTTCGCAAATAGGAATTAATCCAGAAGGAGTAGATTCCCTGATCGGCGCGCCCAAATTGCCTCGCGCCTGCGAGGACGCCGCAGCGATTAATCCAGACTGGCACATTAAAAGCATGGTGATATTCGAGCGCCAGATTTTCCGATGCCAGTTTGGTGCTGCCATACAGCGAGAGCGGCGCCGCGGTCGAAAAGTTTTCATCAACGCCCGCGGTTGTCACTCCATCGCGCGGCTGATCGGTCGTTAGTCGAAACGCTTGCTCCTGAACGTCCAGCTTGAGGCGCGAAAGCGCGTTGATCGAGTAAACACGGCTGGTGCTCAAGAGAATCAGTCCACAGCTCGCGCGGCGGCAATGCTCGAGTAAATTCACGGTGCCGTAAAGATTGTGCTCCACGAGCTGGCGGCTGCTGCTCTTCCCATCAATCCCTGCCAGGACGCTGGGGTTCGCTGCTGAATCAATGATCCAATCGACTTTCGGAAGAGCTTCCAGATCCGAAGGATTCCGGACGTCGCCGTGAATGATAGCGATACCCAGTCGATGTAAACTCGAGCGATTCAACTCGCTTCCGGGCCGGCTGAAATTGTCAATCCCGCTGATCGTCCAAGCAGCGAACCGTTCCCGAAAAAAACGCGCGAGGGCGCTGCCGACAAATCCACAACTGCCTGTGATCAGAACTTTCATAGAGATCGGCTGCTGCGCGGCCGGTTCGGAGGGGACGCTAGCTACGAGGCGGAGTAAATAGAAGCGCAATCCAAGCCCGTGCAGACCGCGAGGAAAGCTGTCTTCATCGTGCCATCAACATAATGGCAGAAGTTGCCGCAGCGCCAGATTCCCATGCGACTGCAACGATGCGCAAATCCCGCTCCGCCGTAAACCATCTCCTTCCGATCCTTTGATTGATCGAGTCAAACATGGCTCGCATGACCATCGAGACGAAGAACGCACTGTGGGAAGTGGAACAAGGATAATTTCAGTTTCTTTTCCTGTTTTCCTGCTTTCCTGATTCGCCCTCATGAACGACCGCCGTAAACCATATCCTTTCGACCTGATCGAGCCGAAATGGCAATCGATCTGGAATGAGCGCCAGCCGTTCCATGCGCCGAACCCGGGCGATCCTGATTTCGATCCGACCCGGCCGAAGTTCTACATCCTCGATATGTACCCATATCCGAGCGGAACGGGCCTGCACGTCGGCCATCCGGAGGGTTACACCGCAACCGATATCGTGGCGCGTTACAAACGTATGCGCGGCTTCAACGTTCTGCATCCGATGGGTTGGGACGCATTCGGTTTGCCCGCGGAACAGTATGCGATCAAAACGGGGCAGCATCCGGCAATCACGACCCGGGAGAACGTAGCGAAATTCAAAAGTCAGTTGCAGCGGATCGGCTTTTCCTACGATTGGCAGCGCGAAATCAACACCACGGATCCCGCGTACTTCAAATGGACGCAGTGGATTTTCCTCCAGCTTTATCACTCCTGGTTTAACCTCGAGACGAACAAAGCTGAGCCGCTCGCCACCTATGCGGGACCAGATGCAGACGTCGTGCGGCTTGCATTCGTGGCCGAGGTGCCGGTGAACTGGTGTCCGGAACTCGGCACCGTTCTCGCGAATGAAGAGGTTATCGATGGCAAAAGCGAAGTCGGCGGGTTCCCTGTCGTCCGCCGTCCGATGCGGCAGTGGATGCTGCGAATCACCGCATTTGCCGAGCGGTTGATCGATGGGCTTGAGGGCCTCGATTGGCCAGAGGGAATTAAGGCGCTCCAGCGAAACTGGATCGGCAAAAGCGAGGGCGCCGAAGTCAGGTTTAAAGTGGCGCAAGTTTCCGACTTGCGAATTGTTGATGAGCGCGCGTCAGAAACTCGCGCCACGATCACCGTTTTTACCACGCGGCCGGACACGCTCTATGGCGCTACCTATATGGTGCTCGCGCCCGAAAATCCATTGGTCGATCAGATCACGACCCTGGCGCAGCGCAGTGCGGTTGAAAATTATCGAACGCAGGTGGCCTCAAAGTCCGATCTCGAACGGACCGACTTGAGCAAAGAAAAGAGCGGCCTCTTCACCGGCGCGTTCGCGATCAATCCAGTGAACGACGAGTCTATCCCGATCTGGATCGCAGACTACGTGCTCATGAATTACGGCACCGGCGCGATCATGGGCGTTCCCGCGCACGATGAACGCGATTACGAGTTCGCGCAGAAATTCGATTTACCGATCCGGCGGGTGATCACGCCCGGCTGTGGCATCGGCCTCCAGCTGATGAATCCACATGGCCCGAAGAAGGACGACCATCGGCAGGATGCTGATGCCACGCCGGGGCCCTTCACAGGCGAGGGTGTGGCTATCAATTCCCCGCTGATCGACGGACTTTCGACTGCGGCCGCGAAAGAAAAGATCACCGCATGGCTCGAGAGGCGCGGTTTGGGGCGAAAGACCATCAACTATAAATTGCGCGATTGGTTATTCTCGCGGCAGCGCTATTGGGGCGAGCCGTTTCCGATCATCTGGCGCGATGGCAAACACGAGGCGTTGCCTGAATCAGCGCTGCCGATTAAACCGCCCACACTCGATGATTTTAAACCGACTGGAACCGGCGAACCGCCGCTCGCGAAAGCGAAGGAGTGGATTCGTTACTCGGAAGACGCTGTCCGTGAGACGAACACAATGCCGCAGTGGGCGGGCTCATGCTGGTATTATCTGCGCTTCTGCGATCCGCAGAACGACGAGCGCTTCGTCGGAGTAGAGGCGGAGCGCTATTGGATGGGGCATGTAGCGTCCACTGGCCCCAGCGGAGTTTCTGGTGCGCTGAGGCAAGCGCGCACCAAACCCGGCGGCGTCGATCTCTACGTTGGCGGAACAGAGCATGCGGTTTTGCATCTTTTGTATGCGCGTTTCTGGCACAAGGTGCTTTTCGATCTCGGCTACGTCTCGAAACCGGAGCCGTTTCAGCGCCTCGTAAACCAGGGAATTATCCTCGGCGAAGACGGTCAGAAGATGTCGAAGTCTCGCGGAAATGTGGTCAGCCCTGACGACGTCATCGAGCAATACGGCGCCGATGCGTTTCGCTGCTACGAGATGTTCATGGGACCACTCGAGCAGATGAAACCGTGGAGCATGAAAGGGGTGGAAGGCGTTTCGCGTTTTCTCGCCCGCGTCTGGCGCCTGCTGATGGAGGAAAGCCAGGCCGGCAACTGGGTGCTTGCGGCCGGCGTGCAGGCGTCCGAACCGGAAAAGCCGCTCCTGCGAGTGCTGCACGCCACGATCAAGAAAGTGACCGAAGACATCGAGGCGCTCTCATTTAACACCGCGATCTCACAGATGATGATCCTTGTGAACGCGCTCACGAATGCGCCAGTGAAGCCGATCCCGGCCCTCCGCACCCTGCTCCTGCTGCTGAATCCATTCGCGCCACATCTGACCTCCGAATTATGGCAAACCCTCGGCCGCAGTTTTGCCGGCCCACGCGGAGACATCGCCGAAAAGGCCTGGCCGGAATATGAGCCCGCGTTCCTGATTGAAAACGAAATCGAGATCGTTCTTCAGGTAAACGGCAAGGTGCGAGATCGAGTCCGTGTGGAGTTGAATGCGACCGACGCCGCTCTGGAGTCCACCGCCCTGGCCAATCAGCGCGTCCGCGAGTCCACGGAAGGGAAGCAGATACGCAAGGTCATCGTGATCGCAAACAAGCTTGTCAATGTCGTCGCGGCTTAGGTAGACCTGTCGGAGCTATGTGGAAAGAATTCAAAGAGTTCGCAATCAAGGGTAATGCCATGGATCTCGCGGTCGGTGTCATTATCGGCGCTGCATTCGGTCTAATCATCGCCTCGCTCGTGAAGGACATCATCATGCCTCCGATCGGTCTGCTCACGGGGGGGCTGGACTTCTCGAACAAGTTCCTCGTGCTGAAAGGCGCGCCTGGCGCCCCTTTCGCGACCCCGGCGGATGCGTTGAAGGCCGGTGCCATCACCTGGAATTACGGGAACTTCATTACCGTGGTCGTGAACTTCCTGATCGTCGCCCTCTGCATTTTTATGATCGTGCGTGCGCTCAACAAGATGAAGAAGGACCCGCCGGTCGCAGACAAGGTTTCAAAAGATTGCCCGCAGTGCGCGATGACAATTCCGATTAAGGCAATGCGCTGCCCGCATTGCACGTCCGAAATCGGCGGGAGGTCGCGCGCCTAAACCGCGATCGACTCCGGTTCGTCGAAATGTAGAATTCTCCTGGGCGCGCACAGCCAGATTTGGCTTTCCGCGCCTGATGTCCAGATCGTCCCACTGGACCAAGGCGAAAAGGCCGGCAGAATCCAGCAGCCTCTTTGCTGCACGAACGCGGGCAACTTCAGCCGCAATCCGGCCCCATCTCTTAGGATCGCGGCGGGATGATGGTGGCCGATGATTTGCGTGCGCCCAGTAATCTCTGTCGCGCAATGACCGTGATGAAAATGGAAGCTTTCGCTTTCCCAAGACTCCAACAATGCCACGCTGCCAGCGAGCTGGCGGTCATGGTTGCCTGCGATCGAAATCACTTCGCAACGACCCCGAATTCTCGCAAGCAGTTGGTTCAGGGTGTTAGCCGCCGTCCGATCGTGCACGAGGTCGCCGACGACGATCAATCGCTCCGGCCGATATTCATCCAGCAAAGCGCAGAGCCGCTCCTCGATCGGTTGCATTCCCCAGAATGGAACGAGCCGGCCAGCCGCGCGCTGACTAAGCTCGTACCCAAAGTGCAAATCTGCGACCGCGAGCCACCGCTCCTCCTCGTGAAACAAGGCGAGCCGCGCATCCAGGATTACGTTTGGCCCGACAATAGCTTGAGTAGGGAGTAACATCTGATAAGGGTCCCTCCTTCCGGGCCGCCGCGGAAATTATCTCTCACCGCGCGCTGTATCAATACATTCAGCCGTTTTACGTACAAATGCCAACGCTCGTGAGATTTACGGTTGTTTGCCTGTCGAGCGGGCTGCTCGTGGGCTGCGCGACCAACACCGCCAGCACAAGCCGTAAACCAGCTTCCTCCTCGGTTGCTCGCAGAATCCAGAAGGTTCGGACAACCGCCTACTGTGGGAGCGAGGGCACCGGGCACCGGAATGCCATCGGCGGCAATCTCACCGGGGGAGGTGTGAAAAGCGCCGCTTCCGATTGGTCGCGCTTCCCGCTCGGCACCCGATTTCAAATCGTCGGTACGAAGGACATCTACGAGGTTGATGATTATGGCGGCGCGCTGATCGGCACAAATACGATCGATCTCTACAAATCGACCCGTTCCGCGATGCGCATTTGGGGGGTGCGCCACATTGACATCGAGATTCTGCAGTGGGGTTCGGACGAGAAAAGCCTTCGACTTCTGCGAACGCGACGCCGTGCGCGCAGGATTGACCACATGGTTGTCGCCCTCGAAGAGAAGGCTCGGAAAGTCTCCACGCTTAAGAGTTTTTGACAGGTCCGCGCCGAATCGGAACTATTCGGCGCATGAAAATCATCGTCGTCGGGGGCGCGGGATACATCGGCAGCATTTGCTCGGAGCTTTTGCTCGATGAAGGACACGCGGTCTCGATTTTCGACAATCTGATCGAGGGGCATCGACGCGCGATTGATCCCCGGGCCGAGTTTATTGAGGGCGATCTCTCGAACGCGACGGCAATCACGCGAGCGCTCGAGGACGTGGGACCAGACGCGGTCATGCATTTCGCGGCGAGCGCGCTTGTGGGCGAGTCGATGTCAAACCCGTCGAAGTACTTCCGTAACAACATTGCGAATGGCTTGAACTTGCTGGACGCGATGGTGGCGACAGGCGTGAAGCGACTCGTCTTCTCATCGACCTGCGCCATCTTCGGGCCGCCGGAACGGGTGCCGATCGACGAAACGCTGCCCAAGCATCCAATCAATCCTTATGGCGAATCGAAACTGGCCTTCGAGAGCATCCTGCGTTGGTACGGTGAAATCCACGGCTTGTTGTTCGTCGCTCTTCGTTACTTCAACGCCGCCGGCGCTTCCGAAAAATTCGGCGAGGATCATCGTCTCGAGACCCATCTGATCCCAAACGTGCTCAAAGTTGCGCTCGGCCAGAAGCCTCACGTTGAAATTTATGGGACTGATTACGAGACGCCGGACGGCACCTGCATTCGCGATTACATTCACATCCTCGACTTGTCGCGCGCGCACATTCTCGCGCTGGAGGCGCCGAAAAGTGAGTTCTACAATCTTGGCACCGGCGGCGGTTCGAGCGTGCGCGAGGTGATCGATTCCTGCCGGAAGGTTACGGACCGTCTGATCTCAATCGTCGAAAGGCCACGGCGCGCCGGCGACCCGCCGCGGCTGATTGCGGCTTCCGCGAAAATTAAAGCCGAGCTCGGCTGGGATCCCAGGTTCCAGAGCCTCGACGCGATCATCGAAAGCGCCTGGAAATGGCACCAACGTTTTCCGGCTGGTTACGGAGACTAGCGAATCTCGCGTCTGGGGAGCGCACGCATTCTGCGTGCTGGGGAGGGCGTCTCGCACTCGCGAACTTTTCTCTCATTGCGGGCCGTCGGTGTAGAGACGCGAAAGAAGAGAAGTTCGTTTCGGCAGAATGCCGAAAGGCCGAGGCCGACTGGCTTCACACGCAGAATGCGGGCGCTGCCCAGAACATGCCTCGCACTGCGCTCCATCTTCCCACTACCAATCAATCACCACAAAAACGCCCGCGGAAACACGTTCCGCGGGCGTTCAGATTCGTTCTTACCTGACGGCCAAACCGGTTAGGGATTTGTGGTCGTCGTGGTGGTCGATTCCTTTTTCTCGTAGTAGGATACCGGCTTCTCCAAGGTTACCTTCGAGATAACCATGCGATCGCCGTCTTTGACGTAGGTGTAGCGCACCGGCATATCCGGCCGCAGCATTGACCACTCTACCGTCTTGCCTTCGGGATCGAGGATGGTCGTGTTTTTAGTGTAATAATACTTCGTCGGCTCGCTTGATGTGCCCGTGCGCAAGCTGATGTAGTCCGATCCCGGCGTGTAGGTCGTGATCGTGCCTGTGCCGTCCATGGTACTCGTGCTTGTGCTGCTCGATGCCGACACCCCCGCCCCGCCCGTCGTGGTGGTCGTGGTCGATTCCTGAGCGACCGCCGCGCTCAAGGCGACCGCGCCGCCTGCTCCAATTGCTAACAATTTGATTAATCTGGTCTGTTTCATGTTTGTTCTGTGCTTTCGTTAAACGGATGATCTCCGTCGTGCTTCTATCCGACTTTCCAAGGCCGGAGTTTATTCAGCCGCACCTAATGTTCGTAGCCTGTGGCCGAGGCGGTCGCCTGAGCAAGCGCCCAACTACCGAGCTCGGCTAAACCGCGATGCAACCACTCCCCGGATTCCGTGATTTCCTGCCTGAGGACTGCGCGAGAAGAAACTACATCTTCGGAAATTGGCGAGAGGTGGCGAGGCGTTATGGGTTCGTCGAGTGGGACGGGCCGGTGCTCGAGCCAACCGAGCTTTACCAGAAAAAGAGCGGCACAGAGATCGTCGATCAGCTTTTTAATTTCATCGACAAAGGGGAACGCGAAGTCGCGATGCGTCCCGAGTTAACGCCAACACTGGCGCGCCTCGTCGCCACCCACGATCGTGAATTCAAAAAGCCGCTGAAGTGGTTCTCAATCGGCCAATGCTTCCGCTACGAAAAACAGCAGCGCGGGCGACTGCGCGAACATTACCAGCTAAACTGCGACATCGTCGGTGAAACCACCGTTGAAGCCGACATCGAGCTAATCGCGCTCGCCATCGATCTGCTGCGTGCCTTCGGATTTTCGTCGGAAGATGTGCTCGTGCGAATAAGCGATCGTGAATTCTGGACTGACTTTTTGCGTGCGCAAACCGTGCCGGAAGAGATCTGGCCAGAGGTTCTGCAAGTGATCGACAAATCCGAGCGCGAGCCGCGCGAGAAGACAAGGGAGAAATTAGGCCCGCTCGCCGCGCCAGTCTTCAACATTCTCGAAAATGGCGGGGAAAGTCGAAAGCTCGAGAAAGTGATGACTGGGTTGCACACGCGCGGCCTCGCCGAGTCCGCGGAGGTCGATGTGCGCATCGTTCGCGGTCTCGCTTACTACACTGGCGTCGTCTTCGAGGTCTTCGATCGTGCCGGCAAGTTCCGTGCAATCGCTGGCGGCGGCCGCTACGACAATTTGATCGCTCAATTAAGCGACGGCGCGGTCTCGCTCCCCGCCCTTGGGTTTGCGATGGGCGACGTGGTCCTGGGAGAGTTGATTGCGGCCAACCCTGCGGCGAATGAGCGCATGAAGACTCAGCTCGCGACCGCGCGGAAGATCGACGTCTACATCGTCATCGCAAAAGAGGACCGGCGAACGGATGCATTGCGCCAGATTCAGCTGCTCCGGGACCGCGCGTATCGCGTCGATTACCCGCTGGCCCCGGTGAAAGTCGGCAAGCAGTTCCAGAGTGCGGAAGCGCTCGGCGCGAAAGTTGCCGTTCTTTTCGGCGACGAATGGCCGCAGATTGCAGTGAAAGATCTTGGCTCGGGGGAGCAACAGCTCGTCCCGCAAGAGCAGTTGCTTGCACATCTGGCGATGCTCCCCACTGTCATCCCGAGCGGAGTCGAGAGATCCCGTGGCGCAAGCGGAAAGTAACCCACGGAATTCCTCGACTGACGCTCGGAATGACGACGTACCGCACCCACCATTGCAACCAACTCCGCGCGATCGACATCGGCAGCATTGTCACGCTCGCCGGCTGGGTGCACGTGCGGCGCGATCACGGCGGAGTCATCTTCATCGATCTCCGCGACCGTGAAGGTTTGACCCAGGTCGTTTTTCGGCCGGAAGAAAAGCCTGAAGTGGCAGCCGAGGCCCATCATCTCCGTCATGAGGACGTGATTCAGGTTTCCGGGACAGTTTTGGCGCGGCTACCCGGCACCGAAAACCCGAACCTCGCGACGGGCGAGATCGAGGTCGTCGCGGATTCCCTGCGCATTCTCAACCGCGCCGACGTCCTCCCCTTCCCACTCGATACGGAAGTCAGCAACGAAGACTTGCGGCTCAGCTATCGCTACTTTGATCTCCGCCGCCCGCAGCTCACCCGCAATCTTCGGCTCCGCCACCGGATCACGAAGACGGCCCGCGATTTCCTGGATAACCAGGGATTCGTCGAGATCGAGACGCCGATCCTGTCCAAAAGCACGCCGGAAGGCGCCCGCGATTTCCTGGTCCCGAGCCGATTAACGCCCGGCAAGTTCTACGCGCTGCCGCAGGCGCCGCAGCAATACAAACAGCTGCTGATGGTCGGCGGGATCGAGAAATATTTTCAGATCGCAAAATGTTTTCGCGATGAGGATTTGCGCGCCGATCGCCAGCCGGAATTCACCCAAATTGATATCGAAGCGTCATTCGTCACGCCCGAAGATATTTTCGTGCTCGTTGAAGGGATGCTGGCGGCCATTTTCAAAACGACGCGTGAAGTCGATATTCCCGTGCCGTTTTCGCGCATGACCTACGCGGAAGCGATCGACACCTTCGGCAGCGACAAACCGGACCGGCGTTTCGGGATGCGGCTCTCGGATCTGGCGGAGACCTTCCGCGGCAGCTCGTTCAAAATGTTCCGTGGCGCGCTCGATTCGGGCGGCGTCGTGAAAGCAATCAACGCGAAACAATTCGCTGGCGTCACGATTGGACAAATGGACGAACTGACGGCGATCGCAAAGCAATATGGCGCCAAGGGGCTTGCCTTCATCAAAGTGGAAAACGGCGAATGGAAATCGCCGATCGTGAAGTTTTTTTCCGACGCCGAGAAGGACGCGCTCGGGTCGAAGCTCGGGATTGAAGAAGGCGATCTTGTTCTTTTCGCAGCTGACAAGTGGGAGATCGCGACTGAAGTGCTCGGCCGCGTCCGTCTTCGCATCGCCGAGATCCTGAACCTCACGGCTGGATCCGAAGTGCTCGACTTTCTTTGGGTCACGGATTTTCCTCTGCTCCAGTTCAGCGAGGAGGAAAACAAATGGAACGCGATGCACCATCCATTCACGCGTCCGAAAGCGGAAGATCTTCCGCTCCTCGATCAGCAGAGATTTCGCGAGGTCCGCGCGGAAGCTTATGACGTAGTGCTCAACGGCGTCGAAATCGGCGGAGGCAGCATTCGAATTCACGAGCCGGATTTGCAGGCACAGATGTTCGCGGTTCTGGGCGTCAGTGAAGCGGATCAGCAGGCGATGTTCGGCCACATCCTGCGCGCATTCCGTCTCGGCGCGCCTCCCCATGGAGGGATTGCGCTCGGGCTCGATCGGCTCGTCATGCTCATCTGCGGCGAGGAGAGTATTCGCGAGGTGATCGCGTTTCCGAAAAATAATCGTGGCCTCGATCTCATGTCGCAATCTCCCAGCGAAGTGGACGCGCAGCAGCTGCGTGACTTGGGAATCAGGTTGGCGACGGAGAAACAATGAGCGAAGGATGCATCCCGCGCAAATCGAGGCATTGCGCAAGACGACGCCGGCGCAGCGGCTGGCGCTTGGCATCGCGTTGATCGAAGAAATGCGAAGCGGAAGCGAAAAACATCTGCCAGACATTTGGGGAATTTCTCGCCGTGACCGACATCGATCGCGAGGTGATTGAGCCCGAGATTGCGATGGGTGCTCTCGGCGATACTTGGTGCAAGTGCGGAGAGGGATGACGTGCCGTATTACGAAGCAGAGGCGACGTGCGCTTCCGCAGCTGCGATTTGGCTGGGCGGCGTCCGAAAAAGGACGGTGATCGCGAGCGTGACGACGCAGCCGACGAAGACGAACCAGGGCCACGCAATTTTCGGCCACCAATCAGGCATGAACCACCCGAAGTTCCATTCGGCCGCCACCAATTTTCCCCTTACCAGCGCTCCGAGATCGAACGCGGGAATCGCCACCTTGCACAAAACAAGCACGGACATGATGCCGACGATCATGCCGACGACGTTCGCGCCATCCGATCCCCGACTCCGCGTCAGCATACCAAGGAGGAAAACTGCGAGCAACGCCCCATACGTATAGCCGAGGATTCCGATCGCGATCGGAATGATGGTCAGCTTGGCGTCGTGGAGCACGGCGTTCGCGGCCACGGTGGCGACGACGATCATGAGAACTCCAAACAGCGCCGTGGAAATGCGTGCCGCGCGGATTGCCTGACGATCCGTCGCGCCAGGGCGAATGTAGGGCAGGTAGAAATCTTTCGTGAAGCTGGTCGCGAGCGCATTCAAGGCCGCGGAAGTCGACCCCATCATCGTGGCGAAGACACCGGCAATGATCAGCCCGCGGAACCCCACTGGCATTTCGTGGACGATGTAATGACCGAAGATCTCATTGTCGGCCGCAGGCAAGCTTAATCCCGGCACGACTGCGTAGTAAACAGAGAGGAGAATACCGACAGTGAGGAAGGCCATCGCGATCGGCAAATCCATAACGCCGCTGAGAACGAGTGAGAGCTGCGACTTCCGGTAATTTGGAGCCGTCAGCATCCGTTGAACGCTGTCCTGATCGGTGCCGTGGGTGGCCATGGTCAGCAGCGTCGAGCCGATGAACGCGGCGAAGAGCGTGTACGGCTCTTCGAACATCGCCTTCATGGCCGCGCCGAAGGGTAACGCATTGTTCCAGCCGGTCTGGAAAAACTGAATGTGGTCTATTCCACCGAGATTCTGCTTCACGGTCGTTAACCCTCCGGGAATGTGTCGCAGCAACAAGAAGATCGCGAAAATCACCGAGCTGAGCATCAAGACCACCTGGATCAGATCCGTCCAGACGACGGCTTTGATTCCACCGACTGCCGTATAAATCGTGGTGATGACAGTGACGAAAATGATACCCCAGACGTAGGTGTTCAGATTGACCGGCAGTATCGGGAAGAGATAACGCCAGATCACCACCATGATGGCCCCGCCAAGATAAAGCCGGACGCCGATTCCAAGCACGCGCGTGAAGAGGAAGATGCCGCTGGCCATGTTCTTCGTTTTGCTTCCGAACCGCACGGTGAGGAATTCGTAAACGCTCTGAACGCGGTAGTCGTAGTAGGGCTTGATGAAGGTGAAGGCGACGATGATCCGCGCGAGGATGGTGCCGATCACCAGCTGTCCGTAGAAATAGGCCCTGGTCTTGAAACCTTCGGCCGGCACGCCGAGAAAGGTCGCAGCGCTCGTCTCGGCCGCGACGATGGAGGCGAGAACGGCCCACCACGGAATCGACCTGCCGCCGAGCGAGAATTCCTGCAGGTTGCGGTTGCGCCGGCCAGCCCAAAGGCCCAGCGCGACGATGCCAAAGAAGTACGTCAGGAGAACGACCGCGTCGATCAGCAGTCGGGTGTTATAAACAGATGGGGGCATTTTCTGTGATAGAGAGCTACGCGCTGCAGCGGGAATGAACCAGCCCTGATGCCGGTCCGAGCCGACTTAGCTGCCAGAAATCGCCTCTGCCGGGAAGCGAATTTTGGAAGCGCTAGGGCTCGGCGGCGGTAGCTTGGAACGTGAAAGGCGCGCCGCTGCAGAAAGTTCCCTGCCCGGAGTTCGATCTCGTGACGACGCTGGGCTCCGGGCAGGTGTTTCATTGGGAGAAAGCGGGCCGGGGATTTGTGGGAGCGCTCGGTGAGCGCGCGGTTTATGTAGAGCAAGAGGGAAGCGTTTTGAAAGTTCGCGGCCGCCTTCGCGAACGGGCCGGCGGCCTGTGCTCCCCGGAGTGATCGCGCGCTACTTTGCGCTCGATCATCCGCTGGCCGAAATCTGTCGCGCGTTCCCGAGGATCCGGCGATGAGACGGCGCGCGATTTCTGTCGCGGGTTGCCCATGATTCGGCAACCCAAATGGGAATGCCTCGCGACATTCATCACCTCGTCGATGAAGCAGGTCGCCCATATCCGTCAGGTGTCGCAGGCGCTTCGTCGCCGTTGGGTCACGGCAATCGCGCACGGACCAGTCCTGCGAGAAAGGCTCGAAGGGTAGCAGCCAAGGCGAGCACGCCCTTTTCTCGCGAATGATAGTGCCGAAAGTGTCGGTTTAATGTCCTAACGCAGGACTATCTAGCAGAGTCATTCTGCGCCGTTCGATCGCGGGATCGACGTAAATCAACCAAATAAAGAATTAGTATGACTACTATGAAATTCATATAAAAAGCGTCGTGTTAGCTGGGGTGGTAGGAGTCTTAGCGATTGGAGCTGCCTTGGCCGATATCCACTATTACAGAGAGACGTCGAGTGGTGGGTTTGCCTACGTGGGCAGCGTACCGAGTTCTCAGAACTTAACCATCGTAACTTACCTAGACGGCAGCCGCGACAAGTTCCTCAATTAACGACTCACGCAGGCTGCGGCGTCTTACGATGCCGCAGCCTGAACTTTCGTGGCGATGAAAAGAAACTTGATTATAGCGGCTGCCGTTCTCGTTGGAATCGTCGGGCTGTCTTGGATCACACTTGACTGGACGCGCGGACACCGGCCGCACGGCAACAAGGAGCCAATAGGCGTTCTGTCTCCTCCAGCGCTCTCTTCCATCTCCCGTGTGAACGCCTCGCACGATTTGCCGGACAAAGTCGAACGCACCCGCATTGCACTTGACAGGATATCTGGCGTTTCCGTGCAAGAAGTCCATGACTTGCTGTCGGGTCGGTCGCCCCAGGAGATTGCGGAGATTGCTCGACAGCTCGAAAACCTGCCGCCCGGCAATGTGTCTAGTGCGAACCTCGCGCTTTTCTTCAAAGCATGGGCCCAACTCGATCCCATCGCGTCGTTTCAAACTGCTTTTAAATTCAAGAGCACGTGGGCAAAGAATGCCGCCTTAGAGGCCGTGTTCGACTCCGTTGACCCAGCTGGGGCCGGTTCGTTAGTTGGGACACTCAGCCGGAGTGCTGATGGTGCCATTTCCCGGTCGATGAAGGAGTCGCTTCTTACGAAAGGAACAATCAAATGGAGTCGCTCCGATCCTCAAGCCGCCGCTGAGTTCCTTCAGGGTTGGGGAGGGCCGCATTCGGGGGAAGGTGCTTCGGGAATGACCGACAGACATATTTGGGTGGCGGTTGCTGAGAACTGGGCCGCTATCGATTCCACGGCGGCTCAAGATTGGCTGCACCGGCAGAACTCCACCAATGCTGCAGTCGCCGCTCAAGGTTTTATCAAGGGCTGGTGGCGGAAAGATCCCGAGGCAGCCAAAAGTTTTGCTGCCTCGAACTTGACCAATGCTGAGGGCCGGGAAGCAGCGGGGGCCCTAGCGAATGTAATAGCGCTGAAAGATCCGGTAGAGGCGGCGAAGTGGATCGCTCAACTACCAACATCTAATCAGGATGTAAAAACAGATGCCGCTGCATCCGTTGCTGCTGCGTGGGTAGCTAGAGACCCTAAGGCGGCGGGGCACTGGATTGAGAGTCTCCCAGCAAATGAGGTCGGGGCGGCAGCGATGATCACGGCAAACTTCTGGGCAACAACTGACCCCAAGGTGCGGGCCAGTGGATAACCTCGCTCAGCGGCGCAACTCGAGATTCAGCAGTTGCTGGATATAGCACTGGTATTGCTCCGACCGATCCTAAGATAGCGCTAGAGTGGGCACTCAGCGTATCTGATCCGAATCTTCGAGGACAAACTGCTAAACGGATAGCCACCGAGGGCCTTACAGCGGCCTCAGGAAGCTAACGCTTGGATTCAAAGCAGCGGGCTTTCAGCTGAGGACAAAATCCGACTGCTTGGCATCGGTCCCGCGCCAGGGCGGTGAATCAGCTCTGACGCTGTTTACCGCGGTCAACCAAATTGGAGTTCGCTCCCCTTTCCCAAATTTTACTGGGAACTGTGGTTCGCTGCATTGTCCTGTGGAGAAGGCGATACCCCTATACTACGGCGTTGGTTGTCATTTACCGGCCGCAATGCTAGCCAACACCGAACTGAGTCGATCATCGCGTCGTCCGTCTCGTGAGGTAGCCAGCTGAACTACATGTAAACGTCGTTCCGAAGATGCGGGCGATGTTTGTTCAGCAAGCCACCGGGAGGGGAAGCGGTGGTCATGGGAGCGCATTTCCGAAATCTTTGCGGCGAGTCTTGGTGAGCATGCCAACACAAAAACCGATGAGCGAACTACAGCCAATCCAAAATCCGAGCGTGATGGAATGATGCGTAAATCGCGCCTAAGGCTCACAAGATACAACTGGTCGACGGAGCTGCAATGATCAGGATCGAACAGCTGATCGAGGACCAACACGCTGTAGGCGGATTTGTTGATCGGGCGGTCGCATGCTCAATGTATGTAACCTCCACTCTTCTGGGCCACTCCAAAGGCCGATGAAGGCAGCTGTCGATGTCAAGACGTTCGTCCATTCCCGTTGTACTTAGCCGCGAAATGAAGACGGAGGGAACAGCGATTTTTAGGAGCCGATTTGCCTTCGTGCTTCAGTGCCCGCGGCCGTCATCCGTGTTTCATCTGTGTTAATCTGTGGCCGCAAATGAAAGCGACCCGCATCGTAGCCCCGGAGTTCGATCTCGTGGCGACGCTGGGTTCCGGGCAGGTGTTTCATTGGGAAAAATCGGGCCGGGGATTTGTGGGGGCGATCGGTGAGCGCGCGGTTTACGTAGAGCAAGAGGGAAGCGTTTTGAAAGTTCGAGAAGGCGAGCCGCCTTCCCCAACAGGCCAGCGGCCTGTGCTCCCCGGAGTGATCGCGCGCTACTTTGCGCTCGATCATCCGCTGGCCGAAATCTGTCGCGCGTTTCCCGAGGATCCGGCGATGAGGGCGGCGCGCGATTTCTGCCGCGGGCTGCGCATCATTCGGCAACCGAAATGGGAATGCCTCGCGACATTCATCACCTCATCGATGAAGCAGGTGGCGCATATCCGGCAGATGTCGCAAGCACTGCGGCGGCGTTGGGGCATGGCGAAAAGCGTCGATGACGTGGAGATGCACACATTTCCGTCGGCGGAACGAATCGCAGAGTTGTCCGAGATGGAGCTGCGGGACTGCGCGCTTGGATATCGAGCGAAGAATCTGCTCGCGACGGCGCGGCTCGTTGCGGATGGCGAGGCTGACCTCGAGGCCTGGAGAAAACTGACGGATGAGGAGCTGCGCGCGCGCCTCTGTGAACTGCCGGGCGTAGGCGCAAAGGTTGCTAATTGTGTAATGCTCTTCGCCTATGAACGCTTGCGTGCCTTCCCGATCGACGTCTGGATCGAGCGCGTCTTGCGGGCGCGATATTTTCCGCGTCACCGCAAGATCAGCGCGTTGAAGCTGCGCGAGTTCTGTGCTGATTACTTCGGCGAACAGGGCGGGTACGCTCAGCAATATTTGTTTCACCACGCTCGCACGACGACTCCGCGCGGACGGATGCGAACGGAGCGAAAGCCAGGCGGCCGTTTGTCACAAAAGCAGAGGTGAGGTACTGTAGTGCGGTGGCGATTCGGCGACTCACGCTTCTGCGTCGGTGGCGAGTTTTGGATCGCTCGGCTCACACATCGGATGGTGAGCATTCGCCCACAAAGCCCTCTCTTCTGATGCAACGAAATAGCGAACACCGAAAGCTTTGGTGGGCAATCGCGGCGTCGCTTTTCATCCACTTTGCAATCGCGTATTCGTTGGCCGCTTTCGGCGGCGGTGCTTCGGCTGCCGATATGGTCGAGGAGGGAAAACCTCCGGAGCTGACGATCGTCGACCTCTCGCCCGTGCCGCCGCCACCGGTCTCGAAGAATTCGGTATTCATGGAAACCGATCCAGCGAAGGAATCGGCACAGAAGCCCAAGGAGCAAACCTTTGAGTCAAATGCGAACTCGATCGCGGCGAGTGAACTTCCCGCGACGGGCGAAGCGCCCGTGCCTTCGCAGCAGGGTAAGGAGAGGTCTTTCCTGAACACCGAGACGCACTCGTTTTCTTTGCCGAGCGAAGGAGCCCAAGCGCAACCTCAGACGAAGCCTGCAGCGGCGCCGAAAGCGAAACCAACGGTCGCTCCCACACCGCTACCAAAACCGTCGGAAACTCCGAAGCCGACTCCGAGTTCCACGCCTGTTCCGATAACGACGCCAGAGCCGGAACAATTTGCGATGCTGACGTCAACGCCGCGCCCTCCGATCGCCCCGCCGGAGGAGACACACGCCACCCCCACGCCAGAGATTGCCGCCTCGGTCGCGCCGCCGAATTCACGGCCCCAACCCGAGCGTCCCGCGTCCGCCTACCGAGCTGAGAAACAACAAACGCGTGCTGCGGGGCGGATCACGAATCGCGGAGTCTCGACTGTCAATGCAGTCGGCACACCTCTTGGTCGCTACACGAAACAACTTACCGACGCCATCGGATCGCGGTGGTACTACTACACGAAACAAAGGGGTGATTTGATTACCATCGGCAGCGCGCACTTAACATTTTCAATTGACCGCGCTGGGCATGTGGCGAATCTCAAGCTCTCCGGGAATACGTCAAATGAGGCTTTCGCAAACGTCTGTCTGCAATCGGTCTTAGAGATCAAAGTGCCGCCGATTCCTGAAGAACTGGCGCAAACGTTGCCGGCCGAGGGATTGCAACAGGACATTACTTTTACGATGTACGCGAATTGATGATCACGATCCTTCTCGTAGCCGATGCGTCCGATGCGCTGACTGGACTCGCCAGTTTCTTTAGCAAAGGCGGCCCTTTCATCTGGCCGCTCCTGGCCTGCTCGATCGTCGCGGTGACAACAATCATTCTGCGCACGATCGCGTTGCGCGAAAGAAACGTGCTCCCGCTGGTGCTCGAGAGCGAAATTGAACGGCTGGTGCCGGGAGCGAGCGCGGAACGTCTCGCACGGATCGCGGAGCAGGATACTTCGGCGCTCGCGCGAATCGTGCGCGTCGCGTTGCAGCACCTGCGCTGGCCTCGTTCGGAAAATGTTGAGTTCGTGCAAACCCGCGCCCGTTACGAAATGGTGCGGCTCGAACGTGGACTCATCATTTTGGAAGTCATCACCGGAATCGCGCCATTGCTTGGCCTGATCGGAACTGTCTCCGGCCTCGTGCACGTATTCGCGCGGCTTGGTCTCAGCACCGGCGCGGCTGATGCAAAGGGCATCGCTCTCGGGATTTCTGAAGCGCTCAACACCACGATCTTTGGACTCTCGATCGCAGTTCCAAGCCTGATCGCGTTCAGCTATTTTTCGAAGAAAGTTGAGGTCATGTCCGTGGAAATGGAGACGCTCGTGACGGACCTGATCACGAAGTGCTACTACGGCCGAATCGCGCGCGACGAACCGCCGAAGCGACCGGCGGCCCCGGCCCGCGCGCCGATCGCGTGAAGCGCGCTTTTTTCGCGCGATGAAATTCGCACACCGCAAGCGGCGGGCGCCGTCGATCATCATCGTTTCGCTCGTCGATATTCTGACGATCCTGCTCATTTTTTTCGTCGTCTCCACAACTTTCAAGCGCGATCAACCGGAAGTTCAGATCAATCTCCCCGAATCGAAGACTTCAACCAATGCCCCAGCGGACCTCGAGCCCGCGATCGTGAGCGTGGACGCGAACGACGCCGTCAAGCTCGATGGCCAGATTGTTGGCGTGGACGAACTGGAAGGTGTGATCCGCGCCTTGCCCGCGACGCGGCGATCCTCGCTCGCTTTGCAGGCCGACAAGAAGGCCACATTCGGCACGATCATCAGGGTGATGGACGCGCTGAAATTGGCCGGGGTTAAAAATTTGCCCGCCTTCACCCACGGCGAGAAATGAAGCTGCCGATCGTTCAGTATGGCGATCCCGTCTTGCGCGCGAAAGGGAAACGCGTCGGCCAGGTGAACGAGTCGATCCGCGCGCTCGCGAACGATATGCTCGAGACAATGCACGTAGCGAACGGCGTCGGCCTGGCAGCGCATCAGGTGGGACACGCACTGCAGCTTACGGTTCTCGACGTCTCACAGGTGGAAGATCGCCCGAGCACAATGAGGCTGAACGGCGCCGAGGTGGATCCCGCCTCGGCGATGCCATTGGTTTTATTAAATCCACGTTTGACGTTGCGTAGTGAGACGGATCTCGGCGTCGAAGGCTGCCTCAGTTTTCCCGAGATCACAGCCGACATCGAACGCGCAACTTCGGTCGTGGCCAGAGCTGAGACGCTGGAGGGCGCGGAAGTTGAAATCGAAGCGTCCGGTCTGCTGGCGCGCGCGCTCCAACATGAGGTCGATCATCTGAATGGGATTCTGTTCATTGATCGAATGAGCTCGGCGATGAAGGTGAGTCTCGCGAACCGGCTCAAGCGACTGCAGAAAGAGACGAAGCGGAGTTAAACGGAACACAACCATTCCTGGCTGTGCGGCCAGCGGGCATTCTTGCCCGCGGAGCAGGCGGGTTGGAAGACCACACAGGCTGAAAGCCTGTTTGCCGCACAGGCTTGGAAACCTGTGTTCCCAGGCGGGAACGGCCCAGGCGGGCGGGATTGGTAAGGCGAGACTCCGTCGTCGCCTGGTCGTCTTCGGAACACAGCCATTCCTGGCGGTGCGGCCAGCGGGCATTCTTGCCCGCGGAGCAGGCGGTTGGAAGACCACAGGCTGAAAGCCTGTTTGCCGCACGGGTTGGAAACCTGTGTTCCCAGGCGGGAACGGCCCAGGCGAGCGGGATTGGTAGGGCGAGACTCGGTCGAGCCTAATCGTGTTCTTCGGAACACAGCCATCCCTGGTTGTGCGATCAGCGGCATTCTTGCCCGCGATCAGCGGGTTAGAAGACCACAGGCGCGTCAGAGCGCTTTGTACGTGACTGTGATGGTGCGAAAAACGTTCGGATCGCGTTGCGCGGAGAAGTAGAACAACTCTAGCATCGTGTTCCCGTTGATCCACTGGTAGCCGACTAGCGTTTGAATCACGTCTGAGTCGTTGTCGCGCGAACGCGAGACGAGTTTGCCCGTGCCGAATTTGGTGTCGAAATAACGGCGGATCTCGCCCATCCGATTGTTGAACCATTCGATGTTTCGATCCGGGTACTCGTACTGGAGTTCGACTTCGATGAGGAAGCCTTCACGGAAACTGAAGAGCGTCCGCTTGAGACCGGGTTGCACCAATCCCTCCACCGCCCAAACCTCACGTTTCTCTTTTTGTTCACGACTGACGATCTTCGCTTTCGCTCCCGTCAGAACGCGTTCGACGCGGGTGCTGGGATCGTTCCAGCGAAATCCAAAGGGCGGCAGAATATCGTCCGCGGATTGGGCGGCGCACGCCGAGACGATGAGAGCCGAAAGGGCCGCCGTGAGAACGCGCATGACCGATTACTCGGTGACAACGTTATAGACGATGTAACGCCTAACGAGTGGTTGAAGCACCATTCGGACTGCCTCCTGGTGCGATCGGTCTTTTTCAAATCTTTCGAGCGACGCCGTATTCTTGAAAGTCATGATCACGGCGAGATCGAAGCTTTGCTCGATCCCCGGACGCCGGACAGGCAAAGGATCGCCCGTCTGGACGCGCGTCACTCCCTTAAGCTTGCGAAAGCCTTCGGAGGCGCGGACAAGCAGCCGGCGATCATTCGCATTGCCCGGTCGCTTCAGCCAGAGAATCACGACATGCGTGACGCGATGCGATGACGCCGCAATTGCCGCGGGCGGCGCCAGACAGCAGACGACGGCGAGCATTACAGACGCGGTCACTCGCAGCGCCCGCGAGCTTCGACGCGGACTCTGGAAGCCGCGGGAGAAAAGGCGATTTGCTGGGTTCATGAGCGCGCCCACGTGCCACTCGGGTGCAACCAAATATCCAAAGTTGGGCGCTCCGTTAGCACGGCCAGTCACGCTCGTAAGATTTGCCGAAATGTGCGGCACCGGCTTTTACGGTCGATTTTTCAGTCAAGTTTTTTTTGACCGTCGAAAGAAAATAAAGTTCAGATTTTTTCTTGTCGGTTGTTTTCGTGGTTTCTAATCTCAAGCCGCTGGCAGGGAGCAAAAGTCCGTGGGTGTGAATAAGATGTGAACAGATTGGAAGAATTTTCGAGGAGACAGAATGACGAGAACCAGAACACCGAGCACGATCGCAAGCAAACCACCTGATGCTGTGGATTGTTTCCACGCTGAACGCACAGTGCGGAATTGCAATCTTCCCTCGCATTTCGTGTATTTTCTCTCTTCGGTGCCTCTGGGAGTAAGATCCAGAAAACCAGGCGCAACATCCACGCCTTGCATTTTTCCCTTCGGCTCTTCTTCTACAGCGGGCACGACGCAACTCGCTTAACGCTGTTAACAACTCGGTATGGATGAGACGTGTACGGAAATCTGGCGCGAGTTGTCGGCCACACTTAAACCGCTGGTCAGCCCAGACACTTTCAAGCGCTGGTTTTCGTCTCTGCAGTTGATCGAAGCGACCAGTGAATCGTTCACTTTCCGCGTCCCAAACAACATCTACCAATTCTGGATCGAGAGTAATCACATGGCGGCGCTTCAGGCCGCGATCGTGAGTGCGTTTGGGGTGCCGCGAACCATCAAATTCGCGCTTCCGGCGGAAGGTTCGACGAAAACCGAAGTCATAGCGGCAACGGACCTCGACCGCATCCCCGAACCGGTCATGCAGATAGCGCGCGAAGGCAAAAACACGAGCGAGCTTGGCCTCAATCCTCGAAACACGTTTGAGTCGTTCGTCGTCGGGCCGAATAATGAAATCGCGCACGCCGCCAGTCTTGCGGTCGCGCAATCGCCGGCTCGCACCTACAACCCGCTCTTTGTTTATGGCGGGGTCGGACTCGGCAAGACGCACCTGATGCAGGCAATCGGGCAGTACGTTTGCACCAAGAATAGAAACGCGAAGGTGATGTACCTCTCGAGCGAGCTCTTCATTAACGAATTCATCGACGCAATCCAGCACAGCACGCTCGTAAAATTCCGGAAACGCTACCGGCAGGCCGATCTGCTCTTGATCGACGACATCCAATTCCTCGGCGGCAAGGAGCGCTCGCAGGAAGAATTCTTTCACACCTTCAACACTCTGTTTGACGGCCATAAACAAATCGTGCTTTCGAGCGACCGGCCGCCGTCCGAAATCTCGAATCTCGAGCATCGGCTCGTTTCTCGTTTTGAATGGGGACTGACGGCGGAATTGCAGCCGCCCGATGTAGAGACGCGGATGGCGATTCTGCGCAAAAAAGCGCGCACCCTCCAAATCAAGCTACGCGACGAAATCTTTGATTTTCTGGCGAACCGCATCCGCACCAATGTGCGTCGTCTGGAGGGGGCGCTGATGCGAGTGGCGTCGTTTGCTTCACTCAGCGGCAAAGAGCTGACGAACGAGGTCGTCGAACATTTACTGAAAGACATTCTGCAGGAAGAGGCGCGGCAGGTGGTCACGATCGAGCAAATTCAGAAGCGCGTCGCCGAGCACTTCGATGTGCGCATCGCTGATATGACGAGCAAACGACGGCCGGCGAACATCGCCTTCCCGCGGCAAATCGCGATGTATCTCGCACGCGAGCTCACGAAAGCGTCACTCAACGAAATTGGCGAAGCCTTCGGGGGACGCGATCACGGTACCGTCCTGCATGCCTGCAAGCTCGTGAAAAAACGCATTGCCGAGCAGGACAACGTCCGGCAGACGATCTCGTTTATCGATAGTTCACTGCAACGCTGAACCGCGCAGCCTTGCGCCTCGCGCGGAGAGCGAGATTGCGGTTGCCGAACAAAAATCGAAGCCTTACATCTTAGCTCGTCTGTCCGTCCGACATGAAATTTAGCGTCACCAAAGAAAAGCTCCTCGAAGGTTTGCAACAGGTGCAGAACGTCGTCAGCACGCGCACGACACTTCCGATCTTGTCAAACGTGTTGCTGCAAGCGAGCGGCAATGAGGTTCACCTGACGACAACCGATCTCGATGTCGGCGTGCGCGGGAGTTTCGAAGCGAAGGTCGAAAAAGAAGGCGCGACCACTCTGCCGGCACGCCGCCTTTTCACGATCATCCGCGAGCTCCCGTCGAGCGAAATTCAGTTCGAAGTCGACGGTAAAAACGCGGCGTCGATTCGCAGTGGGCAAAGTTTTTTTAAGATTCTCGGGTTGCCGGAAGAAGAATTTCCGCCTCTGCCAAAATTCGAAAACGCCAAGGTCGTGACGATTCGGCAGAAGGATTTGCGGGACGGATTGCGCAAGACTTCCTACGCGATTTCGACCGACGAAACGCGCTATGTCTTGAACGGACTTCTGTTCAGCTTCAAGGAAAACAAACTCACGCTGGTGGCGACGGATGGTCGCCGGCTCGCGATGCTCGATCTCGAGCTCGAGTTCCCGCGGAGTCACGAAGCCGATATCATCGTCCCGACAAAGGCGGTGACGGAATTGCAGCGGCTTTTGACTGAGGAAGGCGACGTCAAGGTCAGCGTCGGCAGTGGACAGATTGCCTTCGATCTCAACAACACCCTCCTGGTCTCGAAATTGATCGAGGGGAATTATCCCAATTACCGGCAGGTGATTCCATCGGAGACCAAGGAACGGGTGACACTGGAACGCGAGACCTTCCTGAATTCGCTGCGGCGCGTTTCTCTTCTCGCGAGCGATAAATCGAACTCGATCAAGTTGAACTTCAGCAAGAACAACATCGAGATTACGGCCAACACCCCAGAAGTGGGCGAAGCGAAAGAATCATTGCCGGTCGCGTACAAGGGCCGTGATTTTTCGATCGCATTCAACCCCGAATTCTTCATGGCGCCGCTCCGGAATCTCAGTGAAGACGAAGTCTTCCTCGATCTAATCGACGAGATGAGCCCGGGCGTGCTGAAAATTCAGACTCCGTTTCTTTATGTCCTGATGCCGATGCGCATCAGCTCGTAAGGTGGCGCATACTCCCTGCCTGCGTCGATGACGAGCAGGAACCTCAATAGTCGATCAACCTCCGCTACATTTCTGAGCCAATCGCGCCAGGCGTTGTCGGTCGCGCAGCTGCTATTCCTGCAAATTAGGCGGCTCAGGTTGACAGCGATTGCTCGTAGGATAACTGCCGCACGGTCTCAAATACTTGTTGAACCGAAATGTCGTTGATCGATTGGCTGCTTGAGCGCACCACATGCAGATTCTCGTTCTTCGGCGCCCAAATCTTTGGATCCGTCGGACCGAAGAGCAGAATACTCGGGGTTCCCACGGCCGCAGCGAGATGCGAGATTCCGCTATCATGTCCGACAAAGGCAGAGCAGTTCTTGATCGCTGCCGCGACGAGCGGAAGCGGCAGGTTTTCCGCATAGCTCACGGGCTGCGCACCCCAGGTCTCATGGAGAAGGCGAAGCTGGGCGCCATCGGCTTCGCCGCCGAAGACGAGAAGCTTCCTTGCGATACCGGAGCAGAGGAGACGTTCACCTAATGCAACCCAGTTCTCCAGCGACCAATTTTTTCGCTCTCCGCCACTGCCCGGATGGAGTGCAACCGCGCCCTCGCCTCGCCGAACGACCGCGCTCGCAGCCACCCGATCTTGCGCCGAAGGAAAAATATGGGGGGCCAAATCCGGGGCCGGCAAGCCAAGTTGAGCGAGCGGGCGCGCAAGCTGGAGAGCGGCATGTTCGTTCGGCTCGATTCGGGGAGAAACGGTGACGAACTGACCAGGGGCGCAGTGCTTCACATTTTCCTCGAAGATTCCGTCTGGATCGAAAAGGTAACTGACAATCAAATCGAAGCTCCCAAAGTACTCCTTCAGCCCAGGATCAAGGTCGGCGCCGCGCGCGAAAAAACCGGCGAGTCCGGCGAACTCGATCGAGCGCACCGCGTTCGCGTAGAAGCGCTGCTCGGCAAGCGCAATGATCTGCTTGTAGCCCAGGATCTCCAAGTGCGCTTTCGGGAATGCCTCGCGCAGAACCTTGATCGCAGGCAGCGTGAGAACGAAATCGCCGATCGCGCCGCCGCGCACCACCAGAATGCGATTCATTGACGCAAGTTTCGTCGGCTGGAGACAGCGATGTAAGAAGGCTTGCCTGTCATGAATTGGAACAGGTGCTCCGTCGAGATATCCGCGACGTGGCGACCTGGTTTGGAAGGACGCCCTCTGTGGCGTCCTCTCCTCTTACTTGCCGGCATCTCGACCGGACAGAGCCCCGTCCCTCCACTCCGGGACGCATCTGGGGAGCGCCTCACGCTATGTTCAAGTCTATTGTGCTCGAGCAGCGAGGATGTGGAGGCAGGCGTGCCGCCTGCGAACCGCGGCCTGATAGCGCGTGAAAGCGCACACGAGAATTGCGAGGATGTGGAGGCTGACGTGCCGCTATTTGTCGGCATCTAAATTGCAGGTTCGGGGAAAGCAACGGGGACGGTCGCTCTACACACAAGCGATTCTCTCGCTCGACTCGCTCCGTTGCGCGCTTTGTAGCGCATGCCTCTCTCCGCGTGCCGCGGGCTAATAACGCGTGAAAGCGCAGGCGAGAATCGCGAGGCCGTAGAGAAAGGCGATCCCTTGGATGACACGCCAACGCCCAGAGCTCTTTGCCCCCCAATCGATATGATCGCGCAACAGGTACGGCATCGTTATCCAGAAGAGCCCGGCCACAATCATAATGTAGGCGAAAATCGTAACGAGGAGCCGGCTGGTTTCGTATCGAAGGAAGGCGGCCTCGAGGAGCGGCTCCGCGGCCAGCAGGCAAAGAATGCCGAGCGCACGTACGGCCAGAAACTCATCGACGAAGCGCAAAACCAGAAAAAATCCAATCGGCAGAGCGATCAAGAGTGGCCGGCGAAAGCCGGAAAACTCGCCCATCTCCATGGTCGCAAGCAGCCAAAAGCTCCAGAGCAGATCGATCGACAGCAGAATGATTCCGGCAGGACGCGAACGTGGCAGCCGCGTCGCGAAGCGGCGGGCGGCGTCGGCCTTGACCAGTGCGGCGAGACTAACAAACAGCAGAATGGCGCCGGCGATGAAACCCGCAGTTTGCAAGGACAGATGGTAGATCATCGAGGCGGGCGGCGTCAGCTTTGCACGGCGGGCGTCCCATACAAGCTGAATCCATTTGCCTGCGTCACCCGCACGTCGAAAATCGCGCCGGTATGTTTCGGCTCGCCTTCAAACACGACAATCTTGTTCGTGCGGGTGCGGCCCATCAGGCGCGCAGAATTCGTGCGACTTGGCCCTTCGCAGAGGATTTCGAGATCGTGGCCGACGAGCCGCTCATTCGCACGGTGAGCAGACTCGTCCACCACCGCCAAAAGATCTTTGTTCCGCTCTTCCTTCACCCTCTCGTCCACCTGGAAGGCCATGGCTGCTGCCGGAGTTTCGGAACGTGGCGAGTAGCGGAAAACGAAGGCGTTATCGAAGCCGACACGTTCCACTAAATCTCGTGTCTGGGCGTAGTCACTGTCTTCCTCGGTTGGAAACCCAACGATAACATCGGAGGTGATGGCGATGTCCGGCCGGACCGATCGAATGCGGTCCACCAGCGCGAGATATTTCTGGCTGGTGTAAGTGCGATGCATCGCTTTCAAGATTCGGTTTGAACCCGATTGCAGCGGTAAATGGATGTGCTCGGTCAGCTTTGGAAGGTCGGCGAAACAGCGAATCAGATCGTCGCGAAATCCGATTGGATGCGGCGACGTAAAGCGCAATCGCTCCAATCCCTCGACCGCGTGCACCGCTTTCAGCAACTGCACGAACGGGCTTCTGTCGCGAATTCTCGGGAACTCATGGCGGCCGTAGAGGTTCACGATCTGACCGAGCAGCGTTACTTCTTTCACCCCGCGGCCGACCAGATCACGCACTTCATCGACGATCTCAGAAATCGACCGGCTGCGCTCGGACCCGCGCGTCTGCGGCACGATGCAAAAAGTGCAATGCATGTTGCAGCCTTGCATAATCGAGACGAATGCGGTGACTTGTCGCGGCGCCACGCGCTGACTGCCAATCGTGCTTTGCGAGCCTGCTTCCTCGGCGGTGTCGCAGATCGAAAAACGCGGGTCGTCCATTCGTCGTGTGCGTTTCCTCTCGACGAGCTCCTCGACGTAATCCGCCACCCGATGAAACTTCTGCGTGCCGACGACGAGATCGACATGCGGCAACCGGTCGAGCAACGCGTCGCCGCGCGCTTGCGCCATGCAGCCGAGAAAGCCAAAAACTACTTCGGGCCGCTGCTTTGCGATCCGGCCAAGCATTCCCATCTTGCCGATTGCTTTTTGATCCGCCATATCCCGCACGCTGCAGGTGTTTAAGAGCACAACGTCCGCTTCGGATTCATGTGCGACGGACTCGTAACCCCGCGCGATTAGAGTGTGCGAGACCTGTTCCGAATCCCGTTCGTTCATCTGGCAGCCGTAGGTCTTGATAAAAAATTTCGGCATCGGCGGATGCAAACAGTGACACAGACCAGCGGCGCTTGCCAGATCGCGTCGCGGGCTCGGCTGCAATCAGGGTAGTATCGCGAAACGGCTGGAAGGGGGAATTGACGGCGAGCCGCTGACGCACTTCGCCGACACTCGAACTCGTCTCGTGCTCGTTGAAGAGCACGAATTGCGCTCACTTTCGACCGCCACACAGTTTTGGGTGAGTCACCCACGAACGCAGATATGAGAGCGCAAACGTAACTATATAGATTCAACTTCCCATCGGTTGTTTTCCTGCCCTTTAATTGCCCGCGTCATGACTGATGAGGCAGCAGCGATCGGGATTATCGGCGGGAGCGGCTTATACCAGATGGAGGGTGTCGAGGAGCCGATCGAGCAACGTGTCGAAACGCCGTTCGGCTCGCCCTCGGACGTGATCATTGGTGGAACGATGCATGGACGGCAGGTTTACTTTTTGCCGCGGCACGGGCGCGGACATCGCCTGTTGCCGCATGAGCTGAATCATCGCGCGAACATCTGGGCTCTGCGTTCGTTGGGCGTTCGCTGGATTGTCTGCGTAACCGCAGTCGGAAGTTTACAGGAAAAATACGCGCCGCGCGATGTGCTGCTGCCGTCACAGTTCTATGACCGGACGAGTCAGCGCACCGACCACACTTTTTTCGGCAACGGCATTGCCGCGCACATCGGTTTCGCGGATCCGATCAGCACGAGTTTGCGGAATTTGCTCGCCGAATCGGCGGCAGAGGTGGGAGTGAACGTGCACAATGGCGGAACTTACGTGAACATGGATGGCCCAGCCTTCTCCACGCGCGCGGAGTCGGAGTTAAACCGGCGCCACGGCTTCGATGTCATCGGAATGACCAACTTGCCGGAAGCGAAACTGGCTCGCGAAGCGGAGATCGCGCTCGCAACCGTGGCGATGATCACCGATTACGATTGCTGGAAAGTCGAGGAGGAGCCGGTTTCCGCGGGAGCTGTTTTCGGCCACCTCATCGCCAACGCAGAAACCGCAAAGAAGATTTTGGCCAAAGTCATTGTGCAAATTCCAACGGAACCAAACTGGCCGGAGCACTCCGCGCTCGACGGAGCGCTCGTTACAGATAGGAAACTTTGGCCTGCCGAGACGGTGACGAAGTTAAAACCGATTCTCAGCCGGTTTCTCACGTAGAACTGAGGGTGTGCTTCGCTGCTTCAGTTGTCCGCAACGCTAAACGGAAACTACTTGCCGAGTATGGATTCCATGCCGTAGTGGGACCTCCAGGTGAGACGACGGGATCCCTCGACTCCGCTCGGGATGACGTGCTTACATTCCATGAGATGAGTGGATTGATTCTAATAAGGTGGCCATCGATGCCTGATGTTGTGTCCGCGAAGAAGCGCATAAAATGATCACCAGAATCGCTGCCTCTGTGCTTGCGTTTGCGCTGTGGAGCGCGTGCGAGACCACCACGACTTCGACAAAGAGATCCGCTCACGGGCGCTATGAAAGCAATAACAGTGTTTCGAGCGCGGCTGAACCGGCACCGCCGGCGGAAGGACCAGAAGACATACCAGCGGAAGGTCCGCTCGACGTGAATCGCAATCCTGCGCTCGTTCCGTCGCCTTTACTGCGCGACAACGCGGCCGCGGACCCGTAACCAGGGCGCAGCTCTAGCTCGCAATTGAATGGCGCGCGAACGCTTCGCCGAGAGCCAGGATTTGCGCATCTTCGTGCGCGGCGGTCACAGCAATCCGCAACCGCGCTGATCCCTTCGCGACGGTTGGATATCGGATCGCCGGAACCAGAAATCCCTCGCCACGCAAAGAACGGGCGAGATCAAGCGCGGGCTGTTCGTCACCCACCATCCAGGGATAAATCGCGCTTCCCGTTTGCTGCACGACGCCCGCAGGTGAGATCGCTGGCTTCGGCAGTGACTCACGCAATTGCTTGATTCGTTCCCAGAGTAAGCGACGACGCTGCTCGCCTTCATCAGTCGCGAGGAATTCAAGCGCAGCAGTCGCGGCAGCGGCGAGTGCTGGCGGCGGCGCGGTGGAAAACACAAACGAACGCGCACGGTTCACGAGCCAATCGATCAACGAGCGTGCGCCGCAGATATACCCGCCGCTCACGCCGATCGCCTTGCTCAGGGTGCCCATGTGAATGTCCACATCGCGCACCAGGCAGAGTTCCGCCGCAAGTCCGCGGCCGTTTGCGCCGATCACGCCGATCGCGTGCGCTTCGTCCAGGAGGAGCAGGGCACCAAAGCGTTGCTTTAACTCAACCAGTTCCGCGAGCGGCACCCGATCACCGTCCATCGAAAAAATCGATTCGGTCACGATAACCACGCGAGCGTCCGGATGCTCCCGTTGCGCCCACTCGAGACGGCTCTCCAGCTTGCCCAGATGGTTGTGCGGAAACACGCGGATCGTGGCGCCGCTCAGTTTCGCGCCGTCGATCAGCGAGGCGTGACAAAGTTTGTCGAGTAAGACGATGTCGTGCTTGCCGGCGATGGCCGGAATCGTTCCAACGGCGGCCGCGTAACCGCTGCTGAAACTGAGCGCCGCCGGCGTGCCTTTCCACTTCGCGAGCGCGGATTCGAGCCGGACGTGTGGCGATTGCGTGCCGCTGATCAGACGGGAGGAGCCGGCCCCGACCCCAAACTCCGCGATCGCGGCGCTGGCCGCGGCGCGAAGCCGTTCATCATTCGCCAGTCCTAAATAGTCGTTCGAGGAAAAGTTTACCAACTGCTCGCCGACGATCTGAATTTCGGCGCCCTGGGCGCTGCTGACTTCACGCAGTTTGCGATGCAGCGATTGTGCGCGGAGCGCTTGCAGCTGGTCGTGAAAGAGGTCGTTCATGGGCCGCCGCTGCGACCGCGGAACTACATCATCAAACCCCACGAAAGCAGCGCAGAGGCATCCTGCCACACGCCGCCCTTGCTGTCGCCCAGCACGACCACGATGATGTCCCGGCCCGGTCGCGCGCCACTCGCGATCAAGCAATGGCCAGCGGCTTCGGTGTAGCCGGTCTTCATCCCGTTGCAAAACGGGAGGCGCTTCAGAACCTTGTTCGTGTTTTCAAGCTCCCGGGTGCGCCCGTTCGCGTAACGGAAGACGAGCTGCGGCAGACAAACGATCGAGCGAATGGTTGGATTTGCGTAGGCGGCACGGGCGATGAGCGACAGATCGCGCGCGGTCGAATACTGCCCCGGAATCGGCAGACCATTCGGGTTCAAGAAATTGGAATGAGTCGCACCGAGGCCGCGCGCTTTTTCGTTCATTCGCTCCGCAAACATCTCCAGGCTGCCTGCGTTATCACGGGCGAGACAGCGCGCAACGTCGTTAGGGCTTTTCACGAGCAAGGCGCGGAGTAAATCGAGCCGCTGGTAGCTCTCACCCGGTTTGATGTTCAGTCGAACCGGTTCCGCCATCGTGTCGATCGGTTGGACGGTGACGGTCTGATCGAGATAGCCGCTCTCCGCGACTACGAGGGCGGTGAGAAGTTTTTGGGTGCTCGCCGCCGCCCGCGGCGCGTCCGCATTTTTCTCGTAAAGAATCTCACCCGAATGCGCGTCCTGCACGAGCACGGCGACGGCGCGTGTCTTCGGCGCGCCGTTGGGCTCGCGTTCGAAAATCCGTGCCGCTTTCGGGGCGAGATCCGAGTCCTCCTCGATGGGATCGGGAACGCCGGTCGGGCGAATCGCGTGCAGTCGCGATTTTGTCTTTGCCTCCGAGACCGGTATCCACGCGAGCAGTGTCGTCGCGATCAGCAAGAAAAGACGCGAACCGGCTCGGAGTTTCATTGGCGTGGAATGATCGGCACGTTTCTCGTCGAAGCAATTGAACTTGCGCTAACCGTTGCGGCCCTTCTGGATCAATTCGACCTCGTAGCCTTCCGGTGCATCGATGAATGCGATCGCCCCGCCGCGACCGTTTGCATGGGGGCCGTCAGAGAGCGGATATCCCTTCGCAGCCGCTTCTTTGGCGAATTGCTCGATGTCATCCACTTCGAACGCGAGGTGAGTCACATCCGGTCCCACGACAACCGGGCCGCTCTCGTCGAATTTGCAAAGCTCGATCTCTTCATCGCTGCCCGGGGCTTTCAGGAAAACCAGTTGAGATCCGCGCCCTGAAGTGTGGCGCCGGATCTCTTTGAGGCCGAGGACATCTTTGTAGAATGAAACCGTTTTTTCGAGATCGATCACGCGGTAGCGAGTGTGTAGCAGCTTTTTGACCATTCCTACCCATCTCTCGCTCCTGCCGGAATTCAAACTCCGCGGCCCGCGCTCTAATTCTAGTGCGAGCGCCAGATTTATGATTGTGTGGACGCGATGAAGCTTGTGATCGCCGCCACCGGCGCCAGCGGAACGATTTACCTGCAGCGTCTGCTCGCGCAGATTGATCCATCGGCGAACGAAATTCATCTCGTGATGAGCGCGCACGCGAAGCAGGTCGCGGTGCAGGAAGTCGATGACTTCGCGGTTCCGGCTGGGATCGCGCAACATGCAGAGAACGACCTGCATGTCCCGTTCGTGAGCGGCTCCGCGCGCTTCGATGCCATGGTTGTCGTCCCCTGCTCGATGGCGACCCTCGGGCGAATCGCGACCGGATCGGGTGAAACTGCACTACTGCGGGCAGCTGACGTTTTTTTGAAAGAGCGGCGAAAATTGATCGTGGTTCCGCGCGAAACTCCTTGGAATTTGATTCACGCGCGCAACATCGTGACACTGCTAGAAGCCGGGGCCGTGGTGCTGCCGGCAATTCCGTCTTTCTACAGTCGGCCGCACTCGGTTGCCGAAATTGCAGACACCGTCGTTTGGCGCATTCTTGACCAACTCGGGCTGCCAAATCCGCGTGCCTATCGCTGGAAGGATGACATCGCAAACAATTCCGGCCCGCGAAGTTGAAAATTGAAGGTTGGCCGGCGCGTTGGTTAATCACATTCGGTTTTGGTTTGCTCCAGATTTGGGCGCGCACGCTCCGCTTTCGCGTTGATGATCGCGCGGGCGTGGTGGGAAGGCCGCGAGACAAACCATGTATCGGAGCGCTCTGGCACAATAGACTGCTGTTCCTGCCCTTCGTGCTCCGGCGCTATTTGCCGTATCGCGACGGCGCGGCCTTGATCAGTGCGAGTCGCGATGGCGGATTCCTCGCCGACCTCGTGCAGCGCTTTGGTTTTGATGTTGTCCGCGGCTCCAGTTCGCGCAAAGGGGCGAGCGCGATTTTGCAGCTGGGCGAAATCCTCGCCTCCGGCCGCGACGTGGTTGTGACGCCCGATGGGCCGCGCGGACCTTGTTACGAACTGGGATCCGGAATCGTATTCCTCGCGCAGAAATCGGGTTGCGCGGTCGTCCCGATTAACATGGAGTACTCGAGCTGCTGGCGCCTCCGCAGTTGGGACCGGTTTTTCCTGCCGCGTCCGTTTTCGACCGTGCGAGTGAAATTCGGTCCGCCACATATTGTCGAACCGTCTGTGACTGATGACGAATTCGAAGGCGAGCGGCTCCGTTTGCAGAACTCGATGATGAGTTTAGTAGAGCAACCGTGAATAAATCGACGTGGATGGCTAAACTGATCGACGGCCGCGCGATCGCCGAGAAGGTTTACGCGGAACTTCGGCTCGAGATCGCCGGGTTAAGAGCCCGCAACATCACGCCCGGACTTGCGGTGGTGCTCGTTGGCGATGATCCGGCTTCGCGCGCGTATGTGCGCTCGAAGGACAAAATGTGCCGGGAACTCGGTTTGCATTCGGTCAAGCTGGAATTGCCCGCGGCCACGACGCAGGAGGAATTGCTCGCGCGGGTCGCGGAACTGAATCGCGATCCGGCGATCCACGGAATCCTGGTTCAATCCCCGCCGCCACCGCATATCGACGAGGCGGCGATCATTCGCGCGCTCGATCCAGAGAAAGACATCGATGGCTTTCACCCGGTGAATGTTGCGAAGCTCACGCTCGCGGACCCGACTGGTTTCGTTCCCTGCACGCCGCTCGGCTGCCAGCGACTCCTGATCGAAGGCGGCGTTGAGATTTCCGGCGCGCATGTGGTGGTGCTGGGCCGCAGCATGATTGTGGGAAAACCGCTCGCGCTGCTTTTGATGCAAAAAGGCGGCGCTGCCGACGCGACCGTGACCGTAGTCCATTCCAAGAGCCGCAATCTCGCAGAAATCACGCGCTCGGCAGACATCTTGATTGCGGCGATTGGCCGGGCAAAGTTCGTCCGGGCAGAGCATGTGAGGGAAGGCGCCGTGGTGATCGATGTTGGAATAAACCGTGTTGAAGATTCAAGCGCGCCGCGCGGCTATCGGCTTGTGGGTGACGTCGCGTTCGAAGAGGTGACAGGAAAGGCGGCTGCGATTACGCCAGTGCCGGGTGGTGTCGGGCCGATGACGATCGCGATGCTGATGTCGAACACCGTTAAGGCGTGCCGCCAGATGTCATCCTGAGCCTCGAACGCTTTTTGGGATCGAAGAGGGATCCCGTAGCGTTACCGATCGACATAGCCACGGGGTTCCTCGACTTCGCTCGGAATGACGTGTGAGTTGATCCGCTAACTCGCTCGGAATGAGCTTTGTAAGTTTGATTCTTCGGTTCCGCTTGGAATGACGGCGGCGAGTGGATTCGTCGGTGGCGCTTTACGTTTTCACGATTTTAGCGGTAAAGGCGCGGAGCAGCGCCGGCTGCAATCTGAAAAGCTCCAGCGCGAGCGACGCCATTCGGGGCGACAAAACCGCCGCGCGTGCCAGGCGGTTCAACCATAAACGCCCGCGATACATTTCGCGATGCAGGGACGAATACCGGCGCGCGAGCTCGGCTGTATCGCCGCCATGAATAATCCCGGCGATCGCGTTCGCGGCGAGTTCACCAGAACGCAACGCGTAGTAAATTCCTTCCCCCGTGAACGGCTCGACGACGCGGGCCGCATCACCCACAAGAAATAATGAACCACGGGCGGGGTCAATGGGCGCGCGCGTGAGCGGCGTGATCGTTCGCCAAACGTGTCCGGGCGCAATTTGGAAAAATGCCTCCGCCCAGCGCCGCATTTCCACGATGCCTTTGGCGGTGCTGACGAGACAGATATTTAACTCGTTAGGCCCGGTCGGCGCCTGCCCGGAATATCCTCCGGGCAAAAACTGCAAGACAACGCGGTCGCCGAAACCGTCTGGCAGCGAAATGTGGGTTTGCAAAGCGATGCGTTCCTTCGCGGTCCGTGGAAGCAAATGGCATAGTCGTGCGACCGTGGAATTCCGCCCATCCGCTGCGACAACCGTTCGCGCTTCGAAGTCCTCACCGCTCCCACTGATGCGCCATCCCGCTGCTTGAGCCGCAATCGTGGTCACCGTTACACCTTCGCGGATCTCCGCGCCGAGCTCCCGCGCGCGCTTCATCAGCACCTGGTCGAACAAGCTGCGCTTCACGGCAATCTCGGCCGCGTCTCCGGCCGGCAACGCCATGCGGGCGGTTCGCCCGCCGATCGCGATTAATTCGACCGTGTCTAACTTGCCATGCACGAGCCGACGGACTCTTTCGTCAACGCCAAGTCGTCTGAGCACTGGCCAGCACGAAGGGTTGAGACAATCGCCGCAGACCTTCTCTCGCGGAAATTTTTCGCGCTCGAGAAGAATGGTGTGAAGTCCGGCTTGTGCGCAGAGTGCAGCGCAGGTAGATCCGGCCGGTCCAGCGCCAACAATCGCAACATCCCGCATCGTCTCCTGTTTAACACGCGCTCCGGAGAACGCATTTCTCACCGCGCGTTTGTAGCGTAAAATTACGGCACAGACCGATGGAAGCGCACGCGAAAGAGAAGCCCGATTTGAACAAAAAAGTGCATGAGGTGCCGCACAAACCCGGTGTCTATCTGATGCGCGATCGTTTCAATCGCGTCATTTACGTTGGCAAAGCGCGGGATTTACGGAAGCGCGTCGGCTCCTACTTCCTTCCCTCAAAATTGGCGCTCGCGGACTTGAAGACTCGCGCCATGCTCGGCGCCGTTTGGGACTTCGAGACCCATACCGTGCAGAGCGAAGCGGAGTCGCTCCTCCTCGAAGGCAAACTCATTAAAGAATTCCGGCCCCGCTACAACATCTCGTTTCGCGATGACAAGCGGTTCCTCGTGGTCAAAGTCGATCCGACGGAAGAGTGGCCACGATTTCGATTGGCGCGTTTCAAAAAAGATGATGGCGCGCGCTATTTCGGCCCGTATGCCCATGCCGGCGCGCTTCGGCAAACTCTCAACTTCATGCGAAAGAGATTCGGCGTGCTAACATTCGGCCGCGGCGCACCGACGGAGCGCGAGCTGAAATCCGCCACGTATCAGGTGCCAACGCGTCTCAGCGAGATTACCGCCGAGCAATATCAGCAAAGAGTCGAAGAAGCTTCCGATTTTCTCGAGGGGCACTCGCGCGAAATGATTGGGGTGCTCGAAGAAGAGATGCGCAAGGCGGCGGAGAAACTTGATTTCGAAAAAGCGGCGGAGTTGCGGAACATGCTCGAAGATTTGCGGCGGACGACGAAGCCGACCCGACGCTTCACGCGCCACAGTTTGCCGAGCACGATCGACCCGCAGAGTGATGTGCAGGCGCTCGGAGACGCGCTCCAGCTCGTCCGCGTTCCGAACGTGATGGAGTGTTTCGACATCTCCAATATTTCGACGACGCATGTGGTCGCCTCGATGGTTTGTTTCCGCCACGGAGTCGCCGATAAGAATAATTATCGCCGCTACCGTATCCGCACGGTCGAAGGTCAGGACGATTTTGCGAGCATGGCGGAAGTGGTGCGCAGGCGATATTCGCGCGCCTTGTTGGAAGCGCGAGACACCCACCCCGACGCGGCCGAATTCTCCCAGGAAAATCCGGCGGAGGCGCTCGTGCGTTTAGGCAATCGCGCTCCCGAGCCCGTCGAGGGATCCCGTGGCGATACCAGTGACATGGCAGCCGGTAGTGACCTGGCCGTCGACCACGAACCGGTTGAGCCGCAGGATGGAAAGCGCGGCCTTGCTGACTGCGTTACGGCCTCCACCTCGAATGCTTTCGGGGCGCGAAATGACAGCGAAAAGTTCGTCCCCGTCAGGTTGCCCGATCTCATTATCGTCGATGGCGGGAAGGGCCAGCTTTCCTCCGCCTGTCGCGAATTGCAGCGGCTCGGTTTGCACGATCTGCCGATCATCGGGCTTGCGAAGGAATACGAAGAAATCTATCGGCCGGGACGCGCGCTGCCGTTGCAATTGCCGCCTGATTCCGGCGCTCTCCGTCTTCTCCAACGGATTCGCGATGAAGCGCATCGTTTCGCAAACACCTATCACCAACTGCTGATGAAGAAGCGGATCGGCGAAAGCATCCTCGATGACTGCCCCGGTGTCAGTCAGAACCGAAAAAATTTGCTGCTGCGCAGGTTTGGTTCTGTCGATCGCCTTCGCAGAGCGACCGTCGATGAAATCGCGGCAACAGAAGGAATCGGTTCAAAACTGGCTGAAGATGTGCATCGTTTTCTCCAGAGACATTGAGGGCCCGTGGGTTGCGAACTCCCTTGCGAGCGGTTCCACTTCGTCCAACGTCATGCACGTGATTCCAGTCACTCTCCGTAATTTGGCAACGATCCCCGCGATTGCGCTCACTTTTCTGCTCGCCTCTGCCGGTTTCGCGCAGGAGACAAGCCCCACGCCGGGAGCAAGCGCCGCCGCAGTCGAAGAGACAATCGTTCCGACCTACGAAACGCAAAAACTCGCGCGCGCCTACGTGCTCGATATTCCTGCGCCGCGTGGGGAGATCACCGATCGCAACGGCATCCCGCTGGCGCAGAATAAATTGAGCTACAATCTCGCGGTCGTTTTTCCAACCCCATTGGAATTTACCGATCAGCAACTGCTGAGCTACGCGCACGAGAAGATTCAAATTGCGGCCCAGCGGCTGGGCCGTCCATTACGCGTGCCGGACGAACTGATCCTCCGGCATTATCACAACCGCGGAATTCTGCCGCTGGAAATTGCCCAGAATCTCACGGAAGCGCAGTCCGGCGAACTTAAGGGCAATCTGCCCAGGGAACTCGCGCTGAGGCCCATTTATATTCGCACTTACCCGAACGGAAAAACCGCGGGTCCGATCATCGGTTACAGTGGCAAAACCAGCCGCAATCCTGACGGAATCATTGATAACCACGAGGTTTTGTGGCCGGAGACTGAAGGGCGCGAAGGGCTCGAGCAAACCTTCAACGCCATGCTCACAGGTCAGCACGGCCAGTACAAATTGACGTTCGACAAAGACGGGCGGAAAACCTCCGAGAAAATTGTGACGCCTCCCATTCCCGGATACACCGTAGTCACAACCCTGGATTTGCGATTGCAAGATCTAGTAGAAAAGGCCCTGGAAACCAAAGCGAAAAAGGGGGCGATCGTCGTCTTGGACCCGAATAACGGTGACGTCCTGGCGATGGCCTCATGGCCGAGCTACAACCCGAACGCGTTCGTCCCGAATATCTCCGGGGAGAAATTCAAAGCGTTGCAGGACGATCCCGACATTCCGCTTCTTCCCCGCGCGTTTCGTTCGTCCTATCCGCCGGGTTCGACCTTCAAGGTCGCAGTCGGGATTGCGGCGCTGGAAAGCGGAACCGTGAGCGCGACGGACGAGTACCAGTGCGTCCCGTCGCTGCAGGTCGGGAATGTGATCTTTCACAACTGGAAGAAGACTGACCGCGGCGCGCTCAACTTCGTCCAGGCGCTGACCGAATCATGCGATACCTGGTTTTACCAAGTCGGCATCAAAACGGGGGCGGGGCCGATTCTCGAGTGGGCGCAAAAGCTCGGCTTCGGAGCGAAAACCGGCATTCCGTTGAAGGGTGAGGTCGATGGGCGTTTGCCTAACGACCAATATATGAAAGCGACGCACGGCCGGAAGCTGCTGAACGGCGACATCGCCAATCTTTCGATCGGCCAGGGCGATACGCAGGTCACTCCGCTGCAGATGGCGCAGGCGATGGGGGTGATCGCAAACGGCGGGACGTTTTACCAGACCCGCCTCGTGCAACAGGTGCAGACGATCGACAATCAAATCGTGACGGCGTATCCGGTGCGCGAAAAGCGGACGCTGAACACGTTGCCGAGCACGATGTCACAGTTGCACACCGGCATGGTTGACGTCGTCAATAGTCCTGGTGGCACAGCCCATCAGGCGGGATTGGATACCGTGGAAGTGGCAGGAAAAACCGGGACCGCACAATGGGGGCCAAAGAACAAAGAACGAACAGCAGCCTGGTTCGCCGGATTCCTGCCGGCCGCGAAACCGCTCTATGCATTTGCGGCGCTTTCGGAAGGCGAAGTCGGCAGCAAAGTGCACGGCGGCTCAGCCGCAGGTCCGTTGATCGCGGCCGTCTTCAAGGGAGTTTACAAAGAAGGGACGACTGAGAATGGGCATCGTCGTCACCGTCCTCCCGCCGCTGAAGGCGAGGGAACGACAGCACCGCCGCGAGCGGAACCGGTGGAAGAGGATGAATCGGATTAATGCGAGGGATTCCGAGTTCCGAACGCTTTCGGAGGCCGTAACACAGTGGGCGTAGTCGGTGAGACCGGACTTTCCATCCTGTGGGCCATCGGTAACGCAGCGGGTCCTCGACTGAGCTCGACATGAGCGTAGCGGCGATCTCTGACTGCGGAATCTGAAGCTCGGGGGCCCCCTGTGGTGACCAGCGTCAGCGAGACATTCTCGTCCGCTCTGCGGTCACGGGATTGAAAGCCCGGCCTCGCCTTGTCGGGCTACGTTACGGCCTCGACTTCGCTCGGAATGACAAAAGCCTACGCGGCCGCCGTTTCCGCGGGCAGTTCCATCGTCCCTTTAAATTTTGGCTCTTCCGGCTCGGCGCCGAAATGATCCCCGTAGAGATCCGCGACGCGCGCCATTTCGTCACCGGTAAGACGTGGCGTTTCCGGAGCTTTCGCAAACTCGATCAGTTGGGCTTCTTCGTAGATATTCGGGAGCGTCGACGCGACGCGCTCATCGGCAAGGAGCCATTGGAGGGCAGCCTGGCCGAGCGTGCGATCGGGACCTTCGAGGAACCGGAGTTGCTCCACTTTCCTGACGCCATTGAGCAGCCAACTACGCGGCCGATGGTTGCGATGGTCGTTAGGCGGGAAAACAGTCTCGGCGGTGTACTTGCCTTCCAACATGCCGGAGGAATGCGGCACGCGAACCAGAAACATCGTATCTTTGCCGGCTTCGATCGTGGCCTTGTGCAGTGCGCGTCCCGGATGCTGCTCCAGGATATTGTAGATATGCTGAAGGCTGGTGAATTCGCGCTCGCGAATCGCGTTCACTCCTTCGTACAACCACCCGATCGCGGGGCCGAGCGCGATCCCGTAATAACGTATCTTCCCAGCGCTCTTCAGGCTATCGAGGGTGGTCCAAATCGCGTCGTCGTAGATTTGCTCCATGCGAATGTTATGCAGTTGAAGCAGATCGATGCGGTCTGTTTTCAGGCGCTGCAACGCCGCGTCCGTCGCACGCACGATCGCTTCCGGGGAAAAATCCTGCGGGATCTCGCGCTGACCCCGTCCGCGAGTTTCTCCATGGGTGACAAAGTCGTAGCCGACCTTTGTCGCGATGACGATTGCGTCGCGCTGCTTTGGGAACGCTTTCGCGATCAGCTCCTCGCTGAAGCCGTTGCCGTACGTATCCGCGGCATCAAACAATGTCACTCCAAGATCGAAAGCCTTGTGCATAAGCGCGATCGCCTCGCCTTCTGTGAAATTTCCCCACCAGCCGGTCGAGATCGTCCAAAGACCAAAACCGACTTCGCTGACGGTGAGGTCGGTATTTTTGTAAGTCCGAAATTTCATCGCGGGCGGAAAATATCGGCGGTTCGAAACTCCAATCCGGGAAACAAAGGGGAAGCAAACGTGGCACCCAGCCCGTGCGAGGCAGCCACCGCCTCCGCGTTCTCTTGCAAATTATGGACGTCGATTCGTCTCGCCTGCGGATAGACCAGCCACAACTCCTCCACGCCGGTCATCGCATAAACGGCGCCCTTTTGGTTCAAGTCGTAACGCGCGGTGTGCGGTGACAGAATCTCGACCGCGAAATCCGGAGCACCGTGCAGTCCGTCTTCCTCAATGATCGACTCGCGACTGTTGCGAACGAAGAGCACGTCCGGCTGGAAAACGTTCGTGTCGGTGAGGTAAACATCGAGCGGCGCGATCATCACCTGCCCGGTTTGATTCTCTTTTAGCCACTCGTGAAGAATCGCCGCGAGGTTAAGGAGGATCTTTTGATGAAAGAAGTCCCGGGCGGGTGCCATGTTGACGATTTCACCTTCGATCAGCTGATAATGCCAGTCATCTGGAGGAAGCTTTCTGTAATCCGTTACCGTCGCGGCCCGCGCCGACACTTCGATCATCGATCAATCAAACGCCAGGAACGGCTCATCACAAGGGCAACTTCACAACGGGCGACGAAGTATGGTGTCCGATGCCGCAAAGAATCACGCGGCGCTTCTGATCGTCGTGCGTTTGGCGCGCGCGCTGATCGAGACCGCGCCGTCCGCTTGGCGGCTCACGCACTAAGTTCCTTCAGCTGCCGCTTTGATGTGAGCAAGCACGCGGTGGTGAATCGAATGAATCATGTGTTCGCCCACATGGTCCAATAGATCTCCGGCGTAACGCGATCACGGTCCCCAGGCAAGACGGCACGGTCAAGAAGAGAGTAGAGCCACATTGCTCTTCCAGCTGGGTTGCATATCAGGCGGATCGACGGGCATGGGCGCAACCGCGGCAGCGACTAAAGCCGATGCTTTAGCTAAGGGGCTCGCGGGTTTAGCGGCCAATAGTCGCAACCACGGTCACTTAGGCTAGTGAGCCGCGTGCGCGCGTTCTACGTTGGTTTCTATTCGCCGGCGAGGCTCTCGGATAACGGAACGATGCCGTCCGCAATTGGCAGTCCAAAAGGGACCGCCAAGACTTAGCCACGTCTGAACACGGCATTCACAAATGCTCGTGTTTGCTCCTGGCTGGAGCGATTCCTCGGGTAAAGTAATGGACGGGTTTTGACCTCGGCCGGAAGCCGATGCCACGCAACCTTTTGAAACCGTTCAGCAAGCCGGGGGATCAGTCGCTGTTGCCTTCGGCGCGCTAAAAGCAGAGGCCAGCAAGGTTGTCGCCGCGACCAAACCAAACAACGAATCTGGCTTAATGCCCGATGATGCGAACTGACGGATCGCTCTGTGCGATCGCGGCAGCGGAGGTGAAGCGACCGGAAAGTTCGACTTCCTGCCGATCGACCACTCGAACGTTGGAATACGTCGGAGTGCCTATGCGCTTGACCTTGACTCGTTGCGGTAACAATGACCCTGTGACGGTGACAGTTCGCACTGGTTTCGCATTACGGTCGGGCGGCTTTTGATCCGCAGGGGTCTCTCCCAGAGCTGCCCTCGAAAACGCGGTGGCACAAATGACACCCCCGACTGCCAGCTGAATGAATCGTGAAGCTCTCATGGGATCCATCTTAGGCCTGGCGGCGAGGATTGCAAACTCTGCTTCGTGAGCAATGTACGCAAAAGGGGCAGCGGCGAAACCGCTGCCCCTCTGTGATTGTCGCTAACCTAACTTAGAACTTCTTCGTGATGCTGCCGTAGACGAAGCGCCCGGTCGGATCGTAGATGAAGCCCGGGTAGAGCGTTGCGTTACCATTGAACTTACCGAAGGCAACAGGAGGATCCTGGCCGAACACGTTGTTGCACCCAATCGTGAACGATGTGTTGTTTATCAGGTTCTTCCAGCACGGCATCGTGTAGTTGGCAGTCTGTGTCGGCTCCACGGTTTTGCCATCCTTGCCACGGACCATTTCCTTGCCGCCCTTCGAGTAGCCAGCCACCGGCTGGTTTTCAACTGGCGGCGCGAAGCTGAAGTCGTAGGTCGCCTGCGTGTCGAAGAACCACGTCGCCTTCACATAGTGTTGGCCTTTCGTCGGACGGTTGCCATGAAGGCCAAAGAAGCCATCCTCACGGAAGCCACCTGTATACCGCGCGGTCGTGCTCACGTCGAGGTGATTCCAGGCCCAATCGAGGCGCGAGACGCCCTTCCACTTCAGGTAAGCGTCGTCCGATGTGCCCGTCGAATCTCTATTGACGAGCTCAGTCTCCGTCTGCCCCGCCAGAATCGCTTGTTGGAAGGAATCAAGATAGGTGGCCTGCGTCAAGCTCGTAAGTCTTCCGAAACCGCCGGGAATATCCCAAGCGTACTGAATGCCCATGTCGATACCTTGCGCCTTCTCGCTACCCGCGTTGATAAACTGAGTACGCACTCTCAAAATGCCCCCTGTCAGTGGATCGCGCTCCACGGTGCCTATGGATGAGGGTCCGCCGCCGACGTCGTTCACAGCATTGACCACTTGCTGTCCCGTAGGCTGGATTACAACGCCGGTCCGGTCGATTCCCCAAACATCCACTGAGAGTGTGAGGTTCGGCACGAATTTCGGCGTATAGACGATGCCTCCGCTGAAAGCGCGGGAATCTTCGGGTTGCAGGTTCCGGTTACCCGCGAACTCAAAGGTCGTCTCAGGGTCGGATGTGCCTGTGACCGGATCGTTGACTGGAGTCAGCGCGGCCGTTGGGCTCGAAAACAACTCGATCAGGGAAGGCTCCCGGAAGCCCTCGCCCCAGGTTGCTCGCAGCGTTAGACTTTCATCGAGCGGCTGCCAGCGAGCGCCGACTTTCGGCACGAGGACGTTCGTGTTGTTGTTTCGGAACTCTTCATAGCGGCCCGACGCATTGAACTCGAGGGAATGGAGACCGGGAATATTCATCTCCGGACTGGTGATCGGGACGCTGATTTCCCCATAGATGGCATAATCCTTCCGTCCGCCATGAGTAATCGCTGTTCTCGAGCTACCGACAATATCTCCGGTGATTTCCAGTTGATCTGGCTGCTGGTCAAGGTTCTCACGACGGAATTGTGCACCGGTCGCGAAGCCCACGCCGCCCGCCGGAAGCTTGAAGAGTGAGGTCGTATAGATATTCAGGTCGAACGTGGCCAGTTTGGAAACATCGACGTCCGTCGGATGAACAGTCGCGGCGCCGATCGGTAGGTCATTTGACGGAAAATTTCCGCGCAACGCGTCAGTGAAGGGGTTGAATGGCGTCGTTGTTCCGAGGAACTGAGCTGAGTTTGGATCGAAGAATGGATCGTTCGCGTTCAAGACACGGTTGAACAACGTATTCGATACCAAGGTTTGCCGGGTCGTGTTCTTGACCTCGCTGTAGCGGAAGCCGGCGTCATAGCCCCAGGTGCCATCAAACAGCTTGTCGCCTTTGAAACCGATCGTTGTCAGGAAGGCGTCGGTTTCGAAGTTAAAGAGCCGATTGCCGAACTCCAACAGTCGGGCACGTGAGGTCCCTGAGATGAATTGCTGGAACGGGTTAAAAGGATTGAATGCTCCGGGCGCGGCCCCTTCTGGAGGCGCATCCTGCCCGACGAGGGGTCCCGGTGCATTGGGTGGTATAATGATTGGAGTTCCGCCAGTATTGCGGAAGTTACCCGTGGCACTCGGCGCCAGCTCCTGATTGTTCTTGGTTTTCTGGTAAAACATGTCCGCGTAAACGACCAACTGATCTCCACAAATCTTATGCTCCGCATTGAAGAAACCGCCGTAATCCTCCCGCTCTGGGAATGAGCCCGAAACGAGGTCGAAATTGAAACGGTTCAAGCGGCCCCGAGTGAAGATGAAATTGGCAGCTCCCACTTGGGCGCTCGTTCCGTGCGGAACAGAGGCGAAGACGGCGGCGGTAGGAAGTCCCGTCGTTGGGCTGACGATCCCGCCGATTTGCGCGAGGGCCGCGGCCCGCTCCTCCGGCGTTGCGGTCACATCGGCATTGACAGCAGCGATTGCCGCCTCCCTGCTGATTTGCAGGTTTTCGGGAGTTGCATTCGAGCTGACGAAGGCGCCTTTGACCGAAAAGCCGCGGTCTTTGTTGAAGATCGAGTTCCGGCGATAGTAATCGATCACACCAGTAACCTGGGTGTTTTCGTCACCGATGCCGAAGAGGATGTTGGCTGAACTCTCCCCGGAGTCGGTTCCGTCGACTGTGTTGCCATATTCCACGGTCGCTTCCGCCCCGCGATAATTGTGGCGAAGCTTGATGTTGACCACGCCGGCTACCGCATCGGCGCCGTAGGTCGTCGAAGCACCGTCCTTCAGAATCTCAATGCTGTCGATTGCCGCGCGCGGGATCGAGTTCAGATCGAAAAACGACGAGGTGCCACCCTGGCCAATTGGATAGGGAGCGACACGTCGGCCGTCGATCAGGAGGAGCGTTGCACTCGGACCGAAGCCACGCAGCGAGATCGAGGAAGCGCCTGGAGTGAAGCCGGTCGCGTTGTTGGAGACCGGAACACCGTTGGCGTTTGCCACCGGAAGATCTCGGATGAGTTCTTCAGTGGTGCGCTCACCTGATTTGTTGATCAGGTCGCGGTTGATATTCAAAACTGGGTTCGGACCGACCTCTTCGGCGGTGGGGATGTTAGAACCGGTGACGATCACGCGCTCAGTCTCGGCGCTACCTGCGTTGGTTCCAGCCTCGCCGGGTCCAACGGCCGCGCTTGATCTGCCGGTTGCACCTGTCTGGGTCTGGTTCGGCGCGGTCTGCGAGGTGTTTGGTGCGCCGCTGCCGGTCGTGGCCGGAGCGTTGGCCGCCTGGCCAGTGGGCGAAGCGGTGGGAGCCGCCTCAACACCGACTTGAGCGAAGGCGCTCGCGACGAAAAGAAGAGGAAGTCCGGCGCCAACTACGAGAGCCGTGCGCAGAGATCCTCGCTTCATCAGTACGTTTCTTATCATTAGTTTCTCCATTGGGTTTGGTTAGGTTTGGGGCTAGGGATTAACGAAGCTTTAAAAGCCTGACAAGATTTATTTTCACTTTTTTTTAAATATTTTGAACGGACGTGAACAGGCTGCTGTCGGCTGGCATTTGAGGTCAAGGCGTTTTTCGAGCAGCGGGCGGGAAAAATTTGAGCGCGAGTCGGGGGCCGTCCCCCTCTGTGGAGCAAGAATTCCGCCAAGCAGACTGTTTTGCCCTGATGAGAAGGCGTGTCTTGGGGAGCGCACGCGACTCGCGTGCTGGTCGCGGCATTCTGCCGAAACGAACTTTTCTTCTGCGAGTTGCGCATTATCATCGCAATGGGAGAAAGTTCGCGACCCCGAAAGCTTTTGCCATCGCCAGCACGCGAGTCGCGTGCGCTCCCCAGATGCGTGCTTCCCGATGCTCGTTAGGCCGACGGAAGAGTTGACGCCAACCAAATTAGGACTAGCTGCCAAGCCTTCGTCAGACACCGCTCCCCGTGCGGTTGAGTGCGGTTCAATCTTGCGCGTTGCGCGCGGGAGATGACATAGTCGCACCGTGTTTCCGATGCCTCTCCGCTAAGCTGAGATGGGTCTCAGTACCGAAAAGATTCTCGATGCGGTCGTCAGGAAAATCCGGGAGCTGTCACCCACGATCAGCGGGAACTATCTCGATATCGGCGCTGGACACGGAAAGTTAATCCGCCGCCTCCGGGAGGAGTTCAAAGTCGTGGCGCGCGCGTGCGACTACACGCCGAACCTGATGCGCTTGCCAGATGTGAAGGTCGATGTGGCCGACCTTAACACGGAGCCACTACCGTACGGAGACAATGAATTCGACCTTGTAACCTGCACCGAGGTCATTGAGCATATTGAACATTACCGCCGGACGATCCGGGAAATTTACCGCGTCCTCCGACCGGGCGGCATTCTGGTGCTAAGCACGCCGAATGTGCTGAGCCTGCGTTCACGCATCCGTTATCTGTTGTTCGGGTTTTACACATTGTTCGGGCCGCTTCCAGTCGCCGAAAGCGACCGCTTCGGTAGGCGCGGTCGCGTTCGCTTTCTAACCGGCGGGCATATTAACCCGGTTTCGTATTTTTACCTCGTGCATGCACTGAGCGACGCCGGTTTTGCCGGGATTACCGTGACCATCGACCGATATCAAAGAGGCGCAATCATTCCGCTGGTCTTGCTCTGGCTGCCGATTCAGGTTTTTTCGTTGGTCGCGAGACACCGTGAGAAGAGCAGATACCAAACGATCGACGCGGGGAACGAGCATTTCGTGCTGGAGATGAACAGTATGGATTTGTTGCTGGGCCGCACCGTCGTGCTCGGATGCCGCAAACGTGACTTCAGTGGTCAGTGAAGTGGTCGTCGCGCAAAGTTTCGCAACCTCCTTCCTGTTCCGATCGCAAGTTGGAAACTTGCGCCACAGGATGGGATTTCCCAGCGGCGCAAAACGAATTCGACTCATTTTCTCGAGGATCGAGAAGAAATTTGCGCGCGAGCCGCAATTCCATTAATTCGAATGCGGAGCGTTGATTTTTCGCTCGATTGCGACAATCTCTCGTCCCACACAGATGCAACAGGTCAGCGCTTTTTCGCCGCCCCAAACAGTTCCAATCGCTCCGGTAAGTGTCCCTCGGGCGAATCTCTGGATTCTGAGCAGTTGGCGCGACCTGATTCTTTACGTCGGGACGCCTCTTTTGATCCTGCCGCTCTTCGCGCTGGCGCAGGCGCGCTGGAGTGCCCAGGATATCTACATCTTCGTGGCGGCATTCGGCGCCCTGGGGCACCATCTGCCGGGCATGATCCGCGCCTACGGCGACCGTGCAGTCTTCGAGCGGTTTCGAGGGCGCTTCATTTGTGCTCCGATTTTTCTTGTCGCGGTCTGCGTCGCCTTCACCTGGTGGGAGTTGAAGGGAATTGTGCTGATCGTTTTCTTCTGGGGCGTTTGGCACGGAATGATGCAAACCTACGGCTTCTGTCGCATTTACGATGCGAAGGTCGGCTCGTTTGCCGCACTGACGCGACGACTTGACTTCACGACATGCGCGATCTGGTTCGCCGCAGCGGTGTTCCTCTCCTCGGAACGAATGACCGACACATTCGACGTGTATTATGCCAGTGGTGGGCCGTTTGTTCCTCCCTGGTTGCTGCACGCGCTCCAGCAGACGCTGCTCTTTGCCGCGATCGGGGTGTCTGGTCTTTTTTTGGCCAATTTCTCCCGTCTGTGGATTCAGGGAAAACGTCCCAACCCTGTGAAGCTGGCCCTGCTGGCAACGAGCATTGGGTTCTGGTGGTTCTGCAATAACGGGGTCACCAATATCCTGGCTGGAATCGCGCTCTTCGAAGTGTTTCACGACGTGCAATACCTCTCGCTCGTCTGGATTTACAACCGCAACCGGGTGGAAAAGGATAGCTCGATTGGCGGGTTCATGCGGTTTATGTTTCGCCGGAGCGGGTCGCTCGTGGGGTTATATATCGGACTTGTCTTCGCCTACGGGTCGCTCGGCTATTTCAACGAACGGCTCGACGTCGCGACGATCAAACGCGCCCTCACCGGCGTCGTTGCAGCGTCGGGTCTGCTGCACTTTTATTACGATGGCTTCATCTGGAAAGTGCGTGAGCGTTCCACGCGTGAGTCTCTCGGGCTGGCTGGAGGTCTCGCCTCTTCCGGAGCAAACAACCTTATCCCAAGCTGGCTCGTCCATGGTTTGAAGTGGGTGGTCATCTTCGTTGTTCCCCTCACCGCTCTGTGGTTTGGCCAGACCCGCCGCGGCCCCGCGCCCGAACTGCAACGCAAAGGCTGGATCGCGGCAGACCTGCCGCACGGCGCCACGCCGCAATTCCATTATGCAGGCACTCTGGCCAATGCTGGCCGGCGCGAGGAGGCGATTCAGCAGTACCGCGTCGGGCTCGGCTTGGACCCGAAAAACGCCGAAGCACAATATAGCATCGGTCTCCTTCTACTGGGTGAGTCAAAGGTGGATGAAGCCGCCAGTCACATCGAGCAATCGTTGCAGCTCGATCCGCAGAATGGCGAATTTCGATCGAACTACGGTTACCTCCTTGAAAATCTCGGCCGCAAAGACGAGGCGATCGTCCAGTACGAGGAGGGGGCGCGTCTCAGTCCGAAATCGGCTAAGGTCCATTACAATTACGCGATGTTCCTCGCCCGCTCCGGGAAGATGGATGAAGCGATTGGGGAATTCGAGGCCGCGGTAAAAAATAAGCCAGACTACGCGGATGCTGAGTGCGACTTGGGAACGGCTCTTTACCAGAAAGGCGATCTCGAAGGCGCGAAGACGCACTACCTCGCGGCGGCTGGGCTTGATCCAAAGCGGCCGACTGTTCACAACAATCTTGGGACTGTCTATTTCCGCCAAGGACAAATCTCCGATGCGATCGTGCAGATAAACGAGGCTCTCCGCCTTCAGCCCGACTTCGTCGCCGCCGCGGAAAATCTCCGGCGGGCGCAGGAGGCGGACGCACGTTTACGGGCAGACAATTCGGCGTCGCGGTAAAATTCTGCCGCGGTCGAGCCGGTCAGTCGCTTTGGTAATCGCAGGAGTTTGCGACGGGCGCTGAATTACACGCGCGATTAGCGCCGGCAACCCACTACGTTCGGCGAGGACTCTGGGCCCGCTCACGCGGAAGGCCTCAATCCAAGAGCCCTCGTTCAGGGATGATCCTGACTTCATTTATCTCCGATAAACTCCGGTCTGCGCAGGGCATCGCGCAAATCAAGTGGCGTTTCCTCTTACCGGGACGAGCCGCTCTCGACCAAAAACCCGCGACGCGCAGAAGCGATCCAGTTAACTTCAGACGAGCACTTCGATCCGGCGCTCGAAGTTCTTGATGGAGCTGAAAGGGCCCATGCCATCGCGGCGAAAGCATTCGTTAGGCAGCTGGCTCGTCGCGGAGCCGCGATTCGCCTTGACTCGGTTTCAGTTTGGTTTTCCGGTCGGCGGATGATCCCCATCGCGATTGCGTTTAAGCCCATTGAACCCGCGCCGTCCATCATGCTGCCATTCGCGGCGCTGCCTCTGGGCATCGCGCTCGCGCCGCTCATCCTGAAGGATCATTGGGAGCGTTTTTGTCATAGAGTTTGCGAAATCGCTTCAGTAAGGCGAAACCGACTCTGACATTGACACAGGTTCGCGTTCGGAGGCGTGCAGGGTATCGGGATGCCATTTCCACACTGCGAGCATAACGAAAAAACCGATTACGTAAGCAACTGAAGTATACCATCCATAAAGGAGCCACTTCCCGACTGATTTTGCTTCAGGATACATATTGGATATCGCGACTCCTGACGATGATCCAAACCATATCATCGATCCGCCAAAACCGACTGCGTAGGCGAGAAAACCCCAATCATAACCGCCTTGTTTAATGGCGAGCGCGGTAAGCGGAATGTTGTCAAAGACGGCGGAGAGAAAGCCCAGCCCGAGTGCCGTGCGCCAGGACGCCAGCGGCAACTTCTCCACAGGCATCATCGAGGCGCACAGCACCAGTGCAAGAAGAAAGATTGAGCCTCTGAACGCACGCGGCAGCACCTCCCAATCAGGCCGCCGCGCCCGGATGGATAGCGCTATTGCCATCCAGACCGCCGCACCGATGTAGGGAAAATGGTCCGCATATGCAGTGAACTCACTGTTCACCGTCACGTTCGTGGCAATCGCAAGCACGAGAATTAGAGCTACAATGCCGACCCGTATCCAGTCGATATGAGTGTGCTCGTGGGAACGAACCAGGATGGGTGAATACCTGTGTTGTTGAATGGCTGCCGGGATTCCAAAAATAACTAGCGCCACCGTGGATGGAATGATCGCCTCAAATACCTGCGCCGGTGCGACACCGGCAATCCACAGCATCGTGGTCGTGGTATCGCCAACTACGCTCCAGGCGCCGCCGGCATTGGAGGCCGCTACAATCGCTGCGAGATAACCGATGTGCACTTTCGCGCGGAACAACTGATGCGCCATCGCGCCGCCGATGAGCGCTCCCGCGATGTTGTCGAGAAAGCTGGAAAGAATCCACACGATCACCAACATCAGAAAACCACCCTTCCAATCGTGCGGCAGGTATCTCGGCAACACGACCGGCACATGGCTCTTCTCGAAGTGGCGTGAGAGCAATGCGAACCCCGTCAGCAGACAAAGAAGGTTCGTCAGGATCACCCACTCATGACTCAGGTGAGATAGAAATCCAGAGACGCCCGGGCCGGTCTTGAACCCGGTGAAAACGATCTTGTAAATCACAATCGCGGTCAAACCGGTCAGCGACACGCGCAGGGTGTGATGATGTAAGATCGCGACGGCGAAAAGCGTTAGGCCGAAGAGGATGAAATCGAGCGGAATACCCCAAACAGACATGGCGAATCCCTTAAACATGGCCGCTTAACCTGCCGATGTTGGTGCTGGTGTCGATCGTGTTTTCGGAGAAGAAGCTTCGGACTGATCTCGTTTTCTCTTTTTCGATATCCCTGTGGCAGAATTGCGCAGCTTGATCCAGAGGAGCGGCTCCGCCTTGCCGCTTCAAATTGTGTGAAATTTGCGTAATCTGTGGAATTCCAGTCTATGTTTACCGGTCTAACTGAAGAAGTGGGGAGCGTCATCTCCATCCGTTCGGTCGCGCCAGGCACGGAACTGCGGATCTCCGCGCCGCGTATTTCCGACGGCGTCCACATGGGCGACAGTGTCTCGGTAAACGGCTGCTGTCTCACGGTCGCCTCGCATCGAGCCGAACAGATCAGTTTCGATTTGCTGGAGGAGACTCTGGAGCGCACGAATTTAAAAACGCTCCGCCCCGACAGCGCGGTCAATCTGGAGAGGGCCCTCGCCGCGGATGGCCGGCTCGGCGGCCATTTCGTCCAGGGACATGTCGATTGCGCGTCGCGCGTGCTCGCGTTCGACGCATCCGGCGCCGATTACCGGCTGGGGATCGAATTGCCGGCCGAATTCGCGCATTACGTTGTTGTCAAAGGCTCCGTCGCGCTCAACGGGATCAGCCTCACGGTTGCGGAAGTGGCACTTGGGAGCTTCGCGGTCTGGATCATCCCGCACACCAAACGCCACACGAATCTCAGCACGCTTTTGGTTGGCGATTCGGTCAATGTCGAATTCGATTTGCTGGCGAAATATACGGAACGGATGCTCTCGCGCTCCGCGCCGCCGCGATAACTGCATCATCGATGACAGGCGCGACGCCTGTCTTCCGTCTGCAGCGCGAAATGGACCGAATCACGAATATGAGAGCGCGAAGGCCGACCTTAGCACGCGGGGCACATGGTCTCATCGTGGGCGTGATTTTTAGCGCCGCCGATCTCGAACGCGCCACGCGAATGCGCAGGCCGCCTGATTTGTTCGAGCTGCGGCTCGATGCGCTCCTTCCAATTCTTGCCGAGGTGGAAAATGCAATGGCGGCTTTGCGCGCGCCGCTCATCATTACGGCGCGTCATCCGGCGGAGGGCGGGGCAAACGATCTGCCCGTGGGTCGCCGCAGGAAATTACTCCATCAGCTTCTTCCGCACGCGCGCTTCGTGGACGTAGAGCTTCGCTCCTGCCGCGCTCTCGACTCCATATTGAAAGCCGCGCACCGCCAGGATGTCCGCCGCATCATTTCGGTTCACGACCTCGATCGCTCACCGCAGCGCGATCGGCTCGAAGACCAATTGGCGGCGGCGGCAAGGTTCGCGCCAGATGTGTTCAAGATCGTCCTTCGCACAGAAACAAAAGCCGAGACGCAACGTCTGCTCGCATTTTTTGATGAAGCACGCAGAGCGCAACCGATCGCGGCGATGGGAATCGGACGGTGCGGCCGCCGGGCACGACTCGCGCTGCTCCGGCGCGGATCAGTCTTAAATTATGGCTACATTAGCCGGCCGCAGCTCGCAGGACAACCGTCGGTCGCGACACTTCAGCGCTCCCGAACGCGGATCGCTGCCCGTTGAAAGATCACTTTGTCCGTAGTCCCGAGAAGTGATGTCATCTTGCCTTTGCGGCGGCACGTATAAGTTTTGCAGCCGCATTTATGGCAACCGAAGACTCACTTACCCTGCCGGAGATCGCGCCGGTCATGCCGCTGCCCGGCGCGGTCCTGTTTCCCCATGCCTTGCTCCCACTCCACATTTTCGAGCCGCGCTACCGGCAGATGCTCTCGCACGCGCTCAATCATGACCGCATGTTCTGCGTCGCGCTGGTGACGCCAGAGCGCGGCGAATGGAAATCCACTGGTGATTTCTTCGCGACCGCCACGGTCGGTTTGATCCGAGCCTGTGTGGGTCGTGATGATGGAACCTCAAATCTCATATTACAGGGCTTGCAGCGGGTACGCTTCGCGGAGTTCGAGCAGGACGATCCATTTCCGATTGCGCGAATCGAGCGGCTCGAGGCGATTGCCACCCCGGTGGTGCAGAACGAGGCGCTCGGAGCAAAAGTGCTCGAGCTTTACGAGAAATTCAAAGGCAGCGGGCGGCAGCTTCCCGCGAAAATCGATCGCTACCTGTCTGATTTAAGCGACCCGGCGATGCTGGCTGATTTGATGGCCGCCACCTTTATTGATGACGCGCTCCGTCGCCAGCGCGTTCTGGAAGAACTGGCAGTGAACCAGCGGCTGCGGCTGGTGATTCAATATCTTTCAGAAGAAACCGGGAGCGCTGCTGCCTGAGGGAGCCGAATGGAGTGATGGAAAAACATTCCATACTATTTCGCTACTCCAGTGGCTTCATCACCTTGCGCAAGCCGCGCATGCTCTTCCAGCAGGTATCGATCGGTCATGCCTGCGATGTAATCGCAAACCGTGCGATGCAGGCCTTCACTCGCAATCCGCCTGGCCGCGACATCTCCCAGCCGGTCCGGCGCGAGCACATACGCTGCAAAGACCGCGCGCAGAATCTCGCAAGCCTGCCTGTTAACCTCGGCGACGCGGGGATGATAATAAACATTTCTATACAGGAATCGTCGCAGTTCCTGGTTCCCGGCAACGAGCGCATCGCTGTAGCTTATCAAGGGAAGAGATTGCTCGCGCACCTCGTCCGCACTCGCGACCGCTGCGGCGGCGATCGCCGCTGCACTCGTCGTAATCACGTCGCGCACCTGCACGTCGATCATGTCGCGGATGATGAGTTTGTGCAGCTCCGGTTCGCGCGCGTCCGGGTAACGGACCGCGACCGCTGCGTGGCTGCCACGCCAGACCGCAGTTTCTCGCAATTGTGATGAACTCAGGATTGCGAAATCGACCGCGTCATCGAGATCGTGACTGTAGTAGGTAATTTCGTCCGCTAGGTTCGCGATCTGCGCTTCGAGTGTGGGGCAAGTTTCCAACTTGCCTTTTCCTTCACCGGGCAAGTTGGAAACTGGCGCCACTGGCTGCTGCTTCTGTAATCCTTCGCGCACTTCGAAGGTCAAATTCAGGCCGGGAAAATCTGGATAGGCATTCTCGAGCAGCTCCACGACGCGCAGGCTCTGGCGATTATGTTCGAAGCCGCCGTGCTCGCGCATGCACTCCGCCAGCATTTCTTCGCCAGAGTGGCCGAATGGCGAATGCCCCAGATCGTGCGCGAGCGCGATCGCCTCGGCGAGGTCCTCATTCACGGCCAGTGCCCGTGCGATCGTCCGGCTGATCGAGGCTACTTCGATCGAATGCGTGAGCCGCGTCCGCAGATGATCGCCGGTCCCGTTCAGGAACACCTGCGTTTTATATTCCAGCCGGCGGAAGGCGCGCGCGTGAATAATGCGTGCGCGATCGCGCTGAAATTCCGTGCGATAAGCGTGCTGCGGCTCCGGGTAATTCCGGCCGCGAGAATTGCCTGATTTTTGCGCAAATGGAGCGAGCCAATTCTGCTCGTCGGTTTCCATCTGCTCGCGCGTCTTCCAAGCCGGGCGCGCGCCCTCAGCCGGTGCGGATCTCTGCACACCTCGATTATTGGCGATCCAGGGAACTTGGCGAGCCCGGACCTGACGACTTCGAGAATTCTCCGTGCAAGCTTTTCCGCGCCGCACGCGCTTGTGCCCGCACAATCAGAGCATCAAAGAGCGCGAGCAAGAGTGCCAGGACCGTCAGCCAGGCGCAAGCAAACCAGAACAAAATGAACCAGAGCGGGTGCTCGTGAGGATTGAGCGCCGGTTCCAAAAATGTTGTTCCAGTTATCGCTAAAATAACCGCCATCAGCACCGCCGCGAACATCAGCTTGCGCCGCGCTCGACGCTCGCGGATCAATCCGCGCGCCGCATGCGCGGTGAATGACGCGAGCCGCAAGTTTTTTGGCGCCGGCTCCATGGGCGGCAAGATAGCGCACGCCCTCCGCTTGCGTCAGCAGAAGAACGGCAAGCGGATGCTTGCGCTACAATTCCGGAGCAAAGTAGCGCATGGCTCCGGAGGCGAATCGCAAGCGGGATGCATGCGCGACACCAGCGACCCGGCGTTCTGCGACGGCCCCGTTCGCGCCGTCACGCGCACTGGGGGCTAGCCGGTCCGCGGTCTTACAATCAGCCGATAGAGCAGCAGCAGGATGATCGCGCCTATTATCGAGCCAATGAAGCCGGCCGGCTCGCCTGCGCGATACAATCCAAGCGCCTGGCCGAGATAGGTGCCGACGAAAGATCCCGCGATACCGAGCAGGATCGTGACAATCCAGCCGCCGGGATCGTTGCCCGGGACCAGGAACTTGGCGATTGCCCCAACGATGAGACCGATGATGAGTGTGATGATGATTCCCATGGTGTGTAATTCCGTCTGTTTCAGTGCCGATTAGTCGGCGGCGGCATTCTATGTCAATACATTTTTGCTCCCTCCCAGAAGACAGCGTCTCGCCTGTCCAAGAGGTCGCTCGCCAGGGATTACTCAAATCGATCGACGCGTGGCGGCTCGCCGCGCAACCATCGATCAACGAACCTGCGATTGTATAACTGCGAGCCAGTGGAGAGAACTCCCCACATCACTTTTCAGCCCCGCTTCCTTGCCATGCCAAAACCTAAGAGTAGAACCGCTTCCACAGACGCCCTTGTGGGCCTTTGGACCGTAGCGCTCACGGCCTTTGTCATCGCCGCACTCTATTTCGCGCGCGAACTGCTCATCCCGCTTGCGCTCTCGGCGTTGCTGACCTTTCTCCTCTCCCCGCTCGTGGGGCGCCTCGAGCGTTGGATCGGACGCATCGCCGCGGTCCTGCTCGTGGTCGTCCTAATCTTCACTGCGACTGGCGCCGCCGGATGGATGCTCACTCGGCAGTTGGTCGATCTGGCGACCAAGCTGCCGGAATACAAGGGTAATATTGCCGCGAAGCTGCACTCGTTTCAAGCTCCGAAAGGCGGCGCGTTCACGAAGTTTTCAGAAACGGTTGACGAACTGAAACAGGAACTGCCGGGTGGCACGGCTCCGGCCGCACCGACTATCACTCAGGAACCCGGCAAGCCAGAGACAGCCGTCGCTTCCCCTCCACATGCCCCCACTCAGGCAGTCCCGGTGAAGGTGGTGGAGACTTCCAAGGCAAATCCATTCGAACTGGTCCAGACGATCATCACCCCCCTGATCGGACCGCTCGGAACCGCGGCATTGGTGCTGGTGCTGGTCATTTTCATGCTTTTCGAGCGTGAAGATTTGCGCAACCGGCTCATCCGGCTCATCGGCCAGGGCCGCATCAGCGCAACCAAGCACGCGATGGATGACGCCGCCGACCGTGTCTCGCGCTATCTCCGCATGCAACTCCTGGTGAACGTCATTTACGGCACGTGCATCGCGATTGGCTTGTATTTCATCGGGGTTCCGAATGCGGCGCTCTGGGGCGCGCTCGGCACCGTGCTGCGTTTCATTCCCTATGTGGGGCCATGGATCGCGACCATTCTTCCGACGCTCCTTGCGCTTGCGGTCTCGCCGGGCTGGACGATGCCAGCCCTGACGGTCGCACTTTTCGCGGGAATCGAACTCATTCTCAACAACTTTCTGGAGCCGCTCCTCTACGGCAAGCACACCGGGATTTCTTCGATTGCGCTGATTGTCGCCGCCGTCTTCTGGACATGGCTCTGGGGACCGCTTGGTTTGGTGCTCGCAACACCGCTCACCGTTTGTCTGGTCGTGATGGGCCGGCACGTCCCACGCCTTTCTTTTCTTAGCGTCCTGCTGAGCGACGAGGAGCCGCTCACTCCGGCTGAAGATTGCTATCACCGTCTGCTCACGGTCGGCGAACAGGATGAAATGGAATTCGTGGAAGCGTATCTAAAAGCGAACTCGCTGACCGCACTCTACGATGCCGTTCTCATTCCGGTGATCAGCACGGCGGAGATGGATGCACGGCTGGACTCGTTGGATGAAGAGCAGCTCGTTCACGTCGAGCAGAGCCTGCGCGATATCATCGAAGACTTCGGTACTCGCCCCCCGATTCCTTCCAAGATCGTCGCCGACCAGGCCGTGGCTGAACAGACGCCGGAGGACGCGCCCGTCCCTGCAATGGCGTTGTCGCCCTGCCGTGTTTATTGCCTGCCAGCTCGCGCGGAGCGCGATGAGCTCGCGGGCGCGATGCTTGCACAACTGTTGCTGCTGCAAGGTTGCGAAGCGCGGAACGCGCCCGGTAAACTCGTTGCTGGCGAACTACTCGGGCTGGTCGAACAAGCGGACGTCGATGTCGTCTGCATCTCCGTGGTTGCGCCCTCGACGATTATTCACGCGCGCTACCTCTGCAAGAAAGTGCGCGCGCAATTTCCCAAAGTGAAGATCGTCATCGGCCTCTGGGGCGCCACGGAAAATGTGACGGAGCCGGCCAAGCGGCTGCGCGATTCGGGCGCCGATGAAGTCGTGGTCTCGCTGGCCGAGGCCGTCGTGCAAATCGCCAAGCTCGCGCCACTGCTCACGGACGAAATGCGGCCGGCGCCCATTCCCGAGGACGACGAGGAACGCCTCGCCGCGCTCGCCGAATTGGCACTGCTCGACACCGAATCCGAACCGGCTTTCGACCGCATCATTGCGAAGCTTGCGCGCATCTTCGAGGTGCCGATCGCGCTGATCTCGCTCGTCGATCGCGATCGTCTTTTCTTCAAGAGCCACACCGGCCTGCCGGAGGATCTCGCCAAGTCGCGCCAAGCTTCGCGCGATATTTCGGTCTGCGGCCACGTTGTTTCGAGCAATGAAGTTACCGTGATCGAAGACCTTGCGCGCGACCGGCGCTTTGCGAACAACCCGTGGATCAGGCAGCGCGGCCTGCGATTCTACGCCGGCGCGCCGCTGCGTGCGCCCAATGGCCAGCCGATCGGCTCGCTCTGTCTCCTCGACATAAAACCGCGCGAATTCAGCGCACGGGACCAGCGGCAACTCAAGGAATATGCCGGCGAAGTGATGGAAGAAATCGTCCGGCGCGCAGCATTGAGGAAACCTGATTCGCTTGAAGCTGCGGCTCCGCTCAATCCAGCGTTGCAGAACGCGTAGGTTCTTCACTGAACGGCTGCGCACGAGGGAACCAGGCCGCGAGCGAGTGAAGCGTCGCCCGGCGAGCGCGAGCCCGGCTTGTTTTTGTGAAACGGCGGGGGAGGATTAACGTTAAGTCGTAAGGGTTCCCTGTGGCGTCCTTTATTCTGCCCGCGATTTGACGGGACCGATCCCGTCCCTCCAGCATACATTGATTTGATGAGATGCTTTCTGGCGTTGTCCGCGAGTTTATGATCGAAAGGCGGGCAATCATAATCGCTGCGGCCAGCGCAGAGCATCAGGCGTCGCTCGGCTCAGCTACTTCAGGCAACTGACTTATGCTTTCATTCGTGATTCCAGCGCATAACGAAGAGTTCGAGATTCGCAACTCGATCGATTCAATTCATGCAGCTGCCACCCACGCTGGCGAGCCCTATGAAGTTGTTGTGGTCGATGACGCTTCGACCGATCGGACTGTTGAGATCGCCACCGCCGGCGGTGCGCGTGTGGTCTCGATTCATCGACGGCAGATCGCAGCCGCACGTAACGCGGGTGCTCGGGCGGCTCAAGGTAACGTGCTCTTCTTTGTCGATGCTGATACGCGGATCGCCGCTGGTCACGTCACCGGGGCGCTCGCGGCGCTCGCGGCCGGCTGCTCCGGCGGCAGCGCGCGCTTGCGGCTCGACCGCACTGTGCCGCTCTGGGTGCGCGTCTTTCTCGGCGCTTTTTGCGCGGTTTACTTCGCGGCGAATCTCGGCGTCGGTGCATTTATGTTCACTCGCCGGAGGACCTTTGAAGCAGTCGGCGGTTTTGATGAACAATATTTCGCAGCCGAGGAGGCGTATCTCACGCTTGCACTGAAGAAGCTCGGCCGGTTTGCGATTCTACCCGAGCCGATTATCACCTCGGCGCGTAAAGTGCGCATGCATTCGCCCGCGCACGTGCTGACGCAGTCGCTCTTCATTGTCTTCGGGGGAAAACGCGCGTTGCGGACGAGGGGGAGACTCCATCTCTGGTATGACGGCAAACGTGAAGGAAGCGCCGGATGAGCCGGTCGCAAATTCAAGCAAAGCAAGCGGCGGTCGGGAGAATCGCGGTCGCGAAGACAGCCACCGAAATTGCTCGGTGCCACAAAGTGATGTCAGAACTCCGCCCGCACCACGCAGCGCAAAACGACTTCGTCAGCCAGGTCGAGCAACAACAGCGGGAGGGATTTCGGCTCGCCTATCTGAAGACGGAGGGTGAGGTGCGCGCGCTCGCCGGATATCGGATTCTGGAAATGCTGTTCTCCGGCCGAACCTTTTACGTGGATGATCTCGTCACGCGGGAGACTGACCGCTCCCGCGGGTTCGGCGGGCAGCTCTTCGATTGGCTGATCGAGGAAGCGCGGCGGGAGAAGTGCAAAACCTTCACGCTCGATTCCGGGGTTCACCGCTTTCGAGCGCACCGCTTCTATTTGATGAAGCGCATGCAGATCGAGTCGCACCACTTTTCACTCGACCTGTAGTGCATAGCCGGAGTTCCCGATCTCCGTTGCGCACGCTTTGAATGTGCCGTCGATGACGTGTCCCCTTGGAAACGGACCAGTCAACTGTCATTCCGTTTGCCAAATGCTTTCGGGGTTGAGGCCGTAACGCAGCTCGACAGGGCGAGTCCATCCAGGGGCCCATCGAGCGTTCTGCCACGGGATCTCTCGACTCTGCTCGAGATGACCCGAAAACAAGCCGATCTTGCCAACGCGCATTCTTCACCTACAATACCGCCTCGTTTATGGCAGAAAGCAGCGACACGATGGACCTGAAGGAGTTCCAGCTTCATGAAAACGACACCGGCAGTGCGGATGTGCAGGTTGCACTTCTCACTCGCCGGATCACTCAGTTGACGGAGCATCTGAAGGCCAATGCCAAAGACCATTCCTCGCGCCGCGGCCTCCTGAAAATGGTGGCTGTGCGCCGGAGCTTGCTCGATTATCTCAGCAAGTCGAACTCCGACAGGTACAAAAATCTGCTCGAGAAGCTCAATCTGCGTAAGTAACGCAGGCGGTCGTTGGCGGCGGAAATTCGTTTGAGGCTCGCGCCATTTAGTTAACAAACCAAGAACAACGGCGTCAGGCCGCAGATCCATCTCTGATTTGAGGTTTTAGCCCCGAAAGCTTTCGGGGTTAAAACCTACAATCAGGGTGCTCGGCCTGGGTTCGCCAATCCCAGAAACAGCAGTATGCAACACAAAGTCACGGCCCAAATCGGGTCCACTCAAGTCGCAATCGAAACCGGCAAGATCGCGAAACTCGCCGATGGCGCAGTTATCGTTTCTACCGGCGACACCATGGTGCTCGTGAGCGCCGTTTCAGCGACTCAGATCAAGGAAGGACAGGACTGGTTCCCACTCACGGTTGATTATCGTGAGAAGGCGGCCGCCGTCGGCAAATTCCCCGGCGGTTATTTCAAACGTGAAGGCCGTCCTTCGGAAAAGGAGACGCTCACCTCGCGGATGACAGATCGGCCGCTGCGGCCATTGTTTCCCGCGGGTTATCTTTACGATACTCAGATCATTTCGATCCTCCTCAGCGCGGACGGTCAGAACGATCCGGACATTCTCGCGATTAACGGCGCTTCGGCGGCGCTCACGGTTTCCGACATTCCTTTCGCCGGTCCGATCGGGGCGGTACGCGTGGGTCGCGTGGACGGTGAGTTCATTGCCAATCCGACACACGACGAACGGAACGAAAGCGATCTCGATCTCGTTTACGTCGGGACCGAAAACGATGTCATCATGATCGAAGGCGCAGCCCACGAATTGCCCGAAGAGGAATTCGTGAAAGCGCTCGAATTCGCTCACCTCGGCGCCCGTGAGATGATCCGCATTCAAAGAGAACTCGCGGCTGCCGTCGGCAAACCGAAGCGCGAGATGCCGTTGATGAACGTCAACGAGGATATCCTCGAAGTAGCTTATCAAGTTGCCGGCGATCGCATTGAAGCGGCCCTCTACAACGAACGCAAAGTGGACCGCAGCAAAGCGGTGAATGCGTTAAAAGAGGAAGTGAAGACCGCCGTGCTCGAAAAGTTTCCCGACGCCGACAAGTTCGCGATCTCCCAGGCGTTTGATTACGTGCAGAAGAAAGCGTTTCGGATCAGCGTTCTCGATAAGCAGAAACGGATGGACGGCCGCGGTTATCAGGACCTGCGCCAGATTACGTGTGAGGTCGGTGTCCTCCCGCGCGCCCACGGTTCCGCGATTTTTCAACGTGGCGAGACCCAAGCGCTCGCGCTCTGCACTCTCGCTCCGATTGAAGAAGCGCAGAACATCGATGCCTACGGAGGCGGCGGAACGTCGAAGAGTTTTCTCCTTCATTACAACTTCCCGCCGTTTAGCGTGGGCGAAACCGGAAGGACCGGCGGCGCCAGCCGGCGCGAGATCGGCCACGGCGCCTTGGCCGAGCGTTCGCTCGAACCAGTCGTGCCGGCGACGGAAGATTTTCGTTACGCCATTCGCATCTCGAGCGAAGTCATGGAATCGAACGGCTCTACTTCGATGGCGAGCGTTTGCGGCGGGATGCTCGCCCTCATGGACGCAGGCGTTCCGATCAAGACACCGGTCGCGGGAATCAGCGTCGGCCTCGTGACTGAGAAAGGCGAGGACGGCGAGATGAAGCGCTATGAACTTCTGACCGACATCATCGGCTCCGAAGATCACTTCGGCGACATGGACTATAAGCTTTGCGGCACCGAAAACGGCATCACTGGCTTCCAGCTGGACCTCAAGCTGCCGGGCGTCAGCCACAAAATCATGGTCGAAGCGACCTTTCGCGCGAAGGAAGCGCGCACGAAAATCCTCGGCCTCATGGCGACTGCGCTCGACAAACCGCGCTCTGATCTGAGCAAATACGCCCCCCGGATCGAGACCATCAAAATCAATCCCGAGAAGATCGGCGCGCTCATTGGGCCCGGAGGGAAAACCATTAAAGGCATCGTCGCAGAAACCGGCGCTGAGATTAACATCGAGGACGACGGCTCAGTGCATATTTACGCGACTAGTCCCGAAAGTATGGCGCGCGCGAAGGAGATCATTGGCGGCATGTCGCGCGAGATCGAAGTCGGCCAGACCTATCATGGTCGCGTCGTTTCGATCAAAGAATTCGGCGCCTTTGTCGAAGTATTCCCAGGCAAGGATGGTCTCGTGCACATTTCCGAGCTCGCGGATTTCCGCGTCAATCGCACCGAAGATGTCGCCAAAATGGGTGAAATGATCTGGGTGAAATGCATCGGCATTGATGACAAGGGTCGCGTGAAGCTGAGCCGGAAAGCCGCGCTCAAGGAACGCGCTGCGATGGAAGCTGGTCAGCAAGGCGAGCCGGATCGCGTCGAGCAGGTGGTTCATTAGCGAATATCTCCTTGAAGTGCTGGCTGGCGAATCGCGCTGCAACACTGATACAGAAGGCCAGTATTCGGTTGACATCACCGTATCACCGTATCATCGTATCATCGTATCACAGATGCGAACCACGCTCACACTGGATGATGACGTCTTCGAAGCTGCTCAGGCACTTGCGCATTCTTCTGGAAAGAAGATAGGAGAGGTCGTCTCGCAGCTTGCCCGCCGCGGGTTGCGCGCCGATCCGCGCGCCGGAAGCAAGAACGGCTTGCCTGTTTTCCGCGTTTCTCCCGATGCCAGGGTCATTCCGACGCAACGCGCCCGTGATCTGCTGGCAGAAGACGCAACATGAAACCGGCGCTGCTGGACACCAACGTCCTGCTCGCGCTCGCCTGGCCGAATCATCAGCACCACGCCGCCGCCCATGCATGGTTTCACGCCCAATCGCGTCACGGCTGGGCGACCTGCGCTTTCACTCAACTCGGATTCGTGCGCCTGTCCTCTAATCCGGCCTACACCCCCGACGCTGTCACCCCGCAAGATGCCGCTACTTTGCTTCGCGCGTTCCTTGCACATAAGAAACACCATTTCTGGCCCTCGCCGGCCGCGGACAACCCGGCGTTTTACGCGCAGGCGCTCGGGCATCAGCAGGTAAATGATGCATGGCTGATTGAGGTCGCGCGCCGCCAACACGGCCGCCTGGTTACACTGGACACGCGGCTGCCGGTCCACGCCCGGGGCGAAGACACTGTCTTTGTCATCGCGGGTTAATGTGCAGCGGTCCTCCTCCTCGAGCTCATAGCGCAATCGCTTATGAAAACCGGTTTCCTCGACAAGCTCATCGAGCGCCTCGGGCGCGTCGGGCCGGACGAAGTTCAGAATTACCTGCTCCGGCTCGCGCAGGAGAAAGGACTGATCGAGACGGTCTTCAACGCAATCCAGGAAGGCATCATTGTCACCGATGGCAGCGGCCGGATCACCTATGTGAACGACGCGGCTTGCGAGCTTTTCGGGTTCGAAAGCGAAGGCTCGATTGGCAAGCGGCTCGATGAACGCGTCCGTGGCCTGGACTGGAATTCTCTCTCGCGATCATCCGGTGCGATGAGCCGCGACATCGAGATTTTTTATCCGGCAAACAAGTTTATCAATTTCTACATCGTTCCGCTCCTGATCGAGCGGCGCACCATGGATGGAAAGATTGGCGGGATCGGCGAGCCGGTCGGCCACGCCATGATTTTGCGCGATATCACCGAGAGCCGTCGTTCGGCGGAGAAGACGATTGAATCGGAGCGGCTGACCGCATTGACTCTCCTCGCGGCGGGGGTCGCGCACGAAATCGGGAATCCGCTCAATTCACTTCACATTCATCTGCAGTTGATGGCGCGGAAGGTGAAAATGCTCCACGGCCCGGTGCGGGACGAGTTGCAGGAAACGATCGACATCGCGCGTTCCGAGATCAACCGCCTGGATTCAATTGTCACCCAATTTCTCAGCGCGATCCGGCCGTCCAAGCCACAGTTGCACCGCGAAAATGTGAACGTGATTCTGGACGAGGCGGTCCGGTTCTTCGCGCCTGAGATTCAGGATCGCGACCTTGTCGTCCAACAGGAATTGCGCTCCGACTTGCCGCTTCTCGAACTTGATCGGGACCAGATGAAGCAGGCGTTTTACAACGTCATTAAGAACAGCTTCGAAGCGATGAAACGCCGCGGCATTCTGCGGATTCACACCGACATGGACCAAACTCATGTCCTCATCAGTTTCACGGACACCGGCGGCGGCATGTCGGCGGATAACCTCAGCCGCGTCTTCGAGCCTTATTTCACCACAAAAACCAGCGGCTCTGGACTCGGTTTGCTGATCGTCCGCCGCATCATTCGCGAACACGGAGGCGAACTGGCAATTGAAAGTAGTGAAGGAAAAGGACTCACCCTTACAATCAGGCTTCCTTATCTCGACAGACGTGTGCGGATGCTGGAAGCCGGCAACTCGGCCCATCCTGATCCTGTTACAGCCGGTAAATGATCGCCGCGAAGCATGTATCGGGATTCGGAATCGTCGTGGTTCGGGTTAGAATACTTTTGCTATTTGTCGGAATCTGGAAGTTTCACCCGGCCGGCGACCAGTTCTTTCGCCTGCTCATCCAGCGCGCCTGCGTTTAATCTTCGCGGCTGAAGATAGAATTCATCGAGGAGAATACTCGTTAGGGCAGCGGCCGGAAGTGCCAGGACCGCGCCCGCAAGGCCAAAGACCGAGCCCATCGCGAGAGTAAAAAACAGAATCATCACTGGATGCAGCTTCATTTCGCGTCCGAAAACGAATGGGACGAGCAGATTGGTTTCGACCTGTTGGACGAACAGAATCGCTGCCAGAGCGAGAAAGAACTTTGTCGTTCCCATGCTCAGCGCGACGAAGAGTGCGGGCAACGCCATGATGATGGGACCAACGTTGGGTACGAACTCGCCCATAAATGCGAGAACGGCGAAAACGAGGGCCGGCTGCACGCCAACTGCCCAGAGCAGCAGACCGGTCGATGTTCCCGTGATTCCGCCGTTGATGACGACGCCGCGCGCCCACGCGCTCATCTGGCTGATCATGCGCGCGAGACTGCGGCGCGCCGGCTCGCGGTATCTCTCCGGGACGAGAGCAAGGTAGGAGGTGACGAGCGGCTGCGGGTTACTAAGGATGAAAACGAGCAGAAGCAGACCGAAGACAACCGAGAAGACCGCACCGACAATCCCGAAGGTCGAACGGAGCAGAAACGCGGCAACACCGCCTGCTTTTGCGCCGATTGTACCTGCGATCTGTTCCGCGGGTGGCAACGCGTCTTGCAACATTGGGTAACGCACCGCAAGCGCCTGGCCGCGGCTGCGAATCGCGTCCCAGGCAACGGGCGCCTGACGCCCCAATTCCTCGAGTTGAGCGACGAGAAGCGGACCCGCGATGAAGACGATCAGCGCGATCACCGCGGCGACAGTGAGAAAGATTAGTCCCACCGCGACGCTCCGGGGTACGCGCCGCCTTTCCATCGAGACGACCACAGGATTCAGAACCATCGCCAGCAAGAGCACGATGGCGAAAAGCAAGACCACCGGCTCGATCGCGCGGATGATTCCTGCCGCGAGCACCAGCAGCAGGACCAGTCCCAGAATGTGCAGCGCGCCGCGATAGGAAAGCGGCTTGTCCGAATTGTCGTCGCCGTTCCTGTGTCTGACCCGTTTTGTGAAATCGTCGGCCACGCCCGTCAGCAGCTTCGCACGTTTGGCGAAAGCTGGTTCCGCGAAAATAGCTCAATTATGCATTCCCGCCTACCCGACGCGAAAACGTTCGCCCCCCATCCACTGGGGTGACTCCCGCGAAGAAAAACTCGCGCAGGCCTTAGCCAGATCGAGCGGTTTTGGACTGAGTCCTGGCTGATTTCAGAATCGCGAAAAAGGCTTATTCAAGCACTGTTTACTCGCGGCGTTTGATGCTGCCCGCACCGCTAATGCTACGATCCACAGTTTTCGGATTGCCGCCGTAAGTCACCTTCCCGGCACCCGAGATCGCCACTTTCAAAGTTTCCGCCGCGGAGACGTCTGCACGCCCTGCCCCACTGATCGAGATCTCGCAGGTTTGCGTCTGCAACTTTTCGGCGTCGAGCCGGCTCGCTCCATTCAAGCTCGCGGTCAGGCCGTTCACAAAACCAGCGAGCGATATCCGCGTCGCGCCATTTCCTTCCACGAAAAAGCCATTCCCCGACAAATTGTTTGCTGTGAACCGCACTGCGCCGTTCAGCTGTGCACCGGTAAGCGTGGCGCTCGAGAGCTTCACCTTGATTCCGTGGGTTGGCCGCAACTGCGTATCCCATTGCAGCCGCAACTTGTTGCCCGAAACGCTTGTCTCGATGTGCTGGAGCAAATTTTGATCGGTCGTGATCGTGACGCCAACCGGACCCCTCACCCACTCGATCTCGAAAACGCCACCGGCTTCCACGGTAGAGAACTCCGAGGGAACACGGTTGTCGGTGGTGACGTGGCCGTCGCCTTTGATGCCCGGAATGTGACAACCGCCGAAGAGCGCGAGCGCGGCGAACGTGAAAAGCTTTAGCGCCGCAAAGGGTCGGATCATGATTGTGCTCATAAATGAATCTCGCTTTGGAAGTGAGATGCTCTTCGCGTCCAGTTTGGATTCAAAAAGTTCTTCGAACGGCTGAACATCGCGATGCCGCTCGAGGAATGGCGAGGTTTGCGAAGCCGCTCTTGCTCCTCTCCTGATCATGATCCTGTAGTGGCAGCCGTGCCGGTTCATTCCGTGATTTCATAGATTTGTTTTCGCTCTGGAGATAACGCCCCGGCGCAGCGAATATTGGCACGATGAGCCAACAGAATGGACCGAATGAAGAACGTAGCGTTTGCGTTTCGACAAACGGTTGCACCAGATGATTTCTTTGCGGCACGAGGGTCACACTATCAAACATCGGTCCAAGCCGAGTGAGCGCCCTGCTCTCAATCTGGCGACGAGCGGAGCGCCGCGAGTCGAGAAGCTGCGTAACGCGAGCTTCCAGATCGCGCGGCGGGATGTCTCGACTACGCTTGAGATGACGAACGGTGGACAATGCCACTAATCCCGCAGGCGTTCGTGCTCGGCGCCGGACTTGGGATCCGCTTGCGTCCGGTGACAGATGAGTTGCCAAAGCCGCTGGTGCCGATTTACCAGAAACCGCTCATCAGTTTCGCGTTCGATCATCTGATTGATGCGGGCTGCGAAAAGCTGGTAGTTAACACACATCGCAGGCCAGAACGTTTCGCGGAAATTTTCCCCGGATCAACCTATCGCAATAGAGGCATCTCCTTCCTCCACGAACCCGAGCTTCTGGGAACTGGAGGGGGCATCAAGAACGCCGAATCATCTCTCGCCGCCGAACCGTTCGTCGTCTATAGCGGCGATCTCCTGACCGATTTCGCACTCGCGCCATTGTTGAAAGAGCACGCCCACGCCGGTAACGACGTAACTCTCGCCCTGCGCGAAACTCCTTTCCCACCAAGCATTGCGCTACGGGGCGGTCGGGTCGTCGATATCAGCGGCAATTACGGGCACGCGGGCGAATATGATTTTGCGAACGTCTCCGTCTGGAATCCAGAGGCCGTGGATCGAATCCCGCCCAAGAGAGCGATATCGTTTATTTCGACTTTGGTGGAAGCGATCGGCGAAGGCGGCAAAATCGGCGGCGTCGTCGTCAACGACGGCAGGTGGTTTAACATTGGCTCGCGCGGGCAATACCTCGAAGTCCATCGGCTCATCGCCCAGCAGCGTTGGAAACCGGGTTATCTCGATCGAAGTGGCGAGTGGCCGTTGCATGTCGCAGCTGACGCAATCGTCGATCCGAGCGCGATTCTCAAAGGCTTTTACTCGGTCGGCGCCTCGTCTCGGGTCGGGGCGGGCGCGACGATCGAAGACACAATCATCTGGCCGGGTGCACAAATTGCTTCACGAAGTTACCTGAGGAATTGTATTGTCCGCTCTCAGAAAACTGCCCGAGGCACTCTCATTGATACCGTCATCTAGCTCCACCCGCCGCACCGCTTCCCTGCTTCGTCAGACCCGGATGCGATTCCCGCGACTCGAAGAGTCAAAGGTCCGCATCACTCCAATTGAGAAAGGCGGGTCCGACCGGAAGTTTTACCGAGTCCGCTGCAGGGCAGATCAACCAATCATCCTCGTAAAGTATAATTTGGAGCGCGAAGAGAACCGGCATTACGTGCAGATCGCGAATTTTCTCTCCGAACATGGAATCCGCGCGCCCAAGATTTACTTCCACGATCCGAGTGAAGGGCTGATCTGGATCGAGGATCTCGGGGAAACAGATCTCTGGAGTTGCCGCGACGAGAACTGGCTCGTGCGCCGCGCGTTTTATGAGTCCGCGCTCGATGAGATCGCGAAATTGCACGTTCTTCCGGAATCGGAGCGGCAGCGCATTCGCCAGGATCTTCCCGCGGAGTTCAGCGCCTCTCTTTACCGTTGGGAGCAGAATTATTTTCTGGAAAATTGTCTTGGCCGGGTTTTCGGCGTTGCGGCCAATCAACTCTCTGAGCTTGCGACTCTGCCTGCCTTGGGCAGAATCGCGGAGCTGCTCGGCAGCCGGCCACGCGTGCTCGTGCATCGCGATTTTCAGTCCCAGAACATCATCATGCGCAATGGTCAGGCGCACCTGATCGACTTCCAGGGGATGCGTCCTGGCCTCGCGGAATACGACATCGCATCGCTTCTTTATGATCCGTACGTGTCGTTGCTGGAAACAGAGCGCGCTGAGCTACTGGAACATTACCGGTCAACGCGGACTGCGTGCGCTGCGGAAGTGGCAGAGGATTTTGGCGAAATCCTCTGCTGTTCTGCGATGCAGCGGCTCATGCAAGCACTGGGTGCCTACGGTTTTCTCGGTTTGGTGAGAGGAAACCAATCCTTCCTGCACCATATACCCACCGCGATGCAGTCGTTGCGACTGCTGGCCGCCAAAATCGACGGACTCGAAAATCTCTCCCGCATCCTGGAGGGCGTGTCCTAGCGCGGTGCGGGCGGTTCGTCGGCGGTGATATGGCTTTAGAAAACGCCGGGGTTACGTCGTTGAGTGCCGGGCGGCGAGTCTCGGCAGTCGATCCTCTGGTGCGGGCGGTCGTGTGGGGTGCGATGCTGTTGAGCAGCGACGTCCCCGAAATCCTCTTCGGTTATTCGCGACAGGAGGGACCATCCTGGTTGCCCTTAAGTCAATGCCTGGTGCTGATGCTGATTGCATTGTGGGCGGGGCGTTCAGCACACCTGAAAGGAATTGTCCGTTTTCTCGTCGCGATCGCGGCGCTCTGCTTTGGGTGGTACGTCATCGCGCCGGGAATTGCTTCGCTGCCAGGCGTGCACGGCTGGTCGGAGCAATTGAACTGGGGTGAGCGCATACTTTTCGCGCGCACTCTGCCGCTCATCGGAGCGGTGCTCATGGCGCTTACTCTGATTGGGAGCCGACTGCGTCCGCGTGATGTTTATTTGATGCCGGGAAACATCGACGCTCTCGCGCGGCCAGAGCCGTTTCTTTGGTTCCGGCGGCCAATACGGTGGACGACTTTCGGGCCGATTTGGCTGGCGGTTTTCGGGGTCGCGCTACCGCTGTTTCTCTACATGAGCCTCCGTCCGAATTTCTCGAACGCACCCCGGATTCTGGAATTTCTGCCGTGGGTGATTGGCGTGGCGGTGCTGAATGCCGCGAACGAAGAGTTCCAGTTTCGTTGCGTTCCACTCGCGCACTTGCGGAACATTCTACCCGCCGCCGAAGCTGTGCTGCTGACGGCGGTCTATTTCGGTATCGGTCACTATTCCGGACAGCCCTCCGGTCCAATCGGCATGGTAATGGCGGGGTTCGCCGGATGGATTTGGGGCAAAAGCATGATCGAAACGCGCGGCTTCGCGTGGGCTTTCACCATTCACATGGTGCAGGACATTGTTATTTTCTGTTTTCTCCTGATGGGCGATCAGCCGCGTCTATAAGCCCGCTCCTTTAGCGAACAAACGGATTCGTCCGGCGCTCTTCGCCTATTGTCGTCGTCGGGCCGTGCCCCGGCAGGACGGTGATCTCGTCGCCCAGTGGAAAGAGCTTGGTTTTGATTCCACGGAAGAGCAGGTCTCCGTCACCGCCGGGCAGATCCCAGCGCCCTACTCCACCAGCAAAGAGCACATCACCTCCGATCAGAAGGCCATGCTCCCGCGACAAAAAGCAGAGGCTCCCAGGGGAATGGCCCGGCACTTCGAAGACTTCCAAGACGAGGCTGAGAAACTCACGGGACGGCGTCGCTTCGATCAGGAAGTCAGGTTGCACCGGCTCGATCTCAAGTCCGAAGCCGTGGCTGCGAAAGAAATTCCGATCCGCAATCATCGGCGCGGTCTGGGGGTGACAGCCGATTTCGCAGCCGAAGCGCCGCTTGATCTTCGCCGCATCGGGCACGTGATCGAAGTGACCGTGCGTAAGCAAGAGCAGTTTCGGGGCAAGGCCGAGGGACTCAACCCAGTCGCAGGCGCCGTCTGGGGCGTCGAACAAGATCTCGCCGCCCGGTGCGTGAAGGAGATAGCAATTCGTCTCGAAGATCCCGCCGCAGAAGGTTTGATAGATCATCGGTGCAGCGACTTAACCGAAGTAGCTGCGGCTGACAAATTGTGGCCGCGCATTTCCCTAGACGCTCGCGACGATTTGTCGGACGCTAATTACCATAACTGAGGTTTTTCGGCAGGGATGGAAGTTACCATCTCATCTGCCGGGGCAGCGGAAAACGTGTTTTGAATGATTCTGCGGCTTGATTGTCTTACTCATCCAATTAAAAAACGCATCCGCCCTGATCTTGCCTTCGATATGATATCTGCGAGCTTTTCGACACTCCTTTTTTCCAGAATGAAGTTATCCCTCCGCCAGTCCTTGTTCGTCTCAATCGTGCTCCTTTCGCTAGCGCTGGCGGGGCAGCCTGCGCTCGCGAAAACAGACTCCGAACAAGTCGCAGTTTCGGTTGGGCGACTCCTCGAAGAAGGCCACTACACACATCAGTCGCTCAATGATGAAGTTTCACAGAAATTCCTTCGCACTTATTTGGAGCTGCTCGATTTCAGCCATCTGTTCTTCACGCAGCAGGATGTAGACGCGCTGACTGCGAGGTACGGTAAGGCCCTCGATGATGACGTGCTGCTTGGAAATCTGAAACCTGCCTACGAAATCTACGACCTTTATCAAAAGCGTGTCGACGAACGCGTCGCGAAGGTGAAGGAGCTGCTCAAGGAGCCTTTCGATTTCAAAAGTGACGCGACGATCGAGTTGAGCCGGCAAAAGGCACCGTGGCCCAAAGATGCAGCGGAGGCCGATGCCCTCTGGCGTGGACGCATCGCGAACGAATTACTGCAGGAACATCTGAGCGAACACCCGATCGAGCCGGGGCCGCAGCTCGTTGCCCGCCGCTATGACCGCCTCGCGCGAAATGTGCACGAAGAGGACAGAGAAGAGCAGGTAAAGCTGTTTCTTGATGCGCTCGCGCAGACCTACGACCCGCACTCCGAATATCTCAGTAAAGCTGATCTCAAGAATTTCAGCATCAACATGGGCCTTTCGCTGGTCGGTATCGGCGCGATGCTGCGGAGCGAAGATGGATACGCGAAAATCGAGAGCCTGGTGCCAGGTGGACCCGCGCAGACTGACGGCCGGCTAAAAGTGGGTGATCGCATTACGGCGGTCGCGCAAGGTGGATCCGACTTCGCCGATGTCCGCGATATGCGGCTCGACAAAGTGGTTGATCAAATCCGCGGTAAAAAAGGCAGCCACGTGCGTCTGCTCGTGATCCCTGCTGATGCGCCGGATCCGTCGAAGCGCAAGACGGTCGAGCTTGTCCGCGATGAGATTAAGCTGAAGGATCAGGAAGCTCGTGCCGACATCATCATCAAAAAGGATGAGGACGGCACGCCGGTGAAGCTCGGCTGGATCACACTCCCGTCCTTTTACGCGGACATGGACAAGCACCAGAAGAGCACCACGCGCGACGTGAAGGCTTTGCTCAAACGGTTGAACAAAGAAAACATCGCGGGTCTCGTGGTTGATTTACGGCGGAACGGCGGCGGCTCACTCGAGGAGGCAATCGCTCTTACGGGCCTTTTCGTGAAATCGGGTCCGATCGTGCAAACCAAGGGCGCGAACGGAAAGATCCTGATTTCGCCAGATCCCGACCCAGGGATCGCCTACTCTGGTCCGATGGTGGTGTTGACGAGCCGCCAAAGCGCGTCCGCTAGCGAAATTTTCGCGGCGGCGCTTCAGGATTACGGGCGCGCCGTAATCGTGGGCGACAAGAGCACCTTCGGCAAGGGAACGGTGCAGACCATTCTTGAGATCGGGCGCTTCACTTCCCTGCTTGGAAGCCGTTCGCAGGAAGATGGCGCGTTGAAGCTGACGATCCAAAAGTTTTACCGGATCGCCGGCGGTTCGACCCAGGATCGCGGCGTCACTTCTGATGTCGTGCTGCCGTCATTGAGTGATTTGCCGGAGTTCGGCGAGAGCGCGTTGAAAAATTCGCTTCCTTACGATGAAGTCCCAGCAGCCTCCTTCGGAAAGTGGTCAGACACACACTCGCTTTTCCTCGACGAACTAAAACACCGCTCCGAAGCCCGAGTCGAAGGCGACTCGGAGTTCCATTATGTCATGGAAGACATGGGGCGTTTGCGACGCCGGCTTGACGAGAATCGGATTTCGTTGAACGAGGATACGCGGCGAGCGGAGTTGAATGAGGATAAAATGCGGAAAGAGACCCGCGCGAAGGAACGTCTCGCGCATCATTCCGAGGATTTGCGGATGTTCCGTCTTACGCTCGACACCGTAGATAAACCCAACCTTCAGCCGGTCCTTTTTCCGGGTAAAATGGCGGCTGCTAAAAGTCCGAAAGTCGCTCCGGAAGCGGCACCCGATTCCGACAGCGAGGACGGGCTCGGCCCCCCCATCGACGACACCAAGGAGCCGGCGATCGATCCTGAACGGGATGAGACTTTGAACATTCTGACCGATCTCGTGGAGCTGAGCCGTGGGCCGAAAACCGCGAGCGCTGGGCCAGTTAAAGACAGCTAAACCTCGCTCCAACGCACACTTTCATTTTAGCTGGCACGTGCTGCATGATGGCAGGGCGTTGATGCGGCAGTTGACGGCTCTTCAAAACGGTCTTTCGAATTTTTGCGTCAAGTTGCTCGATCACGCCAGAGACATCGAGGCGGAGGGCTTCGTTCGGCCGGCGGAAAACGGAGACTGCCGGCTGCAAACCTATGTCAGTTACCTGTTGATGATTGGTGTCTGCACGCCCCTGATTGGGCTGTTCGGAACAGTGACCGCTGTGATGAGTCGCTTGCGCCGTCCGGCGCCCCAGCCATCAATGCGTCCTCGGCACTAGCAGGCACAACGCGTGCGTCGCTTGTGCCAACGGCCAGTGGTCTGCTTGTCGCCGTCGTAGCGATAGCGGCGTTTTTTGCGAAAACGTGCAGCGACCGCACTCGATACGTGCAGGACATTGTGACCGGCGTGTCTCGGAAAGTCTCGCAGGACTCGCTTACGGCTTCGAGGTAAGGCTGGACAAGCCTCCTGGCCGTGAATTATCGCCAGCCGTCTGGCGAGGGCACGTACTGCGGATCGAAGTCGGGTTCGATAAACCGCTGATCGAAGCGGGGATCAAAGCGTGGTTGGTAGCGGCGCTGATAACGCGGCCCGCCATGTGGCTGCGGACCGTATTGCTCGTATTGGCGTGTGCGCGGTGTTCGTCCGAAAACGTGCACCGGGGTCCCGACCTCCATCGCATTGAAGAATGCAATCGCCATCTCTTCGGGCATCCGGACACAGCCGTGGGATGCGGCATAACCGGGGAGGTATCCCGCATGCATGCCTGTCGCGCCGTGGAAGCGCATGAAGTAGCGCATCGGTGCAGGAATGAATTTTCCACCCCGCGGCACCTTCATGTCAATGTCGGCATCGGCGACGAGAGTGGCGCCCCGCGCGTCAACGATCTTGCCGTAGATCGAGGAGAAGTGGTTCCGCTCTTTCTCGACCACCTTAAACGACCCGATTTCCGTGAGATGGCCATAGCGCCCGCTTGAGATCGGACTCGACACCACAAGCTGCCGTCCGCGAACCAAATAAGCCATTTGCTGCTGTAGATCCAGTTCAACGGAGTAACCGGCACCCGCGCCTGCCGTGCTTGCGCCGAAAAAGGACAAAACACAAAGCGCCACAACCCTTCCGAAACGCATGACCCTTTGGACGCTCTTCGCGGTAAAACATTCAAACCGCGATCGGGGCTCTGATCGTCGGGTGTGGATCGTAACCGACGAGGGTGAAATCCTCAAAAACGAACTCGTGGAGATCACGAACGGCAGGATTGAGTTCGAGGCGAGGAAGCTGACGGCATGCACGTGAGAGTTGCTCATGCGCTTGCTCCGAGTGATTCCGATACAGGTGCAAATCGCCGAACGTGTGGACGAATTCACCTGGTCGTAGACCGCATACCTGCGCCACCATCATCGTCAGTAATGAATAGGACGCGATGTTGAAGGGGACGCCGAGGAAAAGGTCGGCACTCCGCTGATAGAGTTGGCAGCTTAGCTCGCCATCGCAGACGTAAAACTGAAACAGGACGTGACAAGGCGGGAGCGCCATCGTGCTGAGCTCGGCTGGGTTCCAGGCGGTGACGATCAAGCGCCGACTTTGCGGATTTTGTTTTATGTGCGTCACGACGTCGTCGATTTGATCGATCCGCGTTCCGTCGGCACTGCGCCACTCGGTCCACTGCGCGCCATAAACTCGCCCGAGATCGCCGTTTTCATCCGCCCATTCATCCCATATCGTGACGCCGTGCTCGTTCAGGTAGCGGACGTTGGTCTCGCCGCGCAAAAACCAGAGCAGCTCGTAGATGATGGATTTGAGATGGAGCTTTTTCGTCGTCAGCAGCGGGAATGATTCGCGCAGATCTAATCGTGCTTGCGCGCCAAAGACCGAGAGCGTGCCGACGCCGGTGCGATCTTCACGGGCCTTGCCATGCTCGAGAACGAGGCGGAGTAAATCGTGGTACTGACGCATGCGACGGACTGATTCCATCTACCTCGCAGCGGTATGGCTGCAATGACAAATCTCCACAGCCAAGGCCATCGATCTTATGGTTAGCATCAGTAGAGCTAGATCATGCGATTGAACAGGGATGACGGTAATCTTAAATCCTGACGCAGGGACGGTAAGTAAAGCGGACGAAATCAGCGCAAAAATCACCGAAGCCTTCGGGGAAGCCGGCGTGCACCCGGAGATCGCTCGGGTGGATGAGAACCACGATATAGTTACAATCGCGAAACAAGCCGCGGCCGGCACTCACGAGACGATCGTAGCCGGTGGAGGAGATGGCACGATCAGCGCCGTCGCCGCTGAACTAGCGGGCGGCGGAAAGACACTGGGCGTGTTGCCGCTCGGCACGCTGAATCATTTTGCCAAAGATCTTAAAATCCCCCTCGATCTTGCCGATGCCGTGAAAACGATCACCACGGGGCGCACCATCTCGGTCGATCTGGCAGAAGTAAACGGCCGGATCTTCGTGAACAATTCGAGTCTCGGAATTTATCCGGTGATTGTTTCGAGTCGCGAAAAGCAGCAACAGCAACTCGCGCGCGGAAAATGGCCGGCCTTCCTCTGGGCGACACTCCATGCGCTTCGGCGATTTCCGTTCCTGGAGCTGCGAATCACGGTAGAGGGCGAGCGGCTGGCGCGACGGACGGCGTTCCTCTTTGTGGGCAACAACGAGTATGAAATCGCGGGTCTGAACCTCGGTGGACGAACATGCCTGGATGCCGGCAAGCTGGGGCTTTATCTGACGCGACGCACCGGACGGATCGGGCTCTTTCGCCTCGCACTGCGGGCGCTTTTTGGTCGCGTTAAACAGGCCAGAGATTTTGATGCCTTTTGTGTGGAAGAAGCCCTGATCGAATCGCACAAGACGCGACTCCTCGTTGCGACCGATGGCGAAGTTCGACGGATGAACGCGCCGTTGCATTACAAGACACGTCCCGGAGCGTTGCGCGTCCGCGTGCCACAGTCGCAAGCCCGCTGATGCGCACACTCATTCATCTCTCCGACCTGCACTTCGGCCGGACCGACCCCGCGATTCTCCCGCCTTTGATTGCGTTTGTTCTCGAAACCGCGCCCGACGTTGTCGCCATTTCCGGCGACTTCACACAACGCGCGCGTACCGCGGAATACCTCGCCGCGCGCCAGTTTCTGGACGCGATTCCATTCCCTCAAATTGTAGTGCCGGGCAATCACGACGTCCCGCTACACAACTTGTTTTCACGATTCGTCCGTAGGCTCGACCGCTACAAGCGATACATCACGAGCGATCTCCAGCCTTTCTTTTCCGACAATGAAATTGCAGTCATGGGTGTAAACACCGCGCGCTCCTTGACCTGGACAGATGGCCGGATCAACCGGCGTCAGCTCGAAAAACTACGGTCCTTGCTCCGCGTAATACCGAGCGATCGGGTGAAAATCGTCGTGACCCATCACCCGTTTGATTTGCCGGCGGGAGCTGTTGGACATGTCGTCGGGCGGTCGCGCCTGGCGATGAACACTCTTGTGGAATGCGGCGTCGATTTGCTCCTGGCCGGTCATTTTCACCTCGCAGATACGGGTCAGACTTCGACCCGCTATAAGCTGCCGGGATATTCCGCAATCCTGGTTTCGGCAGGCACGAGCACGTCAACGCGCGGCAGGGGTCAGCCAAATTCGTTCAATGTGATACGCATTGAGCAACTCCATATCTCCATCGAGCGTCGAGTGTGGGACCCGAATTCGACTGCTTTCAACGTGCTCTCGATTGAGCAATTCCAACGGATCGGCAACGGATGGGTGCGCCAATGAGCGATCGACGGGACCCCTGGCCGCGGTTCGCACGACCGCTTGGTTTCGTCCGTGCGCGCTTCTCCCCCGAAGGTTACCTCGGGCTCCATCTTACGGTCGGACTCCTGGTGATTTTGATCGCGGCCTGGTGCTTCGCGGATATCGCGGAAGATATTTCACGCGACGCAGCGACTCGTCTCCTGGATGAGCGGGTTATCGCCTGGTTCCACGGTCTGGCGACGCCTGCATTCACGCAATGTGCACGCGTCTTCTCGTTCTTCGGGTCGGCAGGGTTTCTCGTCGCCGGATCCAGCGCGCTCGCGGCCGCGCTCTGCTGGAAGCGCGCGTGGGATCAGCTGCTTCTACTCGCCGTCACGATGCTCGGTGGAAGTCTGCTCAATATTCTGCTGAAACATTTATTCCACCGCCACCGGCCCGTGCTCGAAAATCCGCTAGTAACGTTGACCAGTTTCGGTTTTCCAAGCGGGCACACGATGGGCGCCACCCTCTTCTATGGCTTGATCGCGTTGTACGCCGGACATCTGGCGAAGCAACGGATTTGTCGCGTCCTCACGTTCCTGAGCGCAGCTCTGTTCATCGCCGCGGTTGGAGTGAGCAGGATCTATCTCGGTGCGCACTACCCAACCGACGTTCTCGGCGCAATCGCCGCCGCCTCGGTTTGGCTCGGGTTTTGTTGGACCGGTTCTGAAACGATGCGGCGACGTCGCGAGTGGCTTCGAGCCCGCTACCGTAACTAAGTGAGCTTCTATCGCTCGTCGGCCGGATGATTGACCGCATTGGAATCCGGCGGTGAGCCGACACCTAGCCCGTGCCAGCGGCGCGGGAGCGAGTCGCCGGCGGCGGAGCCGGACGGCAGCGAAACCACACCCGGACCGGACGATGGCACGTCCACAATCCATTGGCCGTCTGATGTCGTTCCCACAAACCGCGCGCGGACAGTGCCATGGGCCGGTTTGGGTTCGCGAGCGCCGCCAGCGTGCGCGACGCGGCTCTTTTTCTTTGCGCTCGCTTTGGAACTCCTTGTGGATTTAACCGCGCTTTTGGTCTGGCGTGAATTCGATCGTCGCGCTGTTGCCACACCCTTGCTCGCGCCACTCCCAAGCAACTGAGCGTCAGTCGCGCTGGCTGGCGCCGCCGGGGAATCGTTGCTGGGCGGCGGCAAGGGCTGAGTGTTCGGATCTGAGGCGGTCAGGAATGTCTTCCCCGGGCCTTCCGCGGGCGGCAAGGGCGCGCTCTCTTCGGTTATCGTTGCTGCTGTCTGCTCCGCCGGTGCTTCAGGCGTGTTCGCGGGCAAAGACCGTTGCGGTTCGGCGGAGTCTTTGCTGATAGCAACGAGCGTTCCCGGCGACTCCGCCGGAGCGCTATCCGTCGTGCCGTTTGTAGCGTCAACCTGCGCGACCCTGTCCTTTTCATTGGCCGGTGCTAACGGCGGAGGTTCATCAGCAGTCACGCCGTGGTCGGACGACGCCGTGACCGGAGTATTCTGGTGCGAAGGAGGCGGCTCTTTCATAACTGGCCGAAGCTGCGCAGTCACGGGCGCCGAAGACTGTTCAGGCACGCCGATCGGTATTCCGAGTTGTTTTGGGCGCGCCATTCCTTGCAGCAGGCGGTCCGGTCGAAAGCGCTCAGGCCAGCCAGGTGCGAGTGTGGCCAGAGCAATGAGCACGGCAGCGATCGCGATCGGTGCGGCCGCGAAAGTCCGGCGTTGTCTCGCAACGGGCACGGGCGTTGTCCCGGCAGGTGCTGGCGCTATTTTTGCGACTGGGGGCGCCACAACCGGCGCGGATGTGAGGCCGCTGTCCCCCCTTCGTTCTAATCCCAAAAGGCACTCCTGCAACTGTTGGTAAAGCACGAGTGGATCGTGCGGCCGTTCGTTTGGATCCACCGCCAACATCTGTAAGAGCAGCCGATTTGCCTTCTTCGGCAGTTCGCTCTCCTTCTCCAGCTCCAGGACCATTTCCATCGGACGCGGCCCGACCGCGGCTGGCAAGCTGGCGAACGGCGGCGCACCCGTGAGGAGGAACCAAACAGTGCAGCCTAACGAATAAATCTCGGATCGGAAATCAACTCTGCTGTCCTGTAGCTGCTCGGGGCTGGCGAAACTGTCGAATGCAGTCGCGCCTTTTTTCGAGGTCCAAAAGGCAGGCGCGACACCGATAAGATTGAGCAGCTTTAACAAGGGCCAGCCGTCGGCACTCGTTTGTCCCTCCACCAGCAATAGATTTCGTGGACTAATTGCGTGATGAACAATCCCGTGGAAAGCAGCCGCGCCGAGTGCCCCCAATACTTGGAGCGCGACGCGCAGCACGGCTGCGCCCGGCATTGCTCCATTCGCCGCGACCCAGGCTCCTGCGGTGATTCCCTCGACCGGCTCCATCACGTAGAACATCTGGTCCGCGTCAAAACCGAAATCGTAGACGGCGGGAATGTTGATGTGCGTTATTTGCTTTGCCGAATTCGCTTCGGCTTCCAGGCTCTCGCGCACCGCCGGTTTCAAAGGAGCGGACGGCACCAATTCTAACGCCACCTGCCGGACATTTTCGATGTCTTCGGCGCGGTAGATTATCCCCGACCCGGAGCGCCATAGCTCTAGAGGCGAGCCCTCGGCGTCGCGGGCTACTCGATATTTATTGCCGAACAGTTTGTCTTCCATGGGCGCGGAACAGGAACGATTTGCTCGAATAGGGTTCGCGGGAGAAGCGGTTCCTGCGGGTGACTGATTAGACCTATTTTGTCGAAGATCATTCACCGAAGTTTCCGCCCCGTTAACGAGCGGCCCCGAATTCGCACGGGTGCCAACAGCCGCGATTTGTTCCTTTGGCAACGCCATCAGCACGAGAGCTGCTCTTTTCCAAGTATGCAACTCACTCCCGCTGCGGAAGGTCCCGCGGCGTCTCCGGCAAACTGCGCAATGCACAGGCATTCGCCAGCTCCGGCACGATCCGCCGATCGCGCACGCACCTCGCAGCCTGCGATCGCTGAAATCAACGCGTTTATCGCGATCCGCGACAACTTGCTTGCCGACGCAGAAGCTCTCATCACGCGGGCCACAGTCGATCGCGCCGGCATCGCCAACAATGTGCTTGAGAAGTCGCTCTCTCCCGCTCGCTCGCCGTACCAGGCACAGAGTCTCGCGAAGCTTGAAGCGGACGATCAGCGCAAGCGCTGTCGAACCGTGAGAGGTCGGTTAGCGCAACTCCGTGCGTCGTTCGACAACTTGTAGCGGAGCCCTATGAGCGTCGTGTCTGCGCGGCGGAACGCCTCCATGGCGTGTCTGACTTCCATCTGAAATGCTTTCCCGAGCACTGAGCCGTTGCGCCTCAATTTCCGCCTAGGAATTAGCGCTTCCGCTAACGCCAGCAAGTTCGGTCTCAAGCTTTCTCTGCCGTTCGCTCAAAGTTTGGAGACGAAGCTGCCACCGATGAAGCTGAATGCTGAGTTGGTTGATGTATCCAGTTACCTCGGTTCGTTGAGACTCGTTTTCTTTCAACTGGTGCTGGATGTCCGAAATCCTGATCGCGTCTACGGCAGCGCTTTCCAACCCAGCTCGCGGAACGCTGGTCGGTTGGCCGCAATTCTGACAAACAACGGTCGCGCCAGCTGCCGCCGCATCCACCACAAACGAAGCCGCACAATGTGTGCAGGCAAAAACAATATCGGCATCAACAGCGGTTAGGACGAGCGCTGTCGTTTCCGTGCCGAGACTCTCTTGCATCGCAGCCTGTTTCAAGCACAACACATACCCCCCCGATTACCTAAGGTATTGGCTGGGCCTTTAAGATGACGCGCCTGTGAGTATTCGCGTCGTTCGGCTAATCTCCAGTTTTAACCGCGAGCCCAGATCGATGGGCATGAGTTTCTTCCGAGCAAGATGTGCCATTATGTCGCCATCCCAATTCGGGTTCGCGCCATAATGTCCCAACGAAGAAGTAGATGGAAGCTGATTTATTAATACAAAGTCTTGCGCGACAGTGCTTTGTATCAGGCTATAACGTCGGTATATGGATTGCTGAATAGGCTCGCGATCGAATTCTCGATCAGAAAGGATTTCATTTTTATGGCCAAAGTTTTAGGTATCGATCTGGGCACTACCAACTCCTGTATGTCTGTCATGGAGGGTGGCGACCCGGTAGTTTTGGAAAATAGCGAGGGCGCCCGCACAACTCCGTCGATCGTTGCTTTCGCGAAAAATGGGGAGCGGCTCGTCGGGCAGGCGGCGAAACGCCAGGCGGTCACGAACCCCGCGAACACAGTTTTTTCGATCAAGCGTTTCATGGGCCGCAAATTTGACGAGGTCCGTGAGGAAGAGCATCGCGTGCCTTACAAAATCGTGAAGGCGGCGAACGGCGACGCCCACGTGCAAGTGGAAGTGAACGGCGAGAAGAAGACATTCAGCCCGCCGGAAATTTCAGCGATGATTCTCGCGAAGCTCAAGGCGGACGCAGAAGCGAAGCTCGGCGAGAAAGTCGCGCAAGCTGTGATCACGGTGCCGGCTTACTTCAATGACTCGCAACGCAACGCGACCAAGGACGCGGGCAAGATCGCGGGTCTCGAAGTTCTCCGCATCATCAATGAGCCCACGGCTGCATCGCTCGCTTACGGTCTCGACAAGAAGAAGGACGAAAAGATTGCCGTCTATGATTTGGGCGGCGGCACGTTCGATATTTCGGTGCTCGAAATCGGTGATGGGGTTTTCGAAGTGAAGGCCACTAACGGTGACACGCACCTGGGTGGTGATGATTGGGATAACGTGCTCGTCGATTGGATAGTTAACGAGTTTAAAAAAGACAGCGGCATCGATCTTTCGAAGCAGCCGGACGCTATTCAGCGCATCAAGGAAGAGGCCGAGAAAGCGAAGATCGCGCTCTCTTCTTCACAGGAATACGAGATCAATCTGCCGTTCATCACGGCCGACGCGAGTGGGCCGAAGCACATTCAGAAGAAGCTGACTCGTTCCAAGCTCGAGCAGCTCGCCGATCCACTTTTCCAGCGCACGGTTAAGCCAGTGAAGGACTGCCTGGCCGACGCCAAGTTGTCGGAGAAGGACATCAACGAACTCGTTCTAGTGGGAGGAATGACCCGGATGCCGAAAGTGATCGAAACTGCCCGCGAGCTGATCGGCAAGGAGCCGCACAAGGGCGTGAACCCGGATGAAGTCGTTGCGATTGGCGCGGCCATTCAGGGTGGCGTGCTGAAGGGAGACGTCAAAGACGTGCTCCTTCTCGATGTGACGCCGCTAACGCTCGCAATCGAAACCGCTGGTGGCGTAGCGACACCGATGATTCCCCGCAACACCACGATCCCGACCCGGAAATCGCAAATCTTTTCGACTTACAGCGACAACCAGCCAGGCGTCGAAATCAAGGTCTTGCAAGGTGAGCGTCCGCTCTCCCGAGATAACAAGAATCTTGGAACGTTCCACTTGGACGGCATTCCGCCGGCCCCGCGTGGGACGCCGCAGATCGAAGTCACCTTCGATATCGATGCGAACGGTATTCTCCACGTTTCCGCGAAGGACCTGGGCTCCGGTAAGGAACAAAAAATTTCCATCACTGGTAGCTCAGGCTTGAGTAAGGAAGAGGTTGAGAAGATGCAGCGCGATGCGGAAACGCATGCTGACGAGGACAAGAAGGCGAAGGAAGCGATCGAGATTAAAAACAACGCCGACACGCTGGCGTATCAGTGCGAAAAGCAGTTGAAGGATCTCGGCGACAAGGTTCCTGAGGACAAGAAGAAAGCTGTTGAAGAGGCTATCACAGCGGTGCGCGGAGCGATTGAACGCAACGACACCGAAACGATGAAGAAAACCTACGACGATCTTCAGAACAAGTTTCAGGAGATCAGCGCTGACCTCTACAAACAAGCCGCCGCCGGTGCTGGGCCTGTGCCTGGCGCAGAAGCTGGCGGACGTCCCGAACCCCAGGCTGAACCGCAGACCGATGGTCCGCGGAAGCAGCACGGCGACGTCGTCGACGCAGAGTTTGAAGTCGTCGATGAAGACAAGAAGTAATCGACCGAATCTAATAATTTGCCGGTAGTCGGTGAGCAAAGAAGCTGACCACTTCGGCATTAACCCACAAAGCAGAAGAAGGAGTAACTAAGACAATGGCAATTAACGTCAAACCGCTCGGAGATCGCGTGCTGGTACAGCCGATTGAAGAGCAAGAAACAAAAAAGGGCGGCATTATCATCCCTGATACCGCCAAAGAGAAGCCGCAAGAGGGCAAGGTTGTCGCTCTCGGCACGGGAAAGATCGATGATAACGGCAAGAAGGTCGAGTTCACCGTGAAAGAAGGAAACAAGGTGTTGATCTCGAAATACGGCGGCACCGAAATCAAAGTAGACGGTGAATCCTACTTGATCATGCGCGAGGACGATATCCTCGGCATTATCGGTTAACTGAGAAGGCAGGTTCATGAGGAAAGCAGGAAAGCAGCAAAAGAATTCCGAATGTGGAACTTCAGGCTGCCTTCTTCCCTTCCCTTATTCCTGCTTTCCTGATTCATCTCTCAACTATCAAACGAAAGACTAAGAACCAAATATATGGCAGCTAAACAACTACAATTCGATGAGAACGCGCGGCATGCGCTTCTCCGCGGCATCGAGAAGCTCTCGAAGGCCGTGAAAGCGACCCTCGGACCGAGCGGTCGGAACGTCATCCTCGACAAGAAATTCGGCAGCCCGACGATCACGAAAGATGGTGTGACCGTGGCCAAGGAGATCGAGCTCGAAGATCCTTACGAAAACATGGGCGCCCAGCTCGTGCGCGAAGTCGCTTCCAAGACTTCCGACATCGCTGGTGACGGCACCACGACCGCGACTGTGCTCGCTGAGTCCATCTACAAAGAAGGTCTGCGCAACGTCACAGCCGGCGCGAACCCGACCTCGCTCCAGCGCGGCATTAACCAGGCGGTCGAGGCGATCGTCGCTGAGCTTTCGAACATCTCGAAGAAGGTCAGTGACCGCACGGAAATCGCACAGGTCGCGACTGTCTCCGCTAACTGGGATCGCACGATCGGCGAGATTATTGCCGACGCCATGGACAAGGTTGGCAAGGACGGAACGATCACGGTGGAAGAAGCCAAGTCGATCGAAACCAGCCTCGACGTTGTCGAAGGCATGCAGTTCGACAAAGGCTACCTCTCTCCGTACTTCGTCACGAACGCGGAAGCAATGGAAGCCGTGCTTGAAAACCCTTATATCCTCATCCACGAGAAGAAGATTTCGAGCCTGAAGGACATGCTGCCGCTCCTTGAGAAGGTGGCGAAAGCTGGACGCCCGCTCCTGATCATCGCGGAAGACGTGGAAGGCGAAGCGCTCGCGACTCTGGTCGTGAACAAGCTCCGCGGCACGTTACAAGTCGCAGCCGTGAAGGCTCCGGGCTTTGGCGATCGTCGCAAAGCAATGCTGGAAGATCTCGCGGTGCTTACTGGCGGTCGTTGCATCACCGAAGACCTCGGAATTAAACTCGAGAACGTTAAGCTCGAGGACTTAGGGCGCACCAAGCGTGTCACGATCGACAAGGAGAACACCACGATCGTGGAAGGCGAAGGCAAGCAGGCCGACATCCAAGGCCGCGTCGGTCAGATTCGTCGTCAGATCGAAGAGACCACTTCGGATTACGATCGCGAGAAGCTCCAGGAGCGCCTTGCGAAACTCGCTGGTGGCGTGGCCGTCATTAACGTCGGCGCTGCGACCGAAACCGAGATGAAAGAGAAGAAAGCACGCGTGGAAGACGCATTGCATGCAACACGCGCGGCAGTGGAAGAAGGCATCGTCCCCGGTGGCGGTGTCGCGCTCATCCGTGCGCAGAAAGCTCTCGATGGCCTGAAGCTTCAAGGCGACGAAGCAGTCGGCGTGGCGATCATTCGCCGTGCGATTGAAGAGCCGCTCCGCACACTCGCCGATAATGCGGGCCAGGAAGGCGCGTTGATCGTCCAGGAAGTTAAGAAGCGCAAAGGCAACGAAGGTTACAACGTCGCGACTGAGAAGTACGAAGACCTCGTCAAAGCCGGCGTCGTTGATCCGACGAAGGTGACACGGAGTGCGTTGCAAAACGCCGCTTCGATCTCCGGTCTCTTGCTGACGACCGAAGCAGTCATCACCGAACTTCCTGAAAAGGAAAAGGGTGGCGGCATGCCTCCGGGTGGCGGTGGAATGGGTGGAATGGGCGGTATGGGCGGCATGGACTATTAACCTCGAAGCAATTCGGGGCTAAGCCGACCAGCTAATTAAGAAGTAAACAATCAACAACAGCCGGGTTCCGCGAGGAGCCCGGCTGTTTTGTTTTCAGCGCATTGTCGTTGAAGAAGTCCGTGAAGACTCCCGCGCGGATTGTTCTGCATGGCGCGAGACTGCAGCGTTGCTTCAACGTGCTATAGCGTAAGTCAAAGCAGGACCGGCAGTCATAGAGTGCCCGCTACAGATGCAAAGGAAATTTTGAGCTGTTCCTGCTAGCGTTGATTATATCGAACGCTTAGCCGATTTTGCTGGAAACCAGTCTCTGATTGGAAGGATTCGCTCTTGTCTGCTCGCTCCATTCGCGCAAGATCGCCGCTTCATGAGACTATTCTCGATTTCTCAGTTGCCGCCCTCGGCCTTGCGACATTGAGCTCTACGAGCGCCAGGTTAGCCGCTCCCAACCCAAGTGTGCTTTCACCACTTGGAGGAACATGCGTTTGTGGAAGGAAATCGCAAATCCGAGCCGAAGAGTGCACTCAGGCTATTCGGTTTGACAGCTTCAGTAGAAAGGTTTCAGGGCAGATCGCATGGGCAGTGTCATGCCGGCAATTCTGATGCACGTGGTATAGAGCTGAACTCGGAGTTCTCAGTAAACGAAGGATGAGCAGGCTCGCATGGAAGCGTGCCGACGAGAGGAACCCGCCGCGGATGAGAGAGATCAGGCGTTGGCTGCGTCTAGCCGCAGAGTCTAACGCTTAAACAGCCCGCGCTTTTCCGGCTTGGTCGCGCTTGTCGCCGGCCAGCACTCGACGATCTCCAAGGCGAGAAAACGGAAGAGAGTGAGCTGCGCAAATTTGAGATCGATGCGCAGATTCTTCGCGATTTGCTGAATCGATCGGGTTCCGTTGAACTGCGAAGCGAACTGCGCTTCCGCGACCGTAAGCCGGAGATGCTGCACGCGGTCGAAACCATCGCGCGTGTAAGCGGGAACGATCGCCGGATCAAAGGATGGCTGGTTGGCCAAATCGGGAAATTGAATGAAGCGCAGAGTGTTCAGCGACCAATGATCGATGTCTTCCTCGAACTCAATCTCTGATGCGTAAATCCGGCAGCTGTTCCGTTTTCTCGAAGGCGAAACGAACGGCCGGCGCCGTCCAGAGTTGCGCAAAAAGATTTTGGCCATAATGCTGCACGAGTTGGTGCGCAGATTCGCGCAGAATCAAACCCTCATCGGTGAGTGTGAGGAATAATGGGCAGCCGGACTCCCGTTGGCGGTCGCGCGCCGCCGTCACGCGTTCAGCATCGATATTGACGAGAGCGATGGGAGCCTCCGGACAATAGAGCGCGGGGTCGCGCGTCGTCACGAACATCACTTTCCCGTTCCGGGCGAGCAGTTCGACGGTTTCGCCAGTCCAAAAAGAGCGGAGCGCACCCGTGAGCTTATGCTGCTCGATCGTGTGGAGCGCCCGGTTAAGCGAAAAGAAACTGGTATTACCACAGAAGTAAGCGTTGCCATTGAAAGGTAAATCTGACAGCGTTGCCAGCTCGGCAGAGGACGTGAACTGTTCTTCCTGAGTTTCTAGAGTGCTCGGTGCCGCCGTGCCCGGCGTTTCTGGCGCAGACCACGAGGATGACATCGCTGGGGCGCTCCACCATGCATCGCTCGCCCCACCGGCGGCAGCCTCCGCCGGAACCTCCGCCATTTCAGGAAAATCAAGGTTTCCCGAATCCACGCCGATCCCTGGTTCATCAGTGACTGGGACAGAGAAATCGGCATGCTGCGAGTCCGCGGCGGCGTTTTTCCCCTCCACCTCCAGATTTTCCGATTCTGATGGTAACTCGGGTCGTTCAATCTCGCCATCTAAGGCACTTGCCTGTTTTGGAATGTAATTCGCCACAGTCTTAATCAGTAAGGCTGATGTGAAAGGCTTATTCAACGAGCCGATAACATTCGGTTGTCGGACCAGGTCCGGTTGAAGATCACTGCCAAATCCCGACATATAGATGACCGGCACATTCGACGTCGCCGGATCACTTAAAAACCGCTCGCTGACTTCATCGCCTTTTATATCTGGCAACAGGAAATCGAGGAGAATCAAATCGGGGCAATCCGCCACCGCCGCCGCCAGGCCTTCCTGCGCGGTGGGAGCCGTCACTACCTGGTAATGTGCCTCGGCGAGAATCTCCCGCACAAAACTGAGCAGCATCAAGCTGTCATCGATGACCAAAACCTTGCCTTTCCTCGCGGAGTTGCCGCCGCCGGCATCTGTCTCCGAGCCGCGAGTCTCATCAATGTTTCGCACCGCTTCCATCAGCAAGATTTGCCAGTCGAGATCGATCGAGGGTGTTACCTTTGCGAATCCGGAGACCTCCGAAATCTTGCCGCCCTTCCAGTTCACAATTTCGTTGAAGGCGCGGACGCCTTCTTTGTTCGGCGCGGTCGCGTGCCGCACCTGCCCGCCCTCGAAGTAAACTCGCGCTTTCTCGCCGCTCGGACCGGTAAATTCCAGGCCGGAAGTCGAGCCGCTCATGCACTTGAGCTGAATGATATCGGCGATGTGAAGATCACTCAGCGTCCCTTGGAACTTCTCCCTTTCGAGCGCGGTTGAAGATGAGAGGAGTGCCTGGACAAGATCTATGAAATCACGGTGCGGAATGGTTTCTCGAGAAAGGATCGCGCCTAACCCAACGGCCTGTTCGCGGTGCGCGGTTAAATGAACGCCCGTGAGCACAATCGCGCGGGCGTTTGGGTGACTGGTACGCAGATCGTAGAGGAACTCCTGACCGAGATCCTCAGTAGCATCAACGTCGAGGACGAAAAGATCGGGCCGATGCTCGATCACGAGCTGCTGCGCCTGCTCGATACTGTTGGCAATATCGACATCCGCTGCTGGCGCGGCCTCCTGCAGGGCGTTCAGCACAGCGGTTGCGAGCTGCTCGTCCGACTCCAGGACGAGGATTCCGCCCCGCTGCTCCGACTTCCTCGATGGAGTGGGCGTATTTCCCTTCACAAAGCGACGCGTCGCAGCTTGCGAGCCCCCATGGATAGACCGGGCCTTTACGCGACCTTTAGATGCCTGCTTCTCAGCGAATGAAAAGCAATTTCTCGCGCGTCCAAAATGGTACGCACGAACGCATTTCGCCCCACAGAAATGAACCGCGCGCAGCCGCGCTTTGCGGCCGGGCCGCTTAACGCGTGTGAATGCCGGTCGTCACCGCGCGGCCGTTGTCGGTCCGCACGGTGGTCGAGCAACCGGTGAAGGTCGCGAGGAGGATCACAGCACCGAGCGTGGAAAGAAGGATGTTTCTCATAGTTTGTTGGTTTTCTACTATTCGGAAGCCGCTGGCCCGCTGAGTGTCTCCCGGTTGCAGAGGGCACTCGCAACGCGCTCGAACCGCTGCGCGAGTTCGCGCCGGCTGATTTTGCCGCGTTCGTTGACCGGAATTTTATCGACCAGGAAGATGCGCTTTGGCACCTGCCATCCGCTCAGCTGTTCGCGGCACGAGCGAAGGAGTTCCTCTTCGCGAACGCCATCATCGGTCACTGCACAGGCGGCAACCTCCTCATTACGCGGTGCTGATTCGCGCCCGAAGACGACGGCCTCGCGTACCCCTGGAGACCGCAGCAGAACCCTCTCGACCTCGGCGGGATTTACCTTCTTGCCGGCAACGTTAATCAAATCCGAAACGCGTCCCACGATTGCGAAGCCCTCGTTAATCGAGGCCAGCAGATCGTCGGGAATGAAACGGCCGGCCCCCAGCTTCTCGTCATCGGGAATGGGAAAGTATCCATCTCCGACAGCTTCGCTTCGCACCACCGCGCGTCCCGATCTTGTTCCGGCTTCGAGGAGGTCCAGTCCGAGGCCACGCATCGGCGGGCCGACCAATCCGGGAGTGACCAGCCGCGCTTCGCGGTCGTAACAGATGCCACCACATTCGGATGAGCCGTAGAAAGAGTGAATCGCAAGGCGAAACTTCTCGCGAAACTCGTGAGCTACCGAGAGCGGCAGCGGCGCGCCGGCTGAGATGCACAAGCGCAGCGCTGGCATCGCCGGCACATTCTCCATTTCGCACAAAGCCTGATAGAACACCGGCATCCCAGGGAAGATCGTGGCCCCGCTTTGCGCGAGATCAGTCACTACCGCGCGCGGCATGCGATCCCGGCTCACCACTAAGGGCACACCTCGTGCGATCAGTGGCGTGATGAGATTGCTGAATCCGTAGGAGTGCGAGAATGGAATAACGCCGAAGTTCACGTCCGTAGCGGTAATCCCCATGGTGTCGCAAATCTGCGCGCAGTCAGCGAGTAGCTGCTCGCTGCGGAATCGGATCCCGCGCGGTGCAGCCGTAGTTCCAGAAGTCAGCTTGAGAAGCGCCGGAACTTGCTCGCCCCACTCGATTGGCTCCGGGAGTGGGATGCGTCGGGCATGCAGCTCTGATTGCTCCGCCGTGATTAAGTGCGCAGCGCGACAGGTTCTGAGAGCGTTGTCCAATTCGTGCCGGCTGATGGTGCTTTCAAGCGGCAACACCACAATCTTGCGCTGCAGGCAGCCGAGGAGCGCAGCTGGCCACGAAGGGTGGTTCCCGATCTGAATTGCAGCCACTTCGCCGGGGCTCAGATCGGCAAAGCTTCCACGTTGAAGCTCGTCCGCCTCACCTTCGATTTGCCGAAACGTCCGCAACACTTCGCCGCGCGGACCGAGGATGGCTGGTCGCTCGCTCGCGCCGGCAAGAGTTGCACTCCAGGCGCGGAGCAAACTGTCTTCTGCCTCAGATTTCACCACTTGCGCGGCGGCTGCCCAGAGGGTAGTTTTTCGGCTCATTTCAAACATGAAAGCGGACATTCATCCCGATTATAAAGAGACCGATATTGTCTGCGCGTGCGGCGCGGTTTATCACACCCGCTCAACGCGAGAGGACATTAAAATCGGCATTTGCGCCGCTTGCCATCCGTTTTTCACTGGCGAACAAAAGTTCGTCGACACGGCGGGACGCGTCGAGAAATTCGCGCGACGTTACGGCAGCACCAAGGCTACTCGCGCGCCGAAGAAATCTTAGCTGCTTCAGGCTTTCCCAACGGTGATTGTGCTCACGCGCGCAGTCGCCGTTTTTGTTTATGGACTTTAAACAGGTGATCGAGCGGAAGCGGGAACGCTTCGACCAACTCGAGCGAGAAATCGCAGATCCACAGCTGTTTGAGAACCGGAAGCGCGCGCAGGAAACGATGCGCGAGCATTCGGCGCTCAAACAACTGCTGGCCGGCTGGGATGAACTTGAGACCACGCGTCGTCAACTCGAAGACAATCGCGAGCTCGCGCTCGCTCCTGACGGCGATCTCGCGCAGATGGCGGAGGAGGAAATCCCAGACCTCGAAAGGCGCGTCGGGGAACTCGAGCAGGCGGTGCAGATCGCGCTCTTGCCACCTGACGCGAACGAAAATCGCGATGCGATCATCGAGATTCGCGCCGGCACCGGCGGGAGTGAAGCGGCGATCTTCGCGGCCGATCTCTACCGGATGTATAACCGTTATGCTGAAGCCGCGGGCCTGAAGATGGAGGACTTGGAGTCGAGTCCGTCAGAACTTGGCGGGTTGAAAGAAGTCATCTTTCGCGTCACCGGAGAAAACGTTTTTCGTAAGCTGCGATTCGAAAGCGGCGTGCACCGCGTACAACGTGTTCCGGCGACGGAAGCGCAAGGCCGGATACATACTTCCACCGCCACCGTCGCGGTCTTGCCCGAAGCCGAAGAAGTCGATCTCGAGCTAAAGCCCGAAGACCTCCGGATCGAAGTTTGCCGTTCTGGCGGGCCGGGCGGGCAAGGCGTGAATACAACCGACTCCGCGGTTCAGATTCTTCACATTCCGACTGGAAAAATTGTGCGCTGTCAGGACGGTCGCAGTCAGCAGAAGAACAAGGAGAAAGCTCTGAAAATATTGCGTGCGCGGTTGCTCGAAGAAAAGCAGCGCGTGGAGGAAGCGAAATATTCGGCAGCGCGCAATAGCCAGATCGGCTCCGGCGGCCGCGAGGAAAAAATTCGCACCTACAACTTTCCGCAAAATCGCATAACGGACCACCGGATCGGCCTGACGCTCTACAATCTGGATCGCGTCATCGAAGGCGACCTCGGTGAAATGATCGGTTCGTTGCAGTCGGCTGATTTACACGATCGGCTGAAGGAGTCGGCGCTCGCCGGGTGAAGCCATGTCATAAATGCCCGTTGTCATGCTGAGCGCGGCGAAACGGAGTCGAAGAATCCCGCGGTGCAACTGGGGTAAGGCTGCGGGATCCCTCGACTTCGCTCGAGATGACATTCTTTACTGCATGCGCTCGATTGGTGAGCCCTTACTCCACGCAGAATGACAGCGCCCGAAATATTCATGCCGCGCCGAGTCCAGGCATGACCGTTCTCGATGTCCTCCAATCGACGACCGCGTATTTCAAAAAACGCGAGATCGAAAGCCCGCGCCTGAATGCAGAGCATCTCCTGGCGCACACGCTCAGGTGCAAGCGTATTGAACTATATCTCGAGTTCGAACGCGAACTAACCGAGGACGAATTGGCACCGTTGCGCGAACTGGTCCGGAGGCGCGGCCATCGAGAGCCACTGCAGCACCTGCTCGGAACCGTGGAGTTCTGCGGCGAGACCTTCACGTGTGATAAGAGGGCGCTGATTCCGCGGCCCGAAACAGAAGAGCTAGTCGAGCGGCTGGTGGCAATGGACTTGCCCCCGGCGGCGCGGATCGTGGACGTTGGCACCGGCAGTGGGGTGATCGCATTGAGCCTGGCAGCACGATTTCCCGGAGCGGAAGTGCATGCGGTCGATCTGTCGGCTGACGCGCTCGAGCTCGCGCGTGAAAACGCCACCCGACTCGGATTCGTCGAGCGCGTTTGCTTTCACCAGGGAAGGCTGCTCGACCCCACCGCAGGCATTTTTGACCTGATCGCAGCAAATCTTCCCTACGTCCCGGTGAGCGACCGCGCGACTCTGTCGCCAGAGGTGTTGCACGATCCTGCGGTCGCACTCTTTGCAGGCGCAACCGGCGAGGAACTAATCCGCGAGCTGATCGCGTCGGTTCCTGCGCGATTGCGCCCCGGCGGCTTGCTCGCGCTCGAGATTGGCATCAACCAGGCCGACGCGCTCTCCGCGTTTCTGCGCGAGAAAAATTTTCACGACATCGCCGCCGTATGCGACTATGGAGGTTTGACTCGCTTTCTCTTTGCCAGGTATGGATAAAATCCTCATCCACGGCGGCCATTCGCTTTCCGGTTCCATTAAGGTCAGCGGCTCGAAAAACTCGGCCCTGCCGATTCTTGCGGCCACGTTGCTGACGCGGGAACCGTGCACTCTGCGGCGCGTGCCGGACCTGAGCGACACCAATTACATGACCCAGATTTTAATGCATCTGGGGGCGCATGTGGAGCGGGCGAGCGGCACGGTTACGGTGCATGCGGAGAAAGTTGAGTCGATTGCGCCGTATGATGTGGTGAGACGAATGCGCGCCTCCGTCTGTGTGCTGGGGCCACTGCTCGGCCGTTGCAAAGAAGCGACAGTTTCGCTCCCCGGTGGTTGCGTGATTGGTGATCGGCCCATCGATCTGCATCTGAAGGGCTTTGAAGCGCTCGGCGCGGCCGTTCGGGTGGAGAATGGCAACGTGAAAGTGTTCGCGCCAAAACTTCTCGGCGCGGTGATCAATTTGCGCGGCAAATTCGGCCCGACGGTTCTCGGCACTGACAACGTGTTAATGGCCGCCGTGCTTGCGGATGGTGTGACAGTCATCGAAGGCGCGGCGTCCGAGCCGGAGGTTGTCGATCTGGCGAACTTCCTGAACAAAATGGGCGCGAAGATCGAAGGTGCGGGCACGCGCCGCATGATCATTGAAGGCGTCAGCGAGCTGCACGGCGCGGAGCACGACATCATCCCTGATCGCATCGAAGCCGGCACGTTTCTCGTCGCCGGCGCGGTCTGCGGGAAAGGGGTGACCGTCAATCGCGTCGATCCGGAGCACGTCAAGGCGGTGACGACCGCGCTCACCGACGCGGGTTACAAGATTGAAACGAAGGATCAATCAGTGACCGTTTGGCCCAACGGAAGCGCGAAACCGCTTGAGCTGGTAACCGAACCGTATCCGGGGTTTCCTACCGACATGCAGGCCCAAATGTGTGCCCTGCTTTCAACCACGAGCGGCATCAGCGTCGTCACCGAAAATATTTTTCCGCAGCGCTACATGCACCTGGCCGAGTTGAAACGCATGGGCGCGCGTGCGCAGATTGAGGGACCGACGGCGGTGATTCAAGGCGTCGATCACCTGACGGGTGCCCCGGTGATGGCGAGCGATCTCCGTGCTTCCGCAGCTCTCGTGCTCGCCGGATTGAAAGCCGAGGGGATCACAGAAGTGAGCCGTGTTTACCACATCGACCGGGGCTACGAGCATCTGGATGAGAAACTGAGTGCGCTCGGCGCGCACATCGAGCGGGTGAAGGAAAAGTAAGATGGAGTCCAGCGTCCCAGCTTCGAGCGCGCGCACCTGGACGGTGCTCTGTCACGCGAGCGCGCTCTGCGGTTTTGTGATTCCAGCGGTGGGCCACATCATCGGGCCGTTGCTGATTTGGTTGCTGAAGCGGAATGAGTTTCCAGAGATCGACGAGCACGGGAAGGAGTCGCTCAATTTCCAAATTTCACTCTTCCTTTACGCGGCCGCGATCATCGCGCTCTGTTTCGCCCTGATAGGCTTGTTGCTCTTGCCATTGCTTGCAGTGCTTCATTTGCTGAACGTGGTTTTGGTGATCGTGGCGTCGATTCGCGCGAGCGAAGGAAAGTTGTACCGCTATCCGTTGACGATTCGGTTGATCAAATAACTGATCACCACGGGATCGTCTTGCGATCGCGCACGAATTTTCCAGGTCAACGTCTGCGACGCATCGGCAAGTGCGCTACTGCTCAGGCCCAAGCACTCGGCCGAGACGCAGACGAAACCAAACGAATTCTTTCGAACTCGCCAGTGGCTCAGACAGCGCTGTTGACGCAGATTTGCAAGCCGCTGGCGGTGATTGCTCCGAACGCCCTCTCGGTAAGCAAGCTCGTGCAGTCGCAGGGGATTGAACTTGTTTCCGGTCGAGCAGACGCGCACGATATGCCAGCTGATGACGCCCGCAACGAAGAGGCCGCAGCCGATTCAAATAGCCAAGCGCATTCGACGGAAAGAAGACGAGTGGGTCGAAATCCTCCGCGCCCTCGGAGATGCGACACGGCTCCGAATTCTAAGCTCGCTGGTTCACAAACCGTTAAGCGTTTCCGAAATTTCGGAAGCTCTGGAGCTCACTCAATACAACGTGTCGAAGCATCTGCGTATTTTGCGCAACCACGGCATCATCAAAGTCGCCTCCCAGGGGCTGTATCGTTATTACCGGATAGAGGAGAGCCTTTTGCGCCGAGTGGATTCCAGACATGCTGCGCTGGAATTCGGCTGTTGCACGTTCAGGTTGGAAGCTCCTGCCAAATAATAAATTGATTGCGCCATTTCTTGCGAAGTAATATGCGTGAATGCGCATGTCGGCAATACGGCGTGCATCTCATTCACTATCTCAAACGTAAGTAGCAGCAATTTCATGGCGAAGTTTCCTCGGCCCTCCTGTGTTTCTCCCGAGAAATCGCCTTCCCACGCTCTCGGTCGGCGCGCGCTACTGATTTTTGCGGACCAGCTCAGCACGGATTTGGCGAAGCGGCGGATGCCGTGGAGCTCGAATCCCCTTTTCTCATTGGCGAACAAGGATCTCGCGCGCAGCAGTGGCGCAGAGTTGCACTTGTTCACTTCGGGTCCGGTCAGCAGACATGGTTTTACCGTGCATCGGCAGATCGGCGACTTCTTTGCTGAGCGCTTCGAGAATGCCGTTGATTCGTTGGCTAAATTGGGGTTCGACCAGATTGTCGCGATTGGCCGCGATTGTCCTCAGCTTGAGGCAAGCGACGTTGAAGTTGCATTCACCGAGCTGGCAACGAAACGCCTCGTGCTCGGGCCGGATCATCGCGGCGGCTGCTATTTGATTGGCGTCCGCGCAGTCGATCGTCAGCTGCTGCGAGGCATTCGCTGGAAGCAAAACACGGATCGCGCGGAGCTCGTCCGTCGTTGCGGATCGGCGCAGGTGCGACTGCTGCCGGTTAAATACGACCTCGATTCGTGGGCGGATGTCCGCTTGCTGGCGCGCACCGGTGATCGCGCTGGACTGTTCGCGCTCTGGCGGTTTCCATTCATCGCAGTCACAAAGCGCGCTGCACGTGGGACGTTTGTCGATCTTTCTTATCGCGCGGAGCGCGCCCGCCGCCAGATGCCGCCCCCGGCATTGCGGTTCGCCTAGTCGTTCCACAAATCGCTGATCCGCCGCACCTGCTCTGGGCGGATCGGCGTTCAGTCCCGCAACCCGGAGGCTTTCGCACGAGAGCCGCCTCACAACTGCAATTTATAGTGAAATCTCTCTTTACCCGAAAACTTCCCGTCCTTCTCACCGCGTTCACCATCCTGCTAACAGCCCGAGACGGCTCCTCACAGCAAGCTCCCCCAACGAACCTCAGCGACGTAATCGCGCGCCTCGAAAAGCTCGAGCAGGAGAACAGCGAGCTTCGCCGAAAAATGGGGGAGATGCAGACTCAACTAAATCGCGACAAACTGAATCGTTCCATCGTCACTGGGGAACGAATTCCGTTGCCGAGCTCGTACAATGCGGACCAAACCAGTCGTGGGCTTGATGCCCGAGTAGCCGCGATGAAGGCTGAAGAATGGAAGGTTGGGATCAATCCGTTAGGCGGCGGATTCTATCTCAAATCGCCTGACGAGAACTTCGCGTTTTCCATTCTGGGTTATGCGCGATCACAGATCATCGCCCAAGATGGCGGGAACAACGCGCCATTCGACAATGTTGACTTTCGGCTTGCGAACGCGCGGATTGATTTGATCGCCGAATTCTACAAGCGCTACAGCTTGCTCGTGGAGTTCGACGCGGCTGCACCGGGAGGCGCTGCGTTGGTGGAAGCGAATTTGACGGCCAAAATATTGGACGAGGCGCTGCAGTTTCGAGTGGGCAAATTTACGGTGCCGTTTTCAACTGAGAACTTTCGCTCCACCCGCTCGCTCGACACGGTCAAGCGTTTCATTGCACTCAACGCAATGTTCGGCTTGCCCGCGCTTGATGTGCAACAAGGAGTCATGCTGCTCGGTGTGTTGCCAGTGGGCTCCGCGCAACCCACCGCGCTTGCTGCCACCGCAAGCGGTAAGAACATCGCTGAAGCTGTCGAAAGCAAACCGTTCATTCCGACCCTCACCTACTACGCAGGCGTTTGGAATGGAAATGCGAGCGCTACCTCTGATGGCACTCGCTCCGACGACAACGGCAGCAAAGAATTTCAGGCGAAGCTGAGCTATCAACCGTTGAAGCAGTTCAGCCTCGGCGTTGGCTACGATCACGATAATGAGAGACCGCAGATGCTGACGCTTGCCAGTCTTGCGGGCACGGCATTCATCGACGTGCCGGTCTCCGGCGCGCGGAATGGCGTCGACGCGGATTTCTTCTGGGAACCGGGTCGCTTCTCGTTGCGCGGCGAAGGTCTTTATTACCGGTTCGGGCGTGCAGACGTAGATCTTTATGGCGGCTTTTTGCAAGCGGGCTACTTCGTAACCGGAGATTACAGCGGAGGTTTCCAGCCGATCGTGCGAGTAGAGTCCGCCACGCTAAACGGCTCGGTGCTGGACGGAATCGACAGCAACTCAATTTACGCGCTAACAGCGGGCTTCAATTGGTTCCTGAACGGCAACACGCGCGTTCAGCTCAACTATGTCGGTGAATATTACAATGGAGCTGGGAACGCAAACATTGGCAGCGACACGTTCCGCAACAGCTTGCTGATGGACTTTCAAGTCAAATTCTAACCCAACAATCAAACTGATAAATAGCTCCACTATGAAACTATTGATGCTCTCTTCAATGCTGGTCGCCAGCGCTGCCGGCGCGATTGCCGAGAAAGTTGTCGTTCAATACGATTGCATTCCGAACTATGCGAACTGGGGCGGGGTGACTGCGGCTTACGCCACCGAGACCGGCGTCCGGATTCCACCCGACATGAAAGGCAGCTCTGCAGCGATGGCGGCGCTCGAAGCGGAGAAGGCGAATCCACAGGCGGACTGCGCATACTATTCAGGAGCGATTGGCTATCAGGCTGCGCTCAAAGGTTTGCATCAGCCATACAAGCCCGCGGGATGGGAAAAACTTTCTGATAGCTTGAAAGACCCCGATGGGAAGTGGTGGACGGTGCACTCTGCTTACATCGCGTTCATCGTAAACAAAGCGGCATTAATGGGAAAGCCGGTGCCGCAGTCTTTCGCCGACCTGTTGAAACCGGACTACAAAGGCATGGTTGTTTACGATGACCCCACGATCCTGGGAACCGGCTTCACTTACGTCTACGGAATGAATGCCATCATGAAGGGCGGACCCGACATGGATGCTGGCTTCAGCTACTTGAAGAAACTCAACACCAATATTTTGAACTACGCGAAGGACACAGTCTACAACGACGTGCTCCGCGGCGAAATTCCCATCTGGATCAATGCCGACGGAAATGGACTCAAGATGAAGTATGTCGATAAGGGTGATATCGAGGTAGTCATCCCGAGCGAAGGCACCATCACCATGCCGCTCGTCATGGGAATGGTAAACGGCGCGCCGCATCCAGAAGAGACGAAGAAATATCTGGATTGGTGTCTTGGCGATAAAGCGCAGAAGCTAATGGCGCAATCCTTCTTTCGGCCCGTGATGAAGATCAACCTGGGATCTGAACTATCGAAGCAATTCCTTCCGGAGTCTGCCTATGCAAAGGCGGTCAACCTTCCCTTAAGTGAAATGGCCACAAAAGCGGACGCGGTGAAACAGCGTTGGTCGAAAGAGGTTAACGCTAAGTAGCTCGCAGGAACTCTTCACGATGACTGCTCGGCCGTTCAATCGAAGCCCGGCAAGGATGCGCGGTCTCCTTCTCTCCCTGCCGTTGGCTCTGATGATCGGCCTTTTGTTGCTCTACCCGCTCACAACGCTTTTCTGGGGAAGCGTCGCGAGCGCGGGCGCGATCAGCATTCACTCCTACATTGAGCTTTTTCGCGATGACTATTATCGGACGGCGCTGCTTCACTCGTTCCTTCTCAGCGCGGTCGTTGCCTTTATCTCCACGTTCCTCTGCCTGGCGCCAGCGTGGCTGTTCGCAAATGAAGAATTCGCTGGCAAGCGCCTGGTGCGGGCGCTGTACACGCTGCCGATGTCCTTCTCGGGAATTATCGTCGGTTTTCTCGCCGTCATTATGCTCGGCAGAATTGGCGTTGTGCCCCAACTGTTCGAGAAGGCAACGGGAAGCAATTACCTCTCCGGTTCCGCGTATCAGCTAGTGGGTCTCGTTCTCGCCTACCTTTATTTTGAGATTCCACGTGCTACACTCACGCTCGAATCCGCGCTCCGGAAGTTCGATCCGCAACTGAGTCTCGCCGCGCGTTCGCTTGGCGCGGGAATAACTCAGCGAATCCGCCTCGTGATTTTGCCGCTGATCTGGCGACCGCTTGTTTCCACGTTCGCGGTGACATTAACGGTTTCGTTAGGCTCGTTCGGCGTGGCGTTGATCATCTCGAAACGTTTCTCGCTGCTGCCGCTCGAAATTTACCGCGCAATCACAGGCTACGGGAATAAAAGCATGATGGCAGCGATGGCAATTACGCTCGTGCTTCTCGCCTTTATCATTAACTATTCGGTCCGAAACTGGACTCTCGGCGCAACAGAGAAGGCATGAGAAGACGTCGCGCCGTCAGCTTTGCGATGATCGCCGCGCACGCGGTCACCTGGGTACTGCTTATCGTTATCACGGCGCCGGTATTGGTCGTGCTCGCAGGTGCCTTCTTTAACACCTCCTTCCTCGGCCTCGCGAGCGAACAATGGGCCACCGGAAACGACCGCACATTCCTTACTTCCAGCTGGTTCGGCTACGTCTTTCACATCTACGGTGGATCACTCGCGTTTAGTCTCGGCTTGGCGTTTCTTTGCGTCGGCGCCTGCATTTTGATCAGTGTTCCCGCGGCCTACGCAATCGTGCGTACCCACTCGTTAAGAAGTCGCATGCTCGAGGAGCTGGCGCTGCTTCCACTTTCAGTGCCAGGGATCGCGATGTCGATCGGGTTGATTCAGGCATACAGTATCGTCCGAGGACAATGGTGGCTGATCTTGTGCGGCCACCTTTTGTACACTATGCCGCTGATGATGCGTGTCCTGACGAGCGCGTTGCGCAGCTCTGAGACCGCAAGGCTCGAAGTCGCGGCCGAGAGCCTCGGCGCAAGCTGGAGGCAGCGCTTCCTTTTTGTCGTCATTCCGAATTTACGGCACAGTATCATTGTCGGCTCGCTCCTTGTTTTCGCGATCTCGTGGGGAGAATTTAACGTCAGCTTCCTCTTGAACACGCCCTTGCATCAGACGTTTCCTGCCGCTTTGTACGCTACGTACACGGGCAATAGTTTCGCCGTTTCGAGCGCGGCGACGACGATTTTCCTCGCTGTGGTCGTGCCGGCGCTGCTCGCGTTGCAATGGATCGGCGGCGGCGAATTCACCCGCCTGGAACAGCCGGCGTGATCGATGCTCGAAGTCCGTTCCCTCAACAAAACCTTCGGCGCGCGTCATGCGATCAAGGACTTTACTCACCGTTTTGCCGACGGAAAGATAACGACCATCCTTGGACCAAGCGGCTCCGGGAAAAGCACTGCGCTCGCGCTTACCGCCGGATTGAAGGAGCCCGACAGCGGCACGGTGCTGTTGAATGGGCACGACATCACCGCGCTCCCGCCGGAGAGACGCGGCTTCGGCGTCGTGTTTCAAAATTACTCGCTTTTCCCGCATCTGGATGTGATCGGGAATGTGGAATTCGGTCTGCGCGTTCGCCGAATTGGTAAGGCGGAGCGGCGTCGCCGCGCGCTTGAAGCACTAAAGCTCGCTCGCATCGAAGAACTCGCAAACCGGCATATCACGCAGATTTCCGGCGGCGAACAACAACGCGTCGCTCTCGCCCGCGCAATCGCGTTCAGTCCTTCAATTTTATTGATGGACGAGCCCCTTTCGGCGCTCGATGCGAAGCTGCGGGAGGAGTTGCGCGAGGAGCTGTTGCGGTTGCTGGCGACGCTTGCGATCACGACGATTTACGTCACGCACGATCAGATCGAAGCCATGAGCCTCGGTAGCGAAATGATCATTCTAAACGACGGCGCGATTGAGCAATCTGGTCCGCCCGCTCAGCTTTATCTGCGCCCCGCGAACCTTTTCGTCGCCACGTTTCTCGGCGATTCGAATGTGTTTCCCGCAGAATGCGAGGATGGTTCGGGCGGGCTGCGACTTCCCTTTGCCGCAATCAACGCGGTGCCAAATCGGAATGGTCCAAAGTGCTGGGCAATGGTACGGCCGGACGCAATGGAGCTAGTCGAGCCGTCCGACGCAGATTTCTCTGCAGTAGTTGAGTCGTCCACGTTCATGGGAAACCACTTGCGGTTGCGCCTCCGCGCCGGCAGCGATCGTGTGATCCTAGACACACAAAATCGGCGTCCATTTGCGTCGGATACACCCGTTTATGTGCGCATCAAGCGCGAGGAAATTTCCACATGGCCGCGCTGATCGACCAAACCGAGACAGAGTGCGCACCGTTTTTGCCGCTCAGTTCCCTCGACTCCCTGTGGTTCCAGGTCGCCGGGACGCTCTGCAATTTGCGCTGTAATCACTGCTTCATTTCCTGCGCGCCAGACAATCACACGCTCGGTTTAATGAAGTTCGAGCAGTTCAAGCCGCATTTGGACGAATCGATCCGCTATGGCGTAAAGGAATATTATTTCACCGGCGGCGAGCCTTTCATTAACCCGGACATCTTACAGATTCTGGAAGCAACGCTCGCCGTCGGTCCGGCAACAGTTCTCACGAACGCAACTCGTTTCACGGAAGAAAAAATCGCGCGCCTCACCGGGATGCGGGACGCCTCCGCCTACTCGCTCGAACTGCGCGTGAGCATCGACGGATTCTCGCCGGAAACGAACGATCCAATCCGCGGGCCGGGCACTTTCGACTCAGCAATGAACGGCGTCCGCATGCTCGTGGCCTCGGAGTTTTTGCCCATTATCACCTCGATGCGCTCATGGGAGATTCACGAAGACGATTATTTCCTGCGGGAGTTCAAAGCAGAGCTAGCGAAGATTGGTTACACGCGGCCGCGAATGAAGCTACTGCCGTCGCTAAAGATTGGCCAGGAGGCGTTGCGCGATCACGGTTATGCGAAATACGAGTTCGTGACGGAATCGATGATGGCAGGTTACGATGAGACTCAGCTTCTTTGTCATAATAGCCGCGTCGTGAGCGATCAAGGCGTGCACGTTTGCCCCATCCTGGTTGACAAGCCGGACGCAAGATTGGGCACGAGCATGCGGGACGCTCTGAAGGGGTATCGGCTGCGGCATCAGGCTTGCACCACCTGCTACAAATTCGGTGCGCTCTGCTCGAATGCGACATCGCAGAGCATGGAGGGTAAAAGGCTCAGCGCGCATTCCTCTTCGCAGAATAACCCCGCAACCGGCTCTTCGCCAAACGAGGGCTAGGCGCGAAGTGGAAGCCCGGAATCGGGATTATTGAGTCTGGACGATTGGAGCGGTATGACGGAATGCATCGCAGTTTTTGGCGGAGTCTATTCGAACCATTTCGCTCTTGCCGCATTGCTCGAAGATGCGCCTCGACGCGGTGCCTCCAAGATTTACTGCCTCGGCGACCTTGGCGCCTTCGGTCCGAATCCGGACAAGGTTTTCCCGCTGTTGCGCGACGCAAACATTCCGGTCGTTCAAGGCAACTACGATAACTCGATCGGCAATAATCTCGCGGACTGCCAGTGCGGCTACACCGATGCAAAGGACAATTACTTCGCGCGGTTGTCGTATGACTACACCTTCAAGAATACAGCTACGGAAAACAAAATCTGGATGCGCGATTTAGCCGTAGAACTGCGGTTCGACTTGAACGGTGTGCGGGTGCTGCTCTGTCACGGTTCACCGCGAAAGATGAACGAATTCTTGTGGGAAACAACAACGTCGGTCGCCTTTCTAGAACGACTGTGCGGGGCCCACGGCACAGACGTGATTGTCGCTACCCACACCGGATTGCATTGGCATCGCGCGCTGCCCAGTGGCAGACATTTTGTAAACTGCGGCGCGATCGGTCGTCCGGCAAATGACGGCCGAACGTGCGTCTGGTATGTAATCATCGCCGTTCACGACGCCAAACGAATCGACGTTCAATTCGTGCCACTCGAATACGATCACGAGCGCTTGGCTGCGGAGATGCGTTCTGAAGTCATCCCGGAGGAGTTCGTCGAAACAATCGAGACTGGCTGGTGGACGACTTGTCTTGAGGTGCTTCCCATGAAAGAGCGGGCGAGGGGCGTCCACTAAAGACGCGTGGTAGGTGTTGTTGCCACCTGGCTCGTTCCACGTAAACCGACGAGCCTCTACGGCCGAGAAACTTGGCTCTCCCGGCCAAAGTGCAATCTTTGCGACAGCCGGACGGTTGTGGCGTCATTCACGCCCACGGGGGATGCTCAGAGTGTCGATCCTGCCGAAGTACTTTTCGCTCCAGTAGACGCGCAACATTGGTCGGAGCATCGTCATAGTTGGTCATCGATCAAGTAACCGGGTCACCACGGGATCGTCTTTTGGTCGCGCACAAATTTTCCGGTCAACGTCTGCGGCGCATCGCTCGCCAGCCAAACGATCCCGGCGGCTCCTTCCTGGACTGAGCGCGTCGCGTTTTCGCCTCCCATCTCGGTGCGCACCCACCCGGGACACACCGCATTGACGGCAAACCTCGGAAGCGCGGCCGCGAGCTGCGACGTCACGCCGTTGAGCGCTGTCTTCGAGATGGCATACGCCGGCGCCCAGCCATCGGCGCCGCCCGTCAACTGGCCGCTGCCGCTCGAGACGTTAACGATCCGCGGCGCGTCGGATTTCGATAAAAGCAGTTCGAATGCTTGCGCCACAAGCAACGGCCCAAGTGCATTCGTCCGGAGCGTCTCTTCAAAAACTTCGGCGCGAATTCGCAACACGCTCTCATCGCCGTCCAATGCAATTGCAGCGTTATTCACGAGAACATCGAGGCGATCATTCAGTTGGCCAACTTGGTTGGCCACGTCACGGATGCTTTGCGGATTGGCGACGTCCAGCTTCAGGAATGTTGCCGCCCTACCGATTTCGCGGGCCGCGGCTCGACCGGCCTTTTCATCGCGCGCGCCCACAAAAACCCGAAATCCTTTCGCAGCAAGTTGCCGCGCGACTTCCTGACCGATCCCTTTGTTGGCGCCAGTGACAACCGCTGTTTTCATTAGCTTATCGGCCAGGTTTGATTCCGGAACGCGGCCTCGCCACGAGAGAACGCAAGCATCGCAAATTCACGATATCTTCCGTGAGCTCCTTGTCCTTCGGCGTTTCCAGGACCTTCGGAATTTTCGCAAAGCGGGGTTCATTCATAATGAAGCGAAATGCGGCAAGGCCGATTTTGCCGTTGCCGATGTGCTCGTGGCGATCCACGCGCGAGCCGCGCGGAGTTTTTGAATCGTTGAGGTGCAATCCTGCAAGTCGATCGAGTCCGATCGTGCGATCGAACTCGCGAAACATGTTCCTCGTGCCTGTTTCAGTCGCGACATTATAGCCCGCAGCAAAGACGTGCGCGGTATCGAGGCAAGCGCAGAGGCGTTCTGGTTCGCGGACATGCGATATGACGTAGGCAATCTGTTCGAACGTGTGACCGAGGCATGATCCCTGACCGGCGGTCGTTTCCAGAGCAATCTTTGTTTTCACTTTCGGAATTCCGGCCAGTACTCTGTCGATCGACTCGACGACCTTAATCAGACCTGCTTCTTCGCCGGCGCCGAGATGCGCGCCTGGGTGCAAGACGAGAAACGGCAGCTCGAGCTGATCCGCGCGAGTAAGTTCTTCGGACAAAGCACGGAGTGAATTCGCGTGAAACTGCGGGTTGGTCGCAGCGGGATTGATGAGGTAGTTCGCGTGCGCGAAAACGAATTTAAGCTCGGCGCGCTGCGTGTGGTTTAGGAATGCGGCGATCTCCTGGTTCGCGAGCGGTCGCGCAAACCATTGCATGTTGTTCTTCACAAAAATCTGCATCGCGGTGCAGTTGATCGAGCACGACCGCTCGATCGCGACGTGCAGACCGCCACCAATCGACATGTGGGCGCCGAGAAGCGTTGCTATTTGCTGATTCTTGATTTCTGATTTGCCCTGCGGCCGAGGGTCGCGCTTCCTCGATGTCGGAGATTTCATTCAGCAATCAGACTCAGAAATCAGCTATCCTCAGAAGCGCTTCGGTCGCCATGTCGGTTTCGCGAGGCTGCCTTCGCCTTTGTATTCGAAAAGGTTGTAAACGGGCGAGAGGAGGATTCCGGGGCCACTTGCACTGACTCGAATGTCGAAATCAATTTTGTTCTCGAGGAAAAAAAGGTCGCCGTGTCCGGCCATGCCGAACAATTTGCCCGAAACTTGGAAATCGTCGGTGTGAATGACACCGTCACGGATTGTGAAACTTGCATTCGCCTGGCGCGCGATGCTGTAGCCGCTGCCGGGAAAAATACTCGAAAGCACGCCCGAGAGCGGACCGAAAACCGGGATCGCGAAAACATCACCATCGCGCAGTGTGACCTTGCCTTCACCGCGCATGGCCCGGGCGTTATCACCGACCCCGGTGAAATCATATCTGCCATTTAACCGTCCATGAGCAGTGTCGAACTTGAAGTAGAGGTCGGTCAGCAGTGGGAAGTCGATGCCCGCCACTTCGACGCTGGCGCGATAATGCTGATCGTCCTTTGCGAGTGAGATGTCGGCGTCTCCTCCCAGCGTCCCGCTGAAGAGTGCGCCGTTGACATCGCTCAGTTGAAGTCGCTGGTCCGTAAAGAGCAGCCGGGCCGAGACCCTATCAATCGGCAGTGTTTTGCCCAAAAAAACGTAATCCATTCCAGCGGGCGCATCGACCGTGAGTTCGAGATGATCTCCCTTGCGCCCATGCAATCGCACAACGCCGTTCGCGGTGACATTCGGCGATTGCTTGAATTTGTACGGCGCGACTGCTTTCGACAGCTTGGGATCGATCCAGTAGATCGCATCGGCCGGCCGTAACGTGCTCTTCACGTTTGCCAAGCGCACCTCGTGTTTGTCGAAATCATAGGTAAAGGAACCAGTCCCGACGCCTTCATCCGGCGTGATGCGCAGATTGTCGTAAGTCACGGCGCCATTTCCGAACCGTACATTTGCGCTTGCGCTGTTCATCCAGACGCTACGAAACCGCGTGCGCTGCAACGCGATCGTGCCGTCAGCTTCCCACGTCTCTGGGTCCCGGCTGGCGCCTCGGATCGCGAGGTGAACGGCAGGCGGGCGCGGCCATTCCCATTCACCGAGAAAATGTCTCAGTTCTTCCGACACAAATGGCGAGGCGGCCACGGGGCTGACGGTGCTTTCGAGATTAAGCCGGAAGTCGGCCGGGGCGTCGAAAAGTTCCGCCTTCAATTCGCCGGTCTCATGGCGAAGCCGAACCTGTCGCAGCATCGTGCGCTTCCCATCCCACGAAAATTCACCTGAGAGACCTTCGAAGGGAACGGTCTTGAAAACGAACGCTCCGAGTGCGACGCGTCCGATAGTTTTTAGCTGCGGCATGGCGCTTCCGAATCGCGCTGATCCGGAGAGATCGATCATGGGCGGCGTGGAGAAAGTCACGTCCGCCAGCAGCTTAGCGAAGCCAAACGCGTCCGAGAACTGCTTCAGGTCCATCGTGCTGTGGACTTGGAAATCGCCGGCGTTTTTCTCGCGCTGCCAACTGGCTCTCCCCGAAAATTCACCCGCGTTATCGGTCCACCGAAATCCTGTAAGATTGAGGCTTTGATTGGACCACTCGGCGGCGGCGTCCAGCGCCTTGATCTCGTAAGCGCCGCGCCGGATTCGCTCGCCGCGAAGCGTCGCCTCCAAATGCGCGTTTTCGAGTTGGGCAATGTCGCCGCTGAACTTAATCTGCAACTGCGGCGGCCCTCCCGCGAAAATGAACCGATTGAGCTCCGTCACTGTAGTCTGCAACAGATGTAGCCGGCGTTGCCATTCTTCTGCTGAGATTTGCGCGGATGGTTTGTAGTCGTCGCGTTTGATCAATTGGCCGACCGCAGAGACGCGGATGCCGCAGAAGATTGCTTCCACCTGGCTGACGTAGATCTGCTCCGGCGGAAAATAGACGTGTGCGCGGAAATTTTTCAGCTCCGCGCGCGGCGCTTCCGGGTCGGACGCAGACAACGGCAGGGAAAGCCGCGCATCCCGGACATCCACCGCGCTGAGGAATGGCTGATGACGGAGGAAGGCAGCGTAATTGATGTCGAGCGACAACTCGCTGATGACGGCGATCGTGGTCTCGCGATTCTTGTGATCGAAAATCCGCACGTCGCGCGCGATCAGACCACGGAAGGGATCAAGGGTCAGACGCCGGACGGAAGCTTCGACGCCGCGTTGATGCAGCTCCTCCGCCACGCTCGTGCGCCATTCGCGGCCGAAGCCTTTGCGTGCGAGATACCAGCCGCTGAATGCGAGCGCCCCCAGCACCAGAAGAACGAGAAGATGTGCCAGCCGGCGCGTCAGCCAACGCCGAAAGGTGCGACGGCCGAAACTGTGCTTCGCAAGCGCGCGCGCTTCAGGTTCCTCGAGTAACTCAGCGCCCACGCAGCATCCCTACGGGACGCTCTCGGGAATTCAAGGCGAGCTATCGCCGGACTGATCTCCATTGCATCCTGTCGAACGATGACGATATCTGATCTTCCAGCCACCAATGCCGTGTTTAACTTCGTCAGCACGGTGTTCATCTCAGCGGGTTGGTATTTCATCCGGCGCGGCCACTGGAGGCGGCACATCGCGTGCATGATCACGGCGGTGGTTTCTTCGACGTTCTTTCTCGCCGGTTATCTCGTTTACCACGCGCACGTCGGCGAAAAGTCCACCCATTTCACCGCTGTCGGACTCGTTCGGCCGATCTACTTCGTGATGTTGATCTCACACATTCTGCTCGCGTTTACCACGCTGCCGCTGGTGATCGCGACGCTGGTCCCGGCGTTTCGCCGCCGTTGGGAACGGCACAAGCGGATCGCGCGTTGGACGATGCCGATCTGGCTCTACGTGTCGGTCACGGGCGTGCTTGTCTATTTCATGCTCTATCAATGGTTTCCACCGGCGAATCTTGCACGCGGCCAGTAGTTGATGTTTGCTCAGAAACCGTAGAGCAAAAGCGTGCGGTGAATTTATGGTGACGATTGCCACGTTCAACGAGCCAGCGAAGGCGAAGCATCTCAAGGAACGCCTGCAGAGCTCGGGCGTGAAGGCGGATGTGCACAACGAAGGGCACTTTCAGGCGGTCGCGTTATTGTCGAAACCGCAGGCAAACGCGAAAGTGCTCGTGGAAGAGGAGGATTTTCCGCAGGCACAAAAGTTGATGGTTGAGTGGGAGGCGAGCGATCCGGAGATCGGCTCCGCAATTCGTTGCCCGCAATGTAATTCGCCACGGATCGAATACCCGCAGCTGACGCGAAAGTTTCTAACGCCATCGATCGCGAGCGTGCTCTTCGCGCTCAAAATTTTCCCGAAGGAATTTTACTGCCAGGATTGCCACTTTACCTGGGCCAAGGAAGGCGAGAGCTAACGGCTCTTCGCCGCCCGCGTCTCGCTCGAGAGAACGCTGGCTGGATGTGCGCCGCGTGATCCAGACGATGCCAACGCATGCGCTTTTCTGATCTATGAAGTGGCTACTCGTTCTTCTTCTCGCGATTGCGGTCTTCGGCGCCGCCGCCTTTTTTAGCTACGATTTGTTCGTGAAGCCGGAACGGCAGATGCGTGCCGAACTCACCGGCGAAGTTGCGGCGGAGCCGACTCCCGACATTAGCCTGCCGGAGTTCCAAGCCGCCGCAAAACTGCGCCAGGAAGATAAGTTCCCTGAAGCCCGCGCCGCGCTGATTGCGTTCATCCAAAAATACCCCGGGGGCCTGCACGTTGAGGAAGCAAAAGACCTGCTGGGCGAGGTGAACATGAAGATCCTGCTCTCTGCAATTCCATCACCGGACAAGCAGGAGTACATCGTCAAAAGCGGCGACGTCCTCGCCCGCGTCGCGCATAGAACGAAATCAACTCCCGAGCTGATCATGAAAATGAACGGCCTCAACGGCACGATGCTGCACATCGGCGAGCGGCTCTTCGTTTCACACCCGGATTTCTCGCTCCTCATTCAGCGCAAAGCGCAGGCCGTAGTTCTTCTCAATCACGGGATGTTTTTTAAGCGTTACCGCATTCATTCCGTGAAACTGCCGGCGAAACAGCCGCCGAAGATCACCACGAAAGTCTCTGAGACGATGGCATTCTTCGATGGCAAACGCGTCGGCTTTGGCAGCAAGGAGTTCGCGAGGAGCACGCGCTGGGTGCGGCTGGCCACGCCGGGCTATATTCTCTTTTCAGAGCCCGAGGGAAACCAGACGATGCTGCCGCCACCCACCGGGCTGGGGATGGCGGCCGCGGACGTTGAGGAATTGAGCAGCCTTGTCAACAGCAAGACCGCTGTCACCATTATCGATTAGCGCATGAGCACGCAGCCGCTTGATTTTGAAAAGCCGATCCTGGAATTGCAGCGTCGTCTCCAGGATTTGAAGAACCATTCGGACGAGCACGAGATCGATTTCGAGAGCGCAGTCGAAGCGATGGAGACGAAAATCCGCGAGACCCGGCGCCAAATTTACGAAAATTTGACGGCGTGGCAACGGGTGCAGATCGCGCGTCATGTGCAGCGGCCTTTCGCGCTCGATTACATCTCGCGGTGCTTCACCGAATGGGTGGAACTTCACGGCGATCGCGTCTTCGGCGACGACAAGGCGATGCCGAGCGGTCTCGCGAAAATCGGCGCGTTTCGCTGCGTCGTGATCACGCACCAGAAAGGACGCGACACCAAGGAAAACGTGAAGCGGAACTTCGGCTGTGCCCATCCTGAAGGTTATCGGAAAGCGCTGCGGCTGATGCGTCTGGCGGAGAAGTTTGATCTGCCGGTGGTATCATTGATCGACACGCCTGGGGCCTTCCCCGGTATCGGTTCCGAAGAAAGACACATTGCCGAAGCCATCGCCGTGAATTTGCGCGAAATGATGAGCCTGCGCGTCCCAATCGTCGCCGCCGTCATTGGTGAAGGCGGTTCCGGGGGCGCGCTCGGAATCGGAGTGGCCGATCACGTTCTGATTCTAGAGAACGCTTATTACTCGGTTATCAGTCCGGAAGCCTGCTCGGCGATTCTGTGGAAAGATCGTCGTCACGCCCCGGAAGCCGCCGAAGCGCTCAAGCTCACAGCTCACGACCTCATGGGACTGGGAGTGGTCGATGAAATTGTGCCGGAACCGGAAGGCGGCGCTCATCGGGATCATGATCTCGCTGCAGCGAATCTCGGGACTGCGTTACGTCAGAATCTACAGCGCATCGCGGCAAAGCCGATCGAGGAGCTGCTCTCGCAGCGCTACGACAAATTCCGCAAGCTCGGCAACTTTGCCACTTCAGAAGCAGCGGCAGTCGCGGCGATTTAGCGCGTTAGTTGAAGGCCCTCTCGAGCACGCGCGGGCGGCGCAGCGGCGCCACGCGACCAGTCACTCCGGCGCGGGCGGGAATAGAAAGCGCAGCGCGGGATCGACTCGCGCCCCCCAGGCGCCCTCGCTATGATCCGCACCTTCGATTTCGGTGTAATGCAGATCGTCAAAAAGCCGCCAGCCTTTCTCGATCAGCCGATCTCGCAGTTGCGCCCCGTGCTCCCATCCGGCTTCGTGTGTGCCGGTGTCGAGCCAGATTTTCAGGGGCAACTTTTCCGGTAATCTCTCCACCATCCGGTAAATCACGCAATCGTCCCACCAGATCGATGGTGACATCGCCATCAGGCGGGTGAAAACATCTGGGAACCAGAGACCGAGCGCGAGCGTCAAGAGCCCGCCTAACGACGAGCCTCCGAGACCGGTAAACTCCGCCTCCGCGCGGGTGCGATAATGTTTGTCGATAAAGGGTTTCAGCTCCTCGACCAGGAAACGCCCGTAATCACGTCCGAGACCGCGACTAGGTTTTTTATATGTGGCGTTGCGGTCAATGATGGCTCGGGTGGGCGCATATTCATGAATGCGATTCACTCCGGTGTTGGCCACCGCGACGATGATGAGCGGCGCGAGCAGGCGCAAGCGGATGAGGCGCTGCGCGGTCTCATCAACACCCCATTCCACTCCTGCAAAGGAAGTCGCGGCGTCGAAAACATTTTGTCCATCCTGAAGGTAAAGCACCGGATAGCGGTTGCGCGTCCGGCGATATCCGCGCGGAAGATAGACGAGGATGTCGCGGCGATTGCGCAGAATTCGCGACTCAAAATGCGAGTGCGAGTGAATATTGCCGGTGAGTGTATGTTCGCGCATGCGGTGCAGACGTAGTGTTTAGTTACGTCCCGGCTCTCACGCCAGAGGTTTCGAACTTGAGCAGTCGCGCCTTTTCTTCATCATGGTCGCTTCACGATGATCTCATGAAGCGGCTGGACGAAGCTCGACGCGATCGGATTGGCCACAGTTCGAAAGGGCGCGGCGGAAGGACTTGCCCCCGCCATCGCGCGTGATTGACGAGGTGACTTTCAGATTCCTGCGATGAACGAACGTCATATCCGCTGGTGGACTCCGCATCTGAGTCGCGAGTTCGACATGCTGGTTTTCGGTGAGGGGCGCGGCCTTCCGCTGGTGCTATTTCCCACCTCGTTCGGGAATTATTATCAAAACAAGGATTTCGGACTCACCGACGCCGTCAGTGGGCATGTCGACGGCGGCAAAATCACGCTTTATTGCCCCGATGCCATCGATCTCGAGAGCTTCTATAACAAATCAATTCATCCGGCGGATCGGATGCGGACCCATCTCGCTTACGAGAATGTGATCGTCGGCGATGTTTTCGATTTTGCGCGGCGCGAGTGTTCGGCACCTCGCGTGGCGGTGTGCGGCGCAAGTCTGGGAGCGTATCATGCAGCAAATATCGCCTTTAAGCATGCCAACGCCGTCAGTCACCTTATCAGCTTGAGCGGCGCCTTCGAAATCAGCGACTTTTTCGACGGCTATCACGACGACAACATTTACTTCAACAGTCCGTACGAGTACCTGCCAAATCTGCCTGATCCGTGGAAGTTCAACCATATGGGCATCATTCTCGGCACCGGCGAATGGGACAACACGCGGCACGAGTCGATGCATCTTTCTGGGATTCTGAACGCAAAAGGAATCCAACACTTGCTCGACGGTAGGAAATGGTGCGGTCACGATTGGAATTACTGGCGCGATATGCTGCCGCATTATCTGGCGATGATCTAGTGTGCTGAAAGGGAAGAAAGGGGGACACGAAAACGCTTACGCGTGTCACGATAATTCCAGGTGAAAGGCGTAGCATTTTGATTGTAGCCTTTAATGTAGGCGTCGATCCGGTGGATGAGATCGCGCACCGAATGAA